>NZ_SMDQ01000042.1 GCF_012911975.1 Nodosilinea sp. P-1105 | reverse complement strand
GGGGGGGGGGGGGGGGGGGGGTGGGGGGGGGGGGAGGGGGGGGAGAGGGGGAGGGTGGGGAGAGGGGGAGATGGGGAGGGTGGGGAGATGGGGAGAGAAAGATAGGACATTTAAAATCCAAAATCCAAAATCTCTCCTACGGAGACGCTGCGCGTAGGCAGAACCAGTCCCCAGGACTTACAAAGTTCAAAATCCAAAAAAATCCAAAATCCAAAATCCAAAACTCAAAACTCAAAACTCAAAATTTCCCCGTCACCCATCCACCCATCCACCCATCCACCCATCCACCCATCACTCCCCCTAAGTCCTCATCCGTGGATCAATCAAATCCCTGAGGCCGTCGCCGAGCAGGTTGAAGCAAAACACGGCCAACATCAAGACAGCACCGGGGAAAAGGGCCAGCCACCATTGACCGGAGATAATATAGTTGGCGCCTTCGGCCACCATAATTCCCCATTCTGGGGTGGGGGGCTGGACCCCGAGGCCGATAAATGACAGACCGGCGGCATTGAGAATGGCCCAGCCCATATTCAACGACACATGCACCATCATCACGGGCATCACATTGGGAAACAGGTGGCGGGCCATGATCCGCCAGTCGCCATTGCCCACCAACCGGGCGGCATCCACAAAACCGGCCTGGCGCTGTACCAGCACCTCCGATCGCACCACCCGAGTATAGAGGGGCAGGTTGATGATGGCGGTAGCGTAGATGATGTTTTCGATGGTGTTGCCCAGGGCGGCTACCATGCCCATGGCCAGCACAAATAGGGGAAAGGCCATCAGGGTATCCACCAGACGGGAGATGATCCGGTCGGTCCAGCCCCCAAAGTAGCCAGCGCAGGTGCCCATGGCGCTACCTACCAAAAAAGACAGGGCCACCGCCAGCACCGCAATGCCCAGATCCAGCCGGGTGGCAACCACAACCCGGCTAAAGATATCCCGCCCCAGTTGGTCGGTGCCGAACCAGTGGCTCCAACTGGGGGGACGGAAGGCGTTTGCGGAGTTACTGGCAATGGGGTTGTAAGGAGCGATCGCATCGCCAAAGATGGCCAGCAGCACAAAGCCCAAAAATAGGGCAAAGGCTCCAAAGGTGACCCAGTTTTCGCTGATTACATAGCGGGTGTGGCGGAGGGTGGTGGTCATGGGGAGTGGGGAAGGTGGGGGAGATGGGGAGGTGGGAAGTGGGGGAGATGGGGAGGTGGGGAGGTGGGTGGATGCGTAGGGGCGGACCTGGGTGTCCGCCCTGGCGGAGGAATGGGAGATGGGGAATTTTGGATTTTGGATTTTGGATTTTGGGATCCCCTCCTGGGAGGGGTAGGGGTGGGTTGAATTTTGAACTTTGAATTTTGAATTTTGAATTCTTTCCTTTTCGTTCTGCTGCGCACGGGCTACGCCCTACGTTCTGCTGCGCACGGGCTGCGCCCTACGTTCTGCTGCGCACGGGCTACGCCCTACGTTCTTCGTTCTTCAAATGCATAGCTGTCCGCCCTGCCCGGATGAGGCCCTTACCCATCGACGCCAGCGCGGGGATCGATGACCACATAGAGCAGGTCGATCACCAGGTTTAGCAGCACATACAACAACGCCATGGTGAGGATGAACCCCTGGATCGGGGCATAGTCGGAGGCTACCAGGGCTTCTACTGCATAGGAGCCGATGCCGGGCCAGGCGAACACCTTTTCCACCAGAATGTTGGCCCCCAGCAGAAAGGAGAACACGACCCCCAGGGTGGTAACCACCGGCAGCAGGGCATTGCGAAAGGCGTAGCCGAACAGGATTTGCCGGGGGGGGAGGCCGCTGGCCCGGGCGGTGCGGATGAAGTCGCTGGACAAGATGGCCAGCATGGCGGCCCGGGTGACGCGGGCCAGGGGGGCCAGGGCAAACAGACCGAGGGTGACGGCCGGTAAAAACAGCTGCCGGGCAGAGGCCCAAAACCCCCGCATATCGCCAGCCAGCAGACTATCGATTAAGAAAAAGCCGGTCGCCCGAGGGGGCGAACTGAACAACAGATCGATGCGACCGGTGGGGGCGGGCACCCAGCCCAGCAAGTAGTAAAAGATATAGACCAAAAACAGGCCGGTAAAGAAGGTGGGCATGGACACCCCGGCAGTCGCCAGTACCCGCACCCCGTGGTCCATCCAGGAGTTGGGTCGCACTGCCGCCAGAATACCCAGGGGCAGGGACAGGGCGATCGCAAAGATCAAAGCCGCCCCAGTTAGCTCTAGGGAGGCAGGCAGGCGGGTGATCAGGTCGTACACCACCGTTTGACCGGTGGTATATGACAGGCCCAAATCCCCCCGAAACAGTGCCCCTACATAGAGGAAGAACTGCTCCGGCAGGGTGCGATCGAGCCCTAGGCTGGTGCGAATGTCTGCGATCGCGGCGGGGGTGGCGGCAGGGCCAGCCAAAAAGGCGGCGGGGTCTCCGGGCAAGGCCCGGGTCAAAATAAAGGTGACGATTACCACCCCAATCACACTGGGAATCGAACCCAGAAGCCGCTGGCCAATCAGTTGTGCTGTGGTTGCCCGAGCCATGGTCTTTCTCCTGTCCTAGGCTTTTTCAATGGTGCGAAAGTCTACCTGGCGGTGGAACCAGTAGCGGTAGCCATTCACATTGGGCTGCATGGCCGCCGATAGCACGGGCTGTACAATCGGCACCCGAGGCATTTCCTCCCAGGCCATCTGAATAAAGCCTTTGACATACTCCTCGTAGTTGCCTTCGCCGGGGGCGGTGGCCAGGGCGTTGTCAATCAGCTCATCCATTTCCGGGTTGCTGTAGGAGCCGCCGTTAAAGGTGGCGTCTTGGCCGTGGTAGGCGTAGAAGAAGAAGTAGTCAGGGTAGTTGAGCCAGCCACCAAAGGGGTTGACGATGATCGGCCGACTTTTTTCGACTAACACTGAGCGGAAGTTGGCACTGGGTACCCGTTCAATGGTGGCGTTGATGCCCACTTCAGCCAGGGATTCCTGCACCAGGACCACCATGGGTTCGGCCCAGGCCTGGTTGCCCAGGTCAAAAGCAATGGTGGTGTCAAAGCCATCGGGGTAACCGGCTTCTGCCAGCAGTTCCCGGGCCTGGTCTAGGTCTTTGGTGTAGGGGTGAGGTTGGGGCCAGTCGGGGGTAGAAGGCTCGATGCTGTCGGCCCCAAACAGGGGCACCGCCTGGCTGTAAAAGGCAGTGGCCATGATGTCGTCATAGGGCACGCTGTAGGCGATCGCCTGGCGCACCCGGGCATCGGCCAGGGGATTGGCCGCCCCGTTGAGATCGGGGCGGGCGTGCATATCTAGGGAGTAGGTGCAGTTTTCAATCGGGGTAGACACGATCTGGAAGCGATCCATCTCGCCCAGTTCCTGGGTGTCCCGCTCCGTCAGGTCGAAGTTGATGTCGATGTCCCCCCGTTCCAGCAGGGCGCGGCGGTTGCCGGCCTCGGGCACATTCAGCAGAATCACATTTTCCATAGCCGGTAGGGAACCCGACTTCCAGTCCTCAAACCGCACCAGGGTGATGCGCTCGTTGGGGCGATAGTCGCCTAGTTTGTAAGCTCCACCCCCGGCATCGTGGTTGTTGACCCACTCAGTGCCCCAGGGGTCTTCTTCGGTGATGTGGGGCTTGACCAATTCTGAGTTGATAATGACCGGCACCGGTACCGCCAAATCCATCATGGTGAGTTTGTCGGGACGGATGAATTTCACCCGAAAGGTATGATCATCCACCACCTCAAACTGGTCGGGATCTTCTAGGGCGCCAGCTTTCATCTGAAAGGCCGGAAAACCACCCACTAAAATGGCTCGATCAAAGGACCATTTTACATCGGCGGCTGTTACCGGAGCGCCATCGTGAAAGGTAGCATCTTGGCGCAGGAAAAAGGTCACAGACATCTCATCATCTGCCATTTCCCAACCCTCGGCCAGCTCCGGTTCCAGGGTGGTGAAATCGTAGGATTCGGTACCGTCTTCTAGGGTGGTAGAGCCAAAGGTCATGAGGCGATCGTACAGGGCCCAAGATACCCCATAGGCGGGACGATTTGTTCCCACCCGGTGAATATCTAAGCTATTCGGAAATCCTGAACCCTGCACCATGGTCAGGGTATTGCCGTTGCTGTTGCCCTCGCCAGATTCAACCTCTCCAGAGGCCTCAGACTGGCCGTTACCACAACCTTTGAGCATGGTAGACAGGGCCATGCTAGCCATGGCACCGCCCCCTATGCGCAGCATGTCACGTCGTCTTACTTTCATGGAACAACCACCCAGTCAATAGCTATAACGTCGGTTAAATTGTCAGACCAATTGCCAAAAAACAGTAAAATGTGATACGTTTTAGTTCGCAGAATTGTGGATTAAACCTCTGCTAGTCAGGCTACGGTTGCGTAACTGAATTTAGCCTTGATACCCTAAAGAACTTCTAAAAGAATTGCCCCTCACCTTAGGGAATGAATGGGAATAATTTGAGGAAAAGTTCGGGAAGAATTCGGGAAGATAGGGGCCTGTCTCCCCTAACTCGATACCTCACTATGGGGCTTGCCCTGGGGTGCGGAATTGTGCTGTCGATGATGATGGCTCTGTGGGTCAATCGCTGGGAACAACTCAGTCGCCGGACTCAGTTTCAGCAACAAAGCAATAACCTGACCACAGCCCTGCAGCGTAACTTGAATCGTTATACCGATGTACTGCTGTCGATTCAAGATTTATATCGGGTCGCTGATAATCAGGTCACTGAGGCGATGTTTGGCCGGTTTGTGCAACGGGCACTGATGGTTTACCCTGGCATTCAGGCTCTGGAATGGGCACCCCGGATTGATCATGGCGATCGCCCCCAGTATGAGCAGCACCTGACCCAACTGGGACGAGGTACCGCCACTATCACTGAACGGTATGCCAATGGACAACTGGGTCCGGCTACAGATCGTCCCGACTATATTCCTGTCACCTATGTAGAACCCTGGGAGGGGAACGAAGTCGCCCTGGGCTATGATCTGGCCTCCGACCCCATTCGCCGGGCCGCCCTGGACCAGGCCCGCGACACGGGTCACCTGGCGGCCACCGGCCGAATTCGGCTGGTGCAGGAAACGGCGGCTGAACAATACAGCTTTCTGGTGTTTCTACCGATTTTCGCCGAGGGGAACTCTGCCCAGGGCTCGCCCAGGTCCCCCGACCCTCTGCTGGGCTATGTCCTGGGGGTTTTCAGGGTGGCCGACGTGGTAGAAGAGGCCTTGCAAGACTTTAGCTACACCGTTGACTTTCGACTCTATGACCTGACTGGGCCGCCGGACCAGCAGTTTCTGGGCCAATACGCCACCACATCCCAGCAGGTGAGTATCCCCGCCAACCCAGCCCCCCTGAGGTCTGTCAGCCGCAGTAGCCTTTGCCCGACCGTTGCCGCCTGTCGCCAAACCCTGACCTTTGCCCAGCGGGAATGGGCGATTGAATTTGACCCCACTAGCGGGGGGATCGCCACCTTTCCCTGGGGGGCCACCTCTACCCTGGTGCTGGGGCTATTGTTGACCGGAAGTTTACTGCTGGTGCTGTCGCGATCGCAGGCGGAAGTCGAGCGCACCCGCGAAATCAGTGATCTGAAACTGCGCTTTTTCTCCATGGCTTCCCACGAAATGCGCACCCCCCTCAGCATTATCTTGGTGTCGGCCCAATCCCTAGCGGCGAACCACCAGACCTGGTCTGAGGGGCAAAGGGCTAAAACCATTGAGCGGATTCAGACCATCACCAAACGTATGACCCAGCTGCTCAGCGATATTTTGACCCTATCCCGGGCCGAAGCCAACCACCTGGACCTGGCCCCAGAAATTGTCGATGTTACCCACCTGAGCAAACAACTTGTCGACGAACTGCAACCAGAACTACACCCCGGCCAAACCATCACCGTCGAGGCCCAACTCACTAGCCCCCAGGCCTATGTGGACCCCAAGCTGGTGCGATCGATCTTGCTTAACCTGCTCTCTAATGCAATTAAATACTCCCCTGCCCACAGCCCCATTTGTCTGCATCTGAGCCAAACCGCTAAGACCCTTACTTTCCGGGTGCAAGATCAAGGGATTGGGATCCCAGCCATAGCCCAAGCTCGCATCTGCGAAACCTTTTACCGGGGCGACAATGTGGGGGATATCCCCGGCACAGGGCTGGGTCTAGCGGTGGTTAAAACCTGTGTAGAGCGGCACCAGGGTAACTTATCCATCCACAGCCAAGAGCACCAAGGCACCACTGTGACAGTGTGTTTACCCTGGGTGGACTGACGTTCCCCAGGGTTGTTTCATGGTTGTAAAAGAATATTGCCTATGGGGGTTTTGGCCCCCAAACCCCCAACTTTGGAGGCTTCAGATCCCCCCAGAATTGGGGGGCGGGGGGGTAAAGTGGCCGTAGTCCTACGGCTTCAGGCGATACCCTAACCCGTGAACGGTCTCAATAAAGGTGCGTGGGGCTCCAGCGGCCCGGAGTTTGTGGCGTAACCCCTTGATATGAGCCTTTACCGTTTCCTCGCCAGGAGCTTCCCCCAAGGGCCAGAGGGATTCAATAATAAAGGGACGGCTCAACACCCGACGACCATTGTGCAGCAGCAACTCTAGAATGGCGAACTCCTTGGGGGTGAGGCGCAGGGGATGATCGCCATAAATCGCCTCGTAGGTAGTGGGGTTCAGCTGTAGTCCCTGGTGGTTGAGGCAGGAGTTGTGGCCAGACTGCCCCCGCCGCAACAAGGCCCGAATTTGGGCCAGCAGCTCTGACAGGTCAAAGGGCTTGACCATATAGGCATCTGCGCCAGCATCTAGGCCCGCCACCTTGTCTCGGCTGGTATCCCTGGCGGTCAGCATCAGCACAGGGGACTGGTACCCCTGCACCCGCAACCGCTGACATAATTGCAGACCATCCAGGCGGGGTAGGGTGACATCCAGTAGGGCCAGGTCGTAGGGGTAGGTGGCCATGTTTTGCCAGGCGGCTTCGCCGTCGCAGGCGACATCGACAGTGTACTGCTGGGCGGTCAGCGCTTCTGCTAGGGAATCGGCCAGGTGGCGATCGTCTTCGACTAATAAAATGCGCATGGCGAACGGGCAGCCGTCACATTGGGTGGTTGCTTTGGATTGTGCCGGTAAGGGGAAGGGGGAAATGTATTTTAGGCTACTTTAGCGTCTGATTGGATCGGGCTTGAGCATCAGGCTGGCCACGACGATGCCGATGATTGCCAACAACGCCATGGGGTAAAAGGCATAGGTATAGGTGCCCCACCAGTCCCGAATTTGGCCAGCGATTAGGGTGCCCATCAGTGCCCCAATGCCATAGGCGGTAAACACAATCCCGTAGTTTTGGGCATAGTGGTCAGGATCAAATAATCGCAGGGTGGTAGTTGGTGCGATCGCCAGCCAGCCCCCCAGGCAAAACCAAAATAGACTGAACGCCGCCAGATAGGTAACCACCTGGCCGGTCTGGGCGTTTACCATCAAAATGCAGGCTACCAACATCAAACTATAGGAGGCGATCGCCACCTGATGGGGACGATAACGATCAGTAAGCCAGCCAAACAGGGGCCGACTGACGCCGTTGAACAGGGCAAATAGGGCCACACTTTGAGCCGCCACCGTGGGGTTAATGTTGATGATTTCTTCTCCCACCGGGCTGGAAATGCCAATGGCACTCAGGCCCACCAGGGTACCGATGATGTAACAGATCCAAAGGCCGTAGAAGGATCGGCTTTTGAGTAAATGGGGGGGATAGGTCTGGGCTGCGGTGGCGACCCCTTGACCCTGATGACCCTGGGTGGGCTGCCAATCTTGAGGGGGGAGCTTGAGGGTAGCGGCGATCGCCACAATTACCACCGTAAATACCATGCCCAACAGTCGTAGGGTCGGCCGCACCCCAATGCTGCCGATCAAACTATTGGCCAGAGGTGCTGTGACCAAAGGCGATAGGCCAAACCCAATAATGGTGAGACCAACGGCCAACCCCTTACGTTCTGGGAACCAGCGGGCTACCACCACCATGGGTACCCCGTAGGCCAGGCCGACCCCGGTGCCCGTAATCACCCCATAGGTAAGGGTAATCGCCCCAATGTGAGCAGCGAAGCTGGCCAGAATGTAGCCCAGCCCCACCACCACCCCACCGATGGCGGCCACCGTGCGGGGGCCAAGGCGCGGGATAAAAAAGCCAGCGATGGGCATCAAAATCGCGTAACACACCAGCGCTACCGTGTAGGGCAACAGGCTTTCGGTGGCGCTAATGCCCAGTTCCGTCTCCAGCGGCTTTCTAAAGATGCTCCAGGAATAGACGGTGCCCAGGCACAGGAGCACGGTAACCCCCAGGGGGATAAACAGCCATCGCCCCCGCATGGCCGAAAGACCGAATACGGTAACTGGGGCAGTCTGATAGATAGAGTTCATCGGTATTTAGCTAAGTAGCGATCTAGCGAACAATAGGATTGCACAGACTCTACCAGACTTAACCGTTGTGTGGGTTAGCGGATGTAGCCTGAGTGAACAAATTGATATAGAAGTTTTCCCCAGGACGTTATAGAAGGTCTATTAGCGTTACTACGGAATCGGCCTAGTGTTAGACATAACTTGGAAGCTATGGGACAACGGGCAACGGCCTATAATCTGCCTTGATGGTTCAACCCGCAATTTATGAGTGACATCATTCAAACCACCGGTTCCCCCGAGGAAAACTTGGTGCTGTTCGACATCGACTCCACTAACGGCACCCTGCGCAGTGGGGCTTTGCGACCGACGGAACTGGCTACCAAGTCAGCCCAGGCGCTGACCCAGGCCATGGGTACCATTCAAGCCATGGCTAACCGCACCACCGAGGCGATCGCCAAACTCCCCCAGCCCCCCGCTGAATTTGAGCTAGAGTTTGGCATCAAAATTGACGCGGAAGTGGGCGCGATCGTCGCCAAGGCTGGCGGGCAGGGGAACCTGCGTATCAAGATGGTCTGGAAAGCAGACAGCTAGCCGCCCTAGGCCACACTCGAAAAGGTATCTTGGGCCTCTGTACCAGCGATATTGTGTCGCAGCAGAATGGAGTGATAGACAATCTCAAAGGCTTCTAAAGACAACTCCCCGGCCAAATGCGGCGTCAGCTGATGGGGCAAATAGCCCTCAATTTGGCTAAGGCGACCTCGTTGTAGTTCAATATCAAAATAATTTTCTATCTCACCTGTGTCTGGATCTGGGCGAAAGAAATGGATCTTGGCATCCACCTGCATAGTATTGACCAGGCCCTGAAACAATTGGGGCGTGGCTTTATCACTTCGCTTGAGCCCCCAAAAAGGGGCGTGGATGCGCCGTCCTTCTAAACGACGGGGGTTGGTGGCCTCGGTCAGACCTACCTTAAAGCGACACTCCACTAGCTCGATAGCTTGACTCAGGTCAATTCCGGCCAGGGTGTTAACGGTAGATTCCCCATCAATTTGGCTACCGTTGAGGCTGAGAAACATGTAGGCATTTTGGGCCATGGCATTCACGGTTTAGGCTAACGGCACAGGTGTCTTTATTGTGGGGGGTACTTGGCTGGGTAGAAGACCTGCATAAGGTTTCTTAGTAAAGCCCCAGCAGACGACCCGATTGCTGCGCTTTGATCTCGGGTGAAAGTGGGCTCTACAATTGCATGGGTCCTGGCCTACCCTATATAGATGATGGTTAACCGCGCCCCCGATACTAGGCCAACCCTCAGCGGTTGAATTGACCTGGGCTTTCTCAGATAATGGCGGGGGCCATTCTTACCCTTTAGGCAAACTCCGGCTGTGACTGACACTAAAAGCTACAAAGACACCGTTCTGCTGCCCCAGACCCGTTTTGACATGCGGGCTAACGCCACCCAGCGCGAGCCAGAGCTACAGCAGTTTTGGGCCGAGAACCAAATTTACGAAACCCTGGCGGCCACCAACCCTGGGAAGGTGTTTGTGCTCCATGATGGGCCGCCCTATGCCAACGGCGACCTGCACATTGGTCATGCCCTCAACAAAATCCTGAAGGACATTATTAATAAGTATCAGCTGCTGCAGGGTCGCCGGGTGCGCTATGTGCCTGGTTGGGATTGCCACGGTCTGCCCATTGAGCTGAAAGTTCTCCAGGCAATGGATGCCGAGGCCAGGGCTAACCTGACGCCGATTAAGCTGCGCTACAAGGCCCGGGCCTTTGCCCTGAAAACCGTGGATCGCCAGCGGGAAAGCTTTAAACGCTACGGGGTTTGGGGAGATTGGGAGACCCCCTACCTGACCCTGACCCCTGAGTACGAGGCGGCCCAAATTGACGTGTTTGGTCAAATGTATCTGAAGGGCTACATCTACCGAGGGCTGAAGTCGGTGCACTGGAGCCCCAGTTCCCAAACGGCCCTGGCGGAGGCGGAGCTGGAATATCCGGAAGGGCATACGTCCCCCAGTATCTATGCGGCGTTTCCCATGGTGGGGGCCGCGCCCACGGCCCAGGCCCTGGAGCCTTACCTGGGTGAGCTGGGGGTGGCGATCTGGACGACGACCCCTTGGACGATTCCGGCTAACCTGGGGGTAGCGGTGAACCCGGAGCTGACCTATGCGGTGGTGGAGGTGACCTCGGGCCAGCCGTTTAAGTATTTGATCATCGCTAAGGATCTGCGCGATCGCATGGCGGCTGTCCTAGGTTCTGAGCTAACGATCAAAGCTGAACTAAAGGGGGCCGATCTAGAGCATTCCACCTATCGCCATCCCCTATTCGATCGCCAAAGCCCGATTCTGATTGGCGGCGACTATGTGACCACCGAGTCGGGCACCGGCCTGGTGCACACCGCCCCCGGCCATGGGGAAGAAGACTTTAAGGTGGGACAGCGCTATGGCTTGCCAGTGCTTTGTCCGGTGGATGAAAAGGGGGACATGACCGAAGAGGCCGGTCCCTTTGCCGGGCTGAACGTACTGAAGGATGCCAATCCAGCGGTGATCGAGGCCCTGGAACAGGCAGGGGCGCTGCTGAAGCAAGAGCCCTATGTGCACAAGTACCCCTATGACTGGCGCACCAAAAAGCCCACCATCTATCGGGCGACGGAACAATGGTTTGCCTCCGTCGAAGGCTTCCGGGAACAGGCCCTGAACGCCATCAAAGCAGTGCAGTGGATTCCGGCCCAGGGAGAGAACCGGATTACCGCCATGGTGGGCGATCGCTCGGACTGGTGTATTTCCCGCCAGCGCACCTGGGGCCTGCCGATCCCGGTATTCTACGACGACGAAACCGGCGAACCCCTGCTGAACGAAGCCACCCTAACCCACATCAAGGGGATCTTTGCCGAAAAGGGTTCCGACGCCTGGTGGGAACTGTCGGAGGCAGAGCTGCTGCCCGAACCCTACCGCAGCAACGGTCGCACCTACCGCAAGGGCACCGACACCATGGATGTGTGGTTTGACTCGGGCTCCTCTTGGGCGGCGGTGGCCCAGCAGCGGGACGCCCTCCACTACCCGGTGGACATGTACCTGGAAGGGTCGGACCAGCACCGGGGCTGGTTCCAGTCCAGTCTGCTGACCAGCGTGGCGGTGAATGGCCAGGCCCCCTACAAAACCGTGCTCACCCACGGCTTTACCCTGGATGAACAGGGCCGCAAAATGAGCAAGTCGGTGGGGAATGTGGTGGACCCGGCGATTGTGATCAACGGCGGCAAAAACCAAAAGCAGGAGCCCCCCTATGGAGCCGATGTGCTGCGGCTGTGGGTGTCGTCGGTGGACTATTCCTCGGATGTGCCCCTGGGGAGCACCATTCTGAAGCAGATGGCGGATGTGTACCGCAAGATTCGCAACACCGCCCGCTTCCTGCTGGGGAACCTCCATGACTTTGACCCGGCCCAGAATGCGGTGCCCTACGATCAGCTGCCGGAGCTGGATCGGTACATGCTGCACCGCATCACCGAGGTGTTTGCCGAAATTAATGACGCCTTCGAGACCTACCAGTTTTTCCGGTTCTTCCAGACGGTGCAAAATTTCTGTGTCGTGGACCTGTCCAACTTCTATTTGGATATTGCCAAGGATCGGCTGTACATCAGCGACGCCGACTCGCCCCGCCGCCGCAGTTGCCAGACGGTGCTGGCCATCGCCATTGAAAACCTGGCTAAGGTAATTGCCCCCGTCCTCTGCCACATGGCCGAAGACATCTGGCAAAACCTACCCTACCCCGTCCCTAGCCAGTCGGTGTTCCAGGCTGGCTGGGCCCAGCTCGATGCCCAGTGGCAGCAGCCCCAGCTGGTGGAGCGCTGGAGCCAGCTACGTACCATCCGCCAGGAGGTGAATAAGGTGCTAGAACAGGCCCGCAGTGCTAAGGATATTGGCTCCTCCCTGGAGGCCAAGGCGCTGCTGTATGTGGCGGATGCAGAGCTGCGATCGCAACTCGCGGCCATGAACCCCACGGATGCGGTGGCGCCAGACGGCAACCATGTGGATGAGCTGCGCTACCTGTTCCTGGTCTCCCAGGTGGACCTGCTGGATACCCCCGCTCCCCTGGCGGACCTCAAGTACCACAGCCAGTCGGAGACCCTGGGGGTGGGGGTGGTGGACGCCGAGGGGCAGAAGTGCGATCGCTGCTGGAACTACTCCACCCATGTGGGGGAAAGTAGCGAGCATCCAGCTATCTGCGATCGCTGTGTGGCTGCCCTGGCCGGTACCTTCTAGCGACTTAGGACAACCGGCTGCTGGCCACATATTGGGCGATCGCCAGTGCCGAGGGCTATGCTCGACGTAAGCTCACCCACCGCCCATTCACCCATCCACGCCATCCCCAACGCCCATGACTACCAGCAACGATCGCCTGGACCGCATAGAAGCCCTGGTCGAAAAAAATGCCCAGGCCATCGACCAGCTCACCGATGGCCTGGGCCAGTTTAACCAGCGCCTGGACAACTATGAGCAGGGTATGCGCTGGGTGGTGCAGTTGGCCTTTGCCCTGTTGATTTCGGCGACGGTGGCTCTGGTGATTAATGCTACGGCGTTTTTGGTTAAGCTCTGGCTGTCAGCCTAAGCCTTTCTCTCTACCCCGAGCTTGTCTAAGCTAGGACATAACCGAGCGCTGAGGTCTACTCCTGGCCGATGTCCTGCGTCAAGGAATACGCTGGGAATACCTACCTCTCATGCAAACCACCTTGCATTTATCTCTATATTTCCATATACTCATATATAGTTAAGAAGAGTTAAGTATGTACTACATCGTTGACAGCGAAAAGTCTTTTGAGCAAGCCACCGCTGACTTGGCGACGGCGGTGCAGCACCATGGCTTTGGGGTGTTGCACGTCCATGACCTGGGTAACACCCTGCGCAGTAAGGGGCATGACTTTCCGGAACAGTGTCAGGTGTTTGAAGTCTGCAACCCAGGGCAGGCCGCTAAGGTGCTGGCGGCGGATATGCGGCTGAATATGGCTCTTCCCTGCCGCATCTCTGTGTTTACCGAAAATGGAAAAACCAAGCTTGGCCTAATCAAACCGGCCCCCATGCTGGCCTCCCTGTCCAGCGACCCGGCCTTGGCTGAAGTGGCTGCTGCGGTGGAAGCCAAGACCATCCAGATGGTGGATGATGCCAAGTAGCCATTAATCCAGGCCCAGCTCTCGTTTCAACAGGTTGATTGATTTGTCGCCGATGTAGTTATCACAGACGATTAGCTGGGGAGCACGAATCAGGTCTTCTCTGGCTTCGGCGATCGCTTGCTTCACAGTCGGCAAACTGGTTTCGTCAAACACCACAATCGTCTGGGCACTGTGAACCACAGCATTGAGCTTGTAGGCATCATCGGTTTGGGCGGTCATCAGCAAAATCTCGTCCCCTCGCAGGCTGTAGCTAATCACCTCTGCCGCCCGCAAAATGCCAGAACTGAGGCTGACCATACCCAGACAGGTGCCCTTAGGCAGGTCATTGAGCAGGCCCAGCTCTTTCTTGTAGTCATAGATATCCACGGGGATCACCCGCACGGCTTTGGGGGCGGCGATCGCCTCCGCTTCGCTAATAAAGTACCGGCTGGTGACCACCGTGCCTGATCGCGTTTGCGACAGAATGGTCTCTAATTCCTCCAGGGGCACCAATTGCACCGGGATTTTCAACGCCTTTTCCAGCTCCCGCACCATCAATTCCCCGGCCCCAATGTCCTGCCTGGGGGTCGTCACTAGCACCCGGGCACTACAGCGTAGCCGCCAGTCGATTTCGGCCAAAAACAACTCCCGTGCCTGGTTCAGGGAACACCCCTGGCGTAGCAGCTCATCCAGGCCATTTTCCACCACCTCCCGCGCCTGGGGAAACTCGTTCCACAGGGTGGACTGGGGACGAGCGCTTTCAGAGGCGCTTTGCTCACGCACATAAATGCCAGAACCTGGGATCGCTTCCACCACGCCAGCCTCCTCTAGCTGGCGGTACACCTTGCTAATGGTGTTGCGATGCAGGCCCGTGTGCATGGCCAGCTGCCGAGTACTGGGCAGCCGATAGCCGGGGGGATATTGGCGCGAGGCGATGGCAAACCAAATCTGATCATAAAGCTGGGTCGAGGCCGGAATCTCGCTATCGGGCTGAATATGAAATTGCACCACCAAACTACCTCCAGGCTGCGATCGCGTACCACTGTTTTGCCGATGGAATCAGCCTAGGACACTATTATCCTAGTATTCCCTGGTTAACTACCCCTGTTGTACTGTTAATTTAGGACGAATTGCCAAAAGTCGTCGGATCAAAGCGGGCCAGCTGGGAGCCACGCAATAAATTTTGACAATTCCACCAACCACAACGGTAAGGTAAAAGGGATGAAGCCCATCTCGATAAGCGTGTCCTAGTGACTATGACCTCCCTTGTCCGTAGTGAAACCGTAACCATTATTAGCGATCAGCAGAACATTCCCGCTTACCTGGTTGAGCCCTCTCGGGATGGCCCCTTTGGCGGTGTAGTGGTATTGCAAGAAGTGTTTGGGGTCAACAGCCACATCCGCGAAGTGACCGAGCGCATTGCTGCCGCAGGCTACGTGGCGATCGCCCCCCATATTTACCACCGCCAGGCCCCTGGGTTTGAAGTGGGCTACAGCGAAGCCGATCTTGACCTGGGTCGTCAGTACAAAATGGGCACCAAAGCCAGTGAGCTCCTCAGTGATGTCCAGGGGGCGATCGACTTCCTTTACAGCCGACCCAATGTGGCCCAAACTGGCGTCGGCTGTATTGGCTTCTGCTTTGGCGGGCATGTGGCCTACCTAGCGGCCACCCTGCCCCAGGTTAAGGCCACCGCCTGTTTTTATGGGGCTGGCCTCACCTCCAGTACCCCCGGCGGTGGCCCCCCCACCGTCTGCCTCACCCCGAAAATCACCGGTACTCTGTATGGCTTCTTCGGTACCGAAGACCCCCTCATTCCCCTAGAGGAGGTGGATCAAATCGAGGCCGCCCTCACCCACTGCCAAATCCCCCACAAAATCTTTCGCTACACTGGGGCCACCCATGGCTTTTTCTGCGACCAGCGTTACAGCTACAACGCCGAAGCCGCTGGCGACGCCTGGGACAAGGTTATGCAGCTGTTCAAAGATACCCTGACCCAGGACGCTGCCTAGCCCATGGTCGAGTACCGCAACCCTGCCCCTACAGTCGATTTAATTATCGAACTCTTGCACCAGCCCCATCGGCCGATCGTGCTGATCGAGCGCCACAACCCTCCTTTGGGCTGGGCCTTACCCGGTGGTTTTGTGGACTACGGCGAGTCGGTCGAAGCCGCCGCCTGCCGGGAAGCCCACGAAGAGACCAGTCTCACGGTCACCCTGGTGGAGCAACTAGCCGTCTACTCTGACCCCCGCCGCGACCCGCGCAAACATACCCTGAGCGTCGTGTTTCTAGCCACTGCCACCGCTGATCCCGTCGCTGCCGACGACGCCAAATCTGCCAGAGCCTATCATCCCTGGGAAATTCCCACAGCGCTCTGCTTTGATCACGATCGCATTTTGCGCGATTATTGGCATTACCGGTTTTACCACCAGCGCCCCCGCTTTGGCATCGACTGGCCACCAGGGTAGGAAGGCAGAAGGCAGAAGACAGAAAATTCAAAATTCTCCTCTTCCCCATTCCCCCACCAGGGCGGACACATAGGTCCGCCCCTACGCATCCACCCATCCACCCATCCACCCCATCACCTCCCCACCTCCCCATCACCCCACCTCCCCATCACCCCATCACCTCCCCATCCACCCATCACCCCCACCCATCCATGGAACGCACAATCATCAACACCAACCAAGCTCCCGCCCCCGTCGGCCCCTACAACCAGGCTGTCGCCGTCACTGGACAGCTGATCTTTGTGGCTGGCCAAATTGCCCTGGACCCCACCACAGGGGATCTGGTGGGACAGGGGGATGTCGCCGCCCAAACCGAGCAGGTGATCGCTAACTTGAAAGCCATCCTGGAGGCGGCTGGCGCCAGCCTTGACCATGTGGTAAAAACTTCGGTGTTTCTCAAAGACATGAACGACTTTGGCACCGTTAACACTGTCTATGGCAAATACTTTGGCGGTGACAATGCCCCTGCTCGGGCTTGTGTGGAAGTGTCGCGCCTACCCAAGGATGTGGCTGTTGAAATTGAATGTATTGCGGCTTTATAAATCGACGTGCTGTATCAATAAGCACAGAAACTGATGTCAGCGTTGGGCAAAAGTCCATCATGGTTCAAAGATTTAATTCAGGCCTTATATCCCCAGTCATCGATTGAAGCTTAGATAAATTTAGCCAACTATAGCCTGATTGCTTCTGTAGTTATACGTAGCTTTAGAAAGATGCCGATCGCGCCCTATCAGCAGGCGCGAGGGCTTTGTCTACAGGATGTTTAAGGATCGGTATATGTTGCGTACAAGCGTTTGGCTATGGGGCTCAACTGGCCTTCTGGCCCTAAGTTGCTTACCGCTATCTGCCCAAGCCCTACCTGCGGGGGGCAATGTGGTGGCGGGTGAAGCAGTTATTAATCCAGTTAGTGAAAATTACTTAGAAATTAATCAAAGTAGCGATCGCGCCATTCTGCACTGGGATAGCTTTAATCTGGGCCCAGGACACCAGGTGCACTTTAGCCAGCCATCAGTGGATGCCGCTACCCTGAACCGGGTAACCGGAGATACCCCCTCCAACATTGCTGGTCAAATCACCGCCGTGGGCAACATTATGTTGGTTAACCCCAACGGCATTTTGTTCACAGAAACAGCTCAAATTGACGTCGGCGGTCTGTTAGGTACCAGCCTGCTGGTGGATGAGGTGGGCTTTATGGGGGGCCAGCCCTTGAGCTTACAGGCAGGCCAAGATACACCTGGGAGTGTGATCAACCGGGGGCAAATTACGGTTCGCGATGCCGGTTATGCCGCTTTGGTTGCCCCCCATGTGGCTAACCAGGGGGTTATTCGAGCCCGTTTAGGGCGAGTTGACCTGGCCTCTGGCAGCCAGGCCACGGTTGATTTCTACGGCGATGGCCTGATCAGCCTGGCCGTCGATCCAGCCCTGGTTCATGATCCAGAAATTTTGGCCCTGATTGAAAACGGCGGAGAGATTATCGCCGACGGCGGCCAAGTTTGGCTTTCTGCCGAAGCCGGAGCTGCCATTGTCGATTACGTGATTAATACCGATGGAATTATTCAGGCTCGGCAGGTGGAAAACCAGGATGGCCGCATCGTCCTGCGGGGCGGTCAGGGGCGCATGCGAGTCGCTGGTCAATTAGAGGCTACCGGTGGCACCCTCGACATAGCCGGGACTGAGCTATTCATTGACAGTGAAGTTGGCACCCCTCGTGGCGTTGGCCCTGGTGCAGCCGATATGACCGTAGCCCTTAACTTGGGCCATGAGGCAGCACCTGGAAGTCTGGATATTAGTGAAGATGGCTTTTTACGGGTGCGTGAGTTATCCCTTGACTCGTCCCTGCAGTCTGGTGACCAAACCCCGATCACGATTGCCAATGCCCGTGCTGATGGGCTCCACGGTGACCAGCTAACCTTGAATACCCGGTTTCAGCTGGAAGGCTACGGATTCAATCCCTCCTCGGTGGTCAACGTAAACCCTGGGGGTAGCATTCAGGCAGGGGTGAATGCAGTTGAGGACGGCGGATTAGTTAGCATCGCTCCTGGACTCTTTACCGAAGGGTCAACGATAACCATTAACAACCGAAACTTAACCTTGCGAGGGGCTGGTCCAGGGGCTGACGCCAACACGAATACCCTTGTTAGCGGTGAAGGTCAGTATCGCGTTTTTAGTGTGAATAACGGATCAAACGTTACCTTCGAGCAACTGCGCATTCAAGCAGGTAATGCGCAAGGTAATGACGGCGGCGGGATTTTTGTAGGAGATGCCAATAACGTCACGGTGCGTAACAGTACATTAACTGGCAACCAGGCAAGAGATGGTGGTGGGATTTACGGTCGGTTTAGCACCGTCACCATAGAGAATAGTTTATTGTCTGACAACAATTCTAGCTTTGGTGGCGCTATCTACAACTGGGGCGGCACATTTACCGTAGACCAGAGCACTTTATCGAATAACACTTCTGGAAGCGGTGGTGGTATTTTTAGCAATATCAGTGGCGCAGAAACAGTCATCAGAAACTCTACCATTTCTGGTAATGCAGCTAACACAGGCGGTGGGGTTTATACCCGTCGCGGGCTGGTCGTCATTCAAGATAGTACAATCACAGAAAACTCTGCCCCTGCAGGTAATGGTGGCGGGGTTGCTAGTCGCGGCATTACTGAGGACAATACATTTACTCGGGTCAGCAATACCATTATTAGTAATAATTCCGACAGTGATGTAGATATTGTCGATGGTGATATCAGCAATAACACCTTTGTCAGTTTGGGCCATAACCTTGTAGGCAGCGGTAATGGCATCAACAACTTTAGTGCCGACACCAATGACATCATCAGCACTAATCCTGGCCTTGGTCCCCTAGCCGACAATGGTGGCCCTACACCAACCCATGCGCTTTTGGCCGAAAGCCCGGCTGTCAATGCTGGCAGCACCAGTGCCGCCACAGACCAACGGGGTCTCCCCAGAGGTGACACTCCAGATATTGGGGCCTTCGAGGTGCAACCCATCTCGCCGGAAGAGCCTCAGCCTGAGGATCCCCGGCCGGAAGAGCCTCAACCCGGTGATCCCCAACCCGGCGACCCGTTGCCTGATCCGTCTCAACCCTCTGGTACTGCCGATCAAGTGAGACAAGCAGCGGCAAGCGTGTTAACCCAGGGCACTGAGGAGATCCTGCTATGGTGTCAAGATCCAGAGGCTTTACCTGAAATCCTAGAGATTGAAGGGGAAGACGTGGATGCAACAGCCTGGTGTGGCATCAGCGGTCAAAACGCCCATTATTCTGATCAACTGCCAAGGTTATTACCGGATTTATAAGGGCCGGACTAGGGCAGCAAGGCAGAAGTAAGAAGGCAGAAGGCAGTAGGGCGTAGCCCGTGCGCAGCAGGCAGAAAGGAAATCCGGCTATAAGCACAGGTTTGGGCTTACGGAAATAGGTGAGTCACTTCTGCCTCAGACCACTAGTGGTCTGTCAATCGCAAGCTTGTAGGTTGGGTGAAACGCAGTGGAACCCAACAGGAGTTAGCCTTGTTGGGTTCTGCTAGCGCGCCACCCAACCTACGGGACTCCTGACTCCTGACTCCTGACTCCTGAGTTCTGACTCCTGACTCCCGAATCCTGAGTTCTGACTCCTGAATTCAGGGTCAACCAGAACTTCCAACCTAAGTTGACACTGATTTTGAATTTGTAATTTCATTCCTTTATAAGGTTTTACCTATGCGTTTACCCTATTTTTTGCTGGGTCTAATTCCGCTGCTATTCCCCCTATCCGTTGAAGCGCAACCAATGTTGCCTTCCACGGATGACCCAAGCCGAATTGAGCAAGATATACCGCCAGTGACGCCCCCTGACCCCGCAGCTGATATTGTGATTCCTGAAACCGAGGACCTCGAACCTCCGGCAGGAGCAGACGAGCAACTGTTTGTTTTAGAGCAACTTACGGTAGAAGGCATCACCGTCTACGACGAGGCTGAGATCGCAGAACTGTTTGAACCGCTGTTGGGCATAGAGATTAGCCTGGCGGACCTCTATGCGATCGCCAATGACTTAACCGCTCTCTATCGCGAAGATGGTTACTTGTTGTCCAGGGTTGTGGTTCCAGCCCAAACCGTTGAAGCAGGGCAGGTGCGTTTGCAAGCCATTGAGGGCTATATCGAATCCGTTGAACTAGATGATGCCGCTCAGGAGCGGCTGTCGCCTCGGTTGCAACGACGAGTCTTGAGGTATGCCAGACGCCTGGAAGGGGATGCTCCCCTAAACAGCGATCCCTTAGAGCGCTACCTGCTGTTGATTAATGATCTGGCTGGAGTCACCCTAAAAAGCACCCTGGGACCTGGGAGTGTGACCGGGGCGACTCGTTTAGTCCTGAGTCCCACCTATGCGCCGGTCAACGCTACCCTTGGCATCAATAATCGAGGCAGTAACACCACTGGGCCACTGCGGGTGCAGGGGGGTGTTTTCCTCAACTCGTTGTTAGGTGAGGGGGAGTTACTTAGCTTGACCGGGACCATCACCCCCCAGAACTTCAGTCAGTTGGGGAGTTTGGCCGCCGGGGTGCGCTACCCGGTTGGGGATGACGGCCTTCAGTTGGGCGCCACATTTAGCTATACAACCGTGGAACCAGGGGGCGAGCTGCAAGCCTTTGGGGTTGATGGCGAAAGCTATAGTGCTGAGCTGGCGGCAATATATCCGCTCCAGCGATCGCGGCAGCAGAACCTATCGCTGTGGGGTAGTCTAGAGGCCATCAGTAGCACCACCCAGAGCACCTTCACCGGGGCTCCGGCCATTCTCAGCCAGGATCGGCTCCGGGTGGCACGGGTTGGCCTGCAAGGCGATCGCCAGGATGCCAGCGGCCTAACCCTAGGGCGGCTCGTCCTATCCCAGGGGCTGGGGGGCAGCAGCGGGGCGCCCGATCGCCCGCTATCGCGAGCCCAGGGCAGTACTGGCTTTACTAGCCTCAAGGCAGAAGTCACCCGCCGCCAGCAACTGCCTGCTGGGTTTGCCCTAGAAGCGGGGGCGATCGGGCAAGTGGCTACCACCAGCCTGTTGGTGCCGGAGCAATTTGGCTTAGGGGGCAGTCGCTATGGCCGCGCCTTTGTGCCATCCCAACTGCTGGGGGACGCAGGCTACGGGCTAAGGCTAGAGTTGCAGCGCCCCATTAGCTACACGGTCGCGGGCTTGGGGGATATGGTGACTCAGCCCCACCTGTTTTTAGACTATGGCCAGGTCTTTCGCTATACCCCAACCGCTGCTGAAAATGCTTCTGATGCGCTTAGTTCCGTGGGGGTAGGGGTTCGTCATCAATTCGAACAACGGCTATTGGGGGAACTAGAGTTAGCCGTGCCGTTGAGTAAAACAGATACAGGACTCAGTAATAACTCCCCACGGGTGTACTTTAATCTGCAAGCCTTTTTCTAGCGAGGTTGCCGTCTGGCGAGATATTGTGCTAATCGCAATGCCAGTAGCCAGGAGCTAGAATGCCGGTATAAATCCTAGGGCAAAGCCCTGGGATGCCCCGAAATTCATGACCAATTAGTCCAAGACCCCTGGGATCTTGGCATACTGGACCGCTGCCCATAGACCCCAGCGATTGTTGAACAACAGTCCTGTGATCGATCGCTGCTCTAGAGCATGTCCCCACTGAGCGCCATCTTGGCCTACACCTATTCCGGCCGTCGCCTACCCCCGGCTGCCGCGATCGGGTTCGGCCCCAATAGAGTAGTGGAGGTTGCAAACTAGGGTTTACTAAACCCAGTAGGTTTGTTTTACTGACTTTTTATCCCATTACGTCCAGGCAGCTATGGCATCTCAAGGTAAAGACGCGACGGAAAAACAAAAAGCCCTTTCCATGGTGCTAACTCAGATCGAGCGCAACTTTGGTAAGGGCTCGATCATGCGCCTGGGGGATGCCAGCCGCATGAAAGTGGAAACCATTTCCACCGGGGCCCTCACCCTGGATTTGGCCTTGGGGGGCGGCCTGCCCAAAGGTCGCGTGATCGAGATCTACGGCCCCGAAAGCTCTGGCAAGACCACCGTAGCCCTACACGCCCTGGCCGAAGTGCAAAAGGCGGGAGGCGTCGCAGCCTTTGTGGATGCCGAACATGCCCTGGACCCGGTATACGCCAAGGCCCTGGGGGTCGATATTGACGAGTTATTGGTGTCTCAGCCAGATACCGGGGAAATGGGTCTGGAGGTGGTGGACCAACTGGTGCGCTCTGCCGCCGTTGACCTGGTGGTGGTCGATTCGGTGGCCGCCCTGGTACCCCGGGCCGAAATTGAAGGGGAAATGGGGGATGCCCATGTGGGGTTGCAAGCCCGCCTGATGAGCCAAGCCCTGCGCAAAATTACCGGCAGTATTGGTAAATCCCAGTGTACGGTGATCTTTCTAAACCAGCTGCGCCAGAAAATCGGTATTTCCTATGGCAACCCGGAAGTAACCACTGGCGGCAACGCCCTCAAGTTCTATGCCTCTGTGCGGCTCGACATTCGCCGCATTCAGACCCTGAAAAAAGGAACCGAAGAGTTCGGTATTCGAGCCAAAGTCAAGGTGGCTAAAAATAAGGTAGCCCCCCCGTTCCGAATCGCCGAGTTTGACATCCTATTTGGCCAGGGCATCTCTACCCTGGGTTGCCTGGTTGACTTAGCCGAGCAAACTGGCGTGATTGTGCGCAAAGGGGCCTGGTACAGCTACGATGGCGACAATATTGGTCAGGGTCGCGACAACACCATCCAGCGACTGCTAGAGGATGCCGCCTTTACCACTCAGGTAGAGGCCCAGGTGCGGCAGAAGCTGGCGATTAACAGTGCTGCCCTAGAGGTCGAAGGCGAACAAAAGCCGGACACTTGATACCAGAACCCTCCTACTTTGAGGCCTAAGTCGGCCAACCATTCCTGACACCTGACACCCGACACCCTCAGCAGCGGTGGTCATATTTTTGCCAGCCAGCCCCAGGGTAACAACCAATGGAGTTGAGGCTGGCATCAGTAGATACTGGCATCTATATCAAGTCCAGCTCGGGATCTGGAGTTTTTCCACAGGCAGAATTCCAGATCTAGACTTGGATTTGGTTTATTTTGCTACTGGTATCTTTTATAGATGTTCAGAATTGACAAAAATCTGTGAAATCCCACGTTTGAATAATAGCTAGATGTTGTCGGGACTACGGTGAATTTGACTGCGACTTTCTTAAATCAATCTGAATCTAACTCTGAAAACCGACGAATGACGTTATTCTGACGTTATTAGCTGGAACCTTACAAAAATAAACGTTAGAAATCGTTAGTGATCAAAGTTACAAGATTCGCAAATCCCAGAAACCAATGGCTTTAAGGGCCTGCGGCAATGCCTTAACGTTTCTATAATGCCTTAACGCTTCTATAATGCCTTAACGCTTCTATAAGGAGCATAATCCTGCCTTAAAAGTGGTCTGATAAGTTTTCATTGTTCCATTGATTGCTTCAATAGCAATGATTGGTGATCGCAATCCTAGACAGGTTTCTATTGCTTTAATGCTTTTTACTTCAGCAGTAGAGAAACCTGATGTCAACCCTTAGATGGTTTTGCCTACTGATTTGGCCGAACTACTGTTCATACCAGCACTTTACCCAGAAGTCTATAATCCTATGGTAGTTGCAACCCCTTCCAAAACTGAGCCTCTTAGTCCTGAAGAGCTGCGTAAAATGCACGCCTACTGGCGGGCCTGTCACTATTTGGCAGTAGGGATGATTTACCTGCGGGACAACCCGCTGCTGCGGGAACCCCTGCTAGCCGAGCATGTTAAATATCGGCTTTTGGGGCACTGGGGAGCCTCCCCCGCCCTCAGCTTCACCTATATCCACTGCAACCGGCTGATTAAGAAGTACGATCTGGATATGGTCTTTGTGGCTGGGCCAGGTCACGGTGCCCCGGGAGTACTGGGACCAGTTTATTTAGAAGGTACCTATTCTGAAATCTACCCCGACAAGAGCGAAGATGCCGAAGGGATGCGGCGGTTCTTCAAGCAATTTTCCTTCCCTGGGCACATCGGTAGCCACGTCACCCCTGAAACCCCAGGATCTATCCATGAAGGGGGGGAGTTAGGCTATTGTCTCTCCCATTCCTTTGGGGCGGTACTAGACAACCCAGACCTGATCGTAGCCTGTGTGGTGGGGGACGGTGAAGCCGAAACCGGGCCTCTCGCCACCGCCTGGCATTCCAATAAATTTATTAACCCAGTTCGGGATGGGGCCGTGTTGCCCATTCTCAATCTGAACGGCTACAAGATTGCTAACCCTACAATTCTGGCTCGCATTTCCCATGAGGAACTCGAGGCCCTATTCCGGGGCTATGGCTATACCCCCTATTTTGTGGAAGGCCACGACCCAGATGAGATGCACCAGCGCATGGCCGCAGTGATGGAAGAATGTGTTTTACAGATCAAGACTGTGCAGCGGGAAGCTCGCATTAGCGGTCATGTGGAGCGTCCCCGTTGGCCGATGATTGTGCTACGCACCCCTAAGGGTTGGACTGGCCCTCAAGAAGTCGATGGCCACAAAGTAGAAGGATTCTGGCGGGCGCACCAGGTCCCCATGGGCGGCATGCACAGCAACCCAGACCACCTGAAAAAGCTAGAAGCCTGGATGCGCAGCTATAAACCAGAGGAGTTGTTCGATGAAAACGGCACCCTGATTCCAGAACTGAAGGAGCTGGCTCCCAGCGGCCACCGACGCATGAGCGCCAACCCCCATGCCAATGGGGGACTGGTGCGCAAAGCGTTAAACATGCCGGATTTTCGGGACTATGCCATTGAGGTGTCCAAACATGGCACGGTGGAGTTTGAAAACACCAAGGCCCTGGGCATCTTGATGCGTGAGATCATGCGCGATAACCCAAAAAACTTTCGGCTGATGGGGCCTGACGAAACTGCCTCCAACCGACTGCACCCGGTGTATGAGGTGACCAAAAAGGTATGGATGGCCGACTTCCTACCCGAAGACCTGGACGGTAGCCAGCTATCACGGGACGGTCGGGTAATGGAAATGTTAAGCGAACACACCCTACAGGGGTGGCTTGAGGGCTACTTGCTCACCGGTCGTCATGGACTATTTCACACCTACGAAGCCTTTGCCCACGTGGTGGACTCCATGTTTAACCAGCATGCCAAGTGGCTGGATATCTGCAAAAACCACGTGCCCTGGCGGCGGTCAGTGTCTTCGCTGAATATTCTGCTGTCCTCTTTGGTCTGGCGACAAGACCACAACGGCTTTAGCCACCAAGATCCGGGCTATGTGGACCTGGTCACTAATAAAAGCCCCGACGTGGTGCGGGTCTACTTTCCCCCCGATGCCAACTGCCTACTGTCGGTAGCCGACCACTGCTTCCGCAGTGTGGACTACATCAACGTAATCGTGTCGGATAAGCAAAACCACTTGCAGTACCTGCCTATGGATGAGGCGGTCAAACACTGCACCAAGGGTATCGGCATTTGGGACTGGGCCAGTAATGACGACTGTGGCACCGAACCCGATATCCCTGATGTGATTATGGCCTGCTGTGGTGACATCACCACAAAAGAGTCCCTGGCAGCCACGGCCATTCTGCGGGAAGAGTTCCCCTACCTGAAGGTGCGATTTATTAACGTGGTAGATTTATTTACCCTGATCTCAGAAGGAGAGCATCCCCACGGGCTCAGCGATCGCGACTTTGACTCCCTGTTCACCAAAGATAAGCCAGTAATCTTTAACTTCCATGGTTATCCCTGGTTGATTCACAAGCTGGTGTACCGTCGTTCAAAGCAAGAACGGATTCACGTGCGGGGCTATAAGGAACAGGGCAACATCAATACCCCTCTGGAACTGGCGATCAACAATGAGATTGACCGGTTTAACCTGGTGATTGATGTGATTGACCGGGTGCCCAAGCTGGGTTCTGCGGCGGGCCATGTGAAGGAACGGATGAAAAACAAAATCATCGAATGCCTGACCTATGCCCACCAAGAGGGGCGCGATCCAGATGATATTGTCCATTGGACCTGGCCCTATTGATCGAGCTCCACCTTGTCCTGCTACCGTTGGCAGGCAACTAGAACGGATGCTTTACTAAATACAGCATTGGCTTAGGCAAACCCTGAGAACAGACATGACATCCCCAGGCCAAACACCGATAAGCGGATGGAAAATGGTAGGCTCTTAGAAATGCTGTGTATAGAATTCGATTTAGTAGGAGAGGATTTAGGTAGATGAAACGACTGGTTGGTCTACTCGTTGGAATTAGCTTGCTCATTGGGCTGTGGGGCAGTGTTGGGGTAGCTCAACCAGCTACCGCTGCTTCCCTAGGTGCCATTCGGGTGTCAGACATGGCATACATTGCAGAAGACATCCCTGAAAATGCGGTTGATGCTAAGCTCGGTACAGCCTACGGTGCCAAGCTAGATCTGAACAACGCCAACGTTCAGAGCTTTAGAAAATATCCAGGGCTATACCCTACCCTGGCCCGCAAAATTTTGTTGAATGCCCCCTACGATAGCGTCGAAGCGGTGCTAGATCTGCCGGGGTTAAGCCAGCAGCAATTGGATATTTTGAAAGCAAACTTGGATAACTTTGCGGTCACCGAACCGGATCCCGCCTTGGTACAAGGAGCCGATCGCTTTAATAATGGTGTCTACAAGTAAGGGATGAACCGATCACTACCTTCACTGGCGGTGACGGCAGATAGCACTAGTCCCAGGCTCTCCCTATCAATGTCCCGGACAAGGGGATCATTGCTAGGGAGGGCTTCTCTAGTTTTTAGGAGGGGGGTTTGACCCAGATCAACCGAGCTCAGGGGGCTGTCCCCCCGCCCTATGACTTTGATGTACTCGTAATCGGGGGTGGGGCAGCGGGGCTCTATGCCACCCTGTCGATTCCATCCCAATGGCGCATCGGGCTGATCACCAAAGACAACCTGTCCCTATCAGCCAGCGATTGGGCTCAGGGGGGAATTGCCGCCGCCCTAGCTGCCGATGACTCAGTTAAGTTGCATCGAGAAGACACCATGCGAGCGGGAGCGGGGTTGTGCGATCGCGCTGCCGTTGATCACCTGGTTGCCCATGCCGCCCCCTGCATTGAACGATTGGTCGACCTGGGAGTGGCCTTTGACCGCAATGCTGGCCAGTTGGCCATGACCCTGGAGGCGGCCCATTCTCGTCGTCGGGTTTTGCATGCCGCTGACACCACGGGCCGGGCAGTGGTGTCTATTTTGGCAGAGGCCGTCTTACAACGGCCTAACATAACGGTTTTAGAAGGGGCCTTTGCCATTGATTTGTGGTTGCACCAGGGGCAATGTCAAGGGGCCTTGGTGGCTGATCAAGGTCAGTTGCAGTGGATATCGGCCCAGGCGACGGTGCTGGCTACCGGCGGTGGTGGCCAAGTTTATGTGCACACCACCAACCCGGCCGCTAGCACTGGCGATGGGGTAGCGATGGCCTGGCGGGCGGGCGGTCAGTTGCGGGATTTGGAATTTGTCCAGTTTCACCCCACCTGTCTGACCCAGCCCGGAGCACCGCCGTTTCTCATTAGTGAAGCGGTACGAGGGGAAGGGGCACATCTGGTGGACGACGACGGCGATCGCTTCGCCAAAGCCTATCATCCCGATGGCGAGCTGGCCCCCCGGGATGTGGTCAGCCGCGCCATTTTCCATCACTTGCAGCGCACGGGGAAAGCCCATGTCTGGCTGGACATGCGCCCCATCCCCACCGATCGGCTACAGTACCGCTTTCCCAACATCATCAAGGTGTGTCGCACCTGGGGCTGCGACCCCCTGACCCAATTGGTGCCCGTTTCCCCCGCCGCCCACTACTGGATGGGGGGCATTACCACTGACCTGCACAGCCAGACGACCATCCCCCGCCTCTATGCAGTGGGGGAAAATGCCAGTACTGGCGTCCATGGAGCCAACCGCCTAGCCAGCAATTCTCTGCTGGAATGTCTGGTGTATGGGGCGGAACTGGCCCACTTACCCCTGCAGCCAGGGTTGGTGAAGCCCCACCCCTATAAACCTTTGATTCCAGAGGTTCTGCCCAATCCCCTTGGCTGGCCCAATCCCCATGGCTGGACGGATCACAGCCTGGAGGCGATGCAGCGCCAGCGGCACCACCTGACCCAGCTAATGTGGGAGCGGGCCGCCATTAGTCGCCATCAACAGGGGCTGGAGGAGGCGATCGCCACCGTAGTGGCCTGGCAGCAGCAGGCCCAAGCCAGCCCTCTCAGTCAGTGGGTTAAGGCACTAGTTCCAGGGGTAGCCTGCCCCTGCCCCTGCCCCCTCAGCCACGAGCAAATGCGCGCCTGGGGCGAACTACGCAACCTCTACGACATTGCCGACTTGATCCTCCGCAGCGCCGCCTTCCGTACGGAGAGTCGGGGCGGCCATTACCGTAGTGACTTTCCAGCTACCGCTGCTGACTGGCAGGCCCACACCCTGGTGGATCAGCACCAGGGATGGCGGCGGGCCAGGGTCGACTAGTACAAGAAGGCAGCAGGCAGAAAGAGAATCCCGCCCTAGACAGAAGTTTGGGCTGACGGAAGTAGGTGAGTCATTTCTGTCGTGAAGTACTATTAGTCAGTCAAAAAAATAATGACGACAGATGTGACTTAGGGTTCACGGTTTATGGTGTGCGGTTTAAGGCGATCCATAGACCTTGCACCGTATACCGTGAACCCTGCTGACCCGTCACTTCTGGCTTGACAGAACACTATGCCTCCGACTCTTTTGGCGGCTGGTACCCCTGCTCAAAGGCAAAGCGCACCAGCTGAGAGCGATTTTCCAGCTTCAGCTTGGCCAGCATATTGCTGAGATGGGTTTGGACTGTCCGGGGGCTGATAAACAGGTGCTCACCAATCTGTTTGTTGGTAAACCCCTGCACCACTTCCCAAAATACCTTTTCTTCGGCTGGGGTGAGGGGCAATGGGGGAGGGGTTGATGGGGCGGGTGGGCGAGATTGGGTCATCGCCTCATACAGCCGCTGGGAACGGGCGATCGCCCCCTTGACTTTCGCGATCAGCTCCTTGGCATGAAACGGTTTCACCAAATAGTCATCGGCTCCAATCAGGTGGCCTTTGACCCGGTTATCCACATCCCCTTGACTGGACAAAAAAATAAACGGGATGATGTCGCCCCCTGGTCTAGATCGCAGTTGATGGCAAAACTCAAACCCACTCATTTCTGGCATCACCACATCGGAAACCACCACATCGGCTGGTTGTCGACTGAGCAGGGTAAGGGCTTCTTGGCCCGACAAGGCATTGATCACCTCAAATCCTTGGGTCTTTAGCCGGCGGGTGAGGGCCATCTGTAGAATCTGGTCATCATCAACAATTAGGACTGTGCTCATGGTTCAAGGCTTCAACGATAGTCAGGACATGGGCCATAGGCCAGGGCCTACAGGCAGAAACAAGAGGCGCTAAGGACAGCCGCTAGGGAAACCAGAAAACGGTGTAACATAAGCGGTTCTAAGCCCCAAAAGCGGATTAGACTATGGGTTGTTTTGTCGTTTCGCGGGCAGTTTGCGATGTACGAACGAATTACTCCTCCCTCCGTGGGTGAACGCATCACCTTTAAAGATGGCGAACCCGTCGTACCAGATACGCCTATAGTTCCCTACATTCGTGGGGATGGAACGGGGGTCGATATTTGGCCTGCGGCCCAGCGGGTATTTGATGCGGCGGTGGCGACCGCCTACGGTGGCCAGCGGGAGATTGTCTGGTTTAAGGTATACGCTGGCGACGAAGCCTGTGAACAGTACGGTACGTTTCAATACTTGCCAGAAGATACCCTGCAAGCAATTCGCGAATATGGGGTAGCGATTAAGGGGCCACTGACCACCCCGATTGGGGGTGGCATTCGCTCATTAAACGTGGCTTTGCGTCAAATTAACGATCTCTATGCCTGTGTTCGCCCCTGCACATATTATGCTGGCACCCCATCTCCCCACCGCAGTCCTGAAAAGCTAGATGTGATCATCTATCGGGAAAATACCGAGGACATTTACCTCGGCATCGAATGGAAGCAGGGGGACCCCATTTGTGATCAGTTAATCAAGATCCTGAACACCGATTTAATTCCCGCCACCCCAGAGCACGGTAAAAAACAAATTCCGCTAGATGCTGGCATTGGCATTAAGCCGATCAGTAAAACTGGCACCCAGCGGCTGGTGCGGCGGGCCATGAAGCATGCCCTGCGGCTACCTAAAGCCAAGCAGCAGGTCACCCTGGTGCATAAGGGCAACATTATGAAATACACAGAAGGGGCGTTCCGGGATTGGGGGTACGAGTTAGCCACCACCGAATTTCGGGCCGAATGCGTGACAGAGCGAGAATCCTGGGTGCTGAGCAATAAGGAGCATAATCCCGATATTTCCATTGAGGACAATGCCCGCCAGGTGGAACCCGGCTACGATGCCCTCACCCCCGAAAAAAAGGCTGAAGCCTGCGATGAGGTTAAGGGAATTTTAGCGGCTATCTGGGATACCCACGGCAATGGCCAGTGGAAAGAAAAGGTGATGGTCAACGATCGCATCGCCGACAGTATCTTCCAGCAAATTCAGACTCGCCCCGATGAGTACTCGATCTTGGCCACTATGAACCTGAACGGCGACTACCTGTCCGATGCGGCAGCAGCCATTGTCGGCGGCCTGGGCATGGGGCCAGGGGCCAATATTGGCGATACCTGCGCCATTTTTGAGGCCACCCACGGTACCGCCCCTAAGCACGCCGGTCTCGATCGGATTAACCCCGGTTCTGTCATCCTGTCAGGGGTGATGATGCTGGAATATATGGGCTGGCAAGAAGCCGCCGATCTGATTAAAAAGGGGATTGGTGGGGCGATCGCTAACCGCGAAGTCACCTACGACCTGGCTCGTCTGATGGAACCGCCGGTGAATCCACCGCTCAAGTGCTCGGAGTTTGCCGAGGCGATTATTCGTCACTTTGGCGATTAGCAATGCAGCGTCAAGTCTTGAATTGAGGGTTAACAGATGTAGAGATTTGGTAGCGCCAAGGTCCGAAATCCCCTCCTTGGGAGGGGTAGGGGTGGGTTAATGCAAACCCGGAGAAACCCACCCCGCCCTCCGGGCACCCCTCCCAGGAGGGGACCGCCCAATCCTTTCCTGAGGAACGTTTTGCGAACGGACAACCCTTCGTGGACTCTCCTTTGGGATCTGTACAAGCGTTCCAGGAATCTGGAGTTAGGTCGCGATTGCCAGGTTTCAGGCCTTGAAAATAGGCATTGATTAAAGCCCCATTTCTGCAAAACTCAAGCGCCAGTTTTTGGGAATGGCTTTAGTATAGGGGGCTAAATCGCACCGTTAAGATTGCCCCCTAGCCTCAGGCCCAGACCGTATCTACCGCTGAGGGGGATTATAAAAATCTGGGGATGGCCCGCGCCAATGATCTCTAAACGCTTCTTCTATGGTTCCCGTTGGCTGTTACAACAGCCCTGGCTATGGCTGCTGCTGTGGGGCGGCGGCCTGCTCTACCTGAATCATCCCGAACCCAGCCTGCGGGCGGATGAAGCCTACTATGCTCAGCAGGCCCGGTGGATGCTCCAGCACAATGACTGGGTTACCGTTGGTTGGGGGGGGATGCCTCAGGTGGATCAACCGCCAGGGTTACTGTGGCTGATGGCCTTGAGCTACCACTGGTTTGGCTATAGCGAGCTAACGGTGCGGTTGCCAGCTATGGTGGCGGCGGCTATGACCCTAGGGCTAACCTGGCGGGTGGGGCAGCGGCTTCTGCCCCCAGTGAGTGGTCTGTGGGGGGCGGCTATTTTGGTGGTATTACCCCTGTGGAGCCAGGCGAGCAAGCTGGGCACCCCAGACATGCTGGGGGCGACCCTGCCTCTGTTGGGAATTTGGGCTCTGCTCCATAGCGAAGCTGATCCTTCCCGGCGATTAGGGGCTGGGTTAGGGGCTGGGATCGCCTTCAGTGCCGGGTTCCTGGTGAATGGGCTAATGGCCGTGCTGCCCCTGGTGGCCCTGCTCCCCTACCTGGTGCGGGGGCGCCACAGTCACCACCACTTGCAGAATCCTGGCCTGTACTGTGGTCTGGGGATAGGGACAGTTCCGACCGGTATTTGGCTGGGGCACATCGTCGCCCGCCAGGGGGTAGAGGCGCTCTATCCCCTGGTGAGCCAGTTGCGCTTGCTGGGGTTGTCCCCAGAGGTGGGGGGTCCTGCGATGACCCTAGAACCTACTGCCAGGCTGTCTTACTACCTCTGGCATGTACCGCTCACCACCCTGCCTTGGGTGTTGCTGACCGTGGTGGGGGCCTGGCTGGTGGGTCGCAATCCTCAAGTGGGGCGTCGTACCCTGTGGCTGGGGTATCCGCTGGTGCTGCTGGTGGGATTAAGTCTAGTGGAACCGCGCCATGGCTCCTATGCTCTGCCGATCTATCCGTTTATGGCGCTGTTGGCTGCGGTAGGGTTGCACTATTTAGGACGGTTGTATCGCTCGGCGGCCCCCAGCCGCTATCGGGTGGCTTTGGCCCTGGGCTGGGGGTTGGGAGTGTTAGCCATGGGGTTAATCTCAGCTGGGTTGGCCCTGCTGCTCACCCCTGGCGAACTGATTTCAGCAGAGCTGCGGCTCTATGGATGGGTGGGGCTGTTGGGGGGCATTGGCGGATTGGTTCCCTGGATCATTGGTTTGAATCGCCAGGGACGGGTACCCCTGCTCCAGCAGCGGCTGTGGCAGGGGGGCTGGCTGATGGGGCCTTGGCTGGGGCTGGCGGCAGTGTTCTTGACCGGGTTGTGGGGAAACTATAGCCCAGATATTAAGCAGGCCTTACACACGGGGGCGATCGCATCGACCCTGGCCCACAATCCCGTCCATGTGGTGCCATTGCCGGATGTCCCCCTGGCCGGGTCTGTCTTTGCCCAGCAAGACACCATGATGTTGCTGACCGCCTATACCCCCCATCTGGGAGAGCCCCTGGCCCATTGGCAGGACTTGCTGTCTGAGGCCTATGCCTGGGTCAATGCCCAGGCGGTGTTACTGGAAAACCTCGACCACGAGGTGATTGGCACCGTCGATGATTGGCAGTTGTTACGAGCTCCGTTTGATCGATCGTTGACCCCCAGGGGCTAGGTCGGGGATGCAGCGAGGGAAAGGAAATTATGGCTGAAGTCCCATTAGAGGAATGGCTGGATGCGGTTAACCGGGAAGCCTTGGTCAGCTTTCCCACTGACACGGTACCTGCCCTGGCCGTGCGCCCCCAGGCGGGCGATCGCATTTATCAACTGAAGCAGCGCAGCCAGACCAAGCCCCTGATTTTAATGGGGGCCACATGGTCCCAACTGCGCCCTTATGTGATTGGCCCTGCCCCTGACGTCGCCCAGTGGCAACAGCTGGCCAATCGCCACTGGCCGGGGGCGCTCACCCTGGTACTGCCCGCCAGCGATCGCGTGCCTGCGGCCATCAACCCCCAGCAGACGGGCACCATTGGCCTGCGGGTACCCAACCATCCCCTGGCCCGCTACCTGCTAGAGCGCACTGGCCCCCTGGCCACCACCAGTGTCAACCGATCGGGCCAACCGCCCCTAGAGACCATGACTGCGATCGCCCAGACATTCCCCTCGGTGCAAGTGCTATCGGCCAACGCCCTGGCCCAACTTTACCCTGCCTTAACTGGCCAGCCACCCCCCGCTGCCGATCGCCCCCAGGGATCGGGGCTACCCTCCACCGTGGCCCGCTGGACGGGTAGCAGTTGGGAGATTCTGCGCCAGGGGGCGGTGACCCTGCAAATCTGACATACTAGACCCAACCCTTTGCGTTGTCCCACTTTTCTGTGCTGCCCTATGGATCACCCCCTCGGTCCTACCCCATCCCAGGTTCAGGCGCTGCAACTGGCCTACGACCGGCTACAGCAGCAGCAGCAGTTTCAAGCGGCGTTTTTAGGCAGCGCCTCCCACGAATTGCGAGCCCCGATCAACCAAATCATTAGTCTGCACCAGCTGATTCTGGAAGACCTGTGCGAGAACCCAGCCGAGGAGCGGGAGTTTCTGATCCAGGCGAATGGGGCTATTCAAACGGTGCTGAAAAATTTGGACCTGCTGATCAGCCTGTCCAAGTTAGAGGTGGGTGGGGTCACCCCTAACCTGCAAGAGCTATCGCTAGCCCCGGTGTTAGACCGAGTGCAACAGCTGACCCAAATGAAATCCCTTAACCGGCATTGTCGCTTGATGGTGGCCCAGGTGGATTCGATGATCGTGGTGTGGAGCGATCGCCAGTGGCTGCTGCAACTACTGGTGATGTTGGTGGATACGGCCATTGACCTCGGTAGTGACGTAATTACCCTAGATGTGGCCCCAGTCTCCCAGGAGGTGGTCTTGACCCTCCACTGCGATCGCCCCCTAGAGCCCCTGTCCGAGTTGGTTTCAGCTACTGAAGCCGAGGCTTCGCCACGAACTGGGTACGATCTCTCCCCTGAATTCAGGGGGCAATTAGCCGCCCGCATTGTCCCCCATCTGGGGGGACAGTTGGACTGTCGACAGCTAGATGGCAAGGGTACAGAATGGAGCCTGCAACTCCCCAGGGAAACGCCAACAGCTGGGGATATCCCCTGAGCTTAGACGATTTCTGAGAAAGAAGCTCCCCAGGTTAAGTCAGCGATCGTAGCTTTCGTAGGGTGGACAGGGCTAGCCCTGTCAAGATGGGTTGAAAGGGTTGATTTTTGCGCTGTTGAAGCGCTGCAAGCTTAATTATGTGCAGGGTGTGTTCCCGGCCTCAGGTCAGCCTGGTGGTGGTGCAAAACCTTCTGCTCTGGCCGGAACGCACCGTTTGCGTCAAGCGAGAGGCCCGGTATCGTACTAATTTATTTGTTGTCTTTAGGGCAATCAACTCTCACTTTAAAACCTTCTTTCAGGTAATCTTTGATCGCCTCAGCAAACTTTTCGTCTGCGGTTTTCTTTGGCTTTTCCTTAACCAAAGATTTCCCAAACAAAGCCTCATTAGTCCAAATAATAAACACGAAAACCAGAATAATTGCAAGTTCCATAGATGCTGCTGTGACTCTGTTTCAGGGCCTTGAACACACTGTCTGCATCGAACAATCTACAGGGAATTGGTATACACATATTGGAATACAAAGGGATAACCTTATGTTCCGGAAAGAATTAGAACAAATTCTAATCCAGATGTAAAGCTTCCCTAGGAGAAAAACTCCAGAACCTGAGATGGTCTTGAAGTACCCAACTTTAAGCCTAAAGCCTGGAATCCAGAAATCATGGATGCTGACTTAAGTCGAGAAATCGAGATCTGGGCTGAAACCACGTCATTCCTTAGTACGCTCACTCTGCCAAGACACCTATTTGAGACAGCAGAACCGCCCCATGGTGGCGAGAAGAGGTAGAGCCTCTAGGGAGCGCTCCCACACAAAGCACGGGAACGAGAATAAACCAGATGGGCCACAGACCAAAAGCTTCCCGCCTTAGGTTGCCCCCTGAAAAAGCTATGGTTTACATGACCAACCTAGGACAGGTTGCCCATACTATATCGGAAACTTTTGGTGTGGGAAGCATCAACCGCTATATGTAGGGGTTTTTCATGGAATTTTTACCATGGCCGCTACAATGCCCCGTTGGCCCAGGAACGCTATCGTCAAAATTTCACATGAAGAGACCCACCCCCCCCTCCGGGCACCCCTCCCAAGGAGGGGACGAGTGAGGCAACTTCGCTGAAGACAAAAGGCTTTTGCAAAGCACTTACCCTAATTTTTAGCCTTGACAGACCACTAGTACCTGAGGCAGAAATCACTCGCCCACTTCTGCAAGCCCAAGCCTTTGCTTAGAGCGGGATTCCCTTTCTGCCTTTTGCCCTCTTACTTCTGCCTTTCTGTACTAACCTTCCCGCAGTTTTTCGGCCCACACCCGGGTGGGTAGACCCCAGACATACACAAACCCTTCAGCGGCTTTGTGGTCAAACTGGTCGTCGGCGTTATAGGTGGCAAGGGCATCGGAATACAAGGCCAGGTCAGACTGGCGGCCCACCACTCGGGCGTTCCCCTTAAACAGCTTCATGCGGACAGTACCTGTCACCCGCGCTTGGGTTTGCTGCACAAAGGCATCTAGCGCCAGCTTCAGGGGACTGTACCAGAGGCCGTTGTACACCAGGCGGCTATAGGTTTCTTCGATGCCCCGTTTGTACTGGGTGACATCGGCGGTCAGGGTCAGACTTTCTAAATCGCGGTGGGCGTCAATCAGCACCAGCAGGGCTGGGGCCTCGTAAATTTCCCGAGATTTAATCCCCACCAGGCGGTTTTCGATCATGTCGATGCGGCCTACCCCGTGGCGACCAGCAATGCCATTCAGTTCGGTGACCAATGTTACTGGATCTAGGGCTTTGCCATTCAGGTGGGTGGGTATCCCCTCGGTAAAGCCAAGGTCAATGTATTCGGGAGCATCAGGGGTGTTTTCGATCGCCTGGGTGATCAAAAACACTTCTTCCAGGGGCTCGGTCATGGGGTCTTCCAGGGGACCCGCCTCGATGCTGCGCCCCAGCAAGTTGCGATCAATACTGTAGGGAGAGGACTTTTTTACCGAAAAGGAAAGTCCGTTTTTTTCCCCATAGGCGATGGCGTCGGCTCGGCCCATGCCCCACTCCCGTGCTGGTGTGAGGACTTTGAGCTTGGGATTGAGGGCTGCGATCGACACATCAAACCGCACCTGGTCGTTGCCTTTTCCCGTACAGCCGTGGGCCACGGCATCGGCCCCATAGCGCTCAGCGGCTTCGACCAGGGCCTTGGCAATCAGCGGCCGGGCCAGGGCGGTGGAGAGGGGATAGCGGTTTTCGTACAGGGCATTGGCCTGAATCGCCGGAAAGGCATAGTCGCGGATAAATTCTTCGGTTAGATCAGCCACCAAGGACTGCGAAACCCCGGCGTTTAGGGCCTTTTGGCGAATAGGCTCTAGTTCATCCCCTTGTCCCAGGTCAGCGGCCAGGGTAATCACCTCTTTCACCCCCCATTCGTTCATCAGATAGGGGATACAGACGGTGGTATCAACCCCACCGGAATAAGCTAAGACGACTTTTTCTGCGCGACCCATGGTCAATTCCTGTTAATCCAGTACAGGGGTAATATTATCCACTGTTTCTTGTTTTGGACGACCAGGGTTTAGCAAGATCTGATGACAATGGATGATAGAAGGTACTGGGTCTGCCCCTGTGCGATGATCTAACATGATGATTCCAAATGCCGATGACGTCTCTTCCTCCCCTCTCGACCGATACGATCTGGGCCATTCTCAACGATCAGTTGGACGATGATACTGTCAATCGTCTGGTGTGGCACCACCTGGGCTATCGCTATGACGACGCCAGCCAATCCTGGGATAACTCAGGGGTAGATACCGCCTGGGTTGAGCCATATCCTGAACCGCCTGACTTTATCGCCAGTCGTCCAGCCACGGTGCAACTCACCCGTTCTATCCCTAAGCCCCACAAGCAGTTATTGAAAGAAGAATTGGGCTTTAAGGGGTATAGCGTTGACCAATTAATCCCCCGTCTGACCCGGCGGGCCACCATGGCCAACTGGTTGTTAAGTCAGTTGAAACCCTAACCCATCAATTTCAATCACGGCCAAAAAAACAGGATGCAGATATTTCCGCATCCTGGATCTCCATCCACGGCGCTCCCTCCGTGGATTGTTGTGATCTACCCTTAAGAGAGCCCAGGGGGCTTAGAACATTTCCAAGAAAGACGATCCCAGCGATCGCAGCTGTCGTAGGGCAATGCCTACCATTGGGAAAAGTGTTCCTGCTTCTATGGTGAGGGTAGAAAAAGAAGTCCTCTAGAGTATCGGTACAGCATGTCAAGACCCCAGAGTTGTTGGGCCATTGGCCATGAACTTCGGGGCGTCCCAGGGTAGAACCCTGGGATCTGTACCGGCGTTCTAGAACTTGGCCCCGACGGCGACGGGTTGCTCGGCTTTAACGGCGTCGTCAGAGCGGGGAGGGGAATCTAGAAAAATATCTGTGGCTTTGAGTTGTAGCCCAGCCCTGGCCTGGGAGTCGGTTTTGCTGATATAGGGGGAGGCATCAATCGTGCCACTGACAATGATCAGCGACCCTTTCTTGATGTAAGCCAGCTTGCGCCAAGCGGCTGATCCTTCCCAAAAACTAACATCGACCATAAAGCTGTCGCTGTCTTTACGGCTGGGTATGCGATCGACATAAATAGTGATTTCAGCGACCTGGGCTTGCCCCCCCGACTTGCGTTCCACGGTGCGAATGACGGGATCGGCAGCAACGTTACCGGCCAGGGTACATAGATTGAGGCCTCGGCTAGTCATAATTAAGTCTCCTATAAGGGTTAGATGCACAATGATCTGCCTACTTAGATAGGCAGGACTGTGGCTCTCCATCAATATGCACCTGAGGGCTTAAAGATTTGCTAAGGAAAATCACGTAACTTTTGCAGCCGCTGGGTCCGGGTTTTCACGGATGGGCTGGGTTGAGGCGGGGGAGTGTGGTTGGCGAGATGGGGGCGTTCTTGGCCTTGTCTGGGGGATAAATTTCTAGCTGGGGAAGCGCAGCTTAGCGATATGCTGGGGCAGGAGGAAGGACAACGCTATGACAACTCGTTCGGTGAATCCTGCGGATCGTAAACTTTGGCTTGCAGCCATTAAACCTCCCATGTACAGCGTGGCCATTATGCCAATTGTGGTGGGTAGTGCGGTCGCCTATGCCGAGACCAGCACCTTTAATGGGGCGATTTTCTTTACATTTGTGGTGGCGGCGATTTTGATTCTCGCTTGGGAAAATCTGACCAATGATGTGTTTGACTCGGAAACAGGGATTGATGTCAATAAGTCCCATTCGTTGGTAAACCTGACCCGAAATAAGGGGCTGGTATTTGCCTTGGGCAATCTCTGTCTGGGACTGGGTATTGCTGGGGTGGTGGCGATCGCCCTACAGCAGCAAGACCCGACCGTGTTGGGCATTATCTTGCTGTGCTGCGGCCTGGGCTATGTCTACCAGGGGCCGCCCTTCCGCTGGGGCTACCATGGCCTAGGGGAAGTGCTATGTTTCTTGAGTTTTGGTCCGTTAGCCATCGGGGCGGCTTACTACAGCCAAGCCCAAAGCTGGTCCTGGAGCAGTCAACTGGCGGGGGTAATTGTGGGGTTGACCACTACTTTGGTGTTGTTTTGCTCCCATTTTCACCAGGTGGATGATGATGTGGCGGCAGGTAAGCGATCGCCGATTGTGCGCCTGGGAACGAAACAGGGAGCGGCCCTGGTGCCCTGGGCCTGTGGGGCGGTATTTGCGATCGCGATTTTAGCCATCGTTCTAGGTACATTTCCCCTCTGGACGGGGCTAATCCTGGCCAGTGCCCTGCCCGCCTGGCGGTTAGCCCGCCATGTGAATCAATTCCATAACCAACCCCAGGAGGTGAGTGGGGCCAAGTTCTATGCCATTGGTTTTCACTTTTGGAGCGGGGTGCTGCTGGCGCTGGGGTTCTGGCTTAGCACCTGGAGCTGATGACCATTAAGGTGACGGTTAGACCGTATCGCAGGCGGTTTCACCAGCCGTTGCAAACCGCCCATGGAGTCTGGACTGAGCGAGCCGGAGCCCTATTGCAGCTAAGGGATGATCGAGGCAGGGTGGTCTATGGCGAGATTGCCCCCATTCCCTGGTTTGGCAGTGAAACCCTGGAAGCCGCCCTGGAGTTTTGCCAGGCGCTGGCGGGGACATTAGCAGCGGATGAGGGAATTCCTGCGCGGTTGCCGGCCACTCAGTTTGCCATTGGATCGGCCTTGAGGCAGTTAGACCCCAGCCCGAGACCGCCCAGGGGAGGGGGCAGCAGGCATACCCACAGTTGCTTTGAGCCGGAAAGTCTTGAGCCTGACGTGATCTGTGGCTTACTCCCGGCTGGGGAGGCGATGCTAGGGGGCTGGCCACCACGGGTGGCCCTGGGCCATCGCACCCTGAAGTGGAAGATTGGCGTGTTTCCCGTCGCCCATGAGCTGGCCTGGCTAGACCAACTGGTCAACGACTTGCCGTCCCACTGCCGACTGCGACTCGATGCCAACGGCGGTCTGACAGCGTCCGAGGCAGCCCATTGGTTGGAGCACTGCGATCGCGTTAACGCCAATCCCCACAGCTGCACCATTGAACATCTGGAGCAACCCCTGCCCCCTGACCAATGGCCAGATCTGGTGCGGCTAAGCCAGCGACATAACACCGCGATCGCCCTGGATGAGTCGGTGGCCACCCTGCCCCAATTGCGTGCCTGCCACCGCCAGGGCTGGACTGGGGTATATGTGGTGAAACCAGCGATCGCCGGTTCTCCCCAGCAGCTGCAAGATTTTTGTCGGCAATGTTCGCCGCCGCAACTGGTGTTTTCGTCGGTGTTTGAAACCCGGGTTGGCCGCCAGGCGGCCCTAGCGGTGGCTGCCGCCTGTTACCAGGGGCGATCGCCTATCCCCGCCCTGGGGTTTGGCACCCAGGGCCAGTTCGACGATGATTGGGACATCTGGCCCCCAAGCCACATCTGGAATCAGCTGAGATGACAATGCCAGTCTCTCCACCGTAAAGGTTGCATACAATAAACCCATGATCTGCAAGGTTCAACCAGAATCTGGGCGAGAAGATCATTGTCAGCACCTAAGTTGATTGGGCTCAGTCGGAGACATCCTGGCAGGAGACATGTGATGGTTGGGCAACGGGCAACACAAGTGCTATGGATTGCCGAAGGCGGGGTAAGGCCATTACCCCCGGCCCTAGGGGCTGCCCTAGTATCAGCCGAACTCTCTATTCTGCCGCTGGCATCGGTGCAGGCTGCGGTGGCCCATTTTGAGGCAGCCAACCAGGCGATTGATGGCATATTGCTGGATTTAAATCAGGCGGCGACATTGGCCGCCCTGCAATGGCTACAGACCCAGGCTCCCCAGGTACCCATCATTGCTGTGGTCCCTCAACAACAACTACCCCTGGGGCTAGGGGCCATAGCGGCTGGGGCAGCGGATGTGTTGTACCGCGAAACCCTATCGGGGACTGAGATTCTGCGGGCGATCGCCTGTGCCCAAACCCGTTATCAACATCAGGAGCGACGCCGGGCCACAGCCAGTGATCAAGCCGCAACTCCAGCCGCGATCGCCTACCCAGAAACAACGGCCCAGTTGATCCAGCAGGAGCAACGGTACCGCTCTATTTTTGAAGGGGTACCGGTTTCCCTATGGGAAGAAGACTGGTCTGCGATCATGGCTATGGTGCGAGATCTACAGCGCCAGGGGGGCACCGACATGGCGGCCTATATCGACGAGCATCCCGACTTTGTGATTCAGGCGATCGAGGCGGTCAAAATTTTAGATATCAACACCGCCACCTTAACTATCTTTAAGGCCCAAACCAAACAGGACATTATTCAGTCTTTAGGCTCTATTTTTTCCACCCCCGATACTCTGCCGGGTTTTAAACAAGAGCTGACGGCCTTTTGCCTGGGCGAAAGCGGGTTCGAGACCGAAATGGCCCTGCGCACCCTGACCGGCGAGCTCATCTACGGCCTGGTGACCATGACCTTTCCTGACTGGACCAGTGGTTCAAGCTTGGTGCTAGTCAGCGTTTTAGATATTACCCAGCAGCGCCAAGCTAAACAAGAGCTGACTCGCAATCAATCGTTGTTGCGGATGGCCTCCCATGTAAGCCGCTTAGGGGCTTGGTGGGTGAACTTAGCCACCATGACCATGACCTGGTCTGAAGAAATGTATGGCATTTTAGAGCACCCCCTAGACCATATGCCTAGCCTGGATGACGTGCCTCAGTATTATGTAGCCGATGATCGGCGTCAGATTATAACGGCCTTTAATCGCTGTGCCCAAACCGGGGAAGGGTTTGACTTGCAGTTGCGGGTAATCACCGCTAAGGGGCATTTATTGTGGACTCGCTCCATCGGTGAGGCGGTGCGGAATGAGTCTGGGCAAATTGTACGGGTGCAGGGGGCATTCCAAGATATTTCTGTCCAAAAAGCCGCCGCCCAACAACTGCAAGATAGTGAAGAACGGTTTCGGCTGCTATCTAAGGCCACCAACGATGCCATCTGGGATTGGAATATTGTTAACGATCTCACCTGGCGAGGAGGGGCCTACAAAACCCTATTTGGCTACGGTGACGGCGAAGCCTTAACCGCCAACGACTGGTGGCGTGACCGGCTGCACCCGGAAGACCGTCAGCGGGTATTGGCCTCTATCCAGACTACGCTAGACCGTGGCGACAGCACTTGGTTCCAGGAATATCGCTTTCGGTGCCAAGATGGCCACTATGCCTATGTCTGCGATCGCGGCTATGTCATCCGCAATAGTCAGGGCCAACCAGTACGGATGATTGGCGGCATGCTAAATCTGACCGAGAAAAAGAACCTGGAAGCTCAACTGTTGCAGAGCCAAAAAATGGAGGCCATCGGTCAGTTAGCTGGTGGCATAGCCCATGACTTTAACAACCTGCTATCGGTCATCCTGGGGTATAGCGAGATGGTGTTGTCTCATCTGCCTAGTAGTAGCTCGATCCGCAATTGGGCTGTGGATATTCATACCGCTGGTGAGCGGGCTTCAGCGTTAACCCAGCAACTGCTGGCTTTCAGCCGCAAGCAGGTCCTGACTCCCCAGGTGATTGACCTGAATACCGTGGTCATGAACCTAGAGCAACTGCTCAAACGACTGATTAATCAAAATATTTGCCTTAGAACTGTGCTCAGGCCAGATATTCCGGCGGTTAAGGTTGACCCCATTCAATTGGAACAGGTGATGCTAAATCTGGTAGTCAATGCCCGTGACGCCATGCCCCAGGGGGGCGATCTGACCCTGGAAACGTCGATGGCCACCTTAGACGGCTACATTGCCCTAGAGCAGCTCAACTGTCAACCAGGAACGTACGCGGTGTTGACCATTACCGATACCGGATCTGGCATGACACCAGAGGTCCAGGCCCATATCTTTGAGCCCTTTTTTACCACCAAACCCCCCGGCAAGGGCACTGGCTTAGGACTGGCCACCGTGTTTGGCATTGTCAAACAAAGCGGTGGGCTAATCGAGGTGTACAGTGAAGTGGATGTCGGCACTCGGTTTAAGGTCTTGTTTCCCCAGGCGGTGACTGCTATCAACGGGGCAACCCAGGATTAAGCCAAGATGCTAGTACAGAATGGATAGATAGGTCTATTGTTAGAAATATGATGTTAGCTCAAGCCGTTAATCGTTCAAGGCTATGAGTTCCTGGTCGTCGTCCATTTCTGCCAAATTGGCTCAATTTTTAGTCCTATTAGGGCTAGGGGTGGTGTTTATCACCGACACGGCCATCCCTTTGGGATTTGCCCATGGCACCCTCTATCCCCTGTTGGTGGTGCTAGCGGGGCTGTCGCGCCGTCGGCGCTGGGTGATCGGTGTCAGCGTAACGGCAATTTTGTTGACGATCTTGGGGTTTTGGCTGTCGCCCCCAGCCCCGAACGGATTCCCCATCAGCTATGTGATTGCCAATCGGGGGCTATCGGGGCTGGCCAGTGCCATCACCGGCGGCCTTGTGCTAGTGGTGTTGCATCACCTGGATCAAGTCAAAGCCACCCAACTGGCCCTGAACCAAACCTATGACACCCTGCGATCGCAGCAACGTCTACTAGAAATCGCCAGTGAAATTGGTCACCTGGGGGGCTGGCTGGTACGCCTGCCGGAAGCCACCTGCACCTGGTCCGATGAAGTCTGCCGCATTCATGAGGTAGAACCGGGGTTTTCCCCCACCGTAGAGCAAGGGATTAGCTTTTATGCGCCGGAATACCGCGATCGGATCACCGCAATAGTCACCGCCTGTGCCCAAGACGGCATCCCCTTTGACGAAGAGTTGCAAATTATTACCGCCAAAGGCCGCCGGGTCTGGGTCCGCGCCATTGGCCAGCCCAACTATAACTCTCAGGGTGAAATTGTAATTGTGCAGGGGGCTTTTCAGGATATTACCGCCCGAAAACAGGCTGAAGCCTTCTTAGAACGTAGCGAACAGCGGTTTCGCCAACTGGCCGACGCCATGCCCCTGATTGTCTGGACCGCCGAGCCCAATGGCACCGTTGACTATGCCAGCTATGCCCTACGCACCTACACCGGCATTTTAGCCCCCGCCCCCCATCCCAGTCAGTACTGGCAAACCCTGCTACACCCCGACGATGTCGCCCCCTGTCTGGCCGTCTGGATGGAATCGGTACAAACCGGGAACCCCTATCAGTTTGAATTTCGTTTACGCCGCCACGACGGGGCTTATCGCTGGCACCTGGTGCAGGCGGTGCCGATCCGCAATGACGACGGTCAAATCATCAAGTGGTATGGCACATCCATCGAAATTCACGATCAAAAGCAGCTAGAACAGGAGGCCCGCCAGCTGGCCGACCGCCTCCATACCACCCTGGAAAGCATTACCGATGCTTTCTTTATTCTCGATCGCCAGTGGCGATTTACCTTCCTTAAACCGCCAGGCCGAACACCTGCTGCAACGGCAACGATCCGAACTGTTGGGCCAAAATGTGTGGGATGAATTTCCAGAGGCGGTGGGTAGCACGTTTCAGCACCAGTATGAACGGGCTGTGAATCAAGGCATCACCGTGGAATTTCGCGAGTTTTATCCCCCGCTGGACTGCTGGTTTGAGGTGCGGGCCTACCCCTCCAGCGAAGGGCTGGCGGTGTATTTTCAGGATGTTAGCGATCGCATCACCCTAGAAGAACAATTACGCCAGTCCCAGCGCCTAGAAGCGGTGGGTCAGCTGACTGGCGGTATTGCCCATGATTTCAACAACCTGCTAACGGTAATTTTGGGGAACGCCGAGTTGCTAGTTGAACAGCTAGACACCACCGCGCCTTTGCATACCCTGGCCGAAATGGTGGTCAATGCCGCCCAGCGAGGGGCCGAGTTGACCCAGCGGCTGTTGTCCTTTGCTCGCCGCCAGGCTCTAGATCCCAAAGCGGTGGATATCAATCAGCTGCTGGGTCGCATGGATGCTCTGCTGCGCCGCACCCTAGGGGAGCACATTGAGCTGGAATGGGTGAGGGGAGGCGGTCTCTGGTCAGCTTTGGTTGATCCGGCCCAGCTGGAAAATGCCCTACTGAACCTCTGCCTGAATGCCCGTGATGCCATGGCCCAGGGTGGCCGCCTTACCCTAGAAACTGCCAACACCCGCTTAGACCAAGACTATGCCGATCAACATGCCGAGGTGCAGCCCGGTCAGTATGTAATGATTGCCGTCTCGGACACCGGCCCTGGTATTCCCCCAGACCACCTAGAGCGAGTGTTTGAGCCCTTTTTTACCACTAAAGCCAAAGGTAAAGGAACAGGGCTGGGGCTGAGTATGGTGTACGGCTTTATTAAGCAGTCAGAAGGCCACATTAAAATTTACTCTGAACTGGGCGAAGGCACGACCGTCAAAATGTACCTGCCGCGATGCCTTAACCCTGACCAGCAGGCCTTAAGCCTTACCGGCCATGCTACCGTAGGCGGGGCCGAAGTCATTTTGCTGGTAGAAGACGACGATCTAGTGCGCCGCTATGGTCAAGAACAGCTACGAATGTTGGGGTATCGGGTGATTACTGCCAGAGATGGGGCCCAAGCCCTAGATATCATTCATCAGCGGGCTGATATCGATCTCCTATTTACCGATGTGATTATGCCAGGGGGGATGAGTGGGCGAGATTTAGCCGAGGCCGCCCAGCTGATCCGGCCCAGCTTAAAAGTACTTTACACTTCAGGCTATGCGGAGAATGCTATTGTCCACCAGGGTAGATTAGATCCAGGGGTACAGCTGTTAACTAAGCCCTATCGTCGAGCTGAGCTGGCCCAGAAAATCCGTGCTGTGCTCGCAGAACCCTAAGCCATGCATCAGCCCCCGACTCCCCAATCGTTTTCAGAGCAACTGCGATTGCAGATATTGCGCGCTTACCACCTGCTGGATACCCCCCCAGAGCCTGCCTACGACGATCTGGTAAAGCTGGCGGCCCATGTCTGCAACACCCCCATGGCCACCATCACCCTGATAGACGAAAATCGTCAGTGGTTTAAGGCTGCGGTGGGCTTGTCTATCACTGAAACAGACCGAAATATCTCGTTTTGCACCCATGTCGTAGATGCCGAAGCCCCTCTCGTCGTTACCGATGCCACCCAGGACCCCCGGTTTGCGACCAATCCCTTTGTGACCGGGGCATCCCACATTCGGTTCTATGCAGGCATTCCTCTGGTCTCGTCCCTGGGGGCTACCCTCGGCACCCTGGCCGTGATCGATCAGGTGCCCCGCCAGTTGACCCCAGAGCAAATGGACCTGCTGCGGGCCTTAGCCCACCAAGCCATGACCCACCTGGAGCTGCGATTTGAGCGCTACCATCACCGGCTCACGGCCCTGCGGCTCACGGCCACCCAGCAAACCAGCCAGGTGGGTATCTGGCAACTGTTAGTTCATGAAAACCGCCTGCTGTGGACAGAGAGTGTCTGCCAGATCGTTGGGGTCGAGCCCAACAGCTTTAACGAAACCCTGGACGCTTTTTTAGAGCTGGTTCATCCTGACGACCGTCAAGCCCTGGTCACAGCCCAGGCCAAAGCAATTGCTGAAAACAGTCCCCTAGACATTGAGTACCGGATTATTCGCCCTGATGGTGAACTGCGCCACCTGCATACCTGCGGTCAGCGGTTATCCGACAATGACAGGCTGTCGCCGCTGCTCATCGGCACCACCCAAGACATTACCGCCGAGAAACAGGCACAAACGTTGCAGCAGCAACAGCAGCAAGACCTCCGCTATGCCCACGACACCCTCAACTTTCACCTGCAAAACTCGCCCTTAGCGGTCATCGAGTGGGACTGGGCTTTTCGGGTCAGCCGCTGGTCGCCCCAGGCCGAAGCCCTATTTGGCTGGTCCGAAGCCGAAGTCAAGGGGCGGCATCCTGGGGATTGGCTGTTTGTCTACCCCGCAGATGTGAAAACTGTCGAGCCAGTGATGACCGAACTGATTAACGGCGAGGTCAAGCGTAATGTTTGTTGCAACCGCAACCTGACTCGGGATGGCTCGGTGGTGCACTGTGAATGGTACAACTCGGTGCGGCTCGCTCAAAACGGCAATATTATGTCTATTTTTTCCCTGGTGCTGGATGTCACCGAGCGGGTGCAGGCCGAGCAAGCCGCCGCCGCCGCCCTGGCTGGGGAAAAAGCGGCCCGAGCTGAAGCCGAGGCGGCTAAAGCTCATTTTCGATCGCTGTTTGAGTCAGCCCCCGGCATGTACCTGGTGGTCACCCCTGCAGATTATGCCATTGTGGCCGTCAGTGAAGCCTATTTGCAAGCCACCATGACTCGGCGAGAGGAAATTATCGGGCGTTGTTTGTTTGACATTTTCCCGGATGACCCCAGCGATCCCCAGGCCGTTGGCACAACCAACCTCCGCACCTCCCTAGAGCGGGTGAAACAGTGGCGGCGAGCCGATGGCATGGCGGTGCTGCGCTACCCGATTCCCCACCCCGAGGGTGGCTTTGAAGAACGGTTTTGGAACCCCTTCAACTCTCCGGTGTTCGGGCCGGATGGCACCCTGGCCTACATTATTCATCGGGTGGAAGATGTCACCGCTTACGTGCGCTACCGGCAGCAGGCAGGAGAAGGACAAGCTGTGGGGCAAACGTTGGAGCCCATCCAGCAGATGGAAGCAGACATTGTTCAACGGGCCCATGACCTGCAAGCGTTGAATGAAAAGTTGCGTCGGCGTGAGGAACGGCTGCGCCGTACCTTTGCTGCTGCCGCCACTGGCATTGTGGCGGCAGATTTACAGGGTGGGTTTTTAGAAGTCAACCAGGCCTTTTGTCGGATGATGGGCTACACCGAGGCTGAGCTCCTGCAAACCGACTACCTTTCAATTACCCATCCAGCGGATCGGGCGGTTAGTCGCGATCGCGTCCACTCTTTGCTCCAGGACAATCTAGAGAGCTTTGTGCTGGAAAAGCGATTTATCACCCAGGACCAGCAAGTGGTGTGGGGCCGCGTCAGCGTTGCCGCCCAGCGCAATGACATCGGACAAATCATCAATACCGTCGCGGTGATCGAAGACATCACCCAGCAGCGCCAGATGGCTCAACAACTGCAAGAAAATCAGGCCCTGGTTCGCATCGCCGAACGGTTGGGGCGGCTGGGGGGCTGGGCGATTGACCTTGCCCAGGGCAACCAGGTGCACTGGTCCGCAGAGATGTTTAACCTGCTGGAGTGGCCCAACGACCAGGCCGCTTCCCTGGAAATTGGTTTAGAGCGTTACCCACCCGAGTATCGCCAAACCATTGAGGCGGCCTTAGCCGACTGTGCAGAAACAGGCACACCCTTTGACCTGGAGGTGGAAATTCTCACCTTTCAAAACCGTCACCTTTGGGTTCGGGTTCGGGGAGAAGCGGAATATAACGCGGCTGGGGAGGTGGTGCGGATTATTGGCGCATTTCAGGATATTTCTGCCCAGAAGCAGGCCGAGTCGGCGCTGGAGCGGTTTGCCAGCCGCCTACGCACCACCCTGGAGAGCATGACCGACGCCTTTTACCTGCTGGATGACCAGTGGCGCTTTGCCTACCTGAACCGGGAAGCCGAGCGAGTGCTACAGTGCAAAGCCGACGCGGTAATGGGGCAAGTGATGTGGGAGGCGTTCCCTGGTAGCCGCGACTCTGAGTTGTTTCCCCGCTACCATCAGGCCGTGGCCAAGGGGATATCCCAACATTTCGAATTTTACTACGCTCCCCTAGACGAATGGTTTGAAGTCAACGCCTATCCATCCGCCGAAGGGTTGGCGGTGTATTTTCGGGTGATTAGCGATCGCATTGCCCTGGAAGAGCAACTACGCCAATCCCAGCGTCTAGAGTCCATCGGTCAGCTTACGGGGGGTATCGCCCACGACTTTAACAACCTGCTGACGGTGATGCTGGGTAACGCCGAACTGCTCACCGAACTGCTGGAACCCACCTCGCCCCTGCATCCTTTAGCGGAGATGATTGGCAGTGCCGCCCAGCGGGGGGCCGAGTTGACCCAGCGACTGCTAGCCTTTGCCCGGCGCCAGGCGTTGAACCCCAAGGCCGTAGATGTGAATGCGCTGATTTTGGGCATGGAGGGTTTGCTGAAGCGAACCCTGGGGGAACATATTGACATTGAACTGGTCCTCAGGGCCGATGTGTGGCCGGCCCTAGTAGACTCCGCCCAGCTAGAAAGTGCCCTCTTAAATATTTGCATTAATAGCCGAGATGCCATGGCCAGCGGGGGCACCCTAACCCTAGAGACCAGCTGTATACGAGTAGACACAGACGATGCTCAAAATCCATCTGCATTGGTACCGGGTCAGTACGTCATGATTACGGTGTCTGATATCGGCACAGGCATTGCCCCCGATCATTTGAGCCGGGTGTTTGAGCCTTTTTTTACCACAAAGGCCATCGGACAAGGTACCGGCCTAGGGTTAAGCATGGTGTATGGCTTTATTAAGCAATCTAACGGGCAGATTAAAATTTATTCTGAACTGGGGGAAGGTACCACGATTCGAATGTACTTACCCAGGTATGTCGGCGGTCATGGAGAGAGCTCGGATGTGGATAGGACGATGGACTCAGTAGAGGGGGCAGAGCGGGTGCTGCTCGTAGAGGACGATGGTCTGGTGCGCCAGTATGCTCAACGTCAACTCGAAAGCCTAGGTTATCAGGTGGTGGTAGCTGAAAATGGTTCTGTGGCCCTAGACATTATTCGCCAGCGTCCAGATATTGACCTGTTGTTTACCGATGTGGTCATGCCGGGGGCTATGAGTGGCCGGGCCCTGGCTGATGCGGCCCTGCGGCTGCGGCCCGAGCTTAAGGTGTTATATACTTCTGGCTACTCAGAAAGCGCCATTGTCCACCATGGCCGCCTAGACCCTGGGGTACATTTGCTCAGCAAGCCCTACCGCCGGGCTGAGCTGGCCCAAAAGCTGCGCCAGGTTTTGGATCCGTCTGCCCCCCAGAGCAAGCTACAGGAATAGCACCATGGTTGCCCAACGTCTACTGATTTTAGATGACGACCCCATGGTGGGGGAAATGATTCAGCGCATAGCCCAACTGGCTGGGCTAGAGACTCGCTTTACCCCCAGCCCTACCGAATTTTTTCAACTATTTGACCAGTGGCAACCGAGTCACATTGCCGTTGATCTGGTCATGCCCGACATGGATGGGGTACAGGTGATGGTGGAGCTGGCTCAGCTGTCTTGCCAGGCCAAGATTATTATTACCAGTGGGGTGGGCAGTCGCGTTTTAGACGCCGCCGGTAGAGCCGCTGCCGGTAGTGCATTAATGCACGGGACGAAGGAAAATCAGACTACGCCACCACGATAACCAGGGAGACAAGCGCATGGCTATTGAGATGACCTGTCCGACCTGTGGGTCTCACGATATCTCCAAGAACGGCACCAGCCATCGGGGGAAGCA
>NZ_SMDQ01000041.1:4131-51453 GCF_012911975.1 Nodosilinea sp. P-1105 | reverse complement strand
CCGCAGAGCTTTTCTTTACAAGTATCTATTGATACACGACAATTAACCCCTTAACGTCCCGCCTTGTGGAGTGCTCCGGTGATATTGCTGTAACTAATAGCTATATTGATGCTACTGGCTCTGGAGATGTGGGAGACGTTGTTCTGCTAGCCGCAGATAGAGTAACGTTTAGTGGGCAAAATGATGTGGCCGTAGGCGCTTTCACTGGCATTACAGCTTTTGGGGAAGGGGTCGGTGGAAGTCTGCGCATTCGGGCAAATCATCTAGAAGTTCTAGACGGAGCTCGACTGGTTACATCCAGCTTCGGTTTGGGTAATGCTGGAAATGTAATTCTAGATATCAGCGATACAGTCCGTTTAAGTGGTATTAATGCCCGCAATGACTTGTCAGGTGGGATCTTTAGCACTATGGGAATTTTTAGTGATGGAGTAGCAGGAAATTTACAAATTAATGCAACCAACCTGGATGTTACTGATGGGGCTCAATTAGATGCTACAAATGCTGGCCCCGGTAACGCTGGTGATATTAGCTTGAATATTCGTGGAACTGCTCGCTTTGATGGGAGTGTAACCATCAACGGATTCTCTGTTCCTAGTGGTGTGTTTAGCAGTAGCAGTCTTTTTGGACAGCAAGGGACTGGCGGTAATGTGCGAATTAATGCTGCTAATCTTGAGGTCACTAATGGTGCCAGGCTTGATGTTTCAAGCTTTGGAAATGGGCAGGGCGGAAACCTGATTTTAGATATTCAGGAGGTTGCTATATTCAATGGGATAAATGCTACTGGAAATAATGCTAGTGGAGCATTTAGTAACTTCTTGGGTGATGAGGGCAGGGGTGGAAATGTGCAAATTAATGCCAATGGTTTAGAGGTTAGGAACGGGGCGAAAATCGACGTCACAGGATCAGGTTCTGGAAGGGCTGGCGATATTATTCTGAACATTGCAGAAACTGCTCGGTTTGATGGTGTGAATTCCGTGTGGAATTTACAAAGTAGTGGGGTTTTTAGTAGCTTTATTGGTTCTGGTGGGATAGGTCAGGGAGGAGATATTCAGATTTATGCTGCTAATCTTGACGTCACTAATGGAGCTCGAATTGATGGGTCTATATTTGGAGAAGGTGGTGGGGGAAATATTCGACTGCAAATCAGTGAGGCGGCTCGATTTGATGGAGTGAACCCCTTCCTGAGTGCATTGGCCAGTGGAGTTTATAGTCTTAACCTAGGGGGTGATGGGGTTGGGGGAGACTTGAAAATTGAGGCAAATAATTTGACAGTGACTAATGGGGCTCAAGTAAATGCTTCTAGCTGGAGCAATGGAGATGGCGGAAATATTCAAATAGAAATCACTGGTAGTGCGCGCTTTGAAGGTGTTAATCCTTTTGTTCCTCAACTTTCGAGTGGAGTCCTTAGCAGTGTTTCATCATCAGGGATGGGTACTGGTGGGGATATTCAAATTAGATCCAATAGCTTAGATGTCTTGGGTGGAGCAAAACTGTCTACAGAAAACCTGGGTAGTGGAGATGCTGGAAATATTGTACTTGTACTGCAAGGGCAGCTATTGGCTAATGATGGTACCATTGGCACCAATGCACAATTTGGATCGGGAGGGCAAATTGTAGCCTCTGCTAGAAATATTATTCTGCGCGGGGATAGTGACATTCAATCTTTTGTGCTGAGAGGAAGTGGTGGAGGGGGTAATATTGTTCTTAGGGCCAATTTAATCATTGCTTTGGGCGATAGTGATATTTTGGCTTTTTCTGTTGACGGTACTGGTGGTAATATATTCTTGGATACTCCTGCCTTTTTTGGCGAAAATTTTCAGCCTGCTCCTCAGCTCACCAGTTTAGAAGAACTGCTTGCTCTTGATGGTAATGGTCGGGTTGATGTTAACGCTACTGGAGCAATCGCCTCAGGCACTATCACTATTCCTGATGTGAGTTTTATTGAAAATAGTTTGGCAACCCTTGAAACAACGACCTTAGACACGGCTGCCCTGACTGCCGGCAGCTGCATTGCCCGCAGCGATGAAAGCCTAGGAGACTTTGTGGTTACTGGGGGAGATGGCCTACCCCAAGGCCCAGGGGATTTGCCAATTTCTGCTTATCCCACTGGCACTGTCCAGACTGTAGACAACACGACTGCTCTGCAAGAGCCCGATGGGGTCTACCACTTACCTGATGGTCGCCTGGTGCTGAGTCATCGTTGTCCCTAGTTTTGCTTAAGTCCCCCATCTACCACCTTGATCTGTGATGCCGTTACTCCATCCCTTCCTGGGTGCCCTGGTCCTGTCGCTTCCCTTAGCTGGCGTTGCTCAGGCTCAAACGGATACACCGCCACCGATTCTGCCCCTGCCAGATCCCACCGAACCCACTCGCCCTGTTCCCCTGGACCCGCCCATTCCAGATCCAGACCCGCCAGAGGTACCTCTACAAGTGCCTGACCAGCCCCAGCCCGAGCCCCCAATCGTGCCACCAGAGCTGGAAGAAACCCGCTTCCCGATCGAGCGCATCGAGGTGATCGGCAACACGGTTTTAGCGGATGACATTGCCGCCCTGGTGCAACCCCTAGAGGGCCAAGACTTGACCCTCAGTCAACTGCTGGACCTGCGTACAGCGATCACGGATCTCTATATCAATAGTGGCTATGTTACCTCTGGGGCCTTCTTGCCCAGTGGGCAAGATTTGAGTGATGGTATCGTACAAATTCAGGTGGTTGAGGGCAGCCTTGAGACCATTCAGGTGAATGGGTTGAGTCGCCTACGGCAGGGGTATGTGCGCGATCGCATTGCCCTAGCCACCCAGCCTCCCCTGAATATTTCCCGCCTGGAAGATGCCCTGAGACTCTTGCAAATTGACCCCTTGTTGGAGCGGGTGGATGCTGAATTAACCGCTGGTAGCCGTCCGGGGCAAAATTTGTTGATTCTAGATTTAGCGGAGGCCGATCCCTTCTCGTTGGCGTTGACGACGGACAACTCGCGATCGGTTAGCATTGGCTCGATTCAAGGGGAAGCCCAGCTGTTGCACCGGAACCTGCTGGGATTTGGTGATGCTGCCAGTGTGCGCTATGGCTTGACCGAAGGGCTAAATCTGTACGAACTGCGCTACAGCGTTCCTTTGAATGCCCGGGACGGCACCTTGCAAATGCGCTACGAAAACGCCGACAGCCGCATTGTCACCCCCCAGTTTGTAGATGCTGGCATTCGCAGCGACAGTAGAACCATGGGCCTTAGCCTGCGTCAGCCCCTCAGCCGCTCCATTAACCAGGAATTTGCCCTGGGTTTAGCCTTGGATCTGCGGGAAAGTCGTAGTTTTATTCTGGACGATATTCCCTTCTCCTTTTCCATTGGTCCTGAAAATGGGGTGGCCCGGGTGACCGCCCTGCGGTTTTCCCAAGATTGGCTGGCCCGAGATGTTCGGCGGGTGGTGGCAGCGCGATCGCAGTTTAGCCTGGGGCTAGATCTCTTCAATGCCACGGTCAATGACACCGGGACCGATGGCCGCTTCTTTAGCTGGCTGGGGCAGTTTCAGTGGGTGGAGCAGGTGTCCCCCCGGTGGTTATTGGTCAGCCGCGTCAACGCTCAACTTACCCCCAACTCCTTGCTACCCCTGGAGAGGTTTAGCGTAGGCGGGGTTGATACCGTGCGGGGCTATGCCCAAAACCAACTGGTTACCGACAACGCCGTGGTTGGCTCCGTCGAACTGCGGGTACCGCTCTCGGCCAATGTCAACGAACTCCAGCTGATTCCCTTTTTGGACATTGGCACCGGCTGGAATAACCAAACCGAAACGCCTAATCCCTCCATGCTGCTGGGCACCGGTTTGGGGGTCCAGTGGCAACCCATCCCAATGGCCAACCTGCGCCTAGCCTATGGCATTCCGCTGATTAACGTGCCCAACCGGGGCGGCTCCTGGCAGGAGAACGGGGTGTATTTTTCAGTGACCATGCAGCCGTTTTAAACAAGGGTAGGGGCAGACCCCCGTGTCTGCCCTGTAAAGCAATGTAGACCCAGCGCAAATGGCCCCAGGACAGGAATGGTAAGGGCGATGGAACAGACCCACCTGTCTGCCCCAGACTCAATACCCTGAAAAATTGCAGTTTTCTGTAATTTGACTGGCTGAATTCTGTGCTGATAATAAACAGTCAAGGCGCTATTTTAAGAGTCTGTTTTGCTGGGTATAAGTAGCCGGGGCTGATCAAACGTCACACCCGCCGCTGATTTTCTCCCGAAGGGAGACGCTCACGCGAACGACTCCGCTCAATCAGCTAGATCCTTTGTCCGACAAGGGATTGAGGGTTGAGCGAAGTCGAAACCCCTCTACAAGACAATTGAGCCTACCTACTTAGGCTCCGCTCTGCCTTCTGCCTTCCCCCTTCTGCCTTCCTCAAGGAGTCATGTTGCTTGACCCAACCTTCCCATCCCATAACCGACCCGGCGCAGTTGTTGCGGTGGTGGCATTGGCACCAGGCCCAGTGGCTCACCTGCGAGGCCGATCGCATTCGCAATGGCCTGCTGCAAGACCTGTTTGCGGTGCGGCGGCAGCTTGAGCTGCAAAGCGGGGAAAATGGCTTAGGTACGGTCGAGCAGTTATACGCTGATTTGGACGCGCTGGGGAATCGCCTCAGTTCTCCCTATGCCCAGGAGTCATTACCCCTGGCGATTCAGCACGCTTTACAGGACTGGCCCCCGGCCCTGGCCCTTAAACTGAACCTACCGACCGATTGGCCCGATGAACCGACAGAGCACATTAGCCTGTTGCTGTTAGGCTTAGACCACCTGCGGTACACCTTGATGGCTCAGGCTAGCCTGCCCCAGTCAATCTGTATCTGTTTGGTGGAGCAGACCACGGGCAAACAGCTGACCCTTGACGTGACATACGGTGACGCGGTGCCCCCCGGCTTGCTAACCCTATGGGAAGCGGAAGATTGGCTTTACCCAGTCGCTACGTTTGAAGTTCTTAGCCAGGGCCGGGTAAGTTATCGCTGCGAATCTAACACCCTTGAGTGGATTTTTGATTGGTAACTCACCTATTCTGGTGTTGAGCCCCAGTCACTGCATCTCCTAACCGCCATGACTCCTCCCCAACGCCAACAATTGCTGGTTGTCGATGACCACGATGCCGTATTACAGGGTACGGTCAGTGCCCTGAAACAAGACTATCCGGAGGCGGATATTCGCACGGTGCGCACAGCGGCGGAGGCGATCGCCAGTTTGACCACCGTCTTACCAGCCTTACTGGTGATGGATTTGTCGGTTCCACAGCGGACCGGGGAACCTTCCCAAGTGGAAACTGGGATTAGCCTACTGCGATCGCTGATGCAGCAGTACCCAGACCTCAACATTGTGGTCCAGAGTGCCCATGTGAAATCACTGGTACGGCTCAAGCCGGCGATCGATAGCCACCGGGGGGGCTTTACCATTGTCGACAAGAGCCTGCCCCTAAAAGAAATGCTGATTAAGGTGGACTGGGCCATGCAGGGGCTAATTTACACCCCCCGTGATATGCGCACCGGGCTAGAGGTAAAACCTGAATGGCTGCAAGTGTTGCAATTAGCCTTTATTGAAGGGCTGCAAGATAAGGCGATCGCCGAGCAGATGAATGTCTCAGAGCGTACCGTGCGCCACTACTGGACAAAAGTACAAGACGCCTTGGACGTGTACCCCGACGCCGGTAAGAATATCCGCATTCAAACCGAAATTCGCGCCCGCGAAGAGGGCCTGATTGACTAAATTTTTTCTATGCAGGTTGAGCTGTACCTTGGGCTAAGTTTTCAGAAATATACTGCGGCCATCATCGATCCCAGGATGCTGTTATCAACTTTGCTGCCCAACGGGAGCTATCGCTAGAACCCTGGGATCTTGACCACCCAAGCTATTCACAGGCGTGGCTCAGCCCCAGGCGGCCATCGGTTGGCGTTTTTCGGTAACCAACAGGACTCAACATTCAAATCCTGGCAGTTTTCGGCCATCCGGTTCAGCCTTTTCCACCATCAACCTGGCCTAACTCTGAACCCCTTGCCCATGCACCCTTGCATAGACTGAGGCTAAAGGTTCGAGAAAACCCACGGATCGAGGAGCAGAATCATGACTACCCTAACCCCAACCTTCGATAGCCCAACCACCAGCTGGCCAAAGACGATGCTCGTTAACCTAGGCCTGTGTGGTCGTCGCCAATATGCCCTGGTTCACTGCCTACGGGGGCTGAGCTACTTTCACCAAGGGGTTTATTCTCAGGCCATACGGTTTTTTAATCAGACCTTAGCCTTGATCGAAACTACGGCCCCTGTGCCCTTGCTAGAGGCGATTACCCTGGGCTATATGGGGCAGGCCTACGCTGTACAAAGTCAGTACTGGTTTGCCCTGGCCTGTTACGATGCGGCCTTGGATGTGTGCCACAGCCAGGACTCCCCGGCCCTGCGCTACTGCCAGATGAACCTGTTGGGATGGTTGGCCGATTTGTGCCTCTGCTGTGGCTATCGGGAGTTGGCCAATACCTACGCCGCTGAAGCCTTGCAACTCAAAAAGATGATATCGACCGGTGGCATACTCGATAAACCCGCACCGTATTCTGTTTTCCCCGCAGGGGAATCTCTCCCCAAGACTCTACCTGGATTTGATTGTTTAGATGCACCAGCGTTTCGTGGGCAATCAAAATCCGGCATGGTGTTGGCTGGCGATGTTTAAAGCAGCTTTCTAAGCGAGACGCGGTATTGACGCTGTCTCCCACAACGCCATATTCCAACCGCTGACTGCCCCCCAAGCTACCAACCATGACCGGGCCAGTAAAGATGCCAATCCGAATTTGGATCGGGAGATAACCTTGATCGCTCCACTGCTGATTGAGCTGGGTTAGGCGTTCTGCCATTGCCAAGGCACAGTCGACCGCCTGCTGGGCATCAGTGGCAATGGCGACGGGGGTGGTGCTTGGGATAGGTACCCCAAAAACAGCCATCAAGCCATCGCCAATGAACTTATTCACCACCCCATGGTGACGCTGCACCTCCTCCGTCATCGCCATAAAGTACTCATTTAGCCAGCCCATCACCTGCTGGGGGGACTGCTGCTCCGACAGGGTCGTGAAGTTGCGGATATCTGAGAACAAGATGGTGGCGGTCAGGGTTTGGGCCGGTAGTCGCCCCTCCTCCGTCAGCCGCTGGCGTTCGTCCCAAAGGGCTTGGGCAATTTCTGGAGAGGTTTGTTGTCCTAGCAGACGCAGCGTCATCATCTGTTGTTGCTGGGCTTGGCTCAGGCGCAGGCTGGTGGTGATAGTACTGGTGATCACAAAGGCGATCGCGGGAACCACCATGGGCACCCACACGGCCATGCCCATCAGCCCCACCCCAGCCCCCAGCAGACAACCTAGCAGGGCTGTACTGCCCAACACCGATATCCACAGACGTCGAGCCATCAAGGACCAGCCAATACCCAGCCCACCCCAGACGACAATCCAGCCGTATTCCAACCCCGGGGACCACACCTGTAGCAGGGGCCGATCATCGAGTACAGCACTAATAATTTGGCTCGTGGCATGGGCTTGAATCTCCACGCCGTATACCAAGCCAGGGTTCTCAGAACTGACCGCCGCCGAGTTGACCAAATCTTTGACGCTCAAGGAAGTAATGCCCACCAGGACAATGGCATCTTCGATCCAGGCGGGGTCAACGGCCCCAACCATCACCTGGCGCAGGGAGACTTGGCGAAAGGGGGTTGCACCACTGCGGGGATTAAGCAGCATCTGGTTACCGGCGGCATCAGCCCGGACATAGCCTCCGGTGTGGGGGTGCACCCGGGTCAGCTCGGTGGTGCCAAACCGCATCGCCTCTGGATCGCGATAGCCATTGTCCATCGCCAAGCCATACTGGGCCAAGTATTGTTCCGCCAGGCGGATGGCCAAGGCAAAGCGGTATACCCCGTCTGCCCCATACACCCCGAGCAAAATCCGCCGCACAAACCCATCGTCATCCAGGGGTAAATCCACAAACCCAATTCGGTCGGAGGGGAGGGTCTGAGGCGGAGCAACCGGATTGGCTAACACCTGCTCAATGCCCACGACGTAGGGGAAGTCTGCCCAGGCTTGAACTAACGCCCCGTGGCCAGGATTAACCGGGAAATCACGGTAAATATCGATGGCTACGGCCCTGGGTTGATGGCGATCTAGCCGGTGCAGCAAATCCGCTAGCACCTGGTCTGGCACCGGATAAGTGCCCAGGGCTTGGATATCCGCTTCGTCGATACCCACAATCAAGAAGCGGTCATCGGTGGGTTCTGCCGGACGCAGGCGGAGTAGGGTATCGAGGGTTTTTAGCTCCAGCCCCTGAAACCCTCCGGCCAGACGCATCAGCACCACCAAGGCCAATAGGGCTAGCCCTGGCCAGGTCGATGATCCGTAGGTTTCCAGTAGCCGTCGAAGTATTCTCATCATGGAGCAACCGGTTTAGTCTACCCCTAAAACCACTTGGAGTTGGCGGGGGGCGGTACGACAATATAGCCCGTCGTCGGGTCGCCCAGGACCCAACTTTGGGGAACGGCGGTGGCGGGTCCAGATAGACCAGTGGGCACCGGGCCAGCCCCCCAGTGCCACCAGTAGGCGGCTACATAGGCACAGGTGAGGCTATCGAGTTGGTCTTCCACCGCCTTCATCGCTTTACCCGTGGCGGGAATGGGGGGTAGATCGGTGGCGGCCAGGGGTAAGGTGGGTTCGAGGGTGGGTAGAATCTGGAGCTGCAACTGGCGCAGCTTTTCTAGCTCCGGGCGGCGCTGAGCCAGGGTGCCTTTTTTGTACTTGAGAATTCGACTCAGGCCAAATAAATGCACCGTCGCCGGATGGGGAAACACCTCTAGCTGGAAGCGACCTGGGGGCTGGGGGGCCGTCTTAGGGGCATGGCGAAACCCCCGCTCCTCTAAGGCTAGGCCAAAGGCGATCAGCTTTTCAGCAAAGGGGCGATCGCGATTGGCTGGATAGCAACCGGCGTCGTAGCGACCAAAGTATTTGTGGGCCAGGCGATCGGGCAGCCGCATCCCCGTTTGGTTGGGAATCAGGGTGGGGGCATCCACGGCAATCACCCCATCGGTGTCGGGGGCGGTCCAGCGATCGACCCAGGCTAGTACTTCAGGGGTGGTGTCGAAGCGATCCAGGTGGCTGAGCTGCAGGCCACTGTCCCCCAGGGTAAGGCAGCACACCCCCGTTGGCCCGGATTGCCAACCCAAGTCAATCCCTAAAAATCGCCTCACTTTTCCAGCCGCACCACGTACCACTGCATGGTTTCCCCAGGGCGTAGCTCTAGCTCACAGGCGGTATCCCGCAGGTGTTGGGCCTGTTCTGTAAGGTCGCTAAACCGTTGCAGATCTCTGGGTAGGTTATCCTGTCGTTCCGCCAGCAGGGCCGCCAGCTGGACCAAGAGCTCGTCAGGGGTCAAAAACACCTCGGCCTCACCGGGCATCAGCACTACAAACATATCCTCCTGATACATGATGTTGTCGGGCATGGGGAACTCCGGGTGGGGGGAAGAAAGGCAGAAGGTAGAAGGTAGAAGGTAGAAGGTAGAGCCGCTATGGTCAGTCAAAAAAGAATGACGGGAGATGTGACTTGGGGTTCACGGTAAACGGCAAGCGGTTTCAGGTAAGCCGTGCACCGTTTACCGTAGGTCGTGCACCGCTAGCTTGACAGCCCCCAGGAAGTGAAAATGGCCACAGTCTGCCAAAGATCATCCTAAACCGGGGAGAGCATCTGTGCATCAGACTGTGAATTTCCTTTGGGAATAGCACTAATCCCCTGGATCCGGTGGTAGGATAAAAGAAGTATTCACCGAAAACCCGACCGGTTTACCGGAGTTTTCGGGATCTAACCCTCCCCTAGACATGGCGATTTATGCGGTGTCTGGCCTGGGTTTTTCTGTGTTATCGCGACTCGTAATCCGCTCTGGTGCTATGGTTCAGACTCCGCTTAAATCAACCCCGTCAGCGTCTTCAGCAGAGGTGCAGAAGCGCTCTAAGCTCGAAGGCATTAAGGAACGCAGTAACTTTCTGCGCCAACCCCTGGCCAGTGAACTGCTGGAAGATACTACCCACTTTACCGAGGATGCGATTCAAATCCTCAAGTTTCATGGCTCTTACCAGCAAGACAACCGCGACAATCGGGTGAAGGGGCAGGAGAAGGACTACCAAATGATGTTGCGCACCCGCAACCCCGGCGGGTTTATTCCCCCTGAGCTCTATCTCACCCTCGATCGCCTGTCGGACCAGTACGGTAACGGTACCCTGCGGGCCACCACCCGCCAGGGGTTCCAGCTCCATGGGGTGTTGAAGCAAAATCTCAAGGCCACCATTGCCGCGATTGTTAAAAGCCTGGGATCTACCCTGGGGGCCTGTGGCGATCTGAACCGCAACATCATGGCCCCCCCTGCCCCCTACAAAAATCGGCCCGAGTATGCCCTGGCCCAGGACTATGCCAACCGGATTGCGGATTTGCTGCGGCCCCAAACTGAGGCTTACTACGAAATTTGGCTGGACGGGGAAAAGGCGGTTTCGGTGGAAGAACACCCCGATGTGGTGGCAGCGCGGCAGCGCAATGGTAACGGTACCCTGGTCCACGGCAGCGAGGAGCCGATCTATGGCACCCACTATATGCCCCGCAAGTTTAAGTGCGCGGTGACGGTACCTGGCGATAACTCCATCGATGCCTATACCCAGGATGTCACCCTGGTGGTGATGACGGATAAAAAAGGCAATCTGAAGGGGTTTAACGTGCTGGCGGGCGGCGGCCTAGGCCGCACCCATAATAAAGAGGAAACCTTTGCCCGCACCGCCGATGAAATTGGCTATGTGGACAAGGACGATGTCTATGACCTGATGAAGGCGATCGTGGCCACCCAGCGGGACTACGGCGATCGCTACAATCGCCGCCATGCCCGCATGAAGTACCTGATCCATGACTGGGGCGTCGATCGCTTCCGGCAGCAGGTGGAAACCTACTTTGGTAAGCCCCTAAAGGCGTTTAAGAAGCTGCCAAAATGGACCTTCTACGACTACCTGGGTTGGCAAGAGCAGGGGGACGGCCACTGGTTTGTGGGGGTGCCGATTGAAAATGGCCGGGTGCTCGATCGCGAAGGGTTGCAGCTAAAAACGGCCCTGCGGGAGATTGTCCAGCGGTTTAACCTGCCGATGCTGGTCACCCCCAACCAGAGCGTGCTGTTCTATGACATTAAGCCCGAGGACAAGGCCGCCATCCAGGAGATCTTGACCCGCTGTGGCGTGGTCAAAGAAACTGAGCTCGATCCCCTGGTGCGCTATGCCATGGCCTGCCCGGCTCTGCCCCTGTGCGGCCTAGCGATTACCGAGGCCGAGCGAATTATGCCCACCACCCTGGAGCGGCTACGGACCCTGTTAACTAAGCTGGGCTTACGGGACGAGCATTTTGTGGTACGCATGACCGGCTGCCCCAATGGCTGCGCCCGCCCCTACATGGCGGAGCTGGGGTTTGTAGGTAGTGGACCAGAGTCGTACCAGGTATGGCTGGGGGGCTGCCCGAACCAGACTCGACTGGCTCGCCCCTACATTGAGCGGATGCCGGATCGAGAGATGGAAACTACCCTGGAACCGCTGTTTGTGTTCTTTCGGGATGGCCGTAAGCAGCGGGAAAGCTTTGGCGACTTCTGCGATCGCGTGGGGTTTGAAGCCCTGCGTCAGTTCGCTAGCACCTATGACCCCGAGCAGTACACCCCTCGCCATACCAAGGAAGGGCGGCACCGGTTGAGCGTGTCCCACGATCTGTTTTTGACCCTGCAAGCCACCGCTGATAAAGAAGGGCGACCCATGGCCCAGGTGATGGCTGATGCCCTAGGGGTATATTTGCAGCAGCGATCGTAGGGGTCCCGTAGGGTGACCATCTAAGGAGATTTCCGAGCAAGATAATCCCGCTTGTTGTCAGCGATCGTAGCTTTCGTAGGGTGGGCATTGCCCACCACTCGGTAGAACGTTTCCTAGAGGTCACCTAATCAAAAGCCGGAGCCACTCGTGGGAGGAGTAGCTCCGGCTTTGTACTGGCGTTTTTTCACCCTGACTGAAATCTTGCCTGGGCAAACCGAATGTTTAGTTGGCTGGACGACTGCGATCAGGCAGTACCCATACCAGCATTGGGCAAACAACTAGGGTCATCACTGTGATCACAGCAATAATTTCGAGTCCAGAAGTCAATGTCGTATCCATCATGAGCCTATGCCTCCACAGGGCAGCGGTAGATTGGGCGTTCTCTTCAATAGGGTTCCCTGGCCTGGGTTAATCTACATCATTGACCGTAGGCTTTCCGGAAAAAAGAAAAACGTCGTTTTGTTGTGCTGTATCTATAGTTACAGTTTAGCGCGATAAATCGCTGGTGACGGCCCCATGGTGATGGTTCTATGACAGAGAGCTGATGTCTGACTTTTGTACTGGATGTTGCCACGGCTATAGGTAAACCATCTATTTATGCCTAAGTTTTTCCAGCTTCGATTAGCAGTAAATGAGGATATCACTTAACTCCATAAGCTTAAAAATACAACTTGGCGTCAAGCGATTGGCATCGCTGACCTCTGCCCTGGCACTGCTACTAGCTGCCTGCCAGACTCCCAACGGTTCTCAAGCGGGGGGAGAGATGACCGGAGTCGGGGCCAGCTACCCTATGATTTGCTGATTACCGGCACTGAAGGCTGGGAAGAGCTCCAGCGGAACTTCGCTGAGTTCCAAGCTGTGATGCAGGACATCCTGGAACTGGATGTGGAATTCTTTGCGGTCAGCGATCGCACTGTGGCTGCTGCCGCCGTCGCCGCTGACCTGTTAAGGACGCTGCCCCTAGAACACCAGGGCAGAACCCTGGGTTCTTGACATACTGTACTGACGCTCCAGCCACAGTTCTATCGTGCTGAATTAGCCCAGTTGTTGGCCCATCTAAATCAGCCAACCGAGCAACCGTCGCGATCGCAGGTGACGGCCGCTGCTGCGCTCTCTGGAACTACGGTAAAGCCGCCAACACTGACCCCCGCAATTCCGTACTGCTCCCGCAGCACCTGGTTAAAGCTAGCGATAATGTCGGGCAACTGCTGCTGTAATACCGACCGAATTTGATCGGCTTCAGGGGGTGGACTACCAACGGTTTCAACAGGCATAAGCTTTGGCGAATAGGTGACGTTTAAATTGTAAAGGAATGAGTAGACTGATACGGCCTCGGCTTCATGGCTCTACACATGAGCGCTAGATATCCAGGTCTTCTAGCTTGAGGCGAGGGCCGTGGGTTTCAATAAACTCACGCCGGGGGGCGACCCGATCGCCCATCAAAATCGTGAAAATGCGATCGGCTTCGGCGGCATCTTCAATTTCTACCCGCTTCATCATCCGGGTCTCTGGGTTCATGGTGGTATCCCATAGCTGGGTGGGCATCATTTCCCCTAAACCTTTGAACCGCTGCACACTGTAGTTGGCGTTGGCCGGAAACTCCTCAGCAATTAGGGTTTGCAGTTCTCGGTCGTTGTAGCAGTACCAGTGATTACGCCCCCGTTCCACCTTGTACAGGGGCGGACAGGCAATATATACATAGCCCTGATCAACCAACTCCCGCTGATAACGGTAGAAGAAGGTGAGCAACAGCGTACGAATGTGAGCCCCATCCACGTCAGCGTCAGTCATCAGGCAGATCCGGTGGTAACGTAGCTGAGAAGCATCGAACTCTTCTCCTTTTATGCCTAGGCCTAGGGCCGTAATTAGCGCCTGAATTTCGGTATTTTTGTAAATCTTAGCGTCGTCGGTTTTTTCGATATTGAGGATTTTGCCGCGCAGGGGCAGAATGGCTTGGAAACGGCGATCGCGCCCTTGCTTGGCACTGCCTCCCGCAGAATCTCCCTCTACGATAAAGATCTCTGACTCGCTAGGGTCACGGGTGCTGCAATCAGCTAGCTTGCCGGGCAGGGTAGAGGACTCCAGCACCGACTTACGGCGGACCAGTTCTCGGGCTCGGCGGGCCGCCTCGGCGGCGTTAAAGGCCTGGATCGCTTTTTCTAAAATGGCATCGGCCACATTGGGGTGAAAGTCCAGATATTCGGTCAGGGCTTCTCCCACCAGGGAATCGACAATGCCCCGCACCTCCGTGTTACCCAGCTTGGTCTTAGTCTGGCCCTCAAATTCTGGATCTGGCACTTTGACTGAGACAATCGCTGTCAGCCCTTCGCGAATGTTTTCTCCGGCCAGGTTAGATTCGCCGTCCTTACGCTTGTTTCGCTTGCGGGCAAAGTTATTGAGGGTGCGGGTCAACACCGCCTTGAGGCCCTCCAAGTGGGTGCCTCCATCAATGGTGCGGATGTTGTTGGCGAACCCCAGCAAATTATCAGAGTAAGCATCTGCACACCATTGCAGCGCCGCTTCCACCTGCACCCCATCCCGCTCGGCGGCAATGGTAATGATTTCGTCGTGGATCGCCTGCTTGTCTACATTGATGTAGCCCACATACTCGCTAATGCCGCCCGCATAGTGGTAAGTGGTGACCCTGGGCTGATCCGTCTTCAGTAGCTCTAGGCGGTAGTCGGTAAAGGTGACTTCGATGCCAGCATTCAGATAAGCCAGCTCTCGAAAACGACCGACCAGGGTATCGTAATCGAACTCGATACCAGTGGTGAAAATCTGGCGGTCGGGCAAAAAGGAAACAGAGGTGCCCTGGCGCTGCTCTTGGCTGGGGGCAACTTCTAGCTCCCCAATGGGCGCCCCCCGCTCGTAGCGCTGCTTGTGGACCTTACCCTCGCGCCATACGGTCACTTCCACCCATTCCGATAGGGCATTGACCACGGAGATACCGACCCCATGCAACCCCCCTGATACCTTGTAGCCGCCACCGCCAAACTTACCGCCAGCATGTAGGACGGTCATCACCGTTTCCAGGGCCGACTTGCCTGTGCGAGGATGGACATCGGTAGGAATGCCACGGCCGTCGTCGGTGACTGTGACAGAACCATCCGCATTTAGAGAAATTTGAATAGTTTTACAGTAACCCGCCAGGGCTTCGTCCACGGAGTTATCGACAACCTCGTACACCAGGTGGTGGAGACCCCGAGGTCCAGTGCTGCCAATGTACATGCCTGGACGTTTACGGACAGGTTCAAGCCCTTCCAGCACCTGAATCTGTTCAGCACCGTAGTTGGTTGTCATGCTATATGCTCCAAAAATGGGCTTAAAGCCCCATAACAAGCTTGCAGGTCAAAACACCTTAAAATTATATCACAAACCAGCCGTAGAGGATTCTAAGGCAACTTGAGATGAAGATTAACCGAGGGGTGGAACCTCTAAATTTTCCAAAATTAGCACTACCCCAGGAAACATCCTGGCCACATGGTTCAATTGTACCATTTTTGCTGGTAATTGGTGGTGCGACTGCTACGGGAAAGTCGGGATTGGCTTTGGCCCTGGCCCAGCGATCGCCAGGGGTGATTCTCAGTGCCGACTCTCGACAAGTATACCGAGAGTTTGACATTGGTACCGCAAAACCTTCCCTCCAGGAGCAGCAGCAAGTGCCCCACGCGCTGATCGACATTTGTGACCCCACAGAGTCCCTGACTCTGGCAGAGTACCAGCGCCAAGCCCAGGACTTAATTCAGACGATTCATCGCGATCGCGCCGTGATGCCCATGCTGGTGGGCGGCACGGGGCTCTACATCGATGCGGTGGTCAAGGGGCTGAGGATTCCCCCCGTCGCCCCCCAACCGGCCTTACGCCAGCAGTTAGCAACCCTGGGGCAGCCCCACTGCTATACCCTGCTACAAACCCTAGACCCAGTTGCCGCCCGCCGTATTCATCCCCATGACCCAGTCCGCACCGTGCGCGCCCTAGAGGTGTTTTACGTCAGCGGCCAACCCCTGACTACCCTGCAAGGGACCGCCCCTCCGGATTACCCCATTCTCTACTTAGGCTTAGACAGCGACCCAGACAGCCTGCAGCGCCGCATCGCCCAGCGCACCCAGACCATGATCGAAGTTGGGCTGAAGCATGAAGTGGCTACCCTGGCCCACAGGTACGGAACTGACTTGCCCCTACTGCAAACCCTCGGCTACGCCGAAATGCTACGCCACTTACAAGGGGATTATTCTCTGGCCGTGGCCCAGGCAGAGATTGTGCGCCACACCCGTCAGTTTGCTAAGCGCCAGCGCACCTGGTTTCGCAACCGCGCCACCGTCCAGTGGTTTGACGCTGACGCCGCCGATCTGGTGGATCAGGTGTGGGGAACCGCTTGCCAGTGGTTGGATGGCCATGCAACCCTCTAAGCCCCTGCCCCGGAGGAGCATAGCTCTATGGGTCAGTACTGCAAGAGGACCGTCACTGGAGCTTCGGGTAGCTTAGACCGCCCCTGCAAAGCCAACAACTCAATTACAAAGCCAAAGCCTGCTACGGTACTGCCAGTTTGAACGACCAGATCAGCGGTAGCCGCTGCTGTGCCCCCCGTGGCAATCAGGTCGTCGATAATCAACACCCGACTCCCGGCCGGAAACGCATCCTGGTGGAGCTCTAGGGTGTCGTTGCCGTACTCCAACTCATAGGTGGCCGAGTGAACCGCAGCGGGCAACTTGCCAGGCTTGCGCACCGGGGCGAACCCGACCCCCAACTTATAGGCCAGGGGCATGCCAAACATAAACCCCCGCGATTCGATGCCAGCGATATAGTCTGGCTGTAACCCCGCCACCTGCTCAGCAAACAGATCAATGCTGTACTGCATTGATGTGGGGTTGGCCAATAGGGGGGTAATATCGCGAAATAAAATCCCGGGTTGGGGAAAGTCAGGAATGTCGCGAATATGGGATTTTAGATCCATAGTTGGGAAGTCACAGGTCGCAGGCCGTAGCTATGCTACCACCTTAGGGCAGACACACCGGTCTGCCCCTACGCCCCATCACTCCTACCCTACGGGTAGACTCGGAGCGGTTTCCCCTCATCACCCCCCTCTCCGTTTGCCAACCTTTCCCTAGATCACGCCGCCCCGGGGAAATGATCAATCTGGGCATAGCCGCTAAACACCAGGCGATCGCCCTTTGTCTCTAGCCGGTTGACCCGCAGCAGCACCCCATCTAGGTCAAACCGCTCTAGATCCACCATGCGGTTGAGCACCATAGCCAATCCTTTGGTGAGGGTTGCCGATAGGGAACGCACCTCCTCTGGGATGCCTTCAGGCAGAAATTCAGCATCGGCAAAGATAATCCGCCGCCGTTTTTCCACGGTAATTTTGGCGGTCAGCTGCAAGGGCAGGTTCTGACGATTGGGCAAATCAGTTTTAGCGGCAATTTTAATCGCTTGGTCCGGCAACAAAGTCATTTGTAGATCGCGGAATGTCACCGGATCCCCTCCCGATAGGTTAGTGACCTGATCATCGGTCACCCCCTCCAGGTGCTGACGGACCAATTTAGCCTTAAAGGCCTGGTTGATAGCCGCCTCTGTGAGCACCACCTGAGCAATGGCCTGAGTCGGTTGGCGAAGACGAATTTTGCCGCCAATGGCCGCCCCCACATCAATGGCCACGGCATCGGTTTCAAACATCATTTCCGCCGCTTCAAATTCTTTGCGAATCACCAGCCCCTGGCCTTCCATGCGAAAGCTGTCGACCATACCCTGGAGCAGTTTACTGGGGGGAGAGCAGCGCACGGCTACATCCATTGACTCGCTCCGGCTAAACAGGTGACGCAGCGATTGGGTGACCACAGAATTGATCATCCGTTCACCGAAATCATTAGCTGCATTTGCCTGGAATCCAGTAAAGCCGCTAAACATAAAGGTTAATACCAACCCAACTTCCCTCTTGTTGTAACAAAATATGAAGCGTAGTGACAGAGTTTTTTGGTTAAAGAGGGCTAAGACTATCTATGGTAATCATAGGCTGGGGGGCAACAGCATCCACTGCGCTTCACCTAACCTGCGGGAATTCTAAATTACAGTACTCTGCGGCATCAGTCAGCCAACCCGTCCTAAGACCTGACACCCTCAGCCATAAGCTTGCTGGGCTACAGCTGGGCACAATCTGCAATTTTGAGTTGGCTACCCACGGCCACTAGGGTCGGTGCGGCGATCGCGGTTCGACTCCCCTCGCAGACCAAGGTAGAGATCACAGCATTGCCGCCATTGTCGGTGGTGGTATAGACCAACCCCGCATACCCCTTGAGCTCATCATTGGCTGGGGCAGCCACAACCACGGTGGTGCCATTGTCAGCCAGCTTAACGGCATAGCCATAGTCCGGGGCTGCATCCAGGTGATTAAACCCCAACTCGGCCAGGGAACTGGCGAAGCGAGCATGCTCTAAAAAATAATACTGTTGGGCTCGGCTTAAGCTGCCCACATACTTCAAGGCATTGGCCTGCCGAGCCCGGGTTGTATATCTCATGAAGCTGGGCCATACCAGGGCACTCAGCAGGCCTAAGATCACCACCACAATCATCAGTTCCAGCAGAGTAAACCCCTGGGACTGAGCCTTGCGATTAGCTATCCTGAAGCCGCCAAGGTAGTAAACGTTACCGAAGGTCATAGGAAATAGGGCCATTGGGCCATTGAACAATCAATAATGTGACAATCAAATCAGGACAGCACCAGGATGGCACTCCCTTTTACGCAATGTCACTGAAAAGACCGGATAGTAATCGTGAACTTTATCTGGGCTTTATGGACGCTCTGGCTAAATCCACTGATCGGAGTCTGGGGTAAATCATGACCAAAGAGCTATGTTAGACATTGGAGCTAAATCAAAGATGGTTGCCATCTACAGGGATACTTTGTTGCATACTGATGAAGCAAAGTGTCACAGGACTAAGCCCCAGACCATCAACTCATCAATACCGTCTAACCAATACTGTCGAGTTATTTCCGTTGAGCCTAACTAACGATTTGGACACCTTGGATTCATCTTCCCCAGAGACTGGCCGACCGCGAATCTTTATCACCGGTGCCAGCGGCTGCATTGGGCACTACATCCTGGAACTGTTGCTGCAAACTAACCGCTATGAGCTCTTTTTGCTGTTGCGCCACCCAGAAAAGCTGCGCCTGCCGGTGCAGGATAATCCTCAGGTGCATATTTTGCTGGGTGGGTTAGGGGATAGTGATCAGTACGCCGATCTGCTGCCCACCATGGACATGGCTATCTTGACCGCTGCCGCTTGGGGGGGGGAGCCAGACTATGTGTACAAGACCAATGTGGACGATAACCTGCACGTGCTGAGTCTGCTTGATCCACAGCGGTGTCAGCAGGTGATTTATTTTTCCACCGCTAGCATTTTGAATCAGCAGAGTCAGCCGCTGCCAGAAGCGGCGCAGCTAGGTACCGACTATATTCGTAGTAAGTACAACTGCCATCAACGACTGCCGGAACTAGCCATCTACGATAAAGTCACTACGGTGTTTCCCACCCTGGTGTTTGGCGGCGATAAGGACAAGCCCTACTCCTTTATTTCTGCTGGGCTGCAAGATGTTACCAAGTGGATCGGCTTGATTCGATTCTTTAAGGCGGATGCTGGCTTTCACTTTGCCCACGCCCAAGACATTGCCACCGTGGTCAATTATCTGCTAGAACATCCTTCCCAGGCGGGTTACCGAGAGTTTGTCTTAGGCAATCCTCCCCTGTCAGCCGATCAGGCGGTACAGCAAACCTGCGACTACCTGGGCAAGCGCATTTGGTTTCAAATTCCTCTCTATTTTTGGCTGGCGGATGTGTTGATCACCCTATTTCGGGTGCAGATGGCCCCTTGGGATTATTTCTGCTTGCAGTACCGTCACTTTGTCTACAAGGGGACGGTGAACCCGGCCACCTTTGCCATGGAGCCCTATTGCTCTACCATGGCAGACCTACTCCGGGTACACGGCATTGCTGAGGGGTAGTACGGAAAGGCAGAAGGCAAAAAGGGGAACTTCTGTATCCTAGGATCTCCACTTTTTAAGCATAGTTTTCGTAGGTTAGGTGGCGCGATCGCAGAACTCCACAAAACTGACTGCTGCAATGCCTTGGCGCTATTGCAAGCGAATTTGGTAGGGCATGAGCAAGTAGAGCCCCCTGGGATCGTTGAGGGTTTGCAGCAGGCTGACTTCGTCCCACACGTTGAGCAATTGGTTGGTGACAGGATCGGGGCTATCTGTGGTTAGCCAGCTGGTCCACTGGGTCTGGGTTGGCTGAGATACAAACAGGGTAAAAAACCGCTGCCAGTCGTCCGGTTCAGGATACTCCCGTAGACGCCAGTCATCATCTAAGTCGGCCAGGTCTGCGGCGATCGCGATCGCCTGACTCAACCCCCCCAGTTCATCGACGAGGCCCAGGTCCTGGGCGGCGGTACCAGACCAGACCCGTCCTTGGGCCACATCGGTCACCGTAGCCCGGGGCAGGTCCCGTCCGGCTTCCACCCGGTCTAAGAAGGTGTCGTAGATGTTGTCGACGGCGGTTTGCAAAATCGCCAGTTCCTGCTCAGTCTTAGGCCGCGTCGGTGAAAGAATATCGGCCAGTTCCCCAGTTTTGACCCCATCCCAGGAGACGCCGACCTTGTCCCCTAGCTCTTGCAGGTTCAGAAACAAGCTGTAGACCCCAATCGAGCCGGTAATGGTTGCTGGTTGAGCCACAATGCTGTCCGCCAGGGCCGAGATCCAGTAGCCACCAGAGGCAGCCACGTTGCCCATGGACACCACCACGGGTTTATCGGCCTCTTGCAGCAGTTGTAGCTCCCGCAAAATCACATCTGAGGCGGTGGCGCTACCGCCGGGGCTATTCACCCGCAGAACAACCGCCTTGACAGTGTCATCTTGCCGCAGTCGTCGGAGCTGCCGGGCCAGGGTGTTGCCAGCAATCACCTGGGGTTGGCCAAAGCCACCGCCGCTTTCACCGTCCACAATCGGCCCCTCGGCATAGACCACCGCTATCTGGTTGCTGGAGCGACGAGTCACCAGGTCATCGTCGATGGTGCGGGCATAGCGACCTAAGCTAATCTGGCGAAAGCTGGGAGCGTTGGGGCGATCATTGCGATCGCCCTCCTGCCCGGTAATGTCCCGCAAGGCTTCGATCACCTCATCTTCGTAGGCGATTTCATCCACTAGATTTTCGGTCTGGGCCGCTTCCCCAAATAAAAATCCCTGGCTATCGGCAATGGCTTGCAGTTGCTGGGGCGCTAGCGATCGCGGCTCAACTATATCCGTCACCATGGTCTGCCACACATCATCCAGCAACTGTTGAATTTGCGTGCGCTCCTCGGAGCTCATACTATCGGCAATAAACGGTTCCACCGCCGACTTGTAAGCCCCCACCCGGGTCACCTGCACCCCAATCCCCAAATTGTCCAGGGCCTCTGCCTGATACATCACTTCCGCATAGAGACCATTCATTTCCACGCTGCCCAGGGGGTTCAGGTACACCGTATCGGCCAGGGCGGCCAGATAATATTCCCGCTCACTCCAAGCGACGTCATAGGCCAACACAGGCTTATCCGCCTCTCGAAAGGCTTGAATGGCGGGGTAAAGCTCCATTTGATTGGCTAGCCCGGTGCCGACAGTGGCTCCCCCCTTAAGATATAACCCGGCAATGCGAGGATCCTCAGCGGCTGCCTCCAGGGCAGCCACCGCCTGGCGCAGGGATAGGGCCGTGGGGGTCGCTGGAGAGGCCAGGATCATTGACCGGGGATCGGCCAGGGCCGGACCATCGGAAATGGGTGTAGAGAGGTCATACACCAACAAGGTCTGGTCAGCGATGGTGGGCGGATCAGGGCCTCGGGTCAAACTGGCTAGCAAAACCCCCACCAGGCCCACAGCCCCCACCGTCAGCAAAAAACCCAACAGCATGAAAAATAAGATCGACCCGGTCAGGCTAGCCAGGGTGTATTTGATAAATTGGCGCATGGCCCTGTGGTCCTCAATGGCACTTACCGATAGACATCTGCATCTTCGGCATCATCATAAGCGTCGAGACTGTCTGGATCGGGAGGTTGGTTCATTTCGGCTTTAAAGCCTCGCAGGGTCTTCCCCAGGGCACTACCCAATTCTGGAATTTTCTTGGGACCAAAAATCAGGATGGCGACCCCAATCACAACAATAACCTCGGTCCAACCTAGATTAAACATGGCGATACGCGGCTTAAGAGTATGTTCACTATATACCGTCAACCCTGGGATTAGGATTTACACCGAGGCAGTGACTGGCTCGAAACGAAACCCCGCCTGACGGATGCGATCCATGGCCTGACCCAGGCGATCGCAGTCGGCAATCAAACTCACCCGAATGTAATTTTCGCCCCCAGGGCCAAAGGCATTCCCCGGGGTAACCACCACCCCAGTTTCTTGCAACACCTCCAGGGCAAAGTCCGTGGAATTAATGCCTGGTGGGCAGGGCACCCACAGGTACATGGTGGCCTGGGGCTTGGTCACCGCCCAGCCCAGGGAGGCAAATTGCTCAATTAAAAAGTCCCGCCGGGTAGAGTAGCGGGTTTGCACCTCCTCTAGGTAGCGATCGGGCAACGAAAGAGCCGTTTCTGCCGCCCGCTGCAATGCCGCAAAAATCCCATAGTCTAGGTTGGTTTTCAGGGTGCGTAACCCTTGAATAATGTGAGAGTTGCCCACCACAAAGCCCACCCGCCACCCGGCCATATTATAGGTCTTCGATAGGGTGTGAAACTCGACCCCCACCTCTTTCCCCCCCGGAATTTCCAGCAGGCTGGTGGGTTGGTAACCGTCAAAGGCCAGTTCGGCGTAGCACAGATCATGCACCAGCAAAATTTGATACCGCTGGGCAAAGGCCACCGCTTGCTCAAAAAAGGACCGGGGAGCGGTGGCCGCAGTGGGATTGTTCGGGTAGTTGAAAAATAAGGCTTTTGCTGAGCGGGCGACCGCTGGGGGAATGGTGTCAAAGTCAATCAGCCAGTTATTCTCTGGCTTTAGGTGCAAGTGATGAACCTTAGCCCCGGCAATCGCCGGCCCCCGAAAATGGGCTGGGTATGCGGGGGTGGGCACTAACACCACATCCCCTGGGTTGATGAACGCCATGGCCAGGTGGGTGATCCCTTCCTTTGACCCCAACAGGGGCAGGGCCTCAGCGGTGGGGTCTAACGGTACCCCGTAGCGACGGGCGTACCAGTCTGTAATGGCGGTGCGAAAGCTGGCAGTACCCTCAAAGGGAGGATAACCGTGATTACTGGCATCACCAATCGCCAGACGGGCCGCTTCTACCACCGGGGCAGGGGTAGGGCCATCGGGGTTACCCATGCCCAGGTCAATTAAATCTAACCCTTGCTCTCGAGCTCGGGCTTTGAGTTCATCAAGGCGGGCAAACACGTAGGGGGGCAGGGCGCTGAGGCGATCTGCGGGCGGTATCCAATCTAGGCTCATGGCTGCACCTCCGGGGCAACAGTAGCGGCAGAATCGGCCAACCGAGGCCGATCCCGCAGTTCAGGACAGAGGGGCGACACCATGGCTGCCACCACAGCGTCAGGGGTGACCACAAAAGGCAGATGGTGAATGTCAGACCCCTGGCGACAGGCAAATTCTGCCACCTGCTGCAGCTGCCGTAGGGAAATATCCCCCAAGCCTAAATCAGCTAGGGTCGTAGGTAGCCCCGCCGCCCCATAAAACTGAATTAGCTGTTGACGGGCAGTTGTGGCCAGGGCGGCCTTACCCGCCAGTTCTTCCAGGCGCAGCTGTACCAAAATGCCGTAGGCCACTTTCTCCCCATGCAGGGTGCCATGGCTAGCGGCTAGCTGGGTCAGCCCATTATGCACCGCATGGGCGGCCACTGTGCGGCATTGGGCACCCCCCACCCCACCGATCACACCAGCCAGTAACACCGTGGCATCTACCACCTGTTGCCAATCGTCTCCACCCCAGTCTCGGAGCGCTCCTGGGGTCTTTTGAAACAAAATATCCCGCAGGACTCGGGCCTGCTGCACCGCTGATACAATCAGGGTCTGCTGGGAAGCGCCGCTACTGACGGAGGCCTCGTACCACTTAGCCAAACCATCGCCAATTCCCGCCACCAGGGTACGGCGCGGGGCGGTGCGCACCAGGGCATAGTCTAAAATCAGCAGGTCGGGGCAGCGGGGCAGGGTCACATCGTATAAAAAAGCCCCCTGCTCGGAATAGACGTTGGATAGAGCTGTCCAGGCCGCACAGGTGGCCCCAGAGGTGGGCACCGTAACCACTGGGCAGCGAATCTGGTAGGCCAATAGTTTGGCCGCATCCAGGGCTTTGCCGCCACCGATGCCAATCACCACATCGGTGTGATCGGTGGTGGCCTGTCGCCGTAAGCGAGTTAGGGTGACTTCACTGCAATCGCTACCGTAGTGCGCTGTATGGGCGGCCAACCCCGCCTGCTGAAGGGCATCCCGCAGGGGTGCAGCCAGCGCCAAGCTGTGATTACCGCCGACGATTAACGGTCGTTGCCCTAAAGCCGCGATCGCAGCTCCCTGGGACGCCAAGATCTCTGTACCCCGCACCACCTGGGCTGGGGCAATGGTTAGGCTGGGTAAAGCAAACGTAGTCATAGATGGCCGTTGACAGGAACAGGGAGAGAGGTAAGCAAACCATGGGGAGTCCTAAGCATTCCCCTAGCTTTCATGGGTCGGCGATACCGCCGCCAGGGCCGATTGGTCCACATGGACCCGGTAGGCCGTGGCATTGTCACCTTTAGCAGCAGGCTGCACCTGGCCCACATAAACCAGCTTTGATACCCCCGGCTGGTCATGCACAATCACCCGAGCCCGAACCGTGGGAACTTGTCCAGGTAGGCCCAGCCGGTAAGGCTTAAACAGGTTACTGGCCGCCTGCTGCAGGGTAGCATCAAGGGCATCCGGGGTAATGGTGGATGGTACAGCAATCACAATTTTGCTGGCCCCAGAATCGTAGACCGTGGCATAGGATACGGCCCCCGGCACAACAGTCCGACTAAAGGGCTCAAAACTTAGCCCTAGCAACCCCACCGTCAGCACTATGGAAAACCCCGCCGCCCCCACCAGCCGGAAGCGGATTCCCCACTTCAGCACAAACGCTAGAACCGCTAAAGCAATTAGGGCCAGGGTGCCAAGAGCGGCCCACTGGGTGGCAACTAGAAATTCATCCGGAGTCGGCATGCTGGGTATGACTCTATAAGAAAGATAGATAGACTGATCAAGATATCGTAGATAGTAACTTCTATCTACAGTGAAGCTTGCTACAGTGGAGCTTGATAGGGCGATCCCAGCTTAGGACAGTCCCCTCTGCTCCGGTGTAGACCGTTACTTTTAGATCCTATCAGCTCCTCAGAGTAGATTCAGAGTAGATTTTCTGGGCATGGTGATCAATTGTCCGATTTATCTTCTGGGCCAGGCTAGTTGTAAAGCCACCCAAGACAAGGTAAAACTTGAAGCCGTAACACCATTTGATGGCGGCAGCTATGACGACAGGATTGATGCAGGATAGATGGGGGTTCACCACACGCCGCCGCTGGGGGGGTGGGGTGATGGGTGCCTTAATGGCCCTGTTGCTAGTGGGCTGTGGTCAACCTCGGGTCGCTCAGTGCAATCAGCTGGCGGATGTGGTCAACCAAACCCAAGGCTTTATGCAAGAGTTTGAGACTGAAATTCAAGCCTTTAGCGAAAGTGCTGCCCAGGTCAAAGACCTCGATGATATTAAGCTGGCGGCCAGTCAGTACACGTCAGCCGTCGATAAAGTGGTGGTTAACCTGAATGGGCTCGTGGATGATCTGGAGACAACCTCTCTCCAAGATGAAACCTTGGCTGACTTTCGGGATAGCTACATCGATGTTGTCGAAGGATTTAGTGAAGCCTTAGACGATGCTCGTCAAGCCATGGACCTGGTGGTAACGGCTGAATCAGAAGCCGATCTGCCCGCTAGAATCGAGGAATCTCAGGAGCAGACCATGAGAGCCGTGGCTGCCATTGAAGAGTTATCTCAAACAGAATCTCAGCTGATCAATGAAGTCAATGCCTACTGTGGGGCCGCCCAACCGGCAGAATAGGCTAAGGCCTTCGCCTCAAACTGAAGTACCCGCTAAAACAGTTACCCCATAACGGATTACCGCCTGTGCGGGAATGATGTTGGGTCCTGGTTAACTTGCGAGTCCTTATCCTTAATGTCGATTCTACTGGATGTCTACTCCAGATTATGGCTAACCTCTAAACGCTGTTTGGTATCGGCGACTGGCATAGTCACCATCATTGCCAGACAGTGACTACCGCCAGTTTTAGAGGCCAAGTGACAAGGGGTTTGCGTCCATCCTGGTCTACTTCCTGGGGAGTTTTATCGTTAATTCCTACAGATTCGGCGCTATTTTTAAAACCTGAAGTAGACTTAAGACAATTGGCCTTAGTTCGCTCAGATTGATTGATTTTTTAGAGATCAAACCCATACAGCCTTGACGTTATGAGTGAGGTACAGCCGCTCCCTTGCCACCCAGGGTTGGCTGGGTATTTCTGTACTTCACTGACATCAAGAACGCTGTATTTTGAGTTTCACCAGGATCTGAGCGATTAATGGCTCACCTGATTTGAACTCACTATATGTTTGGACACGTTGTTATATTGTGACCCATCAGTCCCAAGTTCCGCCCCAGCTCAGGCAGCATTTACTCGAGGCCATTCACCCCAGCCCTGCCGATCGAATTTTGTTTGACCTGGCCCTTAGCACGATGAAAATGGGCGGTCATCGCTACGGAGCTTTTTTGGATGCGGCCACGACGGCAGCTAAGCTAGCCATCTATAGCACCTTCATTGAGCAAGGGGAAAATATTCGGAAAACGGGTTTTCTTTACCATGTGGAACCCAAGCGGATCAAAGCGATCGTCAAAGAAATTGAGGCTACCCTAGCTGAGGGCCAAAGTCTGAAGGTGCTCAACTCCAAGGAACCTTACTACTTAATTGCCCTTCCCTTTCTATGGCAGGATAAATTTCCCTGTGGCGACGATCAACCCCGCGTTCGTATTCAAGGGTTGACCCCTGGAGAGCGCAAGGCGATCGAGGCAAAATTGCCGGAAGGGTCACCAAACGCCAGAATTTTAGACCAGGTAGAATTCAATGAATTAATTGAACTACTGCATGAGGTATCCCAGACTGATTTGCCCAAGGGGCAGCGAATGCCTTGCAGTGATGCCCTCATGTCCCATATTAAATTTCGCCTGCTGCATTCAGAAACGGTGATTCAGATTGACTCGCCTCTGGTGGATATTCCCCTGTTTGCCTTGGTCAGCGAGTCCTACTCGCCTAAGGGGGAACGGGCGCGGGTATTTGCCATGATTGACGATGTTGCCCGCTACTTTAATTTACTGCAAGCTTGGGTGCGAGAAGAGGAGGGGGTATTGCGAGGGGTGGAAGTCTTCGACATCGACCCCGATCGCCGACAGGCGGCTTTGGATGAACTGGATGAACTGCTCCGCAGTTGGGCCGACAAATACCATCAAGACCAAGGGTTTCCCATGGTCTTGCAGTTTGCAGCAGGTACCCGAGAATACGACTAAACCCATCAGCTGCCGTGGCAATGGGGCTAAAATGAGTAATATGTAACAAATTGTTAACTCATGGATGCTCCTGCTTCATCGTCTAAAGCTGAGTCAGTCGTGGTCATCGGTGCTGGCATCGGCGGATTGACAGCTGCTGCCCTGCTAGCACGGCGGGGCTACCGGGTACGGGTGTTTGACCAGGCGATCGTGCCTGGCGGCTGTGCATCGACGTTCAAGCGACGGGGGTTCACCTTCGATGTGGGGGCAACCCAGGTGGCCGGATTGGAGCCGGGTGGCATCCACGCCAGCATTTTTGCTGAGCTAGACTTGCCCCTGCCCCAGGCCACCCCCTGTGACCCGGCCTGCGCTGTCTTTTTGCCGGGGGAAGCTGAACCCATTCAGGTGTGGCGGGACTATTCGGCCTGGCAAGCCGAGCGGCAGCGGCAGTTTCCCGGCAGTGAGCCCTTTTGGCAATTGGTTCAGACCTTGTTCCAGCCCAGTTGGCGGTTTCAGAGTCGAGAGCCCGTACTGCCCCCCCGCAATGGCTGGGATCTATGGCGACTGGTGCGGGCGGTGCGGCCCGATACGCTGTTCACCCTGCCCTATACCTTTTCTACGGTCGGCCAAGTGTTGGACCGATTGGGCTTAGGGGGCGATCGCCGCCTGAAAACCTTTCTGGACTTACAGCTAAAGCTTTACTCCCAGGTGAGTGCAGACGAAACAGCCATGCTCTACGCCGCCACCGCCCTCAGTGTGTCCCAAACCCCCCAGGGTTTGTTTCACCTGCAAGGCAGCATGCAGGTGCTCAGTGACTATTTAGAAAAAGCCCTGGGACGGGATGGGGGACTGCTACAGATGCGTCACACTGTACAGCAGATTCACACCCAGCCAGGCCGAGTCATCGGGGTGACCGTACAGGACCCCAAAGGACGCACCTGGCTAGAGCCAGCCGACCACGTCGTTGCCAATGTGACCGTCCATAACCTTGTTAGCCTCCTAGGGGAGTCAGCTCCCGCCGGTTACCGTCGTCGCGTCCAGTCTCTCCCCCCCAGTAGTGGGGCATTTGTGCTGTACCTGGGGGTAACCGCTGCCGCTATTCCCGCCGATTGTCCACCCCATCTGCAGTTCCTTTACAACTATGACGGCCCCCTAGCCGAAAACAACACCCTGTTTGTCTCCGTCAGCCGCCCAGGGGATGGGCGCGCCCCCGAGGGCATGGCCACCATCATTGCCTCCACCTTTACCGATATTGCCCCCTGGTGGCAGACCCCCGACTACCCGCAAATGAAGCAGGCCTATACCGACGGGGCCATTCAGCGACTATCCAGCTATTTTGACTTAACCCCAGACCACCTGATCCATGTGGAAGCGGCTACCCCCCGTACCTTTGCCCACTTTACCGGGCGCCATCAAGGTAGCGTCGGTGGTCTGGGCATGCGGGTCAGCACCTTTGGCCCCTTTGGTTTTGCCAACCGCACCCCGATTCCAGGGCTTTGGCTCGTGGGTGATTGCACCCACCCTGGGGAAGGTACTGCTGGTGTGAGCTACTCAGCCCAAACGGTGGTACAGCAAATTACAGCGGGATAGATCGCCAAAATCTACGCAATCTTTAAGAATGTATCGTAGTTATCTCCGAAATTTTGCGGAAACATCTGTAGAATAATTTAGATCTCGGATTGTGCCGATTCAGCGCCCTAGACTAAGTCCAACTCAGGTTTGGAGTTGTCTTACAGGCAGAACTCTAACTTTGGGCTGGGGTTTGATTTAATTCAGGGGCACTCCCCCTCAGGGGTTGAGTTGGCCTCATCCTAGGCTGAGCATTGAACTCGCCGATCTAGAGATCGATTAGGTTTATGGGTGTCTAACCCATTGTGGTTTGCCCCTGCCCTCGCACACAATCAGGTCATCGCCATGAGCCCTTGGGATTCTCTAGACTCTTGGTCCAACTATTCCAGTCATCCCCCAGCCAACCTAGAAGAGGTGCTGTATCAACATTGGCAGCATTGGCGTCGGGTTGAGCAACCCCACCAGCTAATCGAGCGATTTCGCCAGTTGTTTTTAGATGTGGCCCACTATCCTGACAGCACGGTGGCCAATGTCTTAATCCAACTATCTTGCCAATCGACGGCAGACCGTGAATTTAAATATGTGCTGAATCGCTGCTGCTACACCCTGATTAACCCCTGGTACACAGAATCTCGCAACCACTGGGCGATTCCTGAGTTGGTGCAAATCTTTGACACCCTGCCCGAGTTCAACTCCCTGGAACCTGAAAATCAGCGTATTCAGGCGTTGGTTCGGGAGTTTGTGGCTAGCGAGCAATATGCGGCCCTCTGTCGTCTACAAAAGATTTTTAGTCGCCACAAAGAGCCAGAAATTGCCTCAACCCTGATGGCTGAGCAACCCTTGGGGTATCGCATTCGGCACTATCCCTTTTTGTACGACAGCAGCCTGCTGACCAAAGACAGCGGCCAAGAGCAAAAGCAAAACATTAGTGATTTACGACGCAAGACTGAAACCGACCTGGCCATTCGTCTCGCCCGCTATCAAACCCACCGGCAAGCGGCCACCACAACTGTTAAGGCAGTCAATCCTACACTTCTGGACGAACCCCGGTTAGAGCAGGCTCTCACCTACTACACTGGCAAAATTGATGGTCGCCGTAGCCATAGGGACCAGGCCCACTGGTTTGCGACCTACAGTAAAACGGTGCGCTCTTACCGAGACTTTAAAGATGAATTCGTGGACTACTTGATCAATCCCATTGCCTCAGCCGAGCCTAAATATAGCAATAACTACTTCACGCGCAACCTCCGCCAGTATCTGCGTGAAACCCTGGCTGAATTTGATGGACAGCCGCTGAATAGTTTTATTGTGGTTGAAACCTGCCGTCGATTGTTGAATTTCTTGGTGGTTGATAGTCCCAAACGTCCCGTGTTTCGTAACTTCTGCCACCTGGTGAACGATGTGGGCTATGCCTTGACCATGGGGTTGCTGCTGCGGGTCGTGCTGTTTTGTACTGCCGCTAAGCCCTGGCTGGAACGCTGCTTTTCGGTCCTATTCAATGTGCACGAACGCCGCTACTGCAAGGAAGTGCCCTGGCTAGTGACCAGCCTAGAACATGCTAATGTTGCCCTGATCACCAACTTTAGTGACGTTGGCTATCAGTTCTAAGCCCCTCTTACTCCAAGCGGGTTCCAGCGCAAGACAGGTATTTTCATGACCACACAATCCTCCCCTAGCCTGGACGCTGAAGCTTGGGAACGCCGCTACCAGGAGGGTACCACGGGCTGGGATTTAGGCCAGCCAGCACCGGCTTTTGTCACCCTACTGGCGTCTCCTCAGGCACCGCCGCCGGGGTCGGCGATTGTTTTAGGGGCCGGGCGAGGCTACGATGCCTTGTTATTTGCGCGTCATGGGTTTACGGTTACAGCGGTAGATTTTGCCCCGTCGGCTTTAGTGGCTCTGAACCAGATGGCTGCCGCGTCAGGGGTAACGATTAATCTGGTGCAGCGCGACATTTTTCAACTCCTGCCGGAGTTTCAGGGCCAGTTTGACTATGTGATTGAGCACACCTGCTTTTGCGCCCTGGATTTGGCCTTGCGGGATACCTACGTGCAGTTGGTGTCTGGCCTGCTGGCTCCCAAGGGGGAGCTATTGGCCGTTTTCTTTACCCACAACCGATCTGGGGGACCGCCCTTTGGCAGCAGCCCGACGGAGTTGCGCCAGCGCTTTAGCCCCCAGTTTGAGCTGACCACTCTGGAGCCTGTGGCCAATTCTGTCCCCGCCCGCCAGGGGGAAGAATACCTGGGTCGCTTCCAGCGGCCTGGCCTAGGCTATATACTAAAAGAGTAACTGTGACAATATGTAACATTTCTGAGAGATATCATGGCCCCGGTGGACTTAGACCAAATTGCTAGTCAACTTAACAGCAAAGACTCGAAGGACCGCATGTTGGCCCTGGCCTCTCTGCGGAATGTACCGGCGGACCAGGCGGCCCCGCTGATTAAGCGAGCACTTCATGACGAGAACCTGCAAATTCGCTCGATGGCGGTCTTTGCCCTGGGCATCAAGCCCGATGAAGAGTCCTTAGAGATTTTGACCAAGTTACTCAAAGCTGACCCAGACTACGGGATTCGGGCCGATGCGGCAGGAGCGCTGGGGTATCTGGAGGATCCCCGGGCGTTTGAAACGTTAGTGCGCGCCTTTTATGAAGACACCGACTGGTTGGTACGGTTTAGTGCGGCGGTGTCCTTGGGCAATTTGAAAGATCCCCGGGCCCACGATGTGCTGATGCAGGCGCTGAAAAGTGACGAAGCGGTGATGCAGCAGGCGGCCATTGCTGCCATTGGCGAAATTGGTGACATAGCTGCAGTAGAGGAGATTTTGACCTTTGCCCAGTCTGAGGACTGGCTGGTGCGTCAGCGCCTGGCGGAAGCCCTGGGCCATTTACCCAGTCCTAAAACCGAGCCCGCCCTACGCTATTTGGAAAAAGATGCCCATTTTCAGGTGGCGGAAGCGGCCAGAATTTCGCTGATTCGGCTCCAAAAACGAGGGTAAAATTGAAGGCCTAGGGACTATCCAGGTACTGGAACCGTCCCGAATTCCTGGGGCGACCTACCTTGAGTACCCTGACGTTATCTTCTCCACTGGCCCATTACTCGCTATGGTGCAAACTAAACTCAGGTTTCAGAGCTTTGAGGATTATCTGGCCTACGATGACGGTTCAGATCACCTCTATGAGCTCTTTAATGGAGAACTGATTGAAGTGCCCCCTGAGTCAGGCTACAACACCAGTATCGCGTTTTTCCTGGCGCTTCAGTTTGCCAATCTGGTTGGGCACTTGCGGGTTAGGCCCCATGGCCTGGAACTAGAGGTGCGGGGCGAACCCAAAAACCGTTACCCAGATCTAGCCATTATCCGTCCTGAGCATGTGGAGCTGCTGGCCCCGCGCAACACTATTCGTCTATCGATGCCGCCACCGCTGCTGGTGGTGGAGGTGGTCAGCCCGGGCGAGTTACAGTGGCAGCGTGACTACGTGGCGAAGCGCGCCCAGTATGAAGACCTGGGCATTCCCGAATACTGGGTTATTCACCCCGCAGACCAAACCGTGTTGGTGCTGGCCCAGGCAGGGCAGGGGTATGAGCCAGTTGGGACTTATGGCGGCGATCGCGCCATTACTTCTCCCCAGTTTCCAGAGTTGCACCTCACCCCGGCACAGCTTTTTGCCGCTGGGCAGCCGTAACGATATCCCCTTTCTAGGCAAGACGTAGAAAAGCCAAACATGATGTCCTGGAGCCACTGCACCAGCGTCACCCCAGCCATAAAGACAACGTTTGGGTTCTAGGTTCAACCAAGGCCGCCGGACTCGATAAGCGGAAATCCCTAGCGGCGAAACCCCAGGGCAAAGCGATCGCGCCCTGCCAAATCCTTGATAATGTCTACCCCCCAGTAGTCCCCCTGCTGGTGGAGTCGGGTCTGCACAGCGGCCCCCTGGCCAGCCATCATTTCCACCAGCCACAGCCCGCCGGGCACCAGATACCCTGGAGCCTGGTGAATCAGCGTCTGGATGGCCCGTAGCCCATCGTCCCCCCCATCCAGGGCAGCGGTGGGTTCATGGTCAATGACCTCGGGTTGAAGGGTGGGCAACACCGCCGAGGGAATGTAAGGAGGGTTGGAGACCACCGCCCTGAGCTTGCCCCGATAGGCGGTTAGCGGGGCAAACCAGGAGCCCTGGACTAGGGTGATGCGATCGCCCAGGTTATACCGCTGCACATTCTCCTTAGCCACCGCCAGGGCGGCTGGGCTGAGATCCACCGCCAGCACGCGAATGTGCGGCAGGGCTCGGGCCAACCCCAGGGCGATCGCCCCACTACCGGTGCCCAAATCAACCCATAGCCCCTGTTGTAGGTGGGCGGTGCGATCGCCCCCCGCTACCACCGCCTGCACCGCTATATCCACAATCAACTCAGTCTCGGGACGGGGAATCAGCACCGCCGTTGATACCGCTAGGGTCATGTCCCGCCAGGGGGTTTCGCCTACCAAATACTGGATCGGTCTGCGATCGCCCAGGCGTTGCTGCCACAGCCGATTCAGATCCTCCAGGCTCATCTTCAGGGGCACCTGGGGCTGATGCCGAAACTGACCCAGGCGCAGGGCCAGGCCATCTAACTCACTCACCGCCCGTAGCAGCCAGTCTAGTTCCTGGGGGTTGACGCCAGCCGTCGTCGCCTGGGTGCGGGCCATTTGCCACCAGTCCCACAGGGCTTGTCCTGACACGACCTGTGGCGATACCCTAGCTCGGCCCATGATCACAACCGTCCTCAGTCTCAATCGGCATGGTGATTCACCGTCCCCCTCATGTTTTTCCAGCCAGCATGGGCTCGACGTTATTATCCCCTACCCCTAGCCAATATCTAGACAAAGTTGCACATAGTGGGTAGTGGCTGGCGGCAGCAGTTGGGAGACGGTTAACCCCAGGAGACGCACCGGCTGCCCTGGGTCCAAGTTGTTCACCAACATGGTTTTAGCCCAATCCAACAGGGGGGAGTCTGGCCCAATGGGCTCCATCAGGGTACGGCTGCGGGTAATTTGGCGGTAGTTGGCGTATTTAATCTTCAAGGTCAGGGTATAGCCCTGGCGACGCTGCTCGGCCAGACGGGTACTCACCGCTTGGGCAATGGGCGCTAGGGCCGCTAACATTGCCTCTAGGGTAGTCAAATCCTGAGAAAAGGAGCGCTCGGCCCCGATGGACTTGCGGATGCGATGGGGGTTCACAGGTCGGTCATCCTGACCCCGGGCCACCCGGTAGTAAAACCGACCCACCTTGCCAAAACGCTGAACCAGGTCAGCTTCGCGCCACTGCCGTAGATCAGCCCCGGTATGGATACCCAGACGATGCATTTTGCTGGCCGTGACCCGCCCAATGCCGTGGAATTTTGCAATCGGTAAGGCGGCCACAAAGGACTCTGCTTGGTGAGGCCAAATCAGGGTGAGGCCGTCGGGCTTGTTTTGTCCAGAAGCCATTTTGGCTAAGAACTTGTTGAATGAAACCCCCGCCGAGGCGGTTAATTGGGTGGCGGCCACAATGTCTTGTTTAATCGCCCGGGCCAACCGCAGGGCCGAGGGGTCTTGCCGGTGGTTGGTGGTGACATCCAGGTATGCTTCATCCAGGGATAACGGCTCCACCAGGTCGGTGTAGCGGTAAAAGATGTCACGAATTTGTTGAGAGACCACCCTGTACACGGCAAAGCGAGGGGACACAAAAATCAACTCGGGGCAGCGCTGTTGGGCCACCCGGGATGGCATGGCGGAGTGGATGCCATACTGGCGGGCTTCGTAGCTGGCAGCAGCGACGGCTCCCCGCTGTTCGGGACGGCCCCCAACCACCAGGGGCTTCCCCCGATAGGCAGGAAAGTCTCGCTGCTCCACCGCCGCGTAGAAGGCATCCATATCGATATGGAGAATTTTGTGCTGTCCCATGGTTGATTCAAGCCGCCAACGCCAGAGAGCTCAGGATGACGGTTATACCCCCTTGGTCAGGGGGCTTACCCAACTGTCAACCCCAGGGGCAGAAGGCATGATCTAAGTATGACGGGTACTGTCCCAAACCGGGTAATGGTCATGACTGTCCTGAGACCAGAGCCCTATACCCAAGGGGAATATCCGGTACAAAGATTGTACGTGGTAAGGGAGTTGAGTTATGCCGATGACATCCTGGTCTACTTCATCCTGGCCTACCATGTGGGGGTTGACCGCCGCCCAGGCCCAACGAGATGCGATCGCGGCGGCCCTGATGCCTGTGGACCTGTCCCCCTCTGGGCGACTGCAAGTGCCTGCCATTGAAATTCAAGATACCGGAGATCGGTTAGTGGTCACCGCCTTTTTGCCCGGTGTAGACCCCGAGGCGGTACAGGTGCAAGCCAGCCGCCAATCGCTGACCTTTTTTGGTCAACGACAGTCGAAGTATCACAGCCTCCTCGGCTATGGCCTTGGCATTAACCATTTTCAGCAAACGGTGGCGCTACCAGCAAGGGTGAGCGATCGCCAGATGCAAGTCGCCTATCACCAGGGGGCAATCGTGGTTACCCTACCCAAAGCCAAAACCGGTTGGCCTACCTGGGCGTCGTCGCCAAACTTAGACAACTGGGGTGACACAGCCCGCCACCAAGGGCAACAGCTAGGCCACCGATGGCGACAATTCAAAGGCTGGTTAGGGCGTACCCTGCGCACCTGGGGCGATCGCTTGTTAGAAGAACCGTAACGATTCTAAAAGCTTGATTAGAAAGGGCAGCCCTCTGCAGCCATTGCTCCACACTAGAAAGGGTAATTCGTATGTTGACTTAATCTATCCATGTCTGATTTTGACGATTTTTTGAAGCATAAATACGCCTACGTTGCCATTGGCGAATTTAAGCCAGGCTGCTTTTCGGAGGCTCGCCAGCTTTACGAAAAAGCTGTTTCCACTTACACCAAAGGGTTTCAAGGGGCCTACCTGCTCCAGGAACCCGGCACCGATCGCGGTATCGCCATTATTCTCTGGGATAGCATTGAGGATATGGACGCCCATCAAGATACGATCTATGCCCAAACCCTGGCTAAGATTGCCCACCTATTCGAGACACCACCCGTCACCACCTTCTATGAAGTGTGCAGTGAAATTGGTCTGCCTCAGGTCTTAGCCACCGCCCAGGCCACCGCCAGTGCCAATTAACCTCAACCGCAATGGCGATTCTCCCCTGCAGCTCTGGCCCAGGGGAGATTTATGTCTGCTTGAAAGGGGCTGCCCGGTCTTCCCAGTTCCAGGTTACAGTTAGCAGTAATTGATCATTCCCCGTTTTTCTATGTCTGAACATGCCGGTGACATTTTACTTGTAGACGATGAACCAGGGTTGCGCGAAGCGGTGCAAGCCTATCTAGAAGATAGTGGCTTTACCGTCAGAGTCGCCAGCAATGCCAAAGAGGGTTGGGATTTATTGCAGCAAGCCACCCCAGATGTGCTCATTTCCGACATTATGATGCCCCAGGTAGATGGCTACGCCTTTCTGGCCCAGGTGCGGGATGACATTCGCTTCAAAGGGTTGCCAGTTCTGTTTTTGACGGCGCGAGGGATGACCAGCGATCGCATCCAGGGGTATAACGCTGGCTGTGACGCCTACCTCTCTAAGCCCTTTGACCCTGAAGAATTGGTTGCGGTGGTGGGAAACCTGATGGAGCGCCATGCCGCCCAAACCCCCGATACCGGCGATCTCCCCGACATTGCGGTAATGGCCCGGCAGATTGAAGAAATCAAAGCAATGCTGACCCAAAAGGGCGGCATTACCAAAGTGCCCTCCGATATTCGCATTGATCTAACCGCCCGGGAGCAGAGTGTCTTAGACCTGGTGGCCGAAGGGTTGATGAATAAGGAAATTGCCAGTCGTCTGGAAACCAGTGTGCGCAACGTGGAAAAGTACGTCAGCCGCCTCTTCGGCAAAACCGGCACCAACAGCCGCACTGAACTGGTGCGTTTCGCCCTGGAACACGGGCTGGTGACCACCTAGTACTCTGAGGCAGGAATGACTCACCTACTTCTGTCGGTGCAAACCTTTACGTAGAATGGGGTTCCCTTTCTGCCTTCTGCCTTCTGCCTTCTGCCTTCTGCCTTCCTGTACTAGTGGCATGTAAAGTACCAATCTAAGGCCAGGCGTCCCACCTGACAGCCCTCTGCTGTTTCCATCCGATGGAGATGGATAGGGGTGCCCTGCCCCAGGGCCGCCAGAGCTGGGGCATAGTCATACAGGTCTTGGTTAATCAGCGTCATCAAATCGGCGATGGTTACAGGTTCCTGATCGTAGCCTGCCAGCAACCTCACGACAGTCCCATGCTCTAGGGCTTCGGGGCTAGCTGGTAGCAGCTTGCCACTACTGAGATCAATCACCCAGCGATGGCTCTCGGTGGTCAGGGACATCAGCGATCGCAACTGTAAACTACCCCGCTGCCAACCGCCTCCTGGGGTTAGCACCTGAGCCGATAGGCCTCCCATCCACTGCATCAGCCGGGCCGAGGTTTGGGCCATATGCCAGCGCAGCCGGGGCCACACATCAGCCACTAAAACCGGTTCATGCACAAAGGTCTGCTTAAACAGACCGTTAGGCCCCACCACCCCACTGGCGGCCCCATAGGCCCGCTGCACCCAAGTTAGAGCAAGCTGGGTCGCCTCAGCCGCTGGCCCCTGGGACAAGCCGGATACCTGTTGCCCCAGGAGCCGCTGACCATAGCAGACCAAGAAATTATGGATCCATATTTCGTCGATAAAGGTGAGCCAGTCCCCTAGAATCCCAGGAGACGGTGTGCCACTATCGGGTAAGGTGTCGGCAAAATCATCTAGGGTAAACTCGCCCGTTGGCCCATCAATCCCTGCTACCCCCTGGGGGGCCACGCTTGTTGGGGGCGGGGTGACAGCTGTCATCGCCATCAGCAGGGCCTTAGCTTCTTGGGGGCCCATATCGGCTAAATACAGCCGCAGCCGCACTCTTGCTGGTTGCCAGGGCTGACCAGGAATCAGGGCGGTGATCTCGCTACCAGCCCCCAGCCAGGCCGTTAGCTCTGGTTGGGCTTGGCCCATCACCTGGACCAGCTGTTGGCGGAGTTGGTTAACCGACAGCGGTTGATTATCCAGGTCGTTGTCTAACAGACGCAAGGTGGCGTGTCCCGATAGATAGAGATGCGTTGCTGGAGCCTCTAGGGTGACCAAATCGATTGCCGCCTGGCCGCTCTCTGTGGTTAGCTCTAGTACCGGCACCAGACGAATAATTCGCAAGCTGAACTGGGCATCGGTGGCATAGACCCGAGCCCGCACCCCTTCCAGCAGGTGCATGGTTTCGTAGCTACTGCTGGCGATCAGCCACAGTAGGGTGGGGACCAGGTCCAAGAAGGGATGTAGGGTGGGGGGAGGACAAGGAGCCGCTGGGGTATGGGCCAGAACGTCTAGGAGCACCTCCACCTCTTCGCTGACATAGGGGGCCAGCTTGTCTGGGGTTTGGGGAATGTCAGCGGGCCAGCCCCCCGTCGGCGATCGCAGGCTAATCACCAGCTCGATCAACTGTCGCACCGCCGCTACAACTGCCGCCGACTGGGGCTGATCGAGCCTAAAGGAAAATCGCTGCGCCGCCAGTGGCACCATCCGACACACCGCTTGCTTTAAAGTCGCCACCGGGATAATCGCTCCACCCTCTGGCTCGGGTGACGGATCGACGACTGGGGCCAGGGCAGGGTTGACGACCAACGGCCAGGGCAATGATCGTACAGCTGGAGAAACCATAGGGACAGCCTGTGATGGGAGATGATGTGCACACACCTGCTTAGAGAGTGCCTAGGGCACGAGTCAAACCAACAGCCTGTTTGCAAATCTATGAAAACTCAGATCACCAAGCGACATAGGGTAACTTGGCTGCCGTCGCCCGAATGGCCTCTTCATTGGCCACTAACTGCCCACAGGCATCCCAGGTACCGGCTAAAAACGCCTGTCTCACCCCGGCAGGCATGGTGACGGCCACCGTGGTGGCCCCGTGGCTGACGGTGAGTTGGTTGAGATCCACCTGCATCGGGGTACCAGGGTCGGCCTCAAGGCCAGCTTGCAGTTGGGCGATCGCAGGGGTTTCAGCCGTTAAGCAGGGAATACCAATGGCGACACAGTTGCCAAAAAAGATTTCGGCAAAGCTTTCTCCCACCACTGCTTTAATGCCCCAGCGAGCCAAGGCCTGGGGAGCATGCTCGCGGGATGACCCACAGCCAAAGTTGCGGTTGACAACTAATACAGTGGCTCCCTGGTACTGGGGTTGGTCAAAGGGGTGCTCTCCGGCTAGGGCCGCGCGATCGTCGGCAAACACCTGCTCCCCTAGGCCATCAAAGGTGACACACTTAAGAAACCGAGCCGGGATAATCCGATCGGTGTCAATGTCATTGCCCCTGAGGGGAATTCCAGCACCCGCAATCTGTTTAACCTGTGACACGGCAGCCTCTCCTTAACTGAAACTGAAAAACTGAAATCAGCCGAAATGGTAGCGTATGGCCCTGGGTGGGGCGATCGCCGCCCAATGGCGCGAGATCCATCCTAACCTTCTCTGGGATCGGCTGAATAAAGAGCGGGGGCAACAGGTCTAGTACTCTGTGGCAGAAATAACCCACCCATCTGTCCCACCCACCTGTGCAAGGGTAAACCTTGGCATAGGGTAGAATCTCTCTTCTGCCTTTCCGTACTACGGGTGAGAGTGATACTTAACCGAAAGATAAACTTTGGTATCATCAGTAGCCAACAGATTCCTAGCGAGCTATTGTTAATAACAAGAGGAAAGCAATCCGTTAAACAACGTTTTCTCCCTCTTAAATCAAAAGTTCAGGTTTCGTTAAGCAGGAGGTTATTATCTCGTTAACGTCTGAATTTATCTCTCGAATTTCAGCAGCACTTTACTCCGTTGTTGATATTTCCTCCCCTTAATTGGTTGAGAGCTCTGCAGTAGATACCCAGAGACGCCACATCCTTAGACAAGGGTTCTTAAACGACGGTATCGAATCATCTCTAGAAAATCTAATCCCATTTGAGGAAGACTCAAACGATTAGGAGGATTGCTGTAAAGTTCAATCTGTTTCACAAGTTTCATGAATAGGAGGTGAGCTATTTCCCTTCTTGCTCAGATGATTCTAGTCCCCTCTACATAGGAGGTTACTATCTCGTTAGTGACTGAATCTATTCCATCAAAGACCAGCAGTACCCACTCGGTTGTTGATATTTCCTAATTCTAAACTCTTCGAGAGCTCTGTGACGATGCCCAGAGACGCAATCCACAAACGCGACATCACCGACACGACGGCATCAGAGCATCTCTAGAAAATCAGGACATATTTGAGGAAATCGCTCACATAAGCCAGTCTCAGGGCTGCTGTAAAGCCAAACATGTTGGTTTTACACTGGTTGAACACATTGATCCTAACATCCAGATACCTCAGTTGTATTTAACGACTGAGGTTATCTGGATATTAGGTCTTATGCTAAACACCAGCGGGCACTGCTTTTTCAGTAACTAAGGGGACTTCTGGATAACAGAACACCCCCGTAGGATGGGCAAAGCTTGCGTGCCCATCGACTGACAGCTCTACGTAGGGAACATCTTTCCTAGAGATCACCTAAGTTCTTCTGTACCTGCTCACTTAACCAAGTATTAAATAACTCATCTAACAATCGCTGGCGGGTGGGGTCATCTAGTCGGGCTGGTAAAAACTTTTCTAGCCGCACAATCACAAACCACTCCCCCATGGGGGTGGGGGGCCACAGTTGCCCAGGTTGGCTCACTGCCAGCACCCTGGCTAGGGCCGGGTGGGGCACCGCCAGCTCTACGGGGCCAATCAAACCGCCGGTTTGGGCTTCCTGGCCCGCTGAAAATTCCCGCGCCAGGTCAGCAAAGGGGTGACCATCGTCTTGGATGCGAAAGTAGAGTTCCTGGGCCAGTCCGGCCTCGCGGGTGCGAATCAGGGAATACAGCACCCGGTCCAGCTGCTGCTTGCGCTGCAAAAAATAGGATTCCACCTGGTTGCCCCAGGTGGCCTGCTTAAACTGCTGCAGTTTTTGGTGGCGCAGGGCCAGGGGACCCAGGTCGGTGGGGGTCAGTCCCCGTTGTTGCAAGAAGGCATTGACTTGGGTCTCGTTTGCCAGTTGATGGGTCTGTCTGAAGGTGGCGATCGCCTGTTCTAAAGCTGTTTCAGCCGTAATCGGCCCAGCCGCAACCGATAAGTTGTCGTCGGGTAAAGCCGCGATCGCCTGATCGATCACCAACTCTTTAATCACCGCTGGCAACAACCCATGGCGCCGTAGGGTGACCATCAGGTGATCGGCGGTGATAGGTTGATGGCCGACATGCAGCAACCCCTGATGCTCTGGGCTGGGGGAATCTGGGCTGGGGAAAAATGACTCTGACGGACTCAAACGCTCAACTCGCTCCCTGGTTCAACAATTTCAGCTTCCTCTCCCAACCTTACCCTATGGATACTCCTGCTACAATCCAGCCAGCCCCCTCGAACCAGTCCGGCGATCGCCCATGCCCCTTCCCCCTATACCTGTTGTTAACTATACCGACCTCACCTGCGCCCACCCCATGCGGCGACAGCAGGCGATACAAACCCTGGGCCAAGCCCTAGAAACGATTGGTTTCTTGATCTTAGACCAAGGCCCGGTGGCCCCAGAAGTGGTACGCCGGGCTCATCAAACCGCCGCCGAGTTCTTTACCCTACCCGACCGGATTAAGGGTCAGTATGATGCTGATCACTACCCTGGTCAGGGGGGCTTTTCAGGCTTTGGCACCGAGCAGGCCAAACACTACACCTGCCCCGACTTGAAGGAGTTCTGGCACGTTAGCTACCGTAGCTTTGAGCAAGCCCCTGCCCCCTGGCCCACTGAGGTTCCCCAGTTCCGCCCGATCATGACTCGGTTGTACCAACAACTGCTGGCCTGTGCCCATGGGTTGTTGGAAGCCTGTGCCCTTTACCTGGGGCAGCCGCAAAGTTGGCTGGCTGATATGGCTAGGGGTGGCAATACCATCTTGCGCCTAGCCCACTATCCGCCGATTCCACTGGGGGCACCTGCCGGTAGTTTGCGGGCGGCACCCCATGAGGATATTAACTTAATCACCCTGCTGTGCGAAGCGACGGCCCCTGGGCTAGAAATTTTGAGCCATGATGGTCGCTGGCTGCCGATTCAGGCCACCCCTGGTCAGATTGTGGTAGATACTGGTGATATGCTGCAAAACCTTACCAATGGCTTGATTAAAAGCACCACCCACCGGGTGTCGAATCCTCGCCAGGGTAATCAGCGGCGACTGTCGATGCCCTTTTTTGTCCACCCCCGCCCCGAAATTGATTTATCTCCCCACGCCGCTTTTCTAGAGCGCACTGGCGGCCAGCCCCGGTTCCCGACGATGACCGCTGAGACCTATCTGAATCAGCGGTTAGCTGAAATTAAGGTCACCCCAGTGGGCTAACGGGGCCGGTATAACCTCAGGCTTGCGGCTTCAGGGCTACTCCCTAGTATTTCGAGGCTTTGGCCGCTGCCCCAGTGACTCCATCAGGGGCAGCGGAGAGTCGTTCTGCCACCCGCAGCTTAGCCGATCGGGCTCTGGGGTTACTGTCTACTTCCTCCTGGGTGGCGATGATCGGCTTTTTGGTGATCACCGCCAGGTCAGGATTAGCTTTGAAGCTATGTTTGACCAGGCGATCCTCCAGGCTGTGGAAACTGATGATCGCCAACCGCCCACCAGGGGCCAGCCAGTGGGGGGCTTTTTCTAGCAGGGTTTTAAGCCCATCAAGTTCTTGGTTCACTGCAATCCGCAGGGCCTGGAAGGTGCGGGTGGCAGGGTGAATGCGGCCATAGCGGTATTTGCGGGGCACACAGGAGGCGATCGCCTCGGCTAGCTCGGTGGTGGTCTGAAATGGGCGTTGCTCGACCACTCGGCGGGCAATGCGACGAGAAAGGCGTTCTTCGCCGTAGGTGTAGATCAAGTTAGCCAGGTCCGTTTCGTCCCAGTGGTTGACGATCTCGGCGGCCGTCAAGTCCTGGCGTTGGTCCATGCGCATGTCCAGGGGGGCGGTATGGCGAAAGCTAAAGCCGCGATCGGGAATATCAAACTGGGCCGAGCTAACGCCCAGATCGGCTAAAATCCCCTGAAACCGCTGCTCCCCTGGGTCGAACTGGGAAAAGTTGCCGTGCCAGAAGCAGATGCGATCGCGGTATGCAGCCAAATGGGTTTGGGCGGTTGCGATCGCCGCTTGATCTTGATCTACGGCCACCAGGCGCACTGTCGGGTCCTGGGCTAGAATCAACCGACTGTGGCCGCCGCCGCCCACGGTGGCATCGAGATACACCCCCTGGGGCTGAAGATGCAATCCATCCACCACCGCTTGGGGCAGGACAGGAATATGGTAAAAGGCGGAATCAGTCATTATCTCACCCCCTAAAACGGAAACACTCGCGGCGCGATCAGCACCGTCAGGCCCCAAAACATGAGATTAAAGGGAATCCCCACCCGCATGAAGTCAGTGAACTTGTAGCCCCCTGGCCCATAGACCATCAAGTTAGTCTGGTAGCCGATGGGGGTACTAAAGCTGGCCGAGGCCCCAATCATGATTGCCACTGCAAAGGGCATAAAGTTCACCCCCAGGCTCTGGGATAGGGACAGGGCAATGGGAAACACCACCGCCGCCGCCGCATTATTGGTGATCACCTCCGTCAGCAGGCTAGTGATGGCGTAGATCGCCGCCAGGGACACCCAGGGATTATCCCCCACTACCCCCAACACCGCCATGGAAAAAGCCGCCGCCGCCCCAGTCACCTCTAGGGCTTTGCCCAAGGCCAGGGCCGCCGCCACCACCAGCAGCACCGACCAGTCGATGGCCCGAAACCCCTGCTGAAAGGAGCAGCATCCGGTCGCAATCATCAGTACCGCCGCCAGGGAAGCAGCATGGAGCATATCCATCCAGCCAAAGGTGGCCAGGGCTACCATCAGGATCAGAATGCCAAAGGCGATCGCCGCTTTGTCGTGGCGTAGGGGGTCGGAGTTGGGAATGGGGCTAACCAGGTAAAAATCGCGGGAAGCACGGCGTTCTTCCAGGAACGATGGGTTGGCTTCCAGCAGCAGGGTATCGCCGGGGCGCAGGCGAATGTCGCCGATCTTGCCCGGCAGGCGCTCGCCGTTGCGACCCACCGCCAGCACCACTGCTCCGTAGCGGCTGCGAAATTGGCCCTGGCGAATAGTCACCCCCACCAGGGGGCAGGTGTTAGACACCACGGCCTCCAACAGCGATCGCTTGGTACGGGGCGAATCGAGCTTAAACACCTGGTCGGTGGCGGGTTTCAGCCCCCGGATCTGGTTGAGATCGACGATCGAATCGACCATGCCCACAAACACCAACTGGTCGCGATCGCGCAGTACCTCCTGGGGGGTAACCACCGTCAACAACTGCTCTCCCCGCTGAATTTCAGTCAGAAATAGCCCCGGTAGGTGGCGTAACCCCGCCTGTTCCACAGTTTTCCCAGCCAGGGGACTGCCGTCTTCCACCACCATTTCCACGGTGTACTCCCGGGGGTCGTCGGTTTCGGTGATGGCGGGTTTGCGCTGGGGTAGCAGCCAGCGCTGGGCCAAAATCAGCATCAGGGTGCCAGCGATCGCGCAGGGCACCCCCACCGGCACCAGATCAAACATCCGCAGCCCCGGCAGGTCGGTCTCGGCAATCAGCAGCCCGTTCACCACCAGGTTGGTGCTGGTACCAATCAGGGTACACATGCCCCCCATAATTGCTGCATAGCTGAGCGGAATCATCAGCTTCGAGGGGCTAATCCGCAGCTTGCGGCACCAGTCGCCCACCGCCGGAATGAACATCGCCACAATCGGCGTGTTGTTCAAAAAGGCGCTCAGGCCCACCACTGGCATAATCAGCCGAATTAGGGCCTGGGTTTGGCCCTGGGGCAGGCCCAGCACCGTGCGTGACACGATATCCAGGCCGCCAGTCTGCTGCAAGCCCGCCACCACCAGGTAGAGCACCGCCACGGTAATCATGCCGGGGTTACTGAAACCGGCCAGGGCGGTAGGGGTATCGAGCACACCGCTGAGCATCAGCACCGCCAGCGCCCCCAAAAAAATCGCCTCCGCCGCCAGACTGGTGAGAGCGTTGAGTAAAAACGCACCCAGGGTAACGGCGATCGCCAGCCACCCTTGCCAGCTCAAAGCACTGGTCGATAAGGCAATTACCCCAGCGATGCCGAGGGTGACTACCCCGACAACGGTCAGACCGACCCCCACTCTACTGAACCTATTGCCCGCAGGGGAGAGGGCCAGACTAGTCCCAGACTGGGCCTGCCTCGAAAACAGTTTGTTTTCCATTCCAAATATATTTCAGTTGGATTTTGATTGAGCTTTGCATTAATAATGCAATTTATTATGCCTGAGATAATCACAGTTTTCCCACGAAGGCCATATCGACTGGCCTGAATTTATGTGGTGAGCCTGGGGCTAAACCCAGCTTCCTTAAGGAACTCTGGTGTGGTCTATCGAAAATTTACGCCCTTGGTATGGGCTGTTTCGACGGCTGAATCACCCGCTTAAGCCAGCAAGTTTCTGCGATATAACAGTGATTGCGAGGGACAATGGCAGAGTACAGAATCTATAACGCCCCATGGCAAAGGCAAAGAGCCCCAGTTTGGCTTCCAAAACAATTGAAATTTTAACGACCCAAAGCTTTTTGTTCGGTGGACTGGGGCAAGACCCGCTGCTCAGCGACCTCGCCCCTGACAGGTTGACCGTTGAAAAACTCTACTCTAACCGTCCGGTCTATACCGCCTTTCGGCCCCAAATCTGGCAGGAGCACCTGTACGTGGTTGTCAATGGCGGCCCAATAATTATGCGCAGCACCCCCCTTGACCGGGTGATAGCCCTCACCTACCCGGGTGGCTGCTTTGGTATGCGCAGCTTACCTGTGGGCGTTGGTGCGGCCACCCGGGCCTTCCCCAGCCTGGTGGAAGCCTACAAGACCACTAATGTGATCAAAGTGCCGGTGCAGGTGGTGCAGGATCTCTACGACCAAAATGAGATGTTTCGACAACGCTACACTCTTCTACTTGAGTTGCGCGAAAAGTTTCAGTACCACCTACTTAATTGCAGCACCTACCCCCCCCAGGCGGTGGCAGCAGTGCTGCGGGGGCTGATTTTTCAAGAGCGCAGCCTGGGGGGCCAGCCCCAGGGTAGTAAAACCGAATACAGGTTTGATCTGCCCATCGACCTGATTGCCCGCGCCTGCCAACTTAACCACCGCACCGTGGAACAAGTGCTGAAAGGGCTAACCAAAGCGGGTTATATCAAGACCGACAAACTGGCCGAGTCAGCCAACGACCTGGTAAAGGTGATCGACCCAGAGGGACTGAAAGAAGTCTACGGTGCCACCCGGGACAAGGTCTCCTGGTGGCCGCTGAAGTAGAGGAACCGGCTTTGACTATTGGTTGGGGAAGCACACTGCTGCATGGCGGGTAAATATGACCTAATGGCGATACATCCGGTAGAAACGGAGACTGCATCAAAGCACGTAGAGTACAACAATCAAGGGGATGCTAAATAGGGCGGCAAACAAAAGAGCCTGCTCTTACCGCTACCTGGGCGATGGGTTCCAGGTCGAGTGCCCCACCGGGTCGGGTCAACTGATGACCCTAAAAGAGGTGGCCCAAGATCTCTTGCAGCGGCTGGCGACACGGGCAAAGGGCTGGGGGCCAGCCAGCAGACGGGGTGGACAGCCCTGGTAGCCAAGCTGATTCAGGAGCTGAATGACGAGACCTTTTATGAGTCGTTGGGGTCGATGGCGTTGTTTTAGGGGAGAGCGGTGAGCGGTGAGCGGTGAGCGGTGAACGGTTTTTCACCTTAAACTTTGCATTTTGAATTCCGCGTAGCGGTACTAGACTGAGAGGTAGACGCTTAATGCAGAGCAATGAGATGACTCTAGAAGAGGCTGTTCTCCAAAATCTACGAGAACTTTCGCCAGATCAGCGCCAGGCGGTCTTAGATTTTGTTGAGTTCTTGCGCAGCAAAACGGCTTCACCCAAAGCGACCCCATCTCTCAAGGGTCTGTGGGCTGATCTTGGTGTAGATATTTCTGAAGACGACATATTTACAGCTCGCCAAGAACTGTGGGGCGATTTTCCCAAGGAGATAGCCTTTTAAGGCAATCTCTGGAAAACAATCTCCCAGTGGTGGGCAGTGCCCACCCTACCCTAGCGCTGGTCTGTGGATAACGTTGGGAACGTCTTTCCTAGAGATCGCCTAAGGAGCACTTTAAATGGTAGCGATATGGTAGCGATCGCGTTTGGCCGAGAGATCTGTG
>NZ_SMDQ01000041.1:0-3815 GCF_012911975.1 Nodosilinea sp. P-1105 | reverse complement strand
CGAAAAACGGATCTGGATGGAGCCGGGAGCCAATACCACCTATGTCTCCTATACCCTAGAGCGGGGTACGATGCCCCTTCGCCTCACGGTCAAAGCGCTGGTCAACTATCGCAGCTACCACAGCCGTACTGAGGCGGGGGACTGGGCCATGGAAGTACAGCCGGTGGCCGGGGGGCTGCGGGTGACGGCCTTTGCTGGGGCGACCCCGTTTTACCTGCTGGCTCCCCAGGGGCAAGGGGCGATCGCCCCCGAATGGTACCGAGGCTTTGAACTGGCCGTCGAAGCCTACCGGGGGCTAAGCGATCTCGACGACAACCTGCTGGTCGGCTGCTTTGCCCTCGACCTTAACCCCGGCGAGACGGTCTGCCTGATCGCTAGCACCGAGGCCAGTCCCGATCTCGACGGGGCCGCCTCGCTCCAGCGCTACCAGGCCCATAGCCGCACCCTACTCGACCAGTGGCAAACCGCCCAGCCCACCCTCGCCCCCCAGGCCCCCGACTGGGTGCGGCAGCTGGTGCTGGCCGCTGACCAGTTTATTGTCGATCGCCCCTCCCCCGACCACCCCGAGGGCAAGAGCATCATCGCTGGCTACCACTGGTTTGGCGACTGGGGCCGAGACACCATGATCAGCCTGCCAGGGCTGACCCTGACCACTGGTCGGCCCGACCTGGCCCGAGGCATTCTCACCACCTTTGCCAAATACGTCAGCCAGGGCATGTTGCCCAATCGGTTTCCCGACGATGGTAACCCTCTCACCGACGCCGACTACAACACCGTCGATGCCACCCTCTGGTACGTGGAGGCGGTGCGCCAATACCTGGATACCACCGACGATCAGGTCCTGCTCGCCGAGATTTTCCCGGTCTTGCAGAGCATCATCCACTGGCATCAAAAGGGCACTCGCTTTAACATTCACCTCGACCCCGCCGATGGCCTGATCTACGCCGGGGCGGCGGAGGTGCAACTCACCTGGATGGACGCCAAGGTGGGCGACTGGGTGGTGACCCCACGCATTGGCAAGCCGATCGAGATCACAGCCCTCTGGTATGCGGCAGCGCGATCGATGGCCCACTTTGCCCAGCGATTGGGCCAGCCTACCGCGATCTATGACCAGATGGCTGAGGCGACTTTAAACGGGTTTCAGCAGTTTTGGCAGGCTGACCAAAGCTACTGCTTTGATGTGCTCGATACCCCCGCTGGCCCCGACCCCTCCCTGCGCCCCAACCAACTGCTGGCGATTTCCCTCGGCTTTGATCGGGATTACCCACCGCTGCTGACTCCCGACCAGCAAAAGCAGGTGGTGACGCTGTGCGGCCAGCAGCTCCTAGCCTCCTGCGGGCTCCGCAGTCTGTCCCCCCAGCATCCTCAGTACCAGGGAGCTTACGGTGGCGATCAGACCCATCGCGACGGTGCCTATCACCAGGGCACGGTATGGGGTTGGCTGTTGGGGGTGTTTGCGATCGCCCACTACGCCGTCTACCAAAACCCCACCCTGGCCGATCAGTTTTTGCAGCCCCTCGCCCATCACCTGCAAACCGCTGGGCTGGGCACCATCAGCGAAATCTTCGATGGCGATGCGCCTTTTCAGCCTCGAGGCTGTATAGCCCAAGCCTGGTCAGTGGGGGAAATTCTCCGCGCCTGGACCACGATTCACAGGGCCGCTGCCCGATAAATCCAATTTCAGTCCAGCCGTGGTGTTTTGCCCATCAAGAACTGTAGCCCCTAAGCTGAACGGCGTATAACCCTGGCATCGACTATTGACCAGCCCCTTTCCCCAGAGCTTATGGCCTCTCACCCCACCGACCCACCTCTCCTATCCCTAGCCACCATTTTGAAATCAAAGCGGTTTGTCGAGGCTGCAGAGACGCTCAATCCAGTGCTGCTGTGGGCGGCCCTGGCGGGGTTGATCATTAGAGTGGTTAGGGGAAGCTTTCGCTGGCTAGTGACTTACATCCGGTAGTGCATTTTAGTGCAGGCCAGAGGAAAATACCGGATGACCTTGCTTGGCCAACTTCTCTCTGATGCAGCGATTGTAGTCATGGATGAATAGCCAGATGGCCCCAATGTGGTTCTCGAGCTTTTTGAGAGTGTTCAGGGTTGAATGCGGGCGGCATAACGCCCCGGTTCACCCGTGGCAAAACTCTTTAAGGTTTAATCGGAACTCTTATTTCCATCGGGTGCCACCGGATAGTTAGGCGATGAAGGCCAGATAATGGGGTTACCGTCATTACTCACTCTAGTAACCCCGTTTTGCATGTAGCCAGTAGTTGTCATTTAGTTAACTCGTTTCAAGGTCACAGGTACCGGTCGGCAAATAGTGTTACATACCGGAGAATGTTCCTTGGCAAAGGATAAGAGTTCATTCAACTCCTGATCACTACAGTCAGCCTTGATATCCATCTCAATCTGAATACTCTCGTAACCTACCGGTACAAAATCACTAAGCCCCAGAAAACCCTGCAAGTCGATCTGACCCACCAGTTTGGTAGAAATCCTGTCAATCTGAATTCCCTTAGCAGCGGCATGTACCACCGTTGTAGTTGTGACACACCCCGCCAAAGCGTGTAGTAAGTACTCCACTGGATTTGCCCCTTCATTGGCACCTAGTAGTACTGGAGGCTCACCATTAGTAAACTCAAATGCTTCTGTACGAGATTCGTCCTCTTGACCCGCACCATAAAACTCCTTAATTCTCGACCGATTTTCGCCACCATTAATCCATTGATTGGTAGCACGAAATTCAAACTGGGCCAAGGTCGGCGTTTGCTTGATCGCATCAACAGGTCTGCTGGATGGCTGTAACGCCACTTCCCACTGGGGCTATCAAGATTTATTTCGCAAGAAATTCCCAAACATTCGATTTAATCCAGCCCCCAATCTCACATTCGCCGATGACTCTGGACATATCGTTACGGCAGGGGGAACAACATCATGGCATGACTTAGCGATTCACATTATCTCACGGCATTGTAGTCCAGGAGAGGCGTTGCGAATTGCAAAGGTTTATTTGTTGAAGTGGCATAGCGAGGGACAGTTGCCCTATGAGACACTTGTTCGTAATGACATTCATGCTGATTCTATTGTCAAAGCCTGCGAACAATTGCTACAGCAATGTTTTCGTGAAAGTGATGCGATTCAGCAAACGATAGAACAGGCAAAAATTCCAGAGCGCACCTTAAAGCGTCGTTTCAAGACTGCTACAGGTTCCACATTAATCGAGTACTTACAAAACCTGCGAATCGAGGAAGCCAAGCACCAGCTAGAGACTAGTGACAAATCTGTAGAAAACATTTGTTACGAGGTTGGTTACGAAGATGTATCTTTTTTCAGGCGTCTCTTCAAACGACTAACCGGAATAACTCCAAGTCAATATCGGCGAATATTTCAGCCTTTACTTTCGGCTTCTAATCTTGGCTAAAAAGTAATTAGCAGATGGCTATATGCACACAGATCCAAAAGGATCAGCAGTGACCATAGCGACTCAGCTAGGGCGCATCACACTATGGCGATCGCCCAGGGTACTCTAGGCCCACAGCTGAATCTAGGCGGTATAGAGCAGTGGCGATCGCCAGTCTTCAATCCCCAGACTTACACCGCACCCGACACCCATCACCGATCGCATTCACCGGGTAGTTCTGAAACACCCGCTGTACCCCCTGCTCATAGCCCTCGAAGGTATAGGCCGGTGCTGTACTCAGCAGGGCCTCAATCAGCTTCTGGGTAAAGAACGGCGACACCGTGAAGAACCGCAGGGCTTTGACCACCATCCCCGGCCAGTCCGTCAACACCACCACAATGCCCAGGTGGGCCTCTGG
>NZ_SMDQ01000040.1 GCF_012911975.1 Nodosilinea sp. P-1105 | reverse complement strand
AATCGCTGCATCAGAGAGAAGCTGGCCAAGCAAGGTCATCCGGTCTTTTCCTCTGGCCTGCACTAAAATGCACTACCCCGCTGCCGAACATGGGTTAAACATTTCCGGGGTGCTGCCCAAGCCCTTTTCTCCAGCCACGTTACGGGCACTTTTGAATGGGGAAGCAAGCGCTTTGACCGTGGCGACCACCGCCAGGGCTGCACCACGGCCGCACCAACCCCCTTGGCCTGAGTTGACCGAAGCTGACCTCAAGCAGGCTTTAAAGCAGCGTGATTTTTTCATGGTTTATCAGCCCAAGGTGCTGTGCGACACCCAAGCCCTAGCGGGTTTTGAGGCCCTAGTACGGTGGCAGCATGGCGATCGCGGTGTCTTATCGCCTATGCAATTTATTCCCCTGGCAGAAGCCTGTGGCCTGATAGACGCCCTCACCGAACAGGTGATGGAACAATCCCTAGACTGGTTTGCCAACCTCTGCCGCAAACCCCAGACTCCCGCGTTAACCCAGGGCTGTACCGACTTAAAGTTATCGTTGAATATTTCCGCCAGAACCCTCAGTAATGACCGCTTGTTTGAGCGGGTGCGGCAGCAGTGCCAAGCTATGCACATTACCCCCGACCAGTTGATCTTTGAATTAACTGAAACCAGCGCCATGGATGACCCCGTGGCCTCCTTAGACCTGCTGACTCGACTGCGGGTCATGGGCTTTCACCTGTCGATCGATGACTTTGGCACTGGGTTTTCGTCGATGTTGCAGTTGGTGCGCCTGCCCTTTTCCGAAATCAAAGTTGACAAATCCTTTGTGATGACGACGATGCAATCCCAAGAGTCGTGCACCGTAGTGAAGTTTATTGTCGATTTGGGCCATAGTTTGGGGCTGCGCTGCACCGCTGAAGGGGTCGAAGATGAGGCAACCTTAGACTATTTGCGCCAGGTGGGCTGCGATCTGGCCCAGGGCTATCATATTGGCCGTCCAATGGCCCCAGCGGCCCTAGACCAGTGGCTTTCAACCCAGTATCAGCATTTAACCCGTCTCCCATCATCGACTGATAGCCCTAACTGAGAACTGGGGCATTATAAAGAAATAGTGAAGCAGGAGTCCTATGGATGCGGCTGGTTCGACCTTTGAGGCCAAACGGCTGGCGGCTATTCAGCGTTACCAAATTTTAGACACCCCGCCAGATGGGGCTTTTGATCGGGTAACGGCGATCGCCGCTCGCTTATTTCAAGTACCCATTGCCCTGGTCACCATTGTTGACCGCGATCGGATCTGGTTTAAATCGCGCTACGGCCTGGATATCCCGCAGATTGACCGCGAGCCAGGGCTCTGTGCCTCGGCGATTTTGCACGATGAGGTCTACACCATTACCAATGCCCTGGACGATCCCCGCAGCCTGACCAACTCCCTGGTGCGGGGCGAATTTGGCCTGCGCTTCTATGCCGCCGCCCCGCTCAACACCCAGGATGGTTACAACCTGGGCACCCTCTGTGTGATCGATCGCCACCCCCGCTCCACCACGCCTGAAGAGTGCCAAACCCTAAAAGACCTGGCCGCCATCGTCATGGATGAAATGGAATTGCGGCTGTCGGCCCGAAAGTTGATTGCCACCACCGAAGCCCAACGAGTCAGCATCGACGATCTATATCACCATGCCCCCTGTGGCTATCACTCCCTTGATGCCCAGGGCCAGTTCGTAGACATTAATGACACCGAACTGGAATGGCTAGGCTATACCCGGGACCAGGTGATCGGCCAAATGCGGTTCCCCGATTTACTTACCCCAGAAAGCCAGACCATTTTTGCGGTTAACTTTCCCCGGTTTAAGCAGCAGGGCTATGTCCACGACCTGGAATTTGAACTGGTGCGGGCCGATGGCTCTCAGCTTTACGTGTTGATAAACGCCAGGGCCGAGTACGACATCGAAGGCAACTATCTCAAAAGCCGGTCGACATTGCACAATATCAGCGATCGCAAGCAGGCAGAACTGGCCCTGCAACGACTCAACGAATCCCTAGAAGCCACTGTGGCTGAACGCACCGCCCAACTGGCCCAACGCAACCAAGAGCTGGAAGCCAGCAACCGTGACCTGCATCTCAGCAATCAGCGCTTTCGCAACGCCTTCGACTATGCGGGCATTGGCATGGCCCTAGTTAGCCCCAAAGGGCGCTGGTTGCAGGTTAACCCGGCCCTCTGCCAGATTACGGGCCATACCGCAGTAGCTTTGCTAAAGACTGATTTTCAGGCCATTACCCACCCCGACGACCTCCAGGTTGACCTGGATCTACTCCAGCAGGTCCTGGATGGTACCATTCAGCACTACCACATCGAAAAGCGCTATCGCCACCAACAGGGCCACTGGATTTGGGTTTTGCTGAGTGTGTCCCTGGTGCGGGACGCGAACCAGCACCCCCTCTACTTTGTGGCTCAAATTCAAGACATTGACGATCGCAAACGGGCTGAACTAGAGCTGCAAAAAAGCCAGGCCATGCTGCTAGAGGCTCAGAAAATAGGCCGTATTGGCAGTTGGGAACACGATATGCGAACGGACAAAATCTCCTGGTCGGCGGAAAAATTTCGGATCTTAGGCCGCGATCCCCAGCTGGGAGAACCCAGCTTTGAACAGTTGCTGCAACAGTACCACCCCGAAGATGGAGCGCAGTTGCGCCAGGTGGTGGAACGCAGTCTGAGTCAGGGGGAACCCTACACCGTGCGGTTAAGGTGTACCCGTGACGATGGCTCGATCGGCTATATCGAAGATCGCGGCCAGGTGGAGCGGGATGCCGCCGGCCAGGTGGTGCGTCTGTTTGGCATTACCCAGGATATTACCGAACAGGTGCAGGCAGAGCAAGACCTGCGAGCAATGAGTACCGCCCTCACCCATGCGGTGGAAGGAATTTCCCGTCTGGATCTGGCTGGGCGTTACCTGACCGTTAATCAGGCCTATGCCCAAATGCTGGGCTACACCCCTAAAGAGCTGGTGGGTCAGCCCTGGTCGGTCACCGTCCATCCTGATGATCTATCGGCTATGACTCAGGCCTATCAACAGATGTTGAGCCAGGGCAAAGTCAGTGCAGAAACCCGAGGGGTTTGCAAAGATGGCTCAATTATTCATAAGCAATTGGTGATGGTGACCACCTACGACGATCAGCAGCGTCCCAATGGTCACTTTTGCTTCATGAAAGATGTCACTGACCGCATCAAACTAGAAGAGGAACGAAAGCGGGCCGATATCGCCCTCAAACAAGAGTTAAAGCGCCTGTCAGGGGTGATTGCAACTCAGCAGGCGGTGGCAGTGGCTAATTCCAATCGCGATGGTCGAATGACCGGCCCAGGGGGCCATCGGGTGATGGATGTGGTGACTGAACAAGCCCAGCAACTAACTGGAGCGGACGGGGCGGTGGTGGAATTGCTCCAGGGGGATCAGCTCGTCTGCCTGGCGGCCAGTGGCCTGGCCCAACCCTACGTGGGCGGTCAGTTTCCGTTACAGCAGAGTTTAGCTGAGCAATGCCTCACCACCCAGCAGATAATGTGTTGCCAGGAGGTGGATTGTCACCATTGCCCCGATCAATCCCTGGCCTGTTGTTTAGGGGTGAACACCGTGATGCTGGTGCCCCTGACCTATAAAACAGAGTCGGTTGGGGTGCTAAAGGTGTTTTCCACTCAGCCAGCGGCCTTTAGCGAATCTGACCAGCAAACCTTGCAGCTTTTGGCCGGGTTATTGGCGGCCAGCTTGCATCTAACCACGGAGTTTGAGGCCAAAACCACCCTTCTGGAAGCTTTGCAAGAAAGTGAAGAACGCTATCGCTCGGTGGTAGCGGCCCTGTCAGAGGGGGTGGTGATGGTGCAGGCAGACGGTACCATTTCTGCTTGTAATGCTAGTGCCGCCCATATCCTTGGCGTCCCAGACGACCAGATGCTGGGCCGGTCTGTGCTGGACTTAAACCTGCGGTTAGTGCAAGAAGACGGTTCCCGCTGTCCTTTTCAGCAGACTCCTCTGGCCATTACGTTGCGCTTGGGACAGCCGACTAGCCAACAGGTCTTGGGCCTAGAGACTCCGGAGGGCACCACCTGGCTCTCGATTAATACCCAGCCGTTGTTTCGGGAGCAAGCAACTCAGCCCTATGCCACGGTGGTGTCGTTTACCGACGTCACAGAACTGCGGCGATCGGAGGTGGCCGCCCTACGACGGCAAGCGGCCCAGGAACGGCTGCTCAGTGATATTGCCCAGCGGATTCGCCAAACCTTAGATTTAGAGGCAACTCTCAAAACGACCACCCAGGAGGTCCGGCAGTTCTTGCATACCGATCGCGTGCTGATTTATCAGTTTGAGCCCAATGGCCATGGCACGGTTATTGCTGAAGCCAGAACACCTACCCTGCCCACATTGCTCGGGCATAGGGTGCACACCCCACTAGATCAGACCCAAGTGGCGTTTTACCAAGAGGGACAGGTGCGCAGTTTTACGGATCTGCAAACGGAAGCCGCCTGGCCTTGCCCGCTGGATCGACTCACCCAGGCCCGGGCCAAGGTGATTGTACCGATTGTGCAAAGTAATCGCCTGTGGGGCATGCTGCTGGCCTATCACCACCAGGCTCCTCGCCTGTGGGAAGCGGCCGAGCTAGATGTGCTGAGTCGGTTGGCGACACAACTGGCGATCGCGATTCAGCAATCCCAGCTGTACCAGCGCCTGCAAGCCGTCAACCGGCAATTGGAACATCTGGCCACCCACGATGGTCTCACAGAGGTAGCCAACCGCCGTAGCTTTGATATTCACCTGAACCAAGAGTGGAGTCGGCTGCTGCGGGAGCAGGCTCCCCTGAGTTTGATCATGTGCGACATCGACCACTTCAAACCCTACAACGACACCTATGGCCACCCCGCCGGGGATGTTTGCCTGCAAAAGGTGGCCCAGGCCATTGCTCAGGAGGCCAAACGCCCCGCCGACCTGGTGGCTCGCTATGGGGGCGAAGAATTTGCAGTGGTGCTGCCCGGTACCGACCAGGCGGGGGCCGAGGCGATCGCCCAGGCGATTCAGCAGGCCATCGCTGACCTGAATTTGTTCCACGGGGCCTCCCCGATTGGTCAACGCATCACCCTGAGTTTGGGTATTGCCAGCACCATTCCCAGCCGCGATCGCGCCCCCCAGGTGTTAGTTGATGCCGCCGATGCCGCCCTCTATCAGGCTAAGCACCAAGGCCGCGATCGCTACTGCATTCACCCTGTTTCGGCCCCAGGGGAGGGGCCCCGTCCGCCAGTGTCCTAGAGGCAGCGTTCAGTGGTCCATTCCTGAGGACCACGATCCTCACGGCAGCGCCATTGCTCCCCTGCCCAATCCAACTGCCACTCGTTACCGACGGGCACAAAGTCAAGGCGATACAGCTGCCCTTCCACCGAGTCATCGGGCAAGCCGGTTTGGGTGAGTTCCACGATCGCTTCATCATCCGACTCCACAACCATTACCACGGTTTCTGAAAAGTTACCTTCCACCGGTTCCTGCATACCAAACAAATCCAGGGCCATTTGGTTCGGGTCTACCCCCACCACCTCCGCTTCAGCGGGCAGTTCAACCTCGCTGTAGGCAGAGCGATCGGCCAAATCATGGGTTTCGTTTACATCTTCTGTCAGGTCGGGGCCAGTGCCACAGGCGGTACCGACCACCAGCAGGCCCATAGACAGCAAAGCAATTGAATGACGGGGCATAGGGTTCGTTCTCCTTAAAGTGCTTTAGATTACACTTTAGGGGGTTAGTGGCAGAACAAGGGTGGGGTTACTTAAATTGAAACCATTGAAGCCGCTATCTATACGTTCCCAACGCCGCCATCAGCCGCCATAATGGGGCAGATACGACGGACAATCGCCATGGCTGACCTGTCTCACCGTTCTAATTCTCTGGGTTGGCAACTGCGCCAGGGGCTGCAACGGGCTGGGGAATGGGTGGAGTATCAATTTGCCCAGATGGATATAGACGGCCCTGAGCTGCCCCACTGGCCCTGGCTAGAGCCGCTGGGGCGGGGACTATTTTGGCTAGCGGTGACAGCATTAGCCGCCACTAGTCTGTGGTTGATTTATCGAGCGGTGGAAACCTATCGGGGCCAACGGCGCGATCGCGCCCCCCAGAGTCCAGCCAGCCCCAGTCCAGAAGCGGTGCTGAAACAGGCCCAGCAATGGTGGCAGCAGGCCCAAACCTTGGCCCAGCAGGGGAATTTTGCCGGGGCTTGTCAGGCTCTATATATGGCGGCTCTGGTGCGGCTCAACGACACCAAAACCGTGCCCTACCAAGTCAGCCGCACCGACGGGGAATATCTGCGCTGCCTAGATCCCCGGACCCAGACCCGGCCCTACCAACTGCTAATTCGCACCCACGAACGGCTCACCTTTGGGGCCGATCAGGCTACCGCAGAAACCTACCACCGTTGCCGTCGCGCCTATGAGGAGATTACCTAACTGTGATCCGATCGCCCCTGCGCTGGAATAACCGCTGGCTGTGGCTGAGCCTGGGGGCTCTGGTCTTGCTGTTAACTCTCCTGTGGATGGGTGGGGCGGTAACCAATCAACTGGAGAGTGGCTCCACCTGGAATCGGGGACCAGCGGGGTATAGCGCCTGGTACGCCAGGTTGCAGCAGCAGGGGGTGGCGGTGCAGCGGTGGCAGCGGCCAGTGGGGCAGTTGTTGGCCCGGGTGGAGGGAGATGGGGGAGATGGGGGAGATCAGGGTGATGGGGGTGATGGGGGTGATGGGGGTGATGGGGGTGATGGGGGTGATGGGGTGGTGACGCTGGTGGTGGTGTTGCCAGGGTTTGTGGGGCAGGGGGAGTTGACCCAGTGGCTGCCCTGGATGGGGGAGTGGCTAGAGGCGGGGCACCGCTTAGCGGTGTTGGGGGTGCAGATGCCGGTAACGTCGGCTCCTTTTGCCCAGGCGATCGCTAGTGATTGGGGCACCGTCAAGATCCATACCCGCCGTCGCCATCAGGAACAGCACAGTCAGATTCTTTTGGGGGATGACTATGGCGCTGTGGTGTGGAATCAAGACCAAAATCTGCTGCTGTCGGCAACCCCCCACTTGGCCGCCAATGCCTACCAGGATGCCGCCGGTAACCTTGCCCTACTCACCGCTTGGGTCACCGCTGCCCAAGGAACTGTCTGGGTGGATGAATACCTGCATGGCTATCGGGATGAAGCCGCGATCGCCCAGGAACTGGGCAGCGACAACTGGCTAGACTATCTGGCCCGTACCCCATGGCTAGTGCTGGGGGTGCAAGCCCTCTTTATTACCCTGGTGGCCCTGATCGCCCTGAACCGCCGCCTAGGACCCCGCCAAACTGTTTTAGAGCCCCCGGTGAATAACAGCCAGGCCTATATCACGGCTCTGGCCGGGGTACTGCATAAGGCCAACAGCCACGACTTTGTGGTGCAAACCCTGAGCCAAGCCGAACGGTTATCCCTACAAAAACAGCTGGGCCTAGGGGAGACCCCAGTGGCCGATGAGCAATTGGTCACGGCTTGGACCCAGCACAACGGGGGGAACCCCCAGGATCTAGAGCCCATCATCCATCCCGCTCGGCCTCGCACCGAAGCCCAACTCAAAACCTGGCTCCAGCAACTACAATCCCTGTACCGACCCAAGGATCTCCGGCCATGAGTAATCTGCACACCGCCATCACCACCATCGGCAAACAGCTCAGTACCATTGTCATTGGCCAAGAGGTGCCGGTGCAACAGCTTCTGGTGGCCCTGCTGGCCGAGGGCCATGTGATCTTAGAGGGGGTGCCAGGCACTGGCAAAACCCTGCTGGTACGCGCCCTATCTCGCCTGATGCAGGCTGACTTTGCCCGCATCCAACTTACCCCCGACATTTTGCCCTCCGACATTTCCGGCACCAATGTGTTTGACCTGGCAAGCCGCACCTTCACCCTGAAACAGGGGCCTGTTTTTACCCAAGTGCTACTGGCCGACGAAATTAACCGCACCCCGCCCAAAACCCAGGCGGCCTTGCTAGAAGCGATGGAAGAACAGCAGGTGACCCTAGATGGCACCAGTCACCCTTTGCCCGACCTATTCTGGGTGGTGGCCACCCAAAATCCCCTAGAGTTTGAAGGCACCTACCCCCTACCCGAAGCCCAACTGGATCGATTTTTGTTCAAGCTCGTGGTCGGCTATCCGGCCCCAGCCGCCGAGAAGCAAATGCTACTGAATGCCCAGGCCGGATTTGAGGCCAAGCGGCTGGATATGAAGCAAATTAAGCCCCTGATCAAGGCTGACCATGTGCTGGCAGCCCGCAAAGCGGTTAAGGGGGTCACCGTCCAGGATCCTGTCCTCGACTACTTGCTGGCCCTAGGCCAAAAAACCCGTCAGCACCCCGACCTGGAACTGGGCACCTCTCCCCGGTCGGTGGTGCAGTGGCTGCAAGCTAGCAAAGCCCAGGCCTGGTTGGCCGGGCAGGACTATGTCACCCCCGACCACATCAAGTCGGTGGCCCCGCCCCTACTGCGCCACCGGCTGATTTTAGGGGCTGAAGCTCAGCTGGATGGCCTGACGGTGGATCGGGTGATCCAGGGGGTGCTAGATAGTGTGGCGGTACCCCGATGATGGCGATGGTGCCCACTGGACGGACTTACGGGCTACTGCTGGGGGGCGGCCTGGTAGCCACCCTACTGAGCAACTTTTCCGACGCCCCCGATCGCTTGGGCATTGCCCTGGCGGCCCTGCTGCTGTTTGATGGGGCGGTGTTGGCCGCCATGGTGTGGGATGGGCTGCAAACCCAAATCCGGCGGGCAACGGTTCGCCGCGAGCCACTGCACCGCCTCTCCATTGGCCGAGACAACCTCATAACCCTACATATCGAGTCCCCCGGCCCAGCCGACCTGCGCCTTTACGACCACTATCCCACCGCCTTTGCCGGAGACCCGCTGCCCTTACGGGTGCACCTAGGTGCACCCGGGTCTCAAACCGTCACCTTTACCGTCACCCCCACCCACCGGGGAGAATACCCCTGGGGCGATCTTCAGGTGCAACAGCGGGGAGCTTGGGGATTAGCCTGGGCCGACTGGACCGTGGCCGAGGCTGAAACGGTGGCCGTCTATCCTGATTTAATTGGCCTGCGCCAGTTGTCGGTGCAGCTGGCTATGCAGGCCACTGGCAGCCTGAAACAAAAACGGCGGATGGGGGTAGGTACCGAATTTGCTGAACTACGGGAATACGGCACTGGCGACGATCCCCGTTTCATTGACTGGAAGGCCACAGCTCGTCTCAGTCAACCCCTGGTGCGGGTGCTGGAACCCGAGCGGGAGCAAACCCTGCTGATTTTGCTGGACCGGGGCCGCCTCATGACCGCCCCGGTGCAGGGACTGTCCCGGTTTGACTGGGGCCTGAATGCGGCTCTATCCCTAGGGTTGGCAGGGGTTTCTCGGGGCGATCGCGTCGGTTTGGGCGTCTTCGATCGCAGCCTGCACACCTGGATTCCGCCCAAGGGGGGGCGAGCCAACTTTCAGCAACTGATCGAGCGGCTCACCCCCATCCAACCGGTGCTGGAGGAGTCCGATTACCTGGCTGCCGCCACCCATGCGGCCCAGCAACAACACCGCCGGGCGCTGGTGGTAATCATCACCGACATTGTGGACCAGACCGCCAGTGCCGAGCTCCTGTCTGCCCTGGCCCGGCTGCGACCCCGCCACCTGCCTTTTTGCATCACCCTGCGGGACCCAGCGGTGGATCGCCAGGCTCAGCAGCGGACGACCCAGGTGGATGCCGCCTACCAGCGGGCCGTCGCGCTCGATGTATTGGCCCAGCGCCAGGGGGCGTTCTCGCGACTGAAGCAGCGGGGGGTACTGGTGCTGGATGCCCCAGCCGATCAGATTTCTGAGCCGCTAGTGGAGGCTTACCTGCGGATTAAAACCCAGGGAAAATTGTAGTCAATCACATACGGGTGTCTCCGTTTTCGGTTGAGGAAAACGGGGAACTTATCTAGCGGTCCCAAGGGAAGGTAAAACAAGACGCTAGCTTTTAGAATGGCTCCTAAGGGCATCTCACTTACCCACGATAAGAGGGATGTCTCAGGGGACTTGAGGAGTTGCCGCTCCTCTCTTCCCCGCCTAGAAACCATTCCCCGCAAGGTATAGTACGCCAAGTCCGCTGGGAGTTCAAGCGTATTGGGCAAACGTAAACCTTGAACACTGTAGGTTGGGGGGAACGGAGTGAAACCCGACACCTACTGTTACTTGAGCGTCTAATCTGTCTATTCCTATTCCTAATCCTACGGCCAACAGGCTATTCCGATTCAGTACCGTCGAGGCGAAACTCCTGATATCGCTTACTTATTCACTGTTTTCACCTGAAACCCTCAACAACGACTTGACATAAATGGAGAAATAACATTTTCAGGCAAAGGTGGCTAAAAACAGAATTCTTGCAGATAGGATTTTCGAGGTGCCCTGTGGGAATCAAGCTGAGTTTCCTCAACTCAACTTGCAAGAGACCTGCGATCGCTCTGCTACTACCTGCGAGATTGGCAAATACTTAAAGTTTTCGATAAGCTTGCTTAAAGAAAATACTAGAGGTGTTTCGTTCTGATTTTATCTAGATAGTTTGTAAATAATTGAAGAAAATCTCTGGATTGACACGGATAGCCTGAAGGTGATTCAGATCACAATCATATTTTCCGTGCAGAAAAATCCCAAAACTAGTTCAAAGGGACTATCGATGGCTTTAAGGAATAATGATGTCAACCATGCTCAAACTCGCTTTCTTCTTGCATTATGGGCTTTAGGTGGAGATAGTATAAGAAAAGGAGAACTGATGCCGTTTGCAACACGCGGAAGCGAGAGATCTGGAGACTTTCAACCGATCATCGAGAAGTTAGATGCCGCAGGGGCAATTACGATCTCCGACAATGAGTTTTCTCTCACGGCCTCTGGTTTAACCTTGCTGAATCAGCATTTGCTGGATCAAGAGTTTGAATATGATAGTAATGTCGGTGCTAGAACCGTCAATGCCCTGCTAGGCTGGATACGGAAACAGGGAAAATCTGACCTATCTAAGATAAATGATCAGGGCGAGGCTGTTGCACCAATTGACTCATATGAGGAATTCAAACGGTTGGCATCCAAGACTTTTGATCAACTTAATCGAGACTACAATCTAGATAACTTTGTGCCAATCTACCGCATCCGGCGACAGATTGGTGATCGCGTCACTCGCTCCCAGTTCAATGAATGGATGCTAGAAATGCAAAACAATGATATTTTCGAATTCCTAGAAGGCAGTGTAGAAGATAGTTCATTCGATAAAATTGAAGACTCAATAACCACAAGCTTTGGAAAACTTCGCTGCTATGCTAAGCGCTTAAATAATTAGAGAATTAATTCTTACTTCTAATTTCCGAATATATCTGTTGGCATTCCATTCGTGAGATGCATATGTCTGTCTTCACTTCCCTAGACGCAATCAATCGTATCATTCAAACCCATAATCCCTTTAGTCGACACTTTGTAGTTAAAACCCAACAAATTTGGGCTAACGAACTTCCTGACGTTCCATCTATAAATGGTCATGCATCTAAAGCAGTTTTAGATGCCGTAAAAGAAATTGAAGAAGAAAACGTTTCTACACTTGGAATTGCCTTCCTTGCTTCAAAAGGGAGAGGAAAAACTCATATATTAGGTCGTATTAGGCAGAGCCTAAGAACTAATGGAAATGGTGTCTTTATATATTTGAGCGAATACGGAAACCTCAGTGCTGTAAAGCACCATTTTTTACAAGAAGTAGTAGTGAGTTTAAGGAAGCCTGGCCATCAGGAAGTAATGCAGTGTCAAGAAGTTGTTACAGATTTTCTGAATCATGCATTAGGAAGGAATTTTTCACCTCACCAGCTAATTGCTTTATTCCCAAAAGTTGTAGCTAAAGACCCTCAAATCATTGAAAGGATTATCACCAAGGCTTTTCAGTTAAATATTGGCGTTGAAGATCCTTATATCATTAAAGCTTTACTCTGGACTTTATCTGCTGTCCATGCACCCTATGCCCTTAACTGGCTATCAGGTAAAGAAATCACAGAATATCAAGCTAATGTATTAGGTTTACCTGAGATTAGTGAAAGTAAGCAGGAGATATATGCCTTTAATAAGGCTATGCAGATCATTAATTTTATTAGTCATTATAAGACACCAGTTATTTGCTTTGATGAGCTAGATGGTGCTGAATGTGGGGATGAAGATATTGTTTCTGTAAGTGGATTCACTAGGGCGATGGTCGTTTCTAGTCTTGGCAAGGATGTCTATAACAATCTAAGACGTGGTGTTTTGGTGACTGCCATGTATCCTAGTACTTGGCAACAAGAGGTTAGAGCTCTGCCTGGAAACGAAGCAGTGGAAGATAGAATTGCTGAGTTGGAAATTGATCTTCGCCCACTCAATGAAAATACTGTCATTGAGTTAGTAAGGTGCTGGCTTGATAGATTTTACGAAATACATAATCTAGAGCCGCCTTATGAGCTATATCCTTTTGATGAAGACGAACTGAGAGAAATTGGCAAGGAGAAACCGACAGTCCGAGAATTTCTGAAACTATGCGCCGAAAAGTTTCCTGCGGTGCCCGTCGATCCTGTAGAAGAAGTAAGTGAGGTTTATGAGGAGATCAAATCGAATTTGGAAGTTTTGCTTGACAATAACCAGACAATCTCCAATTCTCTTGCTTTTGCCTTCCATAACCTCATTGGTCAAACCCTCGAAAGTGTGACTATTGAATCAGTGGATAGAGAAGTTTCCCCAAAATATAAAAGCAATGGGTATATACAACTTCGAATCATTGGTAAAGAAAATAATGAAAAAGTTAAAATTGGCGTTGGAGTGATACAAAATTGTCATGGAAGGACTGTAGGTGCAGGAGTTAAGCGCCTGACTTGGTACAAAGATTTTGACTTAACCAGGGGGTGCCTTGTACGCTCAAAAGCAATTCCTGAGCCTCCACGGTGGCGCACTGCGAATACCTTTCTAAGGAAATTGACCAAGGAAATGGGAGGCGAATGGGCTAGTTTTCAAGCAGATGATATTAGACCATTAATTGCACTTCGAGAAGTTTTCAAGTCTCTCGAAGATTATGATTTAGATCAAGACGCATTTGATCAGTTTTTAGAGCGACACAAAGATATCATTACTGAAAATCCTTTAATCAGGGAGATTTTGAGTGATCCATCTGGCGAAGTGCCAGTTGAAGTTAATGATGAAGATGAAGAATTTGAGCGGGCTGTTGCTGAAGTATCTGAATCAGACAGTGATGATGCTGAAGAGCTTCTATTAGCAGGATGACTCGTTATGAGTAAAACCTTTCTAATTTCTAAAGCTCTTTGCGTACCAGTACATGACTTAGAAGCTTTGATTCAAGGGCGCACTATCGTTGCGATACCAAAAGCATTTCGCTGTGCTCCCTGCTTCTTACTTTGTCCTGTTTTAAGTACAGAAAATAGCCTATACGCAAAGCGATTCTATCGGCAGGAATTTCTGTCGACCCTAAATCCAGAAAAGTCTCTCTTTAAAGATTTAACACCTCCCATTACAGCCTGGGCAAAGTTTAAGGAGTGTAAAATATATAGCGAAAAAGAAGATCTGAAGATACTTTCAAAAATAACAGTTTGGACGGTCGAAGGGCTACAAAGCATTGTTGATGAAAGTCATAGATTTTTCTTGGCTTCACTGCGTGTTTATCGACTAAACCAATCAATTGAAACACAGCCAAGTTGGGTTAGTCCTGATAGAAACGGGCGATTCATACAATTACCAAAATCTCTCTCAGTTGATGATATTTCACCAGTTTTAGATGATCAGGAATTTACTCGCCAGTATCAACGTCTGGAACAACTTGAACCGCCACCGCATCCTGAGTTGGAAAAATTAGATGCTGCTCTTGCCATGCACACAAAACCAACTTTTGCAGGTGCAGTTTTAAGACACGAAGCTCGTACTCTCTTAGGTTGGAACAGCCATAAACCTATTAACAGACTAGATCCAAGCCTTGCATGGATCAATGAGATATCTGCCTTGGGAAATCGAACTTTAGAGGAAGATGGAAATAAGAGCAATTACCAAGCAGGGACAGATTTTGAAATCGCAGTACGAGCTAGTTTGCAGTATCTAGGCTTTAAAATCGAACTTGCTCATAAGGGAGGGGCCGGTGGTTTAGACTTAGCCTGTTCCAAACCCTATACTCTGATTGGCGAGTGTAAAGCTGGGAAGAAAATTCCCAATGATACTGCGGTGCAGCTTCTCAATTTAGGCACCTTGAAGTTAGCTGATAAAGAAACCTATAGAAACGCCGCAAAACTCATTATTGGTCCTGGGACACCTACCTCCCAATTAGACAAAGCTGCGAAAGTACATGGTATGTCAATCATTAATCCAAGGACCCTAGAAAATCTCGTTCAACTCCATCATAAATATCCTGGTTCAGTTGACCTATTCCAACTTAAGGAATATCTGGCTGATGGTCGTGCCGATGATGAAATTGATAAATATATCCAAAAAGTCAGATCAAAGTTAGAATTACGATCTTCTATCGTTAGTCAGATTCGACATTATTTAGAAGATGCTAAAGCGGATGATGCTAATGTCGACTCTCTCCATGCTGTGTATATTGTTTCCAAACATACTCCCTCTTTGAGTCGCCAAGAATACTATGAGATTTTAATAGAGCTGTCTTCTCCGCTAGCGGGTTATCTTGGGCGAAAAAAGGACCGCGATGGCAAAGATCGCTTTTACTTTATTCGAGAGCTGGAAATTTAGCTGGTAGGGTGGACATTTACCTGAATTACTTACACGAACCTCTTGTTTCCAAATTAGTGAGCATTGCTTCCAGGTGAGCAGACCTCAATTCACGCCTACTTTGAGGGATTTTGTTACTATGTGATATAGCACTTTGCCTGATGAGCTGGAGTTGGCATCTGGGAGTAATTCATGTTGAGTAGCTTAAATATCCGCAATTTTACAGTCTTCCCTGAGGCTAACCTTCAGTTCTCACCACAATTGAACGTCATTGTTGGTGAAAATGGTACCGGAAAAACTCATCTGCTAAAAATAGCCTATTCAGCCCTTTCAACTAGTTGGGAGGAAGGCAAAAAGCCATCCAGCAACTCACCTACCAAAACCTTGCTTCAAGCCCGTCTGGCGGACAAGATTACTGGCGTATTTCAGCCCGAATCTCTTGGGCGGTTAGCCCGGCGCAAGCAGGGGCGTGCAAGATGTGATATTAGATTGGGTTTTGAGAATGCTCAGTATGATTTTGGCTTTAGCTTTGCTACAAATAGCAAAACAGAAGTTTCCCTCGAAAAAGTCCCAGAATTCTGGCTTGATGCAGCCTCTGTTTATCTGCCTACGCGAGAGTTGCTAAGTATTTTTCCAAATTTCGTTTCCGTTTATGAAAGTCACTATCTTGAATTTGAGGAAACCTGGCGAGATACATGTATTCTTCTTGGTGCTCCCTTACAACGAGGTACTAAAGAGAAACGTATTCAAGAATTACTGGTACCTCTTGAGTTGGCAATGGGAGGCTCAATCATACTCGACAAAAATGGACGTTTCTACTTAAAGACTGAAAATGGCCGATTTGAAATTCCCCTTGTTGCAGAAGGACAACGTAAGCTGGCAATGTTAGCTCGTTTAATTGCAACAGGTGTGTTACTAGATAGGGGCTTTTTGTTTTGGGATGAACCAGAAGCAAATTTAAATCCACGCCTGATCAAACAGATCGCTCAGAGTATTATTAGCTTGAGTAACGCAGGTATTCAGGTGTTTCTGGCGACCCACAGCTTATTTTTGCTGCGTGAGCTTGAGATTTTGATTGATACTGAAAAAAGTACTCCTTTCAAGTCAAAATTCTTTGGTCTGCATTTCTCAGGTGATAGCGTAGAAGTTCGACAAGGAGACGTCGTTGATGAGATTGGTGAAATAGTATCCCTTGACGAAGAGCTTGAACAATCTGAGCGCTTTATGCTTAGCGGAGTCTAAGTATGATAAGCATCGAAGTTGATGACTTGATATTCACTTTCCCTGACTCTTGTAAGGTCAGCAAGTATGATGACTGGGCCTTTTACCGTAATCAGTTCTCAGCAATGTGGGATGGCATTAAAGCCGTTGACTTTTTAGTTGTTGAAGGTCAAATGATTTGGTTCATTGAGGTCAAGGATTATCGCCAATCGCGACGAACTAAGGTTATAGATCTGGTTGATGAAGTTGCCCAGAAAGTTTTCTGTACCCTGGCTGCAATGTTGCCTGCAAAGTTTAATGCCTCAAACTCAGACGAATGCCAATTTGCAGAAGAAGTTGTAAAGGGTCAGCAACTACGAGTTGTGTTGCATCTTGAACAACCCTTGAAGAGTTCGAAGTTATTTCCACGCGCTTTTGAGCCTTCAAATATACAGCTCAAACTAAGAACATTAATCAAACCCATTGATCCGCATCCCGTAGTCGTTGAATCCACTAAAATGCGAAGCCTATCTTGGACAGTAGCTTCTAAACAATCACCCAAAAACTCAAACCCCCCATTTGTGTAGACCGTCTATATCAAGTAAGTATCATCAGGAAATACAACGGCGGTTGTAATGGCAAAGGAATTTCAGCTTTAACGGTGGCCATAGCGTGACGCAGGCGTCTTACATTAGGCCTGTTGTGAATTAGACGTGTCTGTGTTGAGTCACAGTTCTGGGTCAGTATTTTGCTGGCAAGTCCGCAGGACATCAGCCATCTCAGGATTGCGATCGTCCCCGCCAAAATCCATCAGCCAACGACAGCCCCGCTCTAGCAGCGCCTCTAGGGTGAAGGCCGATAAGTTCCACAAAATAACGGTTTGATCACCACTGGCACTGGCCAGGGTTTGGCCGTCGGGGCTGAAGGCCAGGTCTACCACCCAATTCCGGTGGCCATATAGGGTTTGCTGTTCTTCTCCTTGGCGGTTCCACAACTTGATAGTGTTGTCGGCGCTGGCAGTGGCTATGGTCTCCCCATCGGGGCTAAAAGCTACCCCAACCACCCAGTAGTTGTGCCCCATCAAAGTAGCTAGGACGTTACCACTGCGGTCCCAGAGTTTGGCTGTGTTGTCGGCACTGGCGGTGGCCAGAGTTTGACCATCGGGGCTAAAGACCACCTCTCGTACCCAGTTGTCATGGTTTCGGAAAGACTGAAGCAGCACTCCATCCCGGCTCCACAGGTTCAGGGCCTGATCAGCATCGGTGGAAGCGATGGTGTCGCCATCGGGGCTAAAGGTAACGCTACGGACCCAGCTATGGTGACCCACCAGGGTATTTAACAGCGTGCCGTCCTGGGTCCACAGTTTGATAGTCTGGTCGGCGCTGCTGGTGGCTAAAAAGGGGCTTTGCCCCGGAGAAGAGCCGGTATGGGTGGGGCTAAAGGCAAGGTCGCTCACCTGGTCCTGGTGCCCCTGGAAAATAGCTAGGGTTTCCCCATCCAGACTCCATAGCCGGGCTGTTTGATCGTCACTGGCCGTGGCCAGGTATTGACCGTCGGGGCTGAAGGCCACGGTATTGATCCAGCCAGTATGCCCCTCCAGGGTGGCCAGTAGTTCTCCCTGGGGGTTCCAGAGCCGAACGGTGCGATCGCCGCTAGCCGTAGCAATAGTGCTGCCATCAGGGCTATAGGCCACACTCAGGACCCAATCCCTATGGCCCTTGAGGGTTTGCAGCGGCTCTTCTGCCAGATCCCAGAGTTTGAGGCTGTTGTCGGCACTGGCCGTGACCAGAATATCGCTTTCGGGGGCAAAGGCAATGCCTCTAACCCCAGCTAAATGACCGCTGAGACTTTGCACATCCTGTCCTGCCCGGTTCCAAAGTCTAACGTTACTGTCTTCTCCAGCGGTGACCAGGGTTTGACCATCAGGGGCAAAGGTAATAGCATTAACCTCGTTGTCGTGGCCGATCAAGGCGTATTGTTCTTGACCGTTACGGTGCCACAGCTTAGCGGTGCGATCGCGGCTGGCAGAGGCCAGAACTTCGCCATCGGGGCTAAAGGCAACATCATTGACAGCATCCCGATGGCCCCTAAAGGTTTGTAGCAACTCGCCATCCAGACTAAACAGCCGAAGATTCCCGTCTGCCCCGGCGGTGGCCAAGGTGGGCCGATTGTCGTGCAAAAAATTACCGTGGGCGGGGCTAAAGATCACCTGGTTTACCCTCCCCGATGGATCGTCAAAGCTGCGGATGAGCTGCCCGTCAGGGGTCCACAGGTTGATGGTGCCGTCAGCCCCCGCTGAAACCAGAGCTGGGGTAGTGCCATCGGCATCGTCGTCAGCGTTGGGGTTAAAGTGAAGCCCGGTTACCGCCGCCTGATGCTCTGTTAACGATTGCAGCACTAGACCATCCCTGGCCCAAATATTGATGATGCCATCAGCGCTGGCGGTGGCAAAACGCTGCCCATCAGGACTAGCGCTCACCCGTTGCACCCGCTCTTGATGATCGTTCAATGCCTGAATCAGAGTGCCATCCTGACGGAAAAGGGTAACGGTGCTGTCATCACTGACACTGATAAAAATTTCCCCATCGGGCACATAGGCCACGTCGTTCACCCGATCGCCATGGTTCGTTATCTGTCGCAGTTCTCTAATGCCGTAGATCGCCTGCTGTAACATGCTCAGCACTGATGCCTGGTTAGCTTCGGCAGTACGCTCTAGGTTTTGTCCGGCTTTTAAGGCCGTGACCAGTGCCTCTGGCTTTTGTTCCGCTAAAAATAGCGCATTAGATGTTCTAACCAGGGCTTGTAGTTGGGCAATCTCTGACTGACGCCAGAGGGAAAAGGCCCAAAGGCCAAGTCCAGCGGCAGCCAAAAACGCCAGACTGATCAACCCTAGCAGCGATCGCAAAATCACCTGGCGACGGTTCTCTTGTCGGGCTTCAGCGGCCAGACTGGCCTGGCTGGTGGCTAGGAAGTCTCGCTGGAGATCAGTGGGAGGTGGCTGTTTTTGATCGTGCTGGGCGGTTTGTAGCCAGGTCTGGGCGATCGCGAATTCACTCCCCCGCAACAGCAAATCGGGATGCTGATCTTGCGCGGCCCACTCCATCGCCCGTTGGGTCAACTTGGTGTGGTGCTGAACATGCTCCCGGTCCATATCCAGGGTTCTCACCAGCTCGCTAAAGTGACTGTAAAAGTCGTCCTGGTGGCGTCTAAAGTCAATCCATTGAATGGTCTTTAGCGGAGCCGGTAATGTTTCTGCGGCCACAGGCCGGTAGAGCACCGTCACCAACCGCTTATTCAACCCAGCTGCGTAGGCAACCTCCTCAGCACAGTAGGGGGAATTCACTGAACTCGGGGAAATCACAAAGACAACGTTATTGGAACTGGCAATACCGCGATAGATTTCCTGCTGGAAGTTAGCCCCAGCATCAATGCTTTCTTGGTCAAACCAGGTGGTCTTACCCTGAATCTGCAACGCATCATTGAGCCGCCGGGCAAATTCAGAATCAGTCCGAGAATACGAAATAAATACATCTAAATAGGGTGACTCAGGTTGGCGTAAGCTGGCCTGGATGAAGGCAACCTGCAAGGAGGTCGGGGGTTGCTGCTGCCGGGTTTGAGCCACTTTCAACCAGGCCTCGGAGCGACGTAGGTTATACCCCCGCAGCAAGATGCTAGGGTTTTGGTTTTGCCGTTGCCATTTCAGAGCTTGGGTCAGTAGCCATTTGTGCTGCCGGTGGTAGGTCTTGTCCTGATACAAAATTTTCAGCAGCTCTGTGTCATCTAGCCCTTTGCTCTGTTCACTCCCATGGGACCAGTCAATATAATGCAACTCCTGTAACCCAGCGGGCAATTGATCACCAGCCATCGGGCTGACCAAAATGGGTATAATTCGTTTATTCAGGGCCAGGGCATAGTCCAGCTCATGCTGACAATAGCCTGAATCTACCGAGGCTGGAGACAAGAGGTAAATCAGGTTATCGGTCGCTTCGATGCCCCGGTCGATGGATGCCAAAAAGTCTTCGCCAGTGTGCAAGCTGGTTGTGTTGGTCCAGACGGTGATGCCCTGGCGGCACAGAAATCGCTGCACCTGCTCCATGACCGACTTATCTTCCTCGGCGTAAGCCAAGAACACCTGAGTCATCAGGTTATGGGCATTCTTTGAGCTTTCAGTAATGAAACTACACTGCAGATCGGTGGGTATACAGGGGGCCTGTTGATCTGCAAAGCGGGTTTTAAGCCAGGTTTCCGCCTGCTGTCGCGTTTCCCCCACCAGCAAGAACTGGCTTTGCTTTTGATGACGTTGCCACTCCAGAGCTTTGACCAGCCATAGGGTATGTTGTCGCACATAGGAACGCTGCCGCTGGATTAGCTCTAGAATGTCATTGACAACCGCCGCCGACGGCTTGTCCTGCCCCAGGGCCATCACCCAGTTAATTTTGCGCAGGGCCGGATGCATATTGACTAAACTAGATTGCCTACCCGCTGCCACAAAGGTCTGCCAGTCAGCTTCGGTGCCCTGAGGGTAGCGTTGCTGCCAGGTGTCACGGTCAATCGTCTTAACATGCAGCAGAGGAATGATGCGTTTGTGGCAGCGCAGCGCCTGGTCCAGTTCGATGGCGCAGTGGGGCGAGTTGATGGCATGGGGAGAAATGACAAACAGGAAATTGTCAGCCCTTTCCAGATCGCGATTAATTTGCTGCTGATAGTCGACCCCCAGGGGAATGCTGGTGAGATCGACCCAAACCTTAAGCTTAGCTGCGGCCAGTCGCTGACTCAGTTGGATAACAAACTCTTGGCTATCAGGCCGTCCATAGGACATAAAAACGTCATGAAAGTTGTCCATGCTCATCGATGGCAGATGCAATGGGCTACCCCTGTGATCCGATCATTGCTTAGGGTATAGCAATCCTGAGTAAATCGTGACACCCTTTAGGTGAGGCGTCTCACCTAAAGGGCAAGATGTTCGTCCTATCGGCATGAATCCACCATGATCGAGGTCCAGCACTGACAGCAGCACTGGACCTGAAATCAACTATAGTCTGAGACCGTTAGTCTGAGACCGTTTAGGGGGAATCTCTACCCTACACTGACCCTGCCGTCGCTGGAACTGTCTGGGTGGTTTCATTGTCCAACCCCACCAGCTTGGCGCTCAGATCCCACAGTTTCCGAGCCTTAGCATCATCCTGAGCCTCATTCGACACCTCCTGGGCAAAGGAGCGGCGGCCCGGCTGCTGGCGATTGCCCCAACTCCAGTAGATGCCTGACTCCTTCAGGTCAGGATCATCCACCACCGCCGCTACCCGCTCCCCAGCCAGTTGCTGAGTCACATAGCCACCGGTAATATTCTTTTGGAACCAGGGAAAGATGGTGCGGAATGCCTTGAAGTGGTTACGGAACAGAGGTGTATCCGCCACACAGCCAGGATACAGCGAGCTAAAGGTAATCCCCGTCTCATTGTGGTAGCGACGATGCAGTTCCCGCATAGTCAGCACGTTACACAGCTTGCTGTCTTTGTAGGCTTTACCTGACTTGAACTTCTTGCCATTGATCATTGCGATCGGTGCCTTGAAGCCAGCCTCGAACCCTTCCAGGTTGCCCAGGTCTGGGGGAGCGGGGATGGGAATTTTGCCCCCGAGCTCTTTGGGGTTGGCGGTAACCGTACCCAAAATTACCAGCCGCTTGTCACTGGCTGGAGAGGCTTGCAGGTCGGGCAGCAGCAGGTTGCACAGCAAGAAGTGCCCCAGGTGGTTGGTGGCGACACTGATTTCATAGCCATCTTCGCTGTAGATCGGTTCTTTTTCTAGGGGTAAGTACACGGCGGCGTTGCCCACCAGGGACTCTAAAGAGCGACCCGTGGCTCGAAAGTCGCTGACAAACTGGCGCACACTGGCCAAAGAGGCCAAATCCAGGTGGATGATGCTGTAGCTGCCTTCAGGCATGCCAATATCCTTAGCGGCCTGCTGGGTTTTGTCTAAATTGCGGCAGGCCATAACCACATGCCAACCCTTGTCAGCCAGGGCCTTAGCGGCATTTAACCCCACCCCAGACGAGGCTCCGGTAACGATAACTGTTCTCTGCTGTTCCATAGCTACTTTAAAGAGTGAATGAATCGCTTCTCACTGTCCAGTCTTAAGGATTCTCCATGCAATCATGCCAACTCTTAATGTTTTTTGAGATGTTGTTACATGGAACAACTAACAGCGGGCCACGATGGTGCGATGGCGGGGGTCAGTGGGCACGGTCACAGGGGGCTCAAACCCGGCCTGGACCAGGGCAGCCTCCAGATCGAAGGTATAGTAATCATCGCTCCAGGGCTCAGTACTTTTCATCAGGGTAAACAGCACTGGCGGCAAACTCTGGATTACCGGGGATTGGGGGTTGTTGTCCACGATCGCCAGGGCACCCCCGGGACGTAACAGTCGCCGGGCTTCGCGAAAAATGTCCAGGCTGGCCTGACGGGGCAACTCATGGGTGACAAACTGTAGGGTGACCAGGTCAAAGCAGGCATCGGGGAAGCCGGTGGCTTCGGCTTGCCCGTGCACCCACTCAGCAATTTCGCCCTCGGTATCCTGGGTTTGGGCGACGGCCAGCATATAAGGGGAAAGGTCTAGCCCCACCGTCCGCACCGGTTGATTTTGCTGCTGGGCATAGTAACGATGCAGGCTGAGGGTAGAAATGCCCACAGAACAGCCCAAATCCAAAATATCACTCACCTGCTGGGGGCCATGTTGGGCTAGCACCTGGTGGAAGCTGTTGCGTAGGCGCGCTTGGGCTGCCTCCCAGGTGAGTTGCTCCTGGGGCCAGACCCGCAAAGCCATAGCGTAGGTGGCTGGGGCCGCTTCAAAGGCCGCCTGCCAGCATAGGTTACCGTCGCTGTAGGCGTGGAAGGGAACCTGGTAATAGTCGGGATAGGTGACGGCGGGATTACTCAGGGCCTCCAGTTGAGCTTTGATGGCAGGGGTATCCAGCTCACGACAGGTCTGTCGCCAGGGGACACCGTTTTTCTCGGCGGTTTTGATCAAAACCTGCCGAGCCTGCTGCTTCATCAGGGCGTAGATCGGCTTGGTTTGAATCAGCCGATTCACCACCTGGGAGAGCAGATCATCGCCAGCCCAGTCGGGTTTGAGTTTGGTGGTGGTCATAATCAAATGTATTGGCGGGGAGTCACTTACCTGGCGGCCACTTTGACCCCCACATCCTGCCGCTTGGCAGTCGGTGCAGTCAGATGGGATGGAATCTGTTGGATGGGAGCCACCGTTGCGGCATCGCCGTTGGCAGCCGCTTGATTGACGTCTTGACTGAGCTCAGCCTCATCCATTTGGTCGCAGAAGGCATTGGCTAGGGCGATCGCAAAGTAGATGCCCCCTAAATAGAGAAACACATCAAATGCCCCGAAGTACAGATGTAACATCAGTCTGATCCTCCTAGCGGCTAAGGATTACTGCTGATAATACCTTACCGTTTAAGCTGCCTGCCGCCCAGCCATCAGATATTGACTCACCCCTACCGACGTCGACAGGTTACCCCTCCTTCGCCAAGCTCAGGACATCATCTGGGGCCAACAGCTGATTTCATCTGCTGATTTCATCTATAGATAGGCAGGCCTGATGTCAGGGAAAAGTCCCCCTTGTGAGGGGCGACGTTTGCAGGGAAATGCCAGAACCTGGAAGTAATGACATGCATCGACAACAGTGCCCTTGGGTGATGGGCTGACTGTGCAAAGAGGATATGCGATCGCAAGTTTGATTAATTAATCGCAGATCTTAACCAGCACATCACTAGAGAAGAGGCGCAAAGAGACGCAAGACAAGGAGAGACTATTACAACTATGGCTTACCAACTTCCTAAATTGCCCTATGCTTACGACGCCTTTGAGCCCCACATTTCTGCCAGAACCTTAGAATTCCACCACGACAAGCATCACGCTAAATACGTCGACAAATACAACAGCATGGCTGCCGATGCAGGCATGGCTGATAAAGCCATCGAAGCCGTAATCAAGGCAGCCTACAACAATCCGGAGCTGACCGGGCTGCACAACAACGCTGCCCAGGCCTGGAACCACAGCTTCTACTGGAATTGCATGGCGCCCAACGGTGGTGGTGCCCCCACGGGCGAACTGGCCGATAAAATCAAAGCTGACTTCGGTAGCTTTGATGAGTTTAAGCAAGCCTTTAAGGCCGCTGGTACTGGTCAATTTGGCAGCGGTTGGGCCTGGCTGGTGCTAGATGGCGGCACCCTCAAGGTGGTCAACACCCTGAACGCCATTAACCCAATTGTGAATGGTCAAATCCCTCTGCTCACCATGGATGTGTGGGAGCACGCTTACTACCTTGACTACCAAAATGGTCGGGCGAACTACGCCGACACGTTCCTTGATAACCTGGTCAACTGGTCGTTTGTCGCCAGCCAATTGGAAGCCGCTAAGCAGACTGCGTAGAGCGTCTGTGCAGTATGTCAAGATCTCAGGGTGATTAGAAAATCACCCTGTTTTTTATCTGATTACCAGGGCTTCCAATCAGTCCAATCTTCATTAAAGATAGACGTATCAGGGAACTGCACCGGATTGCCACTGCCCTCTAACTCAGCCCGCAGCCCCTCCAGCATCGGGTTTTGGCGCGACGGATCTAGCACCATTTCATAGGGCAGCACCCCCTGACGCAGGGCAAAGTCAATGGTGTGGGCCGCCGCCGCCCCCACCGACCACTCAAAGGAGTGCACCCGGTAGGCCGCCGCCGCGCTATAGCTGGCGGCAATACTCTTGCTGGCCACCAGCATATTGTCGATGCGCTGGGGAATCATGGCCCGCAGGGGAATTTGAGCCGGATAGGCTTGCCCGTGGGCTTGACGCACCCCAGGCCGTTCAATGTTGCCCGGCTTTTCGTGGGGGTACTCCTTCATACAGGGATGGAAGTCGATGGCGTACTGGGCAATGCCCACGGAATCAGGGTAAATGCGCGATCGCCCCCGAATGTGAAAGTCATCGGGATCGGCCCCAGGCATGAAGGTATCCAGGGTGTACAGCCCAGCCAGGAAGCGGCGCATGGTGGTGTACATACGGCTATCCAAGTTTTCCTGGTAAAACTCAGAGCCAAAGTCATTCCAGGAAAAGTCAATTTCGCTGATCATAAACCCCCGCTCATAGCCCGGGGAGGGACGACCAATAATCCGCCGTCCTTCGCGAATGTAGGGATACTTGGAGAGGCCATGGGCCGTATTCATCGGGGCATCAAACCCTTTCAGATAGCGATGGTAGGGATCCGGTTCTTTGAAGCGATCGTCGATCTGGGAGTCGGTGGTGCCCGTGGTCAGCCAGTAGAAGAAGCCAATGGCATTTTCTTCCCCTCGCCGCAGGGTGTCAGTGCGCAGACCCCCCATCCAGCCTCCCGGCTCCAGTTGCCCCGATGCCTGAAGCTGGCCATGGGTGAGAATCAGGTTGTCGCGGCTGGTGCCAGGGCGATAGTCATTCCCCCAGGTCCAATTCTGCATGGAGATATCCCCTACCCCCATCACTGGCATCCGAAAGATATTGGTCTCGCTAGCGCGAGGGTGGGCGTTCCACAGCCGCCGGTAGGTGAAGACAAAGTCAAAGTGGTCTTCGGCGGTTTGCAGGAAGTTGCGCTCTTGCTCCCAGCTGTAGTAAGGCTCGTAGATCGAGTAAAAGTCGGGTACGTCAAAGGTTTGGGGCTCTGCCGTGTGCTCCATGGCAAAGGTGTAGGTGAACCCCTGGGTGCAGTAGGGGTCCCGCTCGGTCACCGGAGATGACGGGTTCAGGGGCGATCGCGGATCAAGTCCTAACTCATAGGGCACACCGGACAGGGCCACCATTTCCCCAGTTTCAGTGGCTTCCACCACGTACCAATCCACCCGCTCATCCACCTCTCCGGCAGCCCGCTTGGCCACAATGCCCGCAGGCACAAACTGGATGATTTGTTTTGACAACCGGTCTGAATCGGCGTATGTGTAAGCGTCTGCAATAATCTCCGACAAAAAGTCAGTATTCAACGGCGGTGTGCCCGGGGCCGGCCCATGCTGAATCGCAATCACCTCTTCGATGTGGTCCCCCTGGGCATTCAGGCTTAAGTCTTTCACCACCGTGTGGGGAAACCACTTCAATTCTCCACCGCCCCGGGCCTGGGCTTCCGCCAGCATCTCCATCAAGATGGCATTGGCATCGGCAGGCATAAAGCAGGCCAGGCTGACCCAGCAATTGCCAGGGTTCAGTTCTCCGTACTTGCGCTCAACCCGCTGCCGCAACTCGTTGTAGCCCCGGGCATAAAACAGCCGATTACGCTGCTCCCGCGATTCATCCAGGGCGGTGGTCCCCTGGGAGGTGAGCTGCCCCCCCACCCAATCGGTGAGCTCGGTCATACACACCGTATGCCCCATCAACAGGCTTTCGTAGGCGGTGGCAGTACCGGCTAGGCCACCACCGACAACCAAAATCTCGCACTCAACCACCTGATCGGCAGAGCGGGGGAGTTGGGCAATGCGAGGAGATGCGGAGGATTGAGCCTGAGCCTGGGTGAGGGAAACAGACAGGGCGCTGGTGGCCAGCGCAGCAGCAAGGGCTGAAACCGTAACGGTGTAGCGGGGGCGAGTCATGGCAAACCAAACAGAATTAATGGATTGTATGTTCTAGCTTACGGGCAAATAGTTCCCATCTAAACCAAATCCAAGTCCAGACCTGGAGTTCTGCCTGAGGGAAAATTCCAGTTCCCGATCTGGACTTGGCATAAGTCTTTTTGGGACTGGCTTCAGCCACTGCCCCGCTCGGGAGCACTGGCTAGCTGACTCAAATTCGTCGGGTCCACAGCATAGGCGGCCCCAAATCCCATCACGAACCGCCCCGACTGGGGGCTGAGGCAAAAAATTTGAAAGTCTTCCAGAGAGCGCAACATGTCGATAATCTGACCAAAGCGGTCCTCGAATCGTTGGGCGATCGCCGCCCACTGATCGCTCTGGCGGGGCAACGGCTTGGCCTGACACTGGTAAGTGAGACGCTGTCGGGCAAAAATCTGAGGGGCCGCCGCTTCATCTTCGATCAACAGCAGGCTGGCCTGGCCAGTTCTTAAGAGATTATGGGTATGGGCCGATAGGCCACTGGTAAAAATGTATATCTGATAAGCATCGTCGATAATAAAAGGAGCGTAGCTGGCCTGGGGAGAACCATCGGTGTTCGTGGTGCTTAACATCAAGCTCTCTACCCGTCGGGGGAGAGCGTGGTAGGCGTCGACAACGGCATCAAAGCTGGGCATAGGTCAGGCGGAATAGTCCACAAGCAAGGATTTTTCAGCGGTCAAGAGCGCGTTTCGCTAAAGTACAGTAAACAGGTTTGATTTGAGTTCCTCAACCATTATGTCCCTATTATCTCGCCAGGTTCAGCCCGCCGAAACCTACTTGGCTAAGTTGACCTCGGCAGATTGGGCCACCCTGGCTAAGCGGCGGGTGCTGCTGAAGGGCGGCAAAGGGAAGTATGGCGTGATGGTGGCCACCCCCGTCGATGCCGAGACCGCCTGGGCGGTGTTGACCGACTATGATAATTTCCATCGATTTTTGCCCACGGTGGTGGAAAGCCGGGTGATTCAATCTGAAGGGGGACGTACTATTGTGGAACAACTGGATCGCCGCCGCATTTTGCTATCGACCGTAGAGTCTACGGTGCGTACCGAGAACCTAGAAATCGATCGCCAGCAGATTAGCTTCCGCCTATTGGAAGGGAACTTACAGCACATGTATGGCCATTGGCGATTGGATGCCGCGCCAGAGGCCTTGGTGGGTAAAGCTGCTCACCTGCTGGTGTCCCAACAGGTGCATGCCGAAGCTGATGTTGGTCCCTTTAAGTCTATGTTTTACAACCTGTTTGAAACCAGCTTAGTCGACACCGTCAAAGCGATTCGAGCAGAAATGGAGCGACGGGCGGCCGCCTCAGAGACGGTTAAGTCATAGGGCTGTTCCAGGGGGGAGACAAGTTCAAAAAATAAGTTGTAACACAACTTTGATTGTCCTTACTTTAATTGTGCGTATGATCAGATAAGGGGTGATTCCCCTGGGGTGTCACTGCAATCTACCGGATATGCTGAGGAAAATTGCTGCTGGCTTAGGGTTTTACGGCTATGGTTCCGTCCTTTCCATCCGATGGCTTGATGCATCCCCAGGCCGTCGAACCTCTTTTATTTTATAAAATTTCCACTGATTCAGAGGGTACCCAGTTACGCATCTGGGAAGACTATTCGAGTCACGCCACTCAACACCAATCTCCCTACGTATATATCTTGAATATTCAGCTAACATCTGCGGCCGAGGCCGAGGCTTACCTAAGGTTGCATGTGGCCTTGAATGGTGGCATCTTGGCCGCCGATCAACACCTGCCCCCCAAAGGCAAAATTGCCCTTATGCCTTACCCGACTTGGACGGGTCAAGAAGACCATTACTAGTCCCTCCCGCATACTGGGCGAGATAGTGGTCAATTCGCGATCGCACCTGATCCACCGTTAACCCCTGGCTCCAATATTCCACCATGGCTTGGCCAAAGGCCCAGGCGGCCTGGTCGGGCTTTTGGTTATGCTCCAGCAGCAGGGGCCATAGGGCCAGTAAATCAAGCCGGGCCGTGTCTGGCGCCAGCAGCTTAAACAGGTCGTAGGCCAGCTGTAGCTTGCCAATTACCACCGGCAATTGCTCTACTGGAATTTGTTCGGCCAGCAGGTAGGCCAGGGTTGGGGTACCGGTGGTAAGGGTGGCGATAAATTTCAGTACCGGACTCTTGAGAAAAGCCGCTAACCCCTGGGTGGTACTCATTTGAAAGATATAGCGATCGATCAGCCGACTGGCAGCTACGACCTTGGCATCGCGATCGCGCAAAAATCGGGCCAGGCGCAACTCCTTGGTCGGATCAATCAACTCGATCAGGGTGGTGGCCAGCGCATCGGCATTCCAGGGCTGCCGCTGACTGGCGGTATCGGCGGTCACCAGGGGCAGAACGCGATCGCAGACATGGCCCAATTGCTCTTGGCGGTACTGGGTAGCCTCTCGCATCGAAATTTCCTTAGGCCGCTCCCCAGTCTGCCAATCGTACGGGGGTGCCCATTCCCGCAAGGGCCGCAGTCGATCCACTTGGGTAACGACGGCGATCGCCCCCAGGTCAGCCACCTCTCGGCCCATAGCCTGGAGTAAATCCACATCCATCTGCAGGGCCGGATCGAGGGCTGGGGTGACCAACAGCAGCAGATCCGCCTGGCGACTATAGTCCAGCAGCTGGTCTCGATAGTCCTGCCGGTCAATCTGCTCATAGCCAGGGGAATCCCACAGGGTGAGGGTATCGCCAGTCTCCGTCGCCCAGTGGTAGCTACGGATGGCATCAGTGCTGGGTAACACATCCACCTCTGCCTGATCAGCCGCAAACAGGGTGTTGATCAAGCTACTCTTGCCCGCCCCCGTACGCCCCACCAGCAAAATGTTCACCGGCTGGAGCTGCACCTGCTCTACCGGTTCAGCCCGGTTCAGAATCTCCTGTAGGGTCTGGGTCTGGGCTGACGGCACCCCGGTTCGACCAGAATTTCCCAAGGGCAAATCAGGCAACTCGCCGCCATAGAGGGCCACCGCCTGTCGGTAGAGGTTGCGCAGGGTCGCTTCCCGCAGCAGGGCACTGAGGTTGCCCAGCAGTTGCTGGTTGGCCAGGTTACTGGTCGGCTGGCTCAGGGTACGGGCCGCCGCCGCCGCCGGATTCACCAGCCACTGAGCCCAAGACCAGGCCTGCCATAGCTTGCGGGCAGAGGGCTCGACTTTACGGTACATCTCATAGCCTTCCACTGCCTGTCCTACGGTCACCTGCCCCAGCACTGGGGTCAGGGTAGCCATCCAGCGGTCCACGTCATCCACCGTCCCCCGCAACAGACCATAGGCATCCGGTACATAGATATTTAGCAGGGGGTACTTGACCTCAGGATGGTAGGCCTGGGCCACCGTCGTCACCACATCCCGACATCGCTGCCAAAATGGGGTCCAATCTTCCCACAGAGGCGGATCTTGGCGAGCCTCAACCAGGATCTGGTCTAAAGCAGCCTCTGCCTGGGGTAGGTTCCCCGCTGCAGTAGAGGAGGGGAGATCTGCCATCGTGGTGGTTAGTTCTTGTTCAGCCTTGGCGATTGCCGCCGCCATATCCTTCAGGGCCGGACGAGTCCAGCGGGCCAACAACCACCGCCACCCCACCAACACCAGCACGAACACCGCCCAGATCCAATTCACCCCCCAGGCATGAAATTGGCTACCAGCAGCCACCACCATAAACCCAGCGATCGCCACCAGGGGTAACCCCAGCACCACCCACTGCCAAGGTTGGAGTCGCACCATCGCCCTACCTCCACAGAAAATTTGCTCCAGGCAACTTTATCGTAAGCGGTTTAAGGCGAGCCGTAGACCGTGAACCGTAGACCGTGAACCGTAGCCCTTGACCCATCACTTCTGACTTGGCCGATTGCTGGCAAGGCAAAATCTTGACCGTTTGCACCAAGAAATTTTAAGACTTTGTTACGATAGTCACAAACGCGCACCTAGGAGAACCCTCCATCATGATTCAGACGTCTAAAAAGTCCGTTGTCATCTCCCCTTCCATTCTGTCTGCCGACTTTGGCCGTCTAGGGGAAGAGATCAAAGCGGCGGATGAGGCCGGGGCCGACTGGATTCACGTAGACGTGATGGATGGACGATTTGTGCCCAACATTACTATTGGGCCGCTGGTGGTCAGCGCCATTCGGCCCCTCACCCAAAAGCCCTTAGATGTACATCTGATGATCGTCGAGCCTGAAAAGTATGTGGCTGACTTTGCCAAAGCTGGGGCCGACATTATTTCAGTCCACGCTGAGCACAACGCCTCACCGCACCTGCACCGCACCCTGGGCCAAATCAGAGAACTGGGTAAGCAGGCAGGGGTCGTGCTTAACCCCTCCACCCCCCTGTCGCTGATCGAGCATGTGCTGGATCTGTGTGATTTAGTGCTGATTATGAGCGTTAACCCCGGCTTTGGTGGCCAGAGCTTCATCCCGACCATGGTGCCCAAAATCCGGGCTTTGCGGCAGATGTGCGACGAGCGGGGCCTCGATCCCTGGATTGAAGTAGACGGTGGCTTGAAGGTGAACAACACCTGGCAGGTGCTGGAAGCCGGAGCCAATGCGATCGTGGCTGGGTCAGCTGTATTTAAAGCTGCCGACTATGCCGAGGCGATCGCTGGCATCCGCAACAGCAAACGCCCCGCTCCTGAACTGGCTACGGTTTAGGTCGAGCCCATGCGGCGTATTCCTTAAAGCGGGGCAATCCTGAGTAGGGTTCAGGATTGCCCCGCTTAAATTGCACCCATTGACTACCCACCCAAAGCAGGATCAACCACCTAGTCCTCTGGGGCATAGGTCGGCTAACCCTTCCTGATACCCTCAGCAAAGGTAGTCAATTTTTACGCCATTCTGTCAGTCGCTGCCTTAGGTAAGCAGCATCCGAAGCGGTGAAACCACCCATTCTTCCGGGGCTTCCAACCAGGCTACGCAGCTGAAATCAGTTATTTTGCTGAGGTAGCTTAAGAATTCTTTTTATAAAATTGAGTCATTACGCTAGGATGCGTTACGGACCTTGGGTAATGACTGATCCCAATCCCAGGGTGGATCGATGTAGATAACCATCAGAGTGCATGACTATGTCAAACCTAGAGCAGACCATCGAAAGAATGTTTGCCACCCGTCGACTCACCCGTCACGATCAACAAACATTGATGGCACTGTTTTCCCAGCGTGATTTGAGTCCTAGTGATGCTGCTTTAATTAATCGAGTGTATGACGCCCTGAGCCAAGGCCGGTTACGGGTTGTTGACTAAGGGGGTAGCAGGGGTTAGCTGGCCGCTTTTTGGGCCTTGTACTTGTCTTTGAAGTAAGCCTGCTGGGTTTTATGGTCCACAATTGGGGCCGGGTAATTAACCCGCTCCCGTTCCTGGGGTGGAATTTTCCCCGTCACCAGCCAACCTGTGTCCAAGGTCCTCAACTCTGGCAGCCACTGGCGAATATACTCCGCTTCCGGGTCAAACTTTTTAGCCTGGCTAGCGGGGTTAAAAATCCGCAGGGGCTTAGGGTCCATACCGCTGGATGCACTCCACTGCCAGCCGCCATTATTGGCGGATAAATCCCCATCCACCAGGTGCTGCATAAAGTACTTTTCCCCCCACTGCCAGTTAATGATCAAGTCTTTGGTTAAGAAGCTGGCCACAATCATGCGGCAGCGGTTGTGCATCCAGCCAGTCTGATTCAGCTGGCGCATGGCCGCATCGACGATTGGGTAGCCGGTACGACCATCACACCAGGCCTGAAAATCATCCTGGTTATTCACCCAAGGGAAGTCCTTCCACTGGGTTCGGTAGGGGCCTGCTGCCAGCTCTGGGAAAAAGTACATGACATGCTGATAAAACTCCCGCCAGGCCAGCTCCTGCTGCCAGGTTTGCACATTCTGGCGAGACTCATCGCTGCGACAGCGCTGATAAACGGCATCAGCGGCAGACCAGACGCTGCGAATGCCAATGGCCCCAAATTTGAGCGCTGCACTCAGGCGCGAGGTGCCATCTTCGAAGGGAAAGTTGCGCTGTTGGTCATAGCTGGCGATCGCCCGCTCAGCCTCACAGAACGTCTCCAACTGCTGCTGGGCCGCCCATTCCCCAGGCTCCACCGGAAAGCCATTATCCCAGCCAAACCCCAGGTCTTGGGCCGTAGGCAGCGCCATACAGCCCACCTGCTCTGCCGCCTGCACTTGATTCGAGGTCAGCGGTTCCAGGGTAGGGGGGGCTGGCACTGGCTCCGATTTAGGTTGCTTCACCCAGTTACGCCAAAAGGGGGTATAGACCGAGTAAGGCTCCCCCGCCCCCGTCCGCACGGCCCCTGGCGGCTGCAGTAGCTGATCCCAAAAGGTGGTTTGAAACTCAATGCCAGCCTCTTTTAACGCCTCCACCACCGCCTTATCCCGCTGGCGGGAATAGGGCTCCACATCTCGATTCCAGTAGACGGCAGCGGCCTGCAGGGCTTGGGCTAAAGCGGGGATCTTCTGTCGGGGGTCGCCCTTCAGCACCAGCAACTGCCCGCCCACCTTGCTGTAGCGCTGCTGGAGTTCCTGCAAACAGCCGATCATATAGGCGACTCGGGCGGGGGCGATGTCATCCTCCTGCAAAATGCCAGGGTCAAGACAAAAAACACCCACCACCTGGGCCGTACGGTCAACCGCCGCCGCCAACCCCAGGTTATCTGTCAAGCGCAAATCCCGACGGTGCCAAAACAAAATGAGGTCGCCCATACCACCCTAAAATTTTTATACGACACCTGGCCAAAAACGAGGTAGGGTCCCTGGCCTAGGGGGAGTTAACCAGCCATCCCTGACCGCCAGAAGCCCACGTTGGATATGTTAACGTTGCTCAAACGTTTAGGGGGTATATATCTGGGCGTTGCTTAGCACAGGTATGATTTGCCCCCCAACCCCCAATCCTGGGGGGTAAAAACTTCAAAGTCCCCCCGGATGGGGGGATTATAGCCCTACGGGCATACCAGAAAAGGGGGCCATGCGGGGGTGTCGCTTTTGAAGGTTCATCCCTCAATCCAGCAATGCTTGCATCTGAGTCGGCCCTTAAGTCGACGAACCAGTTCTGATACCTGACACCTAGAACCCGGCACCTGCCATCGCCTGATTAATTAAGATCCCTAGCCATACAGGGCAAACAGCTGATCTAACTCGGCTTGCATGGTCTGTTGCACCTGTTCATAGCAGGCATCCACATAGGCGCGATCGCGGGCCGCCTCTGGTCCGGTCCACGTGAACCTGATGGGTGCACAAACCCGGGTATGCAAAGGTATTGGCAGCGGGATATGGGGCAAAGGTCCCACCGACAGCCCCCAGGGCAAGCCCAGATATATTGGCATTGTGCCTGGATCGACCCCAAACAACCAGGGCAGCCCCTGCTGGTGCAGGGCTAACAGTTGGGGATACCAGTCTGCCAGCACCAGGAATGTATCGTGGGCTCCGTGGGAAATCAGGGGCACAACCGGGGCATGTTCCCGCAGGGCCAGCTTAATAAACCCCTTCTGTCCAAAGAAGCACACCTGCCCCCGCTGGGTGTAGGGCCGAAACACATCCCGAGCGCCACCCGGGTATACCAACACTGCCGCCTCTTGGCGCAGGGCTTTTACTGCCATAGCCGGGGTAGCCCTCACCGCCCCGACCCAGGTGGCCATCCGGGCCACCGCTGGAAAAATCTGCCACATGCGCTGATCCATCGAGCCATAAGCCGGACGTTCGACCCCAAATCGGTGCAGCCAGTCATAGGTCATCATCACCGTATCTGGGGCGGCCAGGCCACCATTGTGGGAGCCCACCAGCAGCAGTCGCCCCGCCGCCGGAATGTGCTCCCAGCCATCGGTCTTGACCTGGAAATAGTAGTGGTAAACCCAGTCCATAAACGGCAGCATGCGGTCGATGTACGCTGGGCTACGATCCGCCAACGACCAACCCGTCAGGCTACCCTCAGGAGCCTGAGCCGCTTGCATCAAAAGATTGGCCATCTCCATGGCCGCTGGACCCAGGTCAGTAAATTTGGTTTGAGGGGGCATACCCAATCCACAGAAAGGCTTTGCCAGAATAGCAGGCCACGGTAGCCACCATCCGGTTGATGCCAAGATTATAGGGTTAGGGCTAAATCCTTAGTTTTTCTTTACTCAACCTAGAAATCACTTACAGTTTTTTTACATAGCCGCCAGTTACCTTTGCTAAGGTATTTCATAAGCCCCCAATTATCCAAAGTGCATTGGCACTGGGATCGCTCTCTCATTTGATCAAGCATGTTTAATTAGCAGTGTTTAATTGGCAGTGTTTAATTGGCAGTGTTTAATTGGCAGTGTTTAATTAATAGTGCTTGATTAATAGTATTTCAATCAAGAATCTATCCAGAGCACCTACCGAGGTTTTTAGCAAAACCATTTTCTCTGATGGAGTCTAGCATCTAAGGCATAGATATTTCTTTGATGGAATACTCCAAAATCCCTTGGATAAACTATTCGATGCCATCTAAACCAAATCCAAGTCCAGACCTGGAGGTCTACCTGTGGGAAAGCTCCAGGTAGAGATGGGTTTGGTCATGCTCCTGTCCACATTTACGTTTACCTGAAATGAGTCATTCGCCATTTGCTTGTTCCCTATTCACCTCTGCTTGTGTGGCGGGGGCTATTTTCTCAGCTTCGGCTATTCCTTTTGCACTATTTAAGTCCAATACGATTAATATCGAGCTGCAAAATCGGTCAGTTTATTCATCTGAAATTCAACACCTAGCGGCTCCCTATCTGGCCGTATCCAGTGGGTTTAGTGTAGCGGTTGGGATGGGGATATTTGGCCTGCTGGGATGGCGGCATTCAGCTCGCAAGCTCGCCACCGTTGAGTCGAACAATGCCGAATTGACCAGAAGCCTAACCATTCATCAGGCGGAACTGGAACGCATTAAGTTTTCAGAGGCCCGCTTGGGACTCCACGACTTAAAGCCTTTTCTACAGCCTGACTTACCGTTGGCTGCCGCCGCTGAAGACCTGGTGATGCCGCCCGAGCCCCAGGTTCAACCCTTGCCGGTGGCAGCTGCAGTCAACCCAGCTGAGCCACCGCTAGAGATGGTTTATGGCAAGGCTTCAGCCCCAGTCTACGGCAGCCCGCAAGGGGGGAGTGCTCGCCAAACCGCTGCCGAGCCTTTAGAAAGCCTGTTGCAACAGTTGCAGCAGCTCTCCCAGCAAGTAGAAGAGCTGCGGGGGCATCGTACTGGCAATCTAGCGGCCTAGGTCAGCCGATTATTCTAGTACATTGTCTGACGACAACGGTAAGTTATCCGACTCTGAGAAAGGCAGTTCAGGGGTTGAAGTCAAGGCTGACTGGGTTGAGTCTGAAGCCGCTCGGTCCCAGGCTGGCGGCGAGGGGTCAATGCCTTCCCCATTTAGGGGTTGAGGAGCCGCCAGCCGCCAGTCCTGACTGACTCTTAGGTAGGTTTCACCCTCAGGGGTGACGTTAAGCAGAGGGCTTGAACTGGTACTGAAATCTTGGGACAGGGTAGGGGCCACGGTTTGAGCAAACGTCTGAGGATCTACGGTGACTAAAAAGTGGATGGTTTCACTGGGGACGACCGCAGCAGGGTTCATGAGTTGCCACATTTCCTGGTAGTCGCCTGCGTCAGTCACCTGCCACAGGGACACATCAGCTTGCCAGCGGCCATCGGTCACCACCGCTGACGCTCGATCCAAAATGCTGTACAACTCAGTGTTCTCAGCATCGAGTTGATCGGTGGGTTTGGTTAAATCGCGGACAACCGATAGGGTCACCGATGTTTGATCGGGCACAGCCGCTTGGCCAAATACACTGAATTTGCCGGGGCCGCCTGCCTCGGTAATTTGATCAATGGCAATTAATGGCTGGGCATTTGTCTGATTGCGGTTGAAGGGGAGTGAGGTGCAGGCGGTGGTCAGGAGTGCGATCGCCGCCACCAGCACCGCCACCAGCACCATAGCAATAAATGACCTTTTCATAATTCTCAGCAATTTACAACAAAACAGAAATCAATTTGGGCTTTTGGACAGCCCCCTGGGTACTCTCCTGGCAATGGCCTAATGATTCCTGCCCTTAGTTCGAGCTCCCACGGCCAGGCTTATAAAAACGGAGACATACGCTATCATGCCCCTCCTTTCTAAACCTATTTACAATTTGCCCTACCATTTCGTTGGTACCCTGCCCGGCTTGATGGTGGCCTTGGGGACGGTGGCTCACCCAGCTTTGGCCGACAGGGGGGCTTTCGACCTTCCCCTGGACCTGGCATTTGATCAGCAGGTTGACTGGGCAGGTCATGACTTTGATCCCCCTACCCTGGCGCAGATGCCCAGCCAAACGCCCACCCCGCCGGTCATGCCGCCAGCAGGGTACCCAGGTGTCCCTTGGGAGGGCAGCCAGGGGCAAGGGATGCCCTATCCGGCCTATCCCACCCTGCCACCGACAGGCCAGTGGGTGATGGTTTGGCTGCCCTATGGCCCTGGCATGGTGCCCCCTGGGGCCGATGCTCAGGGGGCCGGGGGCTATGTTCCGGCCTGGGTGCCACCAGCGGCGGCATTCCCCAGCCAGGGACAACCGGGGGCGGGGGTAACATCGCCCCCCCCTGGCCAGCCCTATGCCGGGACCATGGTCCCTTGGGGATATAGCCCTGCTCCGCAAGTCCCGGCTGGTCAACCCAGCCCAGCCCCCAGCCCACCCTGGCATCAGTACCCTGTTGCCCAAGACTCGCTACCTCCACCGACGTCGGCTCCCCTCGCCCCTGGATCAACCCCGGCTGCCTCTGGCTGGCAAGGGCCGAGTATGGCTGCCCCTGAAGCCTGGCAGGTGGGAGCTGCCCAACCGCCCCTGTCTGCAGCCCCAAGTGGTAGTCATCCCACTGGGACGAATACCATTGGGACGGCCACCGCCATTTCGGGGACCGATCTGGAACCTGAAGCCGTGACTACTCCCAACCTCAACCTGCAGGGGTTGTATGTCTTGCAGGGGGATCAGTCCTCAGCTCGGGCCCGCCTGTCGGGAGATACCTTCTTAACCCCCAACGTGTTGGTGGGTGGGGCCCTTGACCTGACCACTGGCCCCGACCTGACCAACCAGGATGGGGTGCAGTTGACAGAACTTTATCTGGCCACCGCCTTACCTGGGGCACCGGGGGTCAGATTTCGCCTCGGCCAGCTTGACTTGACCTCCTATTTCGATCGCAACAGCTTTGCCAAAGATATTGCTCGAGATTTCTTCAATGCCACCTTCCATACCAATCCAGCTCTGATTGCCGGGGCCAACGCCACCGCTTCCCGCCCTGGGGGGCTGGTACAGTGGGCGATCACCGACGATATTACGGCGAATGCAGCGGTGTTTTCCTCCTCCCCAAGCCTTTCCGACTTTGCCCTAGACGGCTTTGCCGGGGAAGTGGGGCTCCGCACCGGGGACCTGATTGTGCGAGGCACCTACATCAGCTCGCGGGATACCCAATTTCAAGGCACTGGCGATCGCCTGGAGGGCTACGGGGTCAATGCAGAGTGGTTTATTCCCCAGGCCAATATTGGTCTGTTTGGCCGCTATGGGCGGCTGAATAACAGCACCCTGGGCTTTGCTGGAGATACCTACAGTTTCGGCGTCAATGCCCTGGATGTGTTTATGCCCAATGACCGGCTGGGGTTAGCCTATGGCCGCAACCTGCCCACCAGCGTTCAGCCTGGCCGCAGCCCAGATGTCTTGGAGGCGTTTTACGACTTTGAAGTCACCCCCAACATTCGGTTGGGCTTTACTTTTCAGCAGCGAGACCAGTTTCGTGAATCCTATGCCGGATTCCGAATTCGAGGCAATGTCAATCTTTTGCCGGGCCATTCTTTCCAGGGAGGAGGGCTGTAATGTCGAACTGTAAACCCATGGCTATAGTCAAACCCCTGACGATGACGATCCTGGCGGCGGGCCTATGGCTGGGGACCGGTTCCCTGGCTTGGGCTCAGGGCTCAGCCAGCCTCAGTCGGGGGTATACCCAACTGGCAGAGGGACAGGTTGACGTGGCGATCGCCACGTTTCAGCGATTGACCCAGCAAAATCCCAACGACGTTGAGGCGCTCCAGGGGTTGGCCATTGCCTACCGCCGAGCCGGTCGAGAAGCGGAGGCGCTAGACATCTACCAACGCATCCTGACCCTAGACCCAGATAACCGCCTGGCCCTCAGCACCATTGGCTTCTTGGGGGAATTTCGGCCCCAGTGGCAACCCCTGGGCATTGATGCGCTGACTCGGCTACTGCGGTTGCAGCCAGAGGATCAAACGGCCCGGGCCCAAAGGGCCAAGCTTTACTACTATCAGGGGCTGTTCTCCCAATCCCTGGCTGACTATAGCCAGGTGCTACCCCACACCAATGACGCCACCATCCTGGGGCCAGCAGCAGAAGCTCACACCTTTAGCGGCGACTATCGCACTGCCCTCAACCTATTTGATCGCTATCGTTCAGCCGGGGGCACCATTCAGGGCGATCGCGCCATCGCCTATGGCCAGGCCCTGCGGGAAAGTGGACAAATAGACGCTGCTGTTCAAATTCTGGAACAAGAGCTACGCCGCACCCCAGACCCCAATCCCCAGCAGATGCGGCTGCGGGGTGCCCTGGCCAGCACCTATGCCGCCAACCGCCAGTTTCCAGCGGCCCTGGAGCTGCTCCAACCGCTACGGAACCGCAACGATGCCCGCCTTACCCTGGCGAGGGCCCTGACGGCGGTGGGGGACTACAGCCAGCAGCCCAGCTATAACCAGGAGGCCGCGAACCTCTACGGTCAGGTGTTAGCCACTACCGCTGATTTGTCCCCTGGTGTGCGTCGAGAAGCCAGCTTTGCCCTGGGCAACCAGCCAGAACACCAGCGGCAAGCGCTGCAACTGGTGGACCAACTGGCCACAGAACAGCCCGCTGATGCCAGCCTGACCCTACAGCGACAGTTGTTGGGCTACCAAACCGGTCAACTGAGCCATGCCGCCCTGGTCCAGCAGGTGCGCAGCACATTTCCCTCTCTGCCTGGGGATGGGGTGCAGGTACGTACGATGGGCCAACTGCTCAGCCGACTCAACCCGCCCCTCCCCGAGCTATTACCTCTCTACCAAAGTTTGGCGGCGGGGGGCAGTGATGCCGCCTTCCTGCATTTCCGCATCGCTCAAGTCCTCACCCAGCAGGGGCGCTTGCCTGAGGCCCAGGCCAGTCTGGCCACATACACTAATACCCCCGCCGGTCGTCGTGACCCAGATACGGTCCAACTGCTGCTGGCGGATATTGAGCAACGCCAGGGGAATTTAGCCCAGAGCAGCCAGCGCTACCAGGCCCTACTCAACACCACCCAGCTACCGCCCATTCGCGCTGGGGCCACCCAGGGGTTGGCCTCGGTCTACCAAACCCAGGGCCGCTTTACCGAAGCCCTGGCCCTGTACGACCAGCTGATCGCGGCCCACCCCCAGAATGTCGCCTATCCCCTGGGCCGCACGGCCCTCGCCTACCAGGCGGGGCTGATCACCGAAGCCCAGGCCAGTGCTGGGCTCACCCAGGGGCTGCAACAGTTGGGCACGGCTCCGCCGCCAACCGAGCTGATCACCCTGGTGACTGTGTTGCCACCCAGCCCAGAGCGGGCGGGCCTGTACCAGAGCCTGCTGACCGTTGACCCCGGCAATGGGCAGCTTCAACTGCGATCGCTGCAAGTACTAGCCACCACCAATCCTGGCCAGGCCCAGGCCCAGGCCGCTCAATTGGTAGCCGCCAACCCCAACCATCTGGACCTGTACTTTGTGCAGGGAGAAATTGCCCAGCAAACCGGAAATGATGAGCAAGCTCGTCAAAGCTACCAGGCGATACTTCAGCGCCAGCCCACCAACCCCGATGCCCTTTTGGCCCTGGGGGGACTGGAATTTCAGCTGGGCAACTATGACCAGGCTGACCGGCTATACCAACAGGCTCTGGCCCAGGACAGCCAGAACAGCACGGCCCGCACTTCCCTGGCGGCTCTCAATGCCGTACAGGGTAGGCCCCTAGCCGCCCTGGGGCAGCTGCGGGCTTGGCAGCAAGACCAGCGGGCCCGGGGTATCGTCGATGGCCAGGTGTCTCGCCAGCGGCAACAAATTCAAGAAACCCTGCTTCAGCAGCGGGGCATTCAGCCCCCGTGGGAACGCTTTTGAGGCGGTTATCCCGCTTTTATCCAAAGTTTCTAGTCCAAAGTTTCTAGTCACTGTCCACCCTCATGGGAAGCGAGCGCTCTGATCAGAGCCGATATAAGGAGCCATCTATGCGTAACTGGTTAAGCCGTCTGCTACCTCGCCCCAGTCGCCATGGGCGACGCTGGGGGTTATTAGGGGCCGGTCTACTCTTGGCCTTGCTGGTCTCTCTGGTGGGTCTCAGCCCTATCCAAGCCCAGTCAGGCGATGCCGTAAAACAGCAGGAAGATGCCGTGATCCAACGACATCGACTGCCTCAATCCCCCCCCCAGGCCCCTGTGGTGCGGCCTCAACCTCGACCAAGACCAGCCCCTCAACCTGCGGCTCCCGCCCCCCGCCCCAGTCCAACGGCTCCGGCTCCGGCAACACCGACTCCGGCAGCACCGGCTCCGGCAGCACCCAGTCCAGCCGCGCCCCCTACATCAGAACCTGCGGAGGCCACCTCCCCTGAACCCGAGCCCCTCAGTGAATATGTCCTGCAATTCAACCGCGCCCCGGTGGTGGGGAATGCCCTCCAACTGCAAGGGGTGCTATCCCAGGCCCGGTTGGGCTTTAGCCGCCCCCGCCACTGGCAAGTGGAGTCGGCCAAGGTACTGGTTCGCTTTCGCCATTCTCCCGCCCTTTATGGCGATCGCTCTAACCTGACCATTCGGCTGAACAATCGCCACCTGGGTAGCGTGCCCCTCAACCGTGAGGACAGTGAGATTGGCAATGTGCTGTTCGATGTACCCACTGATCTGATTGAAGACTTTAATACGCTGATCATGGTGGTGCAACAGCACACCTCTGATGCCTGCACCGACCCCACCGATCCCACCCTCTGGACAGAAATTTTGCCCGACTCCCAGGTGGTGATCAGTTATCGGCCCCAACCGATGACCTTAGATCTCGCCAGCTACCCCTCCCCCTTCTTAGATCCCCTGGGCCTAGAGGCAGACCGGCTCACTTACCTGCGGCCCAAAACCGTCGATAGTGTGTGGCTGACAGCCGCCAGTCGCTATCAGGCGGTGGCCAGCCGGTTAACCAACAGTCGGCCCCTGGACACTCAACTAGCCAGCCAGATGAACCAGGTGAAAGCCGGGGATAGCCTGGTGGTGATTGGCACCCCAGCGGAACAACCCCTGCTCGCCGACCTAGACCTGCCCTTTACCATCCAGGACCAGCAGGTGCTGGACGGAGGGGGGAACCCGCTGCCCCATACGGTGGGTGTGTTGATGTTGACCACCACCAGCAATGGGCAGGTGCCCGTGCTGGTGGCCACGGGGAATGCCCCAGAAGCCGTGCTTAAGGCAGTGCAGGCCCTGACCCAGACGGGCGATCGCCAGTTGTTGACCGGGCAAGCGGCCCTGGTAAATGAGGTGGCTGAAGTGGCCTCTCCTGGGCCGCGAGACTGGCCTGGTTATTTACCCCAGGACCGGCGGCGACTACAACTGGGTGATCTGCAAGGGGCGAACGGTCAACCCTTCCAAGATGTCACCGTCAATGGATTGCCCATTCCGCCATCTGTGGACATTCCCTTCAAAATCTTGCCCGATGAGCAACTGCAACGGGGCAGTACCTTTACCCTGCGCTACAGCTATGGCCCTGGGATTGACCCCAAGCGATCGTCCGTGTCGGTGTTGCTCAACGGCGAAGGGATTGGCGGCGAAAGGCTGCGATCGGCCAATGGAGGCACTGACGCCATCACCGTTGATATTCCCCCGGATCTGGTTACCCCGGATGCCAAGCTGGCGGTGCAGTTCTACACGTTCCCCGATGCCCCCATTGCCTGTGGTGAATTGCCGGACCAACCCACCTGGGGCACCGTGCACAGTAACAGCAGCTTTCAGCTAAATCGAATCAATCAGGTTCAGTTGCCAGATCTAAAACTGCTGCAAACTGGATTCCCGTTTACGGCCCCCCAAGATTTATCCGCTGTTGCCCTGGTGCTGCCAGATTCCCCCTCGGACGAAGATATCGTCACGCTTTTGACTGCTAGCGGGCGGCTGGGGCGCTTAAGCCAGGGGCAAGCCGTCAAACTGCAGGCCTATGCAGCTAGGGACTTGCCCAGCGAAGCTCGCCAGGGGCATGTGGTGGCCATTGGCTTACAAGATGACTTTCCCCTACCTGAAGCCTTAGAAAGCAAGTCAGGGTTTAGCTTGGGGGACCAATTTAGCCGTCAACACAACCAAACCCAATTGCAGACCCTACCAGACTCCGCCGGGGTGATTATGGCGACAGTGTCCCCCTGGCGCCAGGATCGGGTATTGCTAGGGCTGACGGCTCAAACCCCCACAGGCCTGAAGGAGGTACAGGCAACCCTGCGTCAGGATGGGCTGTTTTCTCGGCTGACTGGCGATACCGCTATCATCCAACGGACGACACCGAACCCTTCGATATATAACCAGGCCGATTACCAGGTTACGACCCTAGCCCAACAATCACCGCGCACCATTCATCGCAGTGGTTTGGGGGCAAGAATAATCACCTTTTTGCAAGCGAACTGGTTCTTGGTACCGGGCAGCATAGTGATCCTGGCGCTAGTGCTCTATAGCTTGTCCCAACTGTTTCTGAACCGCCTTAGCCAATCGGAGGGAATCTAATGACCCACGTGTCCCCTGAGCTGTCTCAGCCACCACGGTCTTGGCTGACTCGCTTGATTGCCAGCCTACCCAAACGACTGGAGGCGACCCTTGGCGGCAGTCAGCGCAGTGCCCTGGTGCTGATGGCTTTGGCCCTGGTGCTGGCAATCCCTTTGATTGTGACGCCATTACCCCTGGGTCAACAGTTTGCCCTGGCGGTGTTTCTGATTGCCCTGGGGTGGCTTCTAGTCAGATTGGAGCAGCGCTACCAAGACCACCAATTCAGTGAACAACTTCACCTGCTGCTGGTATGGCTGAGTCTGGTGGTGACCGCCCGCTATCTGTATTACCGCACCGTCTATACCCTAAACTTTGACGGTTGGCTCAATACCACCTTTAGCCTGCTACTCTATGGGGCTGAGCTCTACGCGATCGCCACGCTGCTGCTGGCCTACTTTCAAACCCTAAAGCTGCGCCAGCGGCAACCGGTTTCCATGGCAACGGTGCCCCAAGACCAGTGGCCCAGGGTGGATATTTACATCCCCACCTACAACGAAGATGTGGAGATTGTGCGGAAGACGGCCCTAGCGGCCCTAGCCATTGACTACCCTGTGGACAAAAAGGCGGTTTACATCCTGGATGATGGCCGCCAGTATCCTGAACGTCGGGCAAAACTGGGACAAATCTGTCAGGACCTGGGCTGCCACCTGGTCACCCGGGCCAATAATGACCATGCGAAAGCCGGCAACATTAACCATGCCCTGGGGCGCACCCCAGGGGACCTGGTGCTGATTTTAGATTGTGACCACATTCCCACCCGCAACCTGCTGCTGGAAACCGTGGGCTTTTTCTTAAACCCGAAGGTGTCTCTGGTGCAGACCCCCCACTGGTTCTATAATCCTGACCCGTTCGAGCGCAACCTGCTGACCCAGGGCAAAATACCCGTGGGCAACGAGTTGTTCTATAAGGTGCTGCAAAAAGGCAACGACTTTTGGAATGCTTCATTTTTCTGTGGCTCGGCAGCGGTGGTCCGCAAAAGTCACCTGTTAGAGGTGGGGGGGATCGCCGTAGAAACGGTGACCGAGGATTGCCACACCTCCCTGCGTCTGCACTCGAAGGGCTACGAGACGGTTTACTACGACAAAATTATGGTGGCAGGTCTGGCCCCAGAAACCTTTTCTTCTTATGTGGGGCAGCAGGTGCGCTGGGCTCGGGGCATGGCGCAAATTTTGCGCCTGGAGTGGCCCCTGTTTAACCGCCAACTCTCTATTCCCCAGCGGATTTGCTACACCTCGGCGACAACTCACTTTTTCTTTGGGTTTCCGCGGCTGATGTATGCGATCGCCCCCATTGCCTTTTTGATGTTTGGCATTAACTCAGTGCGAGGGCTGGGACTTGAAACCCTGACCTATGCCTTACCGTCAATTTTGCTGGCCTTGAACGCTAATTTTATCGTTTACAAAGGGGTGCGATTCTCCTTTTGGAACGAAATTTTTGAGTATGCCATGGCTTTTCAGGACGGCCTGGTCACCTTTATGGCCCTGGTTAATCCCAAGATGGGGCGCTTCAATGTCACCGACAAAGGACTACAAGTGTCCAAGCGCAGCTTTGATTGGCACTCCGTCCAGGTGCTGCTGATCATCGGTGGGCTCAGCTTAATTTCCCTGGTGCTGGTCCCCTACTGGATAATTACAGAGCTCCAGGATGTGGATGCTGTGATCATCAATGCCACCTGGTGTGTGATCAATATCATGTTGCTGAGTGCAGCCATCTTAGTGGCCCTGGAACAACCCCAAATGCGCGAGTCCCATCGCCTGGATCGTCAATTGGCCGTGACCCTGTTTTCGGGGCAGACAACCTTATCCGGGAAAACCATAGACATTAGCGAAACTGGGGCGCAGTTGCGGTTGCCGGACTGGCCCAATCTACCCGATGTGGTTGATCTGGAAATTTGTGGCGACAGCAACCGTCGGGTGTTTCTCAGTGGTAAGGTACTGCGGGTCGTCCCCCGCAGTGAGCAAGAGGTGGTGGTCACCGTGGCCTTTGACCATCTGGACCAAACCCAGCAAGATGCCCTGGTGCTCGTCCTGTATTCGGATGTGAATCAGTGGTATTCCCAAGTGCGCCACAATGCCGATAAGCCCCTGGAGTCCATTCGGTTTTTGCTGACCAGTCTGATTCGGGTCTTTTATGACCCCAAACCATCCCTATCACCGCCAGTTTTTAAGCAGGTGCAGGCGCCCAGTCAACTCTATAGTCAGGGGCACTATCTGGGGTCGACGACCCAGGCGGTCAACAGTCAGGGACTGAAAATGGCGCTAGAGCAAGACCCCAGGCTGGTGCTGCATCCCGAAATCTTTGGTGTTGGAGAGCCGGTAGGGTTACTGATCAACTCCCAGGGGAAGCAGCCTGTACGCCTGGTGGCCCAGCTAGATCGGGTGCACCGCTCTGAAACTGCGGTCACCCTCGATCTCTCCTTCCCCAAGGTACTGAACGCTCAACAAGGCCACCGGATCAAAGCCCTGCTCTGTGATTTACCCGCTGCCAACTGACCCCCACGGCTAGGGCAGAAAGGCAGCTTTCCACATTGGGACGCAAAAGGTGGCCTAGTCGCATTCCAGAATCATGTGGGCAACTTAATTAGTGAAATGCCTTCGACAACTGAGTAAACATACGGTCAAAGCTCCCAAGTCAAAGTAGCCTGTGCATCCACCAGTAGCACATCTGTATCCGACGCCTTAGCTACCCATAGCATACAGGTAGGCCGTAACGCCGCCACCGCCAACCCCGATCGCTAAGCCCATTAATACACCCAGGGCTAAATCTGACATCGTCAAACCGAGCCCAACCCCGATCGCAGTGCCGATCGCCGGTCCTAAAACTAGCGACATAGAGGCTTCCCGTCGCGGCTTCCCTGAAGCAAGGTAGGCCATAGCGCCGCCGCCACCAACCCCCATAGCTAAACCGATCCCGATACCCAGGGCTAAATTTGACATCACTAAACCGAGCCCCACCCCGATCGCTGCGCCAATCGCCAATCCTAAAGGCAGTGACATAGGCACTTCTCGTCGCGGCTTCCTCGAAGGATCTGAACCATTTTTCCCTGGCATTATTACCTCCTGAAATGCTTTTGATTGGCAAACTAACATGCTTCGGAAGCATGACAAATCTACAATTCGAGTTACTGTAGCGATGCTTTAGGCTCGCACCGCCAGGGTGCAGTTATGCAGGAATTGCATAGGCAGTAGCCTCCGGCTGACAGGCCTTGTAATCAGGCTGCAAACCCTGCGGTGACGGCTATTCAGGAATCAGCGCCGAGTAAATTAGCGTAAAGAAAAGTCTAAATTTGCTCAATAGGGTTGTTGTTAGCGATACATTACCACCACTTCACTAGCCTTAATGTCCGAGGCGTTTAGCCCTGACTGTGGCCTGCTTCATGGGTGCAGACGAGATATCCCTCCTCGCTGACGTTAAGTCATTTTGCTAATCAGCCTATCCACAAACCTATGAAAGCTCGAACTTCCCCAAGCCCCCGTTGGTCAGCCTTAATTGCCCCTCGTCCTGGACAAGTTCTAGGGGGTGCGGCCCTGGCTCTGACCCTGTTGGCCAGTTGCACACCAGAGACCACCACAACCCCTGATCCTGACGCCACTGGAGAGGCCCCTGAGGGGGGAACCCTGGTGTGGGCTCGCTATGGAGATGCGGATTCTTTGGATCCTCACCGCACGACCACTACCCTGTCCTGGCAGATTTTTGACCAGCTTTACGACACCCTCTTGGCCTTTGACGACGATGGGGACATTGTGCCCAACCTGGCCCAGGAGTGGGAGATGAGTGAAGACGGCCAGTCTGTGACATTTTTGCTGAATGAGGGGATTACCTGCCACGATGGCACCCCCTTTGATGCTAACGACGTCAAATACACCGCCGATCGCGCCCTCGATGACAGCAACCCCAGTGTGACCGCTGGGGCCTGGGGGCCGATTTCTGAGGTAAATGTGGTTGATGACCTGACGGTAGAATTCAACTTTGAGCAGCCCTTTGGGGCCTTTCTATCGTTTATGGCAGATCCCTTCGCCAGCATGATTTGTGAGAGCAATGAGGAGGCTGAGGGACAGTTTGGGGTTTCCACGGCGATCGGTACAGGCCCCTGGATGCTGGTCAACTGGGCCAGGGGGGACGAAATTGTGCTGGAGAGAAACCCCGATTATCAAAACTTTGGCCGTCCGGTAGAGAATTCTGGTGCCCCTTATCTCGATCGCTTGGTGGTGCGGCAAATTCCCGAAGCCCAGGCGCGCCTGGGGGGCTTGCAAACTGGCGAGGTGCAGTTAATTGTCAACCCGCCCCTGGATGATCTCGACGTGGTGCGGGATGACGACACCCTGGATCTGCATGTGGCTGAAAATACTGGCCAAAACTTCTTCTTTGAATTCACCATTTCTCGCCCTCCCTTTGACGATATTCGGGCGCGGCAGGCGGTGGCCTACGCCGTGGATGTGGATGCGGCCATTCAGGTGTCCTTTGGCGAAGATCTGGTGCAGCGGGAGCGATGCCCCATCAGCCGGGGGGTGTTTGGCAACGATCAGGACTTCTGTGCCGACCATGGCTATGACCACGACCCAGAACAGGCCATGGAACTGCTAGAGGAACTGGGTTACGGCCCTGATAACCCGATGCAGGTGATTTTGATGACCTCCACCGGGGACAACCGGGAAAACATGGTGCAGGTGTTCCAAAGTCAGCTGGCGGAGGTGGGGATTGACGCCAGCATCGAAACCATGGACATTGGCAGCCTGAACGCCCGGGTGAAACAGGAAAATGAGCGCACCACGGGCACCAGCACCTTCGACATGATGGACTGGGCCTGGTTTGACCCCGACATTCTGCACCAGCTGTGGCACTCCCCTGGGGCCTACAGCGGCTACCAAAGCGAGGAGCTAGACGAGCTGCTGCAAGCCACCCGCACCACCATTGACACCGATGAGCGGCGAGAGGCGGTGGAGGAGGCCATGGCCTATCTGCTGGACAATGCAGTGCATGTGCCCCTCTATACCCCCGGCTCTCTGTGGGTCTATGCCACCCGCACCGAGGTGGAGGGCTACAAGGTGGGTCCGTTTAACCGCCCCTTGTTCAATGATGTGCGGTTGCAGTAGATACAATTTGGCTGGGGAAGTCCTTTTAGGATTTCCCCAGCCAGTAGACGACGGCCTAAGTCAGACGCTGCTGGACGCGATCGCGATTTTTACCCCCTGTTTATGACCCGCTACTTCTTTAAACGCCTGCTCAGCGGCATTTTCACCATCTGGATCACCACGATCGCAGTTACCCTGTTGATCCACCTGGTACCGGGGGACCCGGTGCAGATCATGTATGCCCAGTCCCAGTCCACCACCCCGGAACAACTGGAGCAGATTCGCCGCAACCTGGGGCTCGATCGCCCCATTTACGAGCAATACATTATGTATATGGGGCGAATTTTGCAGGGGGACTTTGGCACCACCATTCGCGGCAATCAGCCCGTACTGGATTTGCTGCTGGTGCGGTTGCCCAATACCCTGTTGCTGACCACCGCCAGTCTGGTGGTCACCATTGTAGTGGGGGTGACGGCAGGGTTTTTTGCGGCCTACAAGCGGGACACCTGGATCGACAGCACCCTGATGACGGCGGCAATTTTGGGGATTTCGGTGCCCAGCTTCTGGCTGGGGCTGATGTTGATGTATATCTTTTCCATGCAGTTGGGCTGGTTGCCGGTGTCGGGCACCAGCCTGCGCAATTTGATTTTACCTGCCATCACCCTGGGGCTGGCCAATGCAGCATCGGTGTCGCGGCTGACCCGGTCTTCGATGATTGATGTGCTCACCCAGGACTACATGCGCACGGCCCGGGCCAAGGGGTTGAAAGAGGGAACAGTGCTGTCTCGCCATGCCCTGCGCAATGGGCTGGTCAACGTAGTGAACATGCTGGGGTTACAGTTCACTTATATGATGGGGGGCGCGATCGTGGTGGAAAACGTGTTTGCCTGGAACGGCATTGGTCGCCTGGCGATTCAGTCCATCTTTCAGCGGGACTACCCCACCATCCAGGGGTTTATTTTGATCTTTGCCACGGTCGTGGTGGTGGTCTCTATGGTGCTCGACCTGCTCTACGTCTGGATTGATCCTCGCATTACCTACAAGTAACTATGGCCAACTTAAAGCCAGCAATGGTCGCCGATCAGTCCCTGGAAGCCATCACTCCCCCGTCCCGCGCCCAGCGGCTGGGGCAGTTTTTGCAGGCCCTGTTGCGCAGCCCAGGGGCCAAGGTCGGTGCCGTGATTTTGCTCCTGCTGTTTGCGGTGGCCATCTTTGCCCCGGCGATCGCCCCCTTTGAGCCCAGCCAGATGAACGTCGGCCCCGCCCTATCGCCTCCCAGTGCCGAACACTGGTTTGGCACCGACAACTTTGGCCGCGACCTATTTAGCCGAGTTGTTTACGGCAGCCGTCTTACCCTGATGATCGGCCTGGTGGCCGTCGGCATTTCCATGACTGTCGGGGTGGTGGTGGGCCTGGTGGCTGGCTACACCGAGGGCTGGCTGGGCAACATCCTGATGCGCGCCATGGATGTGCTGTTTTCCTTCACAGAAACGCTGATCGCCCTGGCCACGGTGGCGGTGCTGGGGCCGAGCCTGCGCAATGCGGTGATTGCGGTGGGCATCAGCTCCATTCCCTACTATGCCCGTATCACCTACGGGGCGGTGCTGGTCGAGAAAAACAAAGAGTACTTCCGGGCCGCCAAAACCCTCGGGGCTCGCCATGGTCGGCTAATTTTCCGTCACCTGTTTCCCAACATTCTGTCGCCGATCATTGTGGTGGCCACGGTGGGGGTATCGGTGGCAGTGCTATCGGCTTCGGCCCTGTCGTTTCTGGGGCTGGGGGCTCAACCCCCTTCCCCCGAATGGGGGGCGATCCTGGCCGCCGGGCGGGACTATTTCCGCCGTGCTCCCTGGATTACCACCTTTCCAGGCCTGGCGATCGCCGTTAGCGTCCTGGGTTTTAACCTGCTGGGGGATGGCCTGCGGGCCGCCCTCGATCCCCAGCAGCGCCAGTCCTAACCTGCTTAACCTGTGCCTATGCCCCCATTACTGTCTGTGGAAAACCTGAGCACCCACTTTGTCACCAAAGCGGCCACGGTCAAAGCCGTCAACCAGGTCTCCTTTCAGGTCAACCCCGGGGAAACCGTCGGCATTGTGGGGGAATCGGGGTCGGGCAAAAGTATCACCATGCTCTCGGTGATGGGGCTGGTGCCCTCTCCCCCCGGCCAAATTGTCAGTGGCCAGGTGTACTTTGAGGGGCAAGATCTGCTGAAGCTCCCCCTTGAGCAATTGCGGCAGATTCGCGGCAACCAGATGGCAATGATTTTTCAAGATCCGCTGTCTTCCCTGAATCCGGTGTTGCGGATTGGTAAACAACTGGTAGAAGCCATCCGTCGCCATACCAATTTAAGCTCCGCTGACGCCAAGGCCCATGCCATTCATCTCCTGCAGCGGGTACACATCCCCAACGCCGCCCAGCGAATCAACGCTTACCCCCACCAATTTTCTGGGGGCATGCGGCAACGGGTGATGATTGCCATGGGCCTGGCCTGCAACCCCAAGCTACTGATCGCCGACGAACCCACCACCGCCTTAGATGTCACCATTCAAGCCCAAATTGTGGAGCTGATTAAAGAGCTGCGAGCCGACCTGGGCATGGCCGTAGTCTGGATTACCCACGATCTCTCCTTACTGGCAGGGCTCGCCGATCGGATTCTGGTGATGTACGCCGGTCAAATTGTCGAGCAGGCCCCCCTGCTTGACCTCTACGCAAATCCCCGCCACCCCTATACCCTGGGCCTGCTGCAGAGCATTCCCCGCCTCGACGCCGCCCAGCAAACCCGCCTGCGCCCGATCGCTGGCTTGCCCCCTAACCTGGCCAACTACCCCCAGGGTTGCCCCTTCGCCCCCCGCTGCCAATATGCCATCGACCGCTGCACCACCGAAGATCCCACCCTAGAAGCGATTAGCCCCGAGCACCAGGTCGCCTGCTGGGTCAAGCCCGAGCGGCCATGAGGGAAGAACGAAGAACGAAGAGGGAAAAGCGTTGGGCGTAGCTCGGGCGCAGCAGAATGAAGTGAGCAAAGAGTTCAAAATTCAAAATTCAAAATTCAAAATTCAAAATTCAAAATTCAAAATTCAAAATTCAAAATTCAAAATTGAGAACCGCAAACCCGAAACCCCGACCCACCCACCCCTACCCCTCCCAAGAGGGGATCCTGAAACCCGAAACCCGAAACCCCCTTCCCACCCATCCACCCCTATTACCATTTCGGTAGTGCATTAATGCACGGGACGGAGGAAAATCAGACTACGCCACCACGATAACCAGGGAGACAAGCGCATGGCTATTGAGATGACCTGTCCGACCTGTGGGTCTCACGATATCTCCAAGAACGGCACCAGCCATCGGGGGAAGCA
>NZ_SMDQ01000004.1 GCF_012911975.1 Nodosilinea sp. P-1105 | reverse complement strand
CTACCCTGCGGGAAGCCGCTCCGCGTCTACACCCCATCACCCCATCAACCCATAGGCCAACACCGCACTGCCCAGAGGCACCGTCAGGTTGTCCAGGCCATAAAACGAGAGGGTTTCCAGGAGCGTAGCCGCGATCGCCACGACCACAGCCGTCATCCCTACCGATGGGGTCCAGCCCGCCGCAAATCCCAATACCAGCGCACTGACGATAAAACTGGCCAGGGCCATGGTGAGACTGCCCTCTACGCTTTTTTGACTGCCCAAAATTTTGTAGGGATGGCGGCCAACGTTTTGCCCCACCAGGGCCGCCAGGCCATCCCCCCAGGTCATCACCAGAATGCCTAGGGCGGCGTATTGGGGCAGGTCTAAAGGCCAAAAAGCAGCCGTCAATACCCCGATACTGATGGCATAGAAAAACGTTCCTAAGCTGTGCCGCCCGACGCCGTTAATTCCTGGCAAAATGGGCAACCGGTAGGACAGCAAGGCCACGCCACTAAAAATTACTGAGGCGGTGATGCCCATCCAGGTGGGGGTATGAAGCCACCAGGCCAGAAGAATCACCTGGCCTGCGCCAATATGAACAATCTTGCGGGTAATTTCAGTCCCCAGGGCAGTGGTACGCCGGAGCCCTTCTGCGATTCCGCCCACCAGGCCAAGCCAGGCGATTACCAATCCAATTTGCGTTAGCGTAGTCGCCACCATGGCTAGGGAACTCGGTATAGTGGGATGGAACTTTTAGACCTTACTACACCAGTTTCCTATGGATACCGTCTATAAACGCGTACTTCTTAAGCTAAGTGGTGAAGCCCTCATGGGCGACCTGGCCTATGGTATTGATCCTAACGTAGTGGAAACCATTGCCACCGAAATTGCCGAGGTAGTGCAATCGGGTATTGAGATTGCCATTGTGGTGGGAGCTGGCAACATTTTTCGTGGCATTAAGGGCTCGGCCAGCGGTATGGACCGGGCCACCGCCGACTACATCGGCATGATTGCCACCGTCATGAACGCCATGACCCTGCAAGATTGCCTGGAACGTACAGGGGTGCCGACTCGGGTCCAAACGGCGATCGCCATGCAGGAAGTGGCCGAACCTTACATTCGCCGCCGCGCCATTCGCCACCTGGAAAAAAACCGGGTGGTTATTTTTGGGGCCGGCTCTGGCAATCCCTTCTTCACCACTGATACCACCGCTGCCCTGCGGGCCGCCGAAATTAATGCCGAAGTGGTATTTAAAGCCACTAAGGTTGACGGCGTCTACGATTCTGATCCTAAAATTAACCCGGATGCCAAGCGCTATCGCACCCTTACCTATGGCCATGTGCTCCAGCATGATCTGAAGGTAATGGACAGTACTGCGATCGCCCTGTGCAAAGATAACAACATCCCTATCATGGTATTTGACCTGTCTGTGCCCGGAAACATTAAGCGGGCACTGACGGGAGAGTCCATCGGCACCCTTGTAGGAGAGGCTTGTAATGTCAGTTGACGAAATTTTGCTCGAAACCGAAGACCAGATGCAGAAGTCCATTGAGGCGACCCAGCGCAACTTTAATACGATTCGCACTGGCCGGGCCAATGCTTCCCTGCTGGATCGCATCGAAGTGGACTACTATGGGGCCGCCACTCCGCTGAAAACCATCGCCAACATTTCTACCCCCGATGCCAGCACGCTGATGATTCAGCCCTTTGACGCTAGCAGCCTGACCAACATCGAAAAGGCGATTTCCATGTCTGACGTGGGGCTCACCCCCAACAACGACGGCAAAGTGGTGCGCCTGAACATTCCTCCCCTGACCAGCGAGCGCCGCAAAGAGTTTGTCAAAACCGCTGGCAAAATTGCCGAAGAGGGGCGAGTATCCATCCGTAACCATCGCCGCAGCGCCATTGATGCGGTGAAAAAGCTAGAGAAAGCCAGCGATATCTCTGAAGACGAGTCCCGGGATGCCCAGGATGAAATTCAAAGGCTGACGGATCAGTACACGGCTAAGGTAGACGATGCCCTGGCCGCTAAAGAGAAAGATATTATGACGGTTTAGGGGCGATGCACAAGACTTCACTGTCCTCGGCCTCATCGCCAACCCCCGAGTCTGGAGTAGCCGACTCACTGTGGCGGCCCTCCTGGCTGCGATGGCTAATTTCGGCATTGTAGGGCGAAGCCCGTGCGCAGCGTGGGACCGTCGAAATCGAGAAACAAACCGCCTGGCTGAAGCATCACAACGCCAAACTGAGGAAGTACAACGAAGAGCTGAGGAAGAGCAACGAAGAGAGGAAGAAGAACAACGAAGCATGGCTCAAGAGCGAGCAGCAGCAAATCGAAGAGCTGAGGAACAAGAACAAGCAGCTCGCCGAGCTCGAATCGAAGTTGAACCAGATCTTGCACTCCTGAGCTACCTGGCAGATACCTCTGCCGAAAACCAGCGTCGGCTGGTACAGGTGTTGACTTTGCTTGAGGATTATCGGAATACGCTGCTTTAGAGAACTTCTGGGCAACGTTCTCCCCAGTGGTGAGTCATGCCCAATCTACGGGAGCGATGATCAGTAGCTTAAGGCGGGAAGGTTCTGTCTGGGAAACCTCCTTAGCGGCGGACTCTTTAGCGGTTTAATAGTGTCGAGTCATCGACCCCGTTATGGTTTAAAGGTGAGTTGTGGGTTAAGACCATGATTGTAACAACACCTTTACATGTGGCGATCAACGTCAGCGACCTCGACCAGGCCCAGTGGTTCTATGGCGATGTGCTGGGGTTACCGCAGGCGGAGCGATCGCTAGGGTTTCCGGGGGTCTGGTACCAGCTGGGCCATTTTCAAATTCACCTGATTGTGGCCCAGGGCCACCAGTACCAGATGCACAATCCGGACAAATGGGGGCGCAATGGTCACCTCGCCCTGGCGGTTGCTGACCTGGAGATGGCGAAAGCGGCCCTGGTAGAAGCCGGGTGTCCGGTGCAGGCCAGTGCGTCCGGGCGGGCGGCCCTGTTCACCCAAGACCCCGATGGCAACATCATCGAGCTCAGTGCTGTGTAACGAAAGTGCTGTGTAACGAACATGACACTTTGCCCTGGTTGACGTCCCCCGACGGCGCTACAGTAAAGACTGACTTGTCTATGATGCCTGACCGTGGGATTTGTGCAACCATCACCGCCAACCGTTACCCCAACGGCGACTGAGGTCCAAGCCATCTTTAACCGGATTGCGCCGGTCTATGACGACCTGAACCAGCAGTTGAGTCTGGGGCTACATCAGGTGTGGAAGCGCATGGCGGTGCGCTGGAGTGGGGCCAAAGCCGGGGATACGGGCTTAGACCTGTGCTGTGGCAGTGGTGATTTGGCGATCATGCTGGCCCGGCAGGTGGGACCAACCGGCCGCGTATATGGGGTCGATTTTTCGGCAGAGTTACTGGCCGCAGCCCGCGATCGCAGTCAACGGCAGCCACCCGTCTGTCCCATCCACTGGACCTTAGGGGACGCCCTGGACTTGCCCTTTGCCGATCACACCTTTGACGCTGCCACCATGGGCTATGGCCTACGTAACCTAACCGACATTCCTCAGGGACTAGCGGAACTGCGGCGGGTGCTCAAGCCTGGGGCCAAAGCGGCTATCCTTGACTTTCATCGACCGCAGGAGGGCTGGATAGCGCAGTTTCAGCAGTGGTATTTAGACACGGTGGTGGTTCCCATGGCGCGCCAAATGGGCCTGACCGATGAATATGCCTACATTGCCCCCAGTCTAGATCGCTTCCCGGTGGGGCCAGAGCAGGTGGCCCTGGCTCGGCAGGCGGGCTTTACCCAGGCGGTGCATTATCCCATTACCGGTGGTCTCATGGGGGTGTTGGTGGTTAGCCATGGCCATGAACTGGTCTGACCTGGCCCTACTGGCGGCTCCGCCTGTGATTGGTGGTGTGATTGGCTACTGCACCAATGACATCGCTATCAAGATGCTGTTTCGTCCCTATCGCCCTATTTACCTGGGCAAACAGCGAGTGCCGTTTACCCCAGGGTTGATTCCCAGCAACCAGGAACGGCTAGCCCAGCGAATTTCCGACACGATTATGGGCTCGTTGCTCACCCCTGAGGAGCTGCAAAACCTGGCTCGGCGGCTGCTACAAACGGAACGCACCCAGGCCGCCATCAAGTGGTTGTTGCAGTTGGCTCTAGAGCAGGTGCAACATCGGGCCCAACAGCGCACGGCCAATATTGCCGGGGCGATCTTGCAAGATTTGTTTGGTAAATCCTTGCCCCGGCTGATTCGGGTCTGGGCCCGGCGGGATGACTTTTTAGAGCCTCAGCTGAATCAACTGTTTGACCAAGTGCTGGTGGACTTTACCTTTACCCCGGCCCAGGCGGACCAAATTGCCACCTGGATGTTGACTGGCGTGTTTCCCCCAGATAAGGTACGGCAGCTGGTGATTGAGTTTTTGAGCGATCGCAACATTCAAGTGATCGACACCATTTTCCGGGAGCGCACCAGCGGCACCTACTGGGTGGTGGCCAACCTGTTTGGGGTGCGCAACGCCCTGAGCCGCCTGCGCACCTTTTGCCTGGATGAACGAGAGGTGAGCAATGCCCGCATTGCCGAGTTAATCACCGCCCTGCAGATCAAGCTGCGCTTAAAAACCTGGCTGCAGCAGGTGTCACTGCAAAATTTGCCGGTGGCGACAGTGCGCCAAATTCGGCAAAACCTGCGGGAGTCGGTGCAGGGCTACATTCAGACCCTAGGCCCTGAGTTTGTGCGGGGGCTGGGGAACTCCGTGAACTGGGAACTGCTGGCCACCCAACTGCTCAACCGATTGCAAAATTCAGCAGTAATCACCCAATCTCTGGATCCTGTAAGTGAAGAACTGGCGCTGATTCTAGAGCGCTATCTAGAGCGGGATCTGGAATCTCTAGTAGCTCAGATTATTCCGATTTTGGACATCGATCAGGTGATTATTGACCGGGTGCGGAGCACCTCTCCCCGAGAACTGGAAATGGCGATTCAGGGCATTGTCCGCAACGAACTACAGGCGATCGTTAACCTGGGGGGAATTCTGGGATTTACGATTGGTCTGTTTCAGGCGGCGTTCTTCTATGTGCAGCGGATAGGTTAGGCCCGGCCTGCGGTACCAAGGCTCTAGCGGTCTGGCAGCTTGTACTGCCCCACAATTCGCTTCGCAAACTCTGGCACATGGGCGGCCAGCTTTTCCGGAAAGTTGCGCCTGACGTAGAGATAGTTGCGGGTGAAGTGAGAATCAATGGAAAACCGGGCATACTCCAGCCCTTTGGGGCCAATCCGTTCGATCACCACCCCCATCAGTTTGGCGGCCCACATGGGTAGGGTGACCGCTTTATCGTAGGCAGGAATGCTCTGCTGTACCGCCTGGTGGCGATCGCCCTGGGACATCACCGGTTGGGTATCCAGTTGGTCCATCACCAGGTCGAGCATCTCCTGACCGCGATCGTTACGGACGACAATCCACTGCCAACCGAAGGGGGCTCCCATATAGCCCACGACCAGATCGGCCAGGCCATTGACATAGTCAAAGCAGCTCATACAGGAGGGGGCAAAGACGTCTTTCAGCTGGTTAGTTTTGAGCCCAAAGAAGGGCACCGTTTCGGTGGAGCCGTCTTCATGCTTAAAGTGCACCCGAAAGTCTTGCATGAATTCATAGTGCACGACGGTGTCGGGGGAACGGCTGGTGGTCTCCAAAAATTTCTGGAGCCCAGCCCGGGTGACATTGTCCACGCAGGGGGTGCCTAACACATAGAGTTGATCCAGGCCTAATTTATCCTCCACCGCCCGTAGGGCCTGAATTTGGCAACCCACCCCAATCACCAGCAGCCGCTTCATGCCGGATTGTTCCACCTGCTCTAGCACCGACAGGTTGGGGGAGAGGGTGGGCTTATTCACCCGGGCTGCGAGAATTTCTTCGGGGGTAGTGGCCAGAATCGGCTGGGGCTGAAATCGATCCTGGTCTGAATTTTGCACACAGACCACCCCTTCGACTTTGCCCTGGGTGAGCATGGCAATGGCGATGGTGCTGACGATACCCGTCCACTGAGCCCCGTCAATGGGCTGCTGCTTGCGGGCCGCTACCATATCCTGGTGCACCCCAAAGTACAGGTCGTCATCATGCTCCAGGTCGCGGCTGCGGCCGTGGGTTTGCTGCTCTAGGGTGGGAAACTGCTGATTCAGAAAGGCGCAGGCTTCTTTCACATAGTGGATGTAATAGGTGTCGCAAAACCCGCACTCGCTACAGAGTTCTTTGGCGGGGCGGGGGGCTCCAGGACGCAGAGCCTTGGCTTTTTTATGGGGTGGCTGAGCCAGGGTCATGGCAGGCAGGCTAGTAGTAGCAGGACTGTTTCTCACCATACCGCAGAAGGTTTTTTCCCTGAGTGGCTGCGGGCATGATTGTTACGAAATGCTACTAACCCAGACCAAAGCCCCCGTGGCAAAATCAGTTTTTTGCCTACCTGTCCCCTAAACTGAAGGCATGGGCTGAGGCGATGGCAGCACCTGTGTGTTCAGGCAAGGGTAACTGGCGATCGCATCCTTGTCTTGTAGCACAACCGGCCTGAGGCCGAGGAGGTGACTCAGCCCCTGGTCCTGGTTCGTGTCTGCTTCGATCGCTGCCCCGGTGTGATTGCCCTCCGGTCAGTCCGCGTGGTTCCCTGCATTCGGTCTACCGCCGTGATGATTTGCTGCCTTAATCCCCATTGCCCCCAGCCAAACCATGCTACCCAGGCACCGGCTTGTCCCAGTTGTGGCCAGCCATTACAGCCACGGCTACGGGGTCGCTACCGGCCTGTGAAGTTGATTGGCCGCGGCGGATTTGGCCGTACCTATTTCGCCCTCGACACCGACCGCCTCAATAATCGCTGTGTGATCAAGCAGTTTGCCCCCCAAGCCCAGGGGACCAAGTCGTTCCTCAAGGCGGTGCAACTGTTTGAACAGGAAGCCCTGCGGTTAAACGAACTGGGAGAACACCCGCAAATTCCCACCCTTTTGGCCTACTTCGAGCAGGGAAAATACCTTTACCTGGTGCAGCAAATGATCCAGGGGCAAACCCTGTACCAGGAGCTCTACAGCCAGTCCCCCTACAGTGAAAATGCCGTGCGGCTGTTGTTGGAGGACTTGCTGCCGGTGCTGCAGTTTATCCACAACCGAGGGGTAATCCATCGGGATATCACCCCCACCAATATCATTCGCCAGAAGGTGGACCAAAAGCCGGTGCTGATTGACTTCGGAGTTGCCAAGCAATTTGGCGAGGCGATCGCCTACGAAGCCGGCACTCGCATTGGCACCGAAGGCTATTCGCCGATTGAGCAATTGCGCAGTGGGCAGGCTTACCCTTCCAGTGATTTGTATAGTCTGGGGGCCACCTGTCTACACTTACTCACTGGCTGTAAGCCCGAAGACCTCTATAGCCCCCTGGAGGGTCGCTGGATGTGGCAAGAGCACTTGCAGGAGGCCGGGCGCACAATCAATGAAGGTTTAGCTGAGGTGCTGAACCGCATGACCCAGGATCTGGTGAGCGATCGCTACCAAACCGCCCAGGATGTGATCCGTGATCTTCAACGCCTGCCCAAATTGGAAGGGGCAGTGCCGGGCTGGTCCTCCAGCCTCAAACAAGATAGCCTGTTTACCAATTTACAGCCCCCCATCAGTGGCCCCAGGGATAGTCTGCCCCCTACGGCCCCACCGCGCACGCCTCCCTCTAAACCACCCCAGGGGGCTCCCCCGGCCTCACCACCAACCCCTTCCCAGGGGAGCCGGTCGTCAGGGCGTCGGTCTACGGGCAACCCCCAGGGTAAAGCACGGTCCTCTACGGGGGGGGCACGCTCCCAGTCACCAGGGCTATCAACAGGGTGGCAGTCGGTCAAAGAGCTGACGGGCCACCAGTCTTGGGTGATGGCCGTAGCCTTTAATCCCCGCCTGCCGACATTAGCCAGCGGCAGCCTAGACGACACCGTGCGGGTATGGAACTGGCAGACGGGGCAAACCCTTTACTCCCTCCATGGCCATGCGCGCGGGGTCAACGACGTGGCCATTAGCAGCGGTGGACAGGTGCTTGCCAGCTGTGGCGATGATGCGGTGGTCCGCGTATGGAATATGCTAGAAGGGTCGCCCCTGCACACCCTAACAGGGCATTTGCGCGATGTAACGGCTGTGGCCATTGGTAGGCAGGGTTATATCTTGGCCAGTGGTAGCGAAGACGGCACCCTGAAACTCTGGAGTCTGGACAAAGGTAATTTAATTAAAACCCTGGGTGGCACATCGGGCATGGTGAAAACGGTGGCCCTAGCCCAGCAAGATCAACTGCTAGTGAGCGGTGGCCTTGATAATAAAATCTATTTTTGGAATATCAACACCGCTGCCATTGTTAAAGTCCTGGCTGGCCATACCAACACGGTTAACCGGGTCGCCATCAGCCCCGATGGTCGCTGGTTGGCTAGCGCTAGCAAAGATCGCACCGTCCGCCTTTGGAATATGACCAATGGGGATTTGGTGCATGTTTTTCGGGGCCACACCCAAGAGGTGAATGCGGTTAGTTTCTTCCCCGACGGTCAAACCCTGCTCAGCGGTAGCAGCGATGGCACCCTCCGAATTTGGCAACTGCAGCAGGGTAGCCTACAGCAGACCCTGTCTGCCCACATCAACCCGGTGCACAGCGTTGCCATCCATGGCAGCGGCAAACTCTTGGCTAGCGCCAGTGCCGACAAGACCATCAAACTATGGCAAAAAGCGCGATAACCCCCTGGTGGTTGTGATCGGTTTTCTCTAGGGCTGGGCATCCTAAGCTAGCTTGCAATGTTCAAATTGAGCGCTAATGGGTGTGTGCAGCTTCTACAGGACTACCGTTGCTTCAGGGTTAACTGCCATGACTATTAGGCCCGAAGCCAAAGCCTATCTGATTCGGCTTTCGATGCAGCAGCAGCAGCCCCTGCTCGGTGATTATCGTCAAGGCTGCTTTTACCCCAACGACTATGGCCAAATTGTGGCAGATGAGTGGGTGCGCTCAGCCCAAAACCGCAAGGGCATTGACCTGGACCTGTGGACATTAGCCCCCAATGGTCTGCGGGGGGTTGTTTTTTTGCAACCAGCTTTAACCCGTCAGCCAGAGGGGTTAGCCCATCAAAAGCCCTGGTTGCTCTCATCCTTTATTGCTAGTTTTAAGGCGGCCGCCGCCAAACGGATTAACCTCAGGCGCAACCAGTTGGGCCAACCAGTCTGGCAATCCAGCTACGATGAACAACTGATCGCCGACAACGCCCTGCTCGACCAGGTCCGAGAGCAGATTCTTCGATACAATGCTTAAAAGAATCCTCTAAACTCCGACCGGAATACCGGAGTTTGTGGGAAAATAACAATTAGCGTCAGCTAATGCTGGGCGATATGTGTTGCCCCATTCTGCTGAGGTGCTTTTGTTGAGACTACAAGGAGATGTATATGGCGCTTCAACTGGGCGATCAGGTTCCTAACTTTACCCAGCAAACCAGCGAGGGTGAGATTGATTTTTTCGATTGGGCTGGCGACAGCTGGGTAGTTCTGTTTTCCCACCCGGCTGACTACACCCCCGTTTGCACCACCGAATTGGGCAGCGTGGCTAAGCTCAAGGGCGAATTTGAAAAGCGTAACGCTAAGGTGATTGCCCTCAGCGTTGACAGCGCTGAGTCGCACCAGGGGTGGATTAGCGATATTAACGAAACCCAGAGCACTACGGTCAACTACCCGATCATCGCCGATGCCGACAAAAAGGTGTCTGACCTCTATGGCATGATTCACCCCAAGGCCAATGCCAAAGTGACAGTGCGCAGTGTCTTTATCATTGACCCCAAGAAGCAACTGCGGCTGACCATCACCTATCCCCCCAGCACTGGGCGCAACTTTGCAGAAATTCTGCGGGTGCTGGATTCTCTACAGTTAACGGATAACTACAGCGTAGCCACCCCGGTTGACTGGAAAGATGGCGAAGATGTAGTGGTGGCACCGACCATTCCCACCGAGGAAGCTAAGAAGAAGTTTCCCAAAGGGGTTACGGAAATCAAGCCCTACCTGCGGATGACCCCCCAGCCCAACAAGTAGGGCTGGTTCGGCAAGGGAGACGCTAAGCAGCTCCCTTAAGGGCCACACCTCCCTGAGCCAGGGGACGTGGTCAGCTGTTGGTCTGCTACCCCTGGCTCAGGGAATTGACATTTTCTCACCACACCCAGGGCGCACGTGAAGTGCGCCTTTTTTGCTGGGGCAGGGATCTGGCATGGTAAGTTAGCGGCGAACATTTTGTGAGACAGTAGGATTTTGATGCATTTCCCTCTGGGGAGACAATGAGGTTGGGTAGACGTATGACAAACACAGCGTGGGTGTTTCCCGGACAGGGTTCACAAGCCATCGGTATGGGGGCTGACTTAGCGTCCCTGCCCCAGGCCCAAGAGCGCTTTGCCCTGGCTGAGGCAGAACTGGGTTGGTCCGTGTTAGAAGTGGTGAAGGACCCCAATGACCAGGTTTCTAACACGCGCTACACCCAGCCCTGTCTCTACGTGATTGAAAGCATTTTGGTGGACCTGTTAAAGCAGCAGGGGCTAGTGCCCCAGGCGGTCGCTGGTCACAGTTTAGGCGAGTATGTGGCGCTTTATGCGGCGGGGGTATTTGACTTTACTACCGGACTGGCCCTGGTGAAACAACGGGCGGAGTTAATGGCCCAGGCCTCGGATGGCATGATGGCCGCCCTGCTGGGGTTTGATGCCGACGATTTGGCAGCTCAGCTTGAGGCCACGCCGGGGGTGGTGTTGGCCAACGATAACAACCCCGGGCAAGTGGTCATTTCCGGGACTCCAGAGGCCGTGGAGGCCGTGCTCGGCGCGGTTAAGGCCAAGCGGGCTGTGAAGCTGAATGTCAGTGGGGCCTTCCACTCGCCATTAATGGCCAAGGCCGCTAATACCTTTAAGACCGTGCTAGAGCCGGTCACTTTTGGGACCGCCCAGGTCCCGGTGTTGTCAAACGTTGACCCCACCCCAGCCACCGATGGGGCCACACTCAAACAGCGTCTAGTCCAGCAAATGACCGGTTCGGTGCGCTGGCGCGAAATTACCCTGGCCCTGCCCGGGCTAGGGATTGACACCCTGATGGAAGTGGGGCCAGGGAATGTGCTGACGGGATTAGCCAAGCGCACCTGTCGCGATCTGGCCCTGGTGAATGTGAGCAGCTTGGACCAGGTGCAGCAGTTGGTCGATTAAGCCCACCTCCCCTGTCCCTGCCCTGGGGAGGTGGATGTTGATATCCCTTAAATCGATATCCCTTTGATAGTATTGCCAAGATGAGCCGCGATCGCGAACCTCCCATTAACCTACTGTGGTACCACCTGTTCAAATGGACGGTGGTCAGCCCGATGCTGGGGCTCTATTTTCGGGGACGAGTGTATGGTGCCGACCAGGTGCCCAAAACGGGAGGACTGGTGGTGGTGGCCAACCATGCCAGCGATTTTGATCCCCCCTTGCTGTCGGCGGCGGTGCGACGCCCGGTTTCCTATATGGCCAAGGAAGAGTTGTTCGGGGTGCCGGTGCTGCGCCAGGCAATTCAACTTTATGGAGCCTATCCGGTCAAGCGGGGCAGTGCCGATCGCAGCGCTATTCGGGCCGCCCTCAAGCAGTTGGATGCAGGCTGGGCCGTTGGGATTTTTTTGCAGGGCACCCGCACGGCCGATGGGCGCATCCCCGATCCCAAAATTGGGGCCGCCTTGATTGCCGCCAAGGCCCAGGTACCGCTGTTGCCTGTCAGCCTCTGGGGCAGCCACCAAATTTTCAAGCCAGGTTCGTGGATCCCTCGGCCGGTGCCCCTGACAATTCGGATTGGAGCCCCGATTCCACCGCCCCCGGCGACCGATCGCCAGGATCTAGAAGGAGTGACGGCCCAATGTGCCGCTGCCATTCATCAACTCCACGATTTAGGGCGCTAAGCATGGTCTACCCCTGGGGGGGACATTTTCCAGAATCCACTTTACCCTGGGAAGGATCTGATTTAGCGGTGGCCATGGGATGGACAACCACTAGTACAGGGCAAACCTACACTAAACGGTTTGGTAAGGTATTGCCAGTGCCCCCATTACTGTCCGCTGTCCACCCCCAAGCTCGCCTAGTCCTACGTGGCGGCAGAGTGCGAGTATATTTAATACCATTGTCAGGAGACCCCAGCGCGTGCCCCACAGTTCACCGGTAATTAACGACAAGGCCGCACAAATTTTGCAAGGGGCGATGCAAGAGTTCCTGCAACATGGGTATGCCGGTACCAGCATGGATAGGGTGGCGGCTACGGCGGGGGTCTCGAAACCTACGGTATATAGCTACTTTCAAGATAAAGAAGGCCTGTTTCAGGCCCTGGTTAAATACGTGGCCCAAACCCGGTGCCAACAGGTGATGGGTCAGCACAATTGGCAAGGGGAACCCGCCGAGGTGATTCGGCGACTGGCCACCAATGCGATTGAAACTGAACTCCAAGATATGGACTACCAAAACTTTCTGCGCCTGATGGCTGGAGAGTCAGGACGGTTTCCGCAGTTGGCCCAGGCGTTTGTAGAAAATTTAACCAAACCGGCGATCGAACAGCTCACAGCCTACCTGAACGCCCACTCAGAGCTGGGGTTGCCTGACCCAGAAGCTGCGGCTCGGGTACTGCTGGGCTCAACCGTCTTCTTTATCATGACCCAGAGCATTATGCATGGTCAGGCGATTATGCCAATGGCCCCAGAGCGACTGGTGGATAGCTTGGTGTATTTGCTGACGCGATCGCATCCCCAGCAGGGCGATCAAGCCACCGAGCGGTAAACGCTCCCCCAGTCATTGCCAGCTGTCCAGCATGGTGACTACTGCAATCAGCGCCAAAATCATCAGGCCCGTGCGCCAGCAGACTGACCAAACCCAGGTGTATACCTCCCAAGCTGGGGCCGCAGCCCCCAAAAGAGCTGCGACGATGACCAGCACGGTACAGCTAAACATGGCGATAAACAGGCCTTTAGCGATCGCCCCCAACAGTCGTAGTACTATGTCATAGCGGGAAATGGGTCGTCTCATCGGTTACACCTCCCCCTCAAGCGACTTGTTGGGGCGGGGTTTGATTGAGGGCGGCCACTAACCAGGTGTTGCCCTGCCGCAAAATTGGCTTGACCAGAGTACCCGCTGCAATAAAGCTGTTGTCTACGGCATAGGCTCCCCACTCGGTGGAAAGGTAGTGCAACCGCCCCCCTTTACCCGGTAGCACATCGCATGTAATGTAAGCAGCGTGGCTGACCATGGTAGACGAAGGCCAACCGTCAGCTAAAGACTGGGCTGAATGATTAGTCGGGATCCCAGAGTTCGTGGTAGAAGTGAACAGGGTCATGGCATCGCTCCAGACGTTTTCAGAAAAATCTGCTCGTCCTCATCAGATGAGCTTTGAACCTATGGTCACGAATTAGCCGGTACCTTGTAGCCGATTTATCAGCCATCTTCCATAGACTTTTGTGTAGTCTGCGATACACTTTCTGGCGTAGGTTGTCAGTTTTTGCAAGTTTAGGGTCTCAAAAATCAGTTTTTGGCTAATAAGTATCTGTTCAATGCCAGTTCAATGTCAGTTTCCTGAAAGGAAATTTAAGGCAGCTTGGCTTTAAATTAGGGCAGATGCATCTACCCGAGCCTTATGGAGCCAGACATTGAAGACATTATTAATCGATTTAGCCAACATTTACTCAATCAGGGTCAGACGGGACTAACCGATTCCCAGAGAGCCGTGTTGATCGCCTGTTTGCTTAACCCCCGTTGCAAATACAAAGACATGGCAGCGCAGAACGGGTATACAGCCAACTCTTTACGAGATGCAGGTTCTAAACTGTTTGGCCTGGTTCAGGCTGTCCTGGGTCGCCGGGTTAAAAAAGCCACCTGTGGACAGGTGGTGCGGGACTGGTATGAACGGGAAATTGCCCTTAAGCAGGATCCGCTATTCGGTCGTGAATCAGACCTGCAACGGTTGCTCGACGCGTTCAATGTGGAAGGCCGTCGTCTGCTGTGTCTGTCAGGTCCCCCCCGGATTGGTAAAACCTACCTAGTCAGTCGCCTTTGTCAGCAATTGCAAACGGTGGAAACCTTTGAAGCCCTGATCTGGTGCCATGCCAGCACCCTGCCCACCCTTGATGATCTATACCAGCAGGTAATCAACTATCTGGGAATAGCCCATTCGTCAACCAGCCTCACGGCCACCGCTGGTTTAATGCACCTGCTGGAAACCCGCAAACTGCTACTGGTGATTGAAAAAACAGAGGTACTCCACCAACCGGAGGCCCTAGGGGGGCGCTTTAAACCGGAGTCCACGGGCTATGAGCAGTGGTTGCGCATTTTGTTAGACCGGCACAGCTGGCGCAGTTGTGTGCTGTTAGTCTGTCGGGTCCCCCCCCAATGCTTGCGCACCAGCCACGATATGCTATTCCACTATCCCTTGCAGGGGATAGCAGCTCGGGCTGCGATCGCCTTGTTAGAGCAGCGGGGACTCAGGGATTATCCCCCATCGCAATTGAGCCAACTGGCCCAGTTCTGTGGCTATAGCCCTGGGGTATTGGTGGCGGCCGCCCACAAAATTTTGACCTTGGGCGATCGCAGCCTAACCGAGTTTCTGCGCTATCCCCTGGCAACGGCTGATGCCGATGATCAGCTCTGGATGGATGCTTGGAAGGACCTTACCGAGACTGAACGTCAGTTGATGGGGTGGCTACTACTCTATCCTGACGTAGTCATTAGTCGGCAGTCTCATGCCCCCGGCCCCCCAGGTCCAGAGACGAGATCGTGGCGGTCGGTCATTCAGTCCTTGCGGACCCGGGGCTTCATTGATGTGGATGCGGCCGGAGCCTATTTCATTCACATTGAGTGGTTGTGCCATGTGACACAGCACTATCTCTCTAAGCGCCTAGCCATTGCCCTCCATAACGAAGACATTCAGCTTTTAGGGAACCACCCCTTGGTCCTGCCCCAAGCCCCGTTTTGGCGACGGCGACGACAATGGCAGTATGTGCTTTACCCCTTGGCCGACCACCTAGCAGAGATCCATCGTCAATCTTGGACCATCCAATACCGCAAAGACAAGCTCAACGCTATGCTGGCCAAGTCTCGTGCTCAACCCCACCTGGGCCACCCCTATACTGTCGGCACGTTGCTCAACATGGCAGCGGCCCTGCAAGTGCCCTTAGCTGACCTTAACTTACAGGGGCTAACCATTAGCCATGCCGATCTGGGAATGGCTAACCCCCAGGGGATGAACCTGACCGACTGCGAGCTTGAGCATACCGTGTTACCCCTGCCTCTCCATGGGGCTTTGGCGGCGGCGATCGCCCCCGATGGACAAACCGTGGCCATTGGTGATCAAGACGGGCGGCTACTCTGCTGGCAGCGCCGTGGCCATGGCTTTGAGCTTTACCGATTTGCTCAACTGCCCAGGGGAGACCATGCCCCCAGGGTGGCCAAGTTGGCCTTTGGGGGAGCCGACATGGTGGCAATTGTGGTGGGGCACCAGGTCTACCGCTGGTGGCTGGGGGATGTCCAGAGTCAACCGGTCCCAGTGATGACGGTAACTGCCCCAGTGACTAGCCTCACTTGTTGTCGGGATGACTATGTGGCGGTGGGGCTACAAGATGGCGGGATTGTCCTGTGGTCTGAGCTGACGGATCAAACCCGTGAGCTGCGCCGCCATGCCGGTCGGGTGCAAGAGGTGGTGGCCAACCCAGAGCCCTATAGCGATCAATTGGTCAGCCGTGGCTATGGCGATCGCATTTTAGTATGGAACCTGTGTGACCCTGACTCAGAACCTTGGGAAATTCGGCCCGAGCGCTATATTTTCTTTGGCCTCACCTGGCAATATAGCCAGCCCGTAGCCGCTGCCTATGTCGGCAGTGAATGGCTACTGCGCTGGGCAGATGGTACGACCCAACCCCTCCCCAGCCAGCAGCAGATTACCCTATTGCAGTTCAGCCCTAATGGGGACTACCTGGCCACTCGAAATCCCGAGGCGATCGAAATCAGGGCAATGGCTACCCTCAACCAAAGTACGGCGATCAACGACAGGGATTTAATTCACGCCATCGCCCTCAGTAATGATGGCCAGTGGCTACTCACCCTGGGAACCAAACGACCAAACCAGCCCCACACGGCCAGAATTTGGGATGTAAACGCCCAGCAAATTTGTTGGGAACTGACAGCCCATCCCCCCAGGGCCGACCCTGCTGAGCCAATTAATCTTGGGGGATGCCAGGGCCTAACAGCCCCTGAGCAAGCCTACTGGCGCAACTATGGCGCGGCCGTTTAAGCCGTTTGTCAGGGTAAAAGCACCCCGTTTAATGCGGCAATCGGGGCCGCTATCAGAGAAGGCATGCAAGATAGGCGACTTCATGAGTAGATATAGTCACCCTCAGCACATAATTTTGTACTACTTCGATGGAGTCTGCTATTCTAGTCGATAGAACTGCATTCAAGCTTGATCGTCTGAGTATTGATTCAGCTCTATCCCACCTATAGGGGGTTGGGTATGACAATTAAACACCTCGACCAGTCCAAAGACACCGTTTATGACTACATCGGTGGGTTGGCCCGTCATGTTCCTCCCCAGCAAGCCCTTGATGCCTTTTATGACTTGCTGTGTCAGCGGATTGCAGTAGGGCGACCCGATGTCATAGCCTGCCTAGACGACATTATTCGCTCCGATGGGTTTAAGCAGGACGAGGGACTACGCTTCCTGAATCGCTCGTTCTATACCATTTGTAACCCCTGGCATCTAGATAGCGAAATGATGCCTTACCTGGAGCAACTAATTGCCCGGCTTACCACCTTACCTGATCCGGCCGCTCAGGATCCATTAACCCGCTTACTGCGTCGGCAGTTGCAAGCGTTTAGCCAGGGAGATTACAGCGACTGTCTGCATCGGCAGATGCGGCTGGGGGTCTACGGTCAGCGGCGGGCTCAACCCCAGGGCGATCGCGACATCTTGGCCGATTATCTGGCCGACTATTTCTACCTTTATTGCTCGACGACCCGCACCCCAGACATTGAAGAACTGGAGCAAGGAGCCTATGACGATCCCCGGCAGAGTGGTCTGGGGTACAAACAGGCCACCAAGTTAGAGGATATGTTTCGAGCGGTGGGGGAGTACCGTCGCCTGCGGTTACAGGGTGCTACCAACCTGGTCAACCCTACCCGATTGCCCAAAGCCGAGTTCGAGCAGGGGCTGATTGAGTACCATCCCCGTCAACGGCGCCAATCCTTAGCCCTAGACGATCGAATTCAACCATCGACCCGATACAGCCATTGTCGTCCCTTGCTTCAGACATTTCTCAGGGCACTGATTGATCCTCTGCCCCAGCAAACCAGAGACAAGCTGCACCGGGACTTGTTTCGGGCCGTGGGCACTATCGACGAACAAGCTGTGATGGCGGTTAGCACGGTGATCAACCTATTTACCCGCCTGCTTGATGCGGTTTTTCTGCCAGATTTTAATACCTCCAATGTGCTGCGGTTTCAGCAGTACATCGATAAATCAGGGGCCATGGCCATCACCAAGGTGCTGTTGAACCTCTTGCTGGCCTGTCCGATGGTGCGGTTCGACTTGGAGAAAAAGCTAGGCTACCTGTACCGCTATTTTGAAACCAGCCGGATTCATACGGTAGCCTGGGTGGTGCAATTTTTCGAACATGTCAATCTTGCCTTGGTGATGAACGCGCGCAGAATTGGCTATTTTTCAGTGGTTACCCCTCCCCCCGACTTTGATTCTCTGTGAGCATCCGGCGATCATTGGGAGATCGCGACAGGCAGGAAGCAGCAGAACGTAGGGCAGAGCCCGTGCGTAGCAGAATGTAAAACTCTCCCCCATTCCCTACGGGAAGCCATACCCCACCAACAATTACCCTGGCCTCAAGGCTTCAGCACATCTAAAAAGGCATAAATGGCGGGGGTATGTAAGGCGTCGGCTAACACGGCCACCCCAATCACCCGTGTTAGAGGGACCGGCAGCGAAAACACCTGCACCTGGGGCGGAATCGGCTCTGCGGCGAGGCGGGGTAAGACCGTTGCCCCTAGTCCTTGGGCCACCAGGTTCACGATGGTGGTATCGGTTTCTACCTCGGAAATCACATTCAGCTTGTGGCCCAAGGATTGGATGTGGTCGTATACATCTCGCATCATAATTCGATCGGCTGGGGGCATGATCATGCTGTGGTTAGCCAAATCGGCCCAAGTTAGCTGCTGCCCCGGTAGCTTAAAGCTGGGGGGAAACAGAGCCACATATTCATTGTCTAAAATCTGCCAGGTTTGCAGGTCATTGTCAGTGGGCAAAATGGTGAAGCCAATGTCTGCTCGACCCTCCCGTAGCGCCTTTTCGACCTGACGATAATTATCGTGCTCACTGAGGTTAACCACAATTTCTGGATAGCGCTGGGAAAATTGAGCGATCGCATCTGGCAGCAAATGAATCGCAATACTGCGAAATGAGGCCACTCGCACCTGGCCCCCCTTCAGCCCCCGAGTCAGGTCCGCCTCCTGGGCGATCGCCTCTGCATGCTGCAACATCATGCGGGCGTGATCGACAATCCGCTCCCCCACTGGCGTTAACTTGGCCCCATGGCGTCCCCGCCAAAATAGCACTACGCCCAAATGCTCCTCTAGGGCCGAAATACTATGGCTCACTGCCGACTGAGACATCTCTAAATGCAGGGCTGCTTCACTAAAGGTGTCTTGGTCAGCCACAGCTACCAAAATTCGTAGCTGCGATAGTTTCATCTGGTTTTGAGGGTTATCTTTCATCCAGGCTGCTGTTAAGAGGCACATGCCAAGTCATTATGAGCCTACAGCAGAGATATTTCCTAAAAGCACTCAAAGAAGACATTTATGGGTTTTTTAGGGGGATTCCCCCCCCAAGCGACTGTACTTGAAATTTAGCTGCCCTGGCCCCCCTGATTCGCTATAGAACTCATGTTTTGGCTGACGGCTTCAGCCGTTGTCGGGCTCAGCCCCTCGGTCAAGGTCTTCGCGATCGAGGGGGGTGGAGCCCAGGGTTTTAACCCGCATCCCCAGTTCAACGACCAAGATGATAATGAAACGCTCGATCAGGCGGGCATAGAACTCGTGGGCTTCAGAGGGCGTGGTAATTTCGAGGGTGCCGCGATCGTAGGTAAGGCGGGCGCGGGTACGTTCGTTCAGCAGCGATCGCATTTGGCAGTACGCCACCCAGTCCATGCCATGTAGGGCTACCCGGTTTTCCCCAGGGGCGATCGGCGGTGGGTTTGGGGCTAAAGGCGGCACCATAGTCGTTTAGGCAAAGGCCAACGGGCTGTTTTTAGTGTAGCGGAATGGTTTTAGTTTTCAGATTACCGCCGGGGGCGGGAAATCCCCGCCTTTAGCAGGGCCGCTTCAATTTGACGCAGCAGCTCAAAATCGGCCCCCGGTAATTCCATGGTTGGCTCAGCCTCTGGGGAGCGCAGCACTTGAAAGGCCTCTAGTAGGTCCCCAGGGCTAGCGGCAGCGGATTCAGACCTCCGAGTTCTTGAAAAACTCGGAGGTCTTTGCGGGAACTTAGATCCCAGGGTTTTTCAAGAACCCTGGGATCTGGATGGTTAAATCACAACATAATCGGGATTCCTCCGATGAAAGGATGGGTAGGAATCCCAAAAAATTCGCCGCTCCTAGACGTCGTGCAGTTCGGGGCGGCTAAAATAGCTTAACCTCCGAGACAGCCCTGTTCTGTCTTGGGGGTTAGCCGCTGGTGGGTGCTGCAACACCTGCCAGTGGCGTCCGGCCAAATTTTTGGGACAACAAGCTGCACGCTCACAGCTCTAACGCAAGACTGTACCCTATGAGTCACTGAGAATCAAGTCAAAAATGTAACAAAGTTCAGAATCTACGGCCCAAGGAAAATCGAGCAGAATTGATACAAACCCAATCGAGCTGAGGCCACGCCATGCTGTTCAAACGCAAGCCCGACCAGTCCCAGTCCATCAGCGGGGTCAACCTCACCAATGCCCAGGTGCAGATGGGCCAGGCAGGCAACGACCTGCGCCAAACCCAGGCTGATAACCAGGGCACTGTCCACACCGATGGGCTGTCCGCCGACCAGGTGGCGGCTCTGCTGGCACAGGTCATCGAGGCCATTGCCCAGGCTCCTTTGCCCGAGGCTGATAAAACCAAGGCCCTGGCCTACCTCAGTGCGGCCCAGCAAGAAACCCAAGAAGCCGAACCCGACAAGGACCTGATCGCCAAAAACCTGAAGCGCATGGGCGACACCCTGCAAACCGCCAGCGACAGTGCCGAGGCGGGCAAAACCCTGTGGCAAACCATTGTGCCCCTGTTGCGTCCCCTGGCGGGGTGGTTGGGAACGGCGGCGACGATCGCGGGACTGTAGGGTGAGGACAAACCACCGTTATGGAATGCCCGCCGCCGCTACTGTAGGTAAACTGGGTGGCAGCATCGAGAGAATAATCCAGCATGGGCAGATGGCTGCGGAGAATAGCTTTGGCCTTGGCGGCGGCGGCGATCGCGATCGCCCTGACCATTGCCGTCAATTTTCTCACCACCGACCCCAGCCCCAACCCCGCCATGCTGCTGGCCCCAGAGCGGCGCTGGCATCTGGTTGCCGTTTTGGTGCTAGGAATGGCCTCCGTCGGTTGCCAGTGGCTGCATTCTCAGCAGACATCCACTGCCAGCCAAAGCCAAGGCATCAGCGACTCGACCCTGGCCAATAGCACCGCCATGCAGGCTGCCAGCGGGCGCGACACCTACCAGGTGTTTGGCACGGCCCACTTCCCCGAACGGCCCGAACTCAGCCGCGAGGACATCCAAAACCGCAAAGCCCTGCTGGGAAAGGTCAAATTTGACTGGATTGACAACTATCTTAAACGTCCTAGCTCGCTTTACAGCCACGCCCGGCTGACCCTGGAGATGGAGAGCCAGCCCCACCGCATTCGCCCCCATGTGGAGGTGGCCCTGCCGGATCAGGAGCCGGTGCCCCTGCCCCAGGGCACCCGATTGCTTGACCAGGTGGACAAGCTACCGCCGGGGGGCACCCTGCTGGTGCTGGGGGAACCGGGGGGCGGCAAAACCACCCTGCTGTTAGAACTCGCCAGCGACCTGATTGACCGAACAGACCCTAATGATCCTGATGCACGAATTCCGGTAGTACTGAAGTTGTCATCGTGGAATACGTTTAGGGCTAAATCCAAATCCAAGAATGACGACCTCTTTGGCCAGTGGTTGGTCAAGGAGTTGCATAGGTGGTACCAGTTACCCAGAGACCAGTGGGCTGATTGGCTGACGCAACAGCAACTTGTGCTGCTGCTAGATGGTCTGGATGAGGTGGAAGAACGCCACCGCCTGGGCTGCCTGGAGGCGATTCAGCAGTTTTACCAGGATCACGGGCGCACGCCCCTGGTGGTGTGCTGCCGGGTAAACGACTTTGAGGCGCTGGAGACCACCCCTAAGTTCCACGGCACAATATATCTGCGCCTGCTGAGCGAGGCCCAGATTGAGCAATACCTATTAAAAGCTGGGGAGCCCCTGGCAGGGGTGCGCGCTGCCTTGGCTGCCAATGCCGACCTGCAAGCCCCAGATCCAGACTCACTGCGCCAATTGGTGAAAACACCCCTGTTTTTGGAAATCATCTCCATGGCCTACCGGGGCAAAACGGCGACGGATATTGCCGCCCTAGGCCAGCAGGGGCAGCGGATGGCCCTGTTCGACACCTACACTGATCGCATGTTCCAACAACGACCTGAAACGTACAAATTCACCAAGAAAAACACGATCAAGTGGCTGTACCAATTGGCCGTGAAATTGGACTCAGAAACAGTATTCAATATTGACGAAATACAACCAAAAATATGGCTTTCATCAATCCAAGAAAGGGTTTTTTACACTCTTCTTTTGAGCTTTTTATTTGGTGCAGTAATAGGTGCTTTCAGTGGTTTAGCTTATTTTCAGGCTAAAGCATTTTTGGCAGGTTTTTTGGCAGGTACTGTTTCGGGAATTTTAATTGGCTTGGCGGGACTGTTTCTAGAGGGGAAAGAGATTTTCTTGATAGAAAGACTTCAGCTTATATCAATTGAAAGAATTCGCGACGCTGCTCGTTGGTCATTAATTTCCTTTCCATGCATGTTCTTCATTCTTTATCCAGGTATTCAGTTTGGCCTGAGTCTATCTGAAGTTTTAATTTCTTCATTCCTGCAAAGCACTTTCTTGATCTTAATCTTTTCTCAAACTTCCCATTCATCCAGCAAAATCGACATTTTTGTGCGCAAAAGCATTAATTCCCCCAATTACATCAGCCCCTCCAACTATAGAGTTTGGAAAACAGCGACTTTGCTTTTTGGTTTGATAGTTTTCTTGTTGACGACATGCATTCTAACTGTACTTTTCGCAATTCTTCTGTCTTTTCTGGATATCTATTTCCCCGTGAATATCTTAAGGATCATACTTCTTAGTACATTCATGATGATGTTAATATGTTTATTCCTAGGCGGCGGGATGGCCCTAGCGCAGCACGTGGCCCTGCGAACGGTGTTGTGGCTAAATGGCGTTGCGCCACGTAACTTGGCAGCATTCCTCGACTTTGCCACCGAGCGGCTGCTGGTGCAGCGGGTGGGGGGCAGCTATGTGTTCATCCACCGCCTGCTGCAAGAACACATCGCCGACCCCGATTTTCTGGTGCGCCACGGGCTGCGGCTACGCTAGATGGGTGGATGCCTGTCCTGAGCGAAGTCGAAGGGGGTGGATGGGCGCCGCCCTGAGCTTGTCGAAGGGTGGTAGATGTGGAGTGGCTTCCCGGAGGGTAGAGGTGAAGGAGTGAGGAGTGGGTAGGTGGATGAGTAGATGGGTGAGAGGTTTAGGATGGGATTATGAGTCAGGACTTTGCGGCTATGGCATCGGTGATTGTATCGGCTGACTTGCAGCTCACTATTCCATCTGCGGTGGGGCGATCGCTGGGCCTCTCCGAAGGACAGCGCTTCCAAGTAGTGCGGTACCACGATCGCATAGAGCTGATCCCCCTTCGCCCTGTACAAGCCTTGCGGGGCTTTCTCAAGGGAATGGATACAGATTTGGACAGAGATGGCGATCGACTATGAGCAATGTGGTTGATTCTTCTGGTTGGCTTGCCTATTTCGCCGATGAACCCAGTGCAGACTTCTTCGCACCCGCCATTGAAGAGGTCAGCAGCTTAATCGTGCCCGCTATTAGCCTATACGAAGTTTTCAAACATATTTTGCTTCGGCGTAGCGAAGATGAAGCCATGCAGGCTATTGGTGTGATGCTGCAAGGCCAGGTTATTGATTTAGACAGAGAACTTGCCCTCAATGCCGCAAAGATTTCTGTTGAAGGTAAATTGCCCATGGCAGACAGCATAATTCTTGCTACTGCGTATAAATTTGAAGCCACAGTGTGGACCCAAGATAGTGATTTTGAGGGCTTACGGAATGTTCGCTATTTGGCGAAGAATTGAAAACTTCTTCAATGTCTGGCAATCGACGACTACCCCAGCTTCGTCAACTGCACCATTCGCAGCATCTACCTCGACTCACTAAACTCTCCCTGCTGAGGTAAAACCATGGCCATTAAGTGTCCCAGGATTTTGAAAGCAGAGGCGGTGGGTAACTCTATCCTGCGAATCTCCTTTACTAACGGCGACCTCAAGGACTACGACATCACCCCCCTACTGAAAAACCCCGTCTTTTCACCCCTGCGCCAGCCAGCCTTCTTCAAAAGCTTCACCATTGAGCCCGGCGGCTATGCCCTCGTGTGGAACGACACCATCGACCTCAGTGAATACGAGCTTTGGTCCAAGGGCAGCGCTATCCAATAGCCGGTTGACACATCCAGCCAGGGCTAATCGTCAGGAAAAAGCAGGTCGTCTAACTCGGGCATTTGCAACTGCATCTTGGCCTTACCGCTGATGGTCTGAACCGGCAAAGTCAGATTGTCAGGGTCGTCATCGCCAAACCCCTCCTGCAAAAACTGGGGCAGGTAACCTAGCAACCCAGACAAGACACCTTCCAGCCATACCAAATCGTTCAGGGATGGTGGCATCAGCCGTCCATCGGAAGTTGTGCGGCCAAAGACCGGATAAGCCTGCTCATTGACCACCGGCCAGTCATATTGCAAAATCGCATCCAGGTCATCAAAGCTCATAGCCATGGGCTGTTCAAAAAACAGCACCAGCCAGGAGGCTCGCTGCATGAGTTCCCATTGGGGTAAACTCTGGCGGAATGTCAGCCGCAGGTCTTCGACGTGATCGTACACCGATAGGCCAAAGACTTCTCCGCCACTACCCATAACAATGCCGTAGCGGGGATCGCTCTTTGGCGGATAGGCGATCACCATGGGATCGTGATCCCCTAACCAATGCCAGGGAGCCATTTTATAGTACTCTGCCGCTAGTTCGTAGAGGTGCTGCACCAGGGGCGGTGTCACCCCTGAAACCGTGAGCAGACCAGGGATAGGCTCTATCTCTGTAAATCCCCGCTCTAAAAATTGTCGAGTCCGCTCTAGGGTAGGTAAGCTGGCCCGATGTTCACAGCGAATGTCTAGCTGAGCCAGCGTCGGGGTCAACGCTGAGACAACGTCAGCATCATCCAGGTGTACGGCCTTGGGCCGCCGTGGTCGTCCGGCCATCAGCCCAGGCCGAATCATGGTCCGCAGCAGGACTTCCAACATTTGATCGGCATCGGGACGCTGCCGTTGATTTTTACTAAATACCACCCGCCCCTCTGTACTAACCACCAGGAACAGATAGGGCCGATAGGCGGCATCCCGCTTTGGGGTAATCCAAACCCGTGCCAGGGGGCTGGCGAACTCCCAAATTTCTTCTGTTTGACGCAGGCGATTGGCTTTGGTTAACAGCGATCGCACGTTAGAGTTAGCCGCCATAGCTCCCCTTACTCGTCACCGAGCTCCACTTTGACTGACTGCTTCAGCCTACAGCAGATCAGCCGGGGTCAGGAACAGCATAGCGTTTTGCCATGGGTTGCGAAGAACACCGCAAAGCCCTGCCTGGGGATGACACTTCATTACGTCTTGGCCCTGCTTGCAGCCTTTAGTGCCACCATGAAGATGAGGTGGCCATTGCCTCGACACCCCTGGAGGTGAGCCTGATGAAACACTCCACGACACTTTCTGACCCATATCGAGACCTACTGATCGCGGTGCTAGCGGTACTGCTGACCCTGTTGCTGTGGGCTGCGCTGTTTGCCCCTGCTGCCGTCTAGTTGATTTGGTTTCTCAGCCAGGTGCGAATATTGAGTTCAGCGGCGACTTCGTCGGTTTGGCAAGTGCCTAAGAATTGGTAGAGGTCATCTTTTGAGACGATGGGAAACGTGGGGGAGCGATCGCATTCTTGATATTGCCCATCCCGCAGCTGATAGATACGCCAAACCTTGCCGTTAAACCGCCAGAACTCTGGCACTCCCATCGCCGCATACAGGGCATTTTTGTCAATGTCAGTGTGATTAATATCCACCTCCACCACCAGGTCTGGGGGTGGGTCCACCGCCAGGTCGATGCTGCGGCCCGCCACCTGGGGTTGGTTTTGGATGTAGTAGCCATTGTCGGGTTCAGCCCCCCGGTCCAGATCTTCCCGCTCTAGGGTGGTGGAGCCCAGGGTTTTAACCCGCATCCCTAGCTCAACAACCAAAATGATAATGAACCGCTCGATCAGGCGGGCATAGAACTCGTGGGCTTCAGAGGGCATGGTGATTTCAAGGGTGCCGCGATCGTAGGTAAGGCGGGCGCAGGTACGTTCGTTAAGTAGCGATCGCATTTTGCAGTACGCCATCCAGTCCATGCCACGCAGGGCTACCCGGTTTTCCCCAGGGGCAATCGGCGGTGGGTTTGTGGCTAACGGCGTCACCATAGTCGTTTAGGCAAAGGCCAACGGGCTGTCTTTAGTGTAGCGGAATGGTTCTAGTGCAGCGTCAAGTCTTGAATTTAGGGTTAGCAGATGTAGAGATTTGTTGGCATCAAGGTCCGAAATCCCCTCCTTTGGAGGCCTGCGCTGAGCGTGTCGAAGTGGGTAGGGGTGGGTCAAGCAAGCCCGAAGGAACCCACCCCGCCCTCCGGGCACCCCTCCGTGGGAGGGGATAAAAGGTTCTGATGTGTTGAAGCAACCTCCCTGAAGATCAAAGGCTTTTGCAAATCACTTATCCTAATTTTTAGTTCGGGGGCGGGAAATCCGCGCCTTTAGCAGGGCCGCTTCAATTTGACGCAGCAGCTCAAAATCGGCCCCAGGAAACCCTGTGGTTACCTCAGCCTCTGGGGAGCGCAGCACCTGGAAAGCTTCTAGCAAATCCGAGGGCCTAGCGGCAATCGGGGCCTCTAAATGGGCCGGGATAATCCGCTCAAACTGCCAGGTGGCAATGTGCTTCGCCCAGGCCATCACCTCCTCTGGCCCCCGGTTAAAGATCAAAGTTTGCAAGATGGGGGCAACCTGTAACTGACCATCCTTGTATAGGGCCTGAAAGGACTGTTGCCAACCGGGCTGCCAGCGAAAGGGATACAGGCCAAAGTAGTTGCGGCGGGAGCGATCGGGGGAGGCTTTAGCCTCTTGCAGCATGTCTCCGGTGGTGGCTACCTCTAGGGTGCTGGGGCGAAAGTAAAAGGCAAACAGGGCAATGCGCTGCCAGCCCTTGCGGCGGTTTTCTGGGGTGTCAACGATGGGATCGGCGGCGGTGTCCCTGGCATGGAATAGCAGCGGGTAGGGGTTGAGCTGCAACACCGCTGGTGGTGCTGCTGGAATGGAAACCAGGGAGTCGGTCACCAAAAGGGTGCGGCTGGCTCGGTGAAAACAGGCGGTTTCCCCAAAGGGACCCAGCCCCAGATCAATAGGGGCCAGGGTGGCATAGTCTACCTGGTCGGCAAAGGGAGCCTGGGCGCTGATGGCGGGGAGTAAGTGGGTGCGATCGCGGGGCAAACCCAGCCAGGGCAAGGGTAAATTCAGCGGAAAGCTCCACTGGTTGGGGGTGACATACACCTGGGCCTGGGGAAACCGCCGGGCAAAGGGGCCAACAAAGGCCTTATGCTCGATGCCGGTCACCGTAGACAGCACGATGTATGTCACTGGCCCATACTTTTGCTCTAGCTCTTGCACCAGGGCGATGCACTCTGGGGTGGGGGCCACCGGAGCATACACCAGCAACCCCTGGGGCTCTAAGCGCACCACCGTCATGCGAATCGGCACCACCACATAGAAAATCCCCTGGAATTGGTCAAAGGTCCACACCGTATCTGGCACCACCTCGATGCGCAGGGTAGGTCGCTGACCATAGGGATAGAGGGGAACCACCGGCCAAAACGGCCAGGCGCGATCGCGACGATACTCTGAAGCTAGGGAGGGGGGCATTAAAGGCAGAAGGCGGAAGGCAGAAGGCAGAATTAAATCGCTGATTCACTCCTGGTCAGAGCTACTTTCCCCTCCTTGGAGGGGTGCCCGGAGGGCGGGGTGGGTCAACCGGCTATAGCGTATTCTAAGCCGCTGGGCAGCAAACGCAAGGGATTACGGTTCTGCCCGTTGCCACTGGCTAAGCACCTGGTCAGGCTCCAGGGAGGGTTGAGGGGTGCCAAACTGCGGTTGCCAATGGTCCTGCTGTCGCTGCCAGGCGGTGGCAGCAAAGCCATGGAAGGTGGCTAGATCAGGCTGGGGCGATCGCCCGTCTTCCACCACCACAGCCCAATCGGCAGCCACCAGACCTACCCCCTGCCCGGTTCCGGCGGCGGGATGCCAGACCTGCAACGGACCAGTGCCGATTCGCTGCCAGTGCTCCACAAAGCTGTGGGGCATTCCAACCTCATCCTCACAGACCCCCTGCTCCAAAAACTCATGGGGGCTTAGCCAGGTGTAGTGGCTGGTGTCCGGTCGCTGCCGGGGAGTAATGGCCAGACGGTGATGCCAGGTGCAGGTGCCCTGGGTATCGTCCAGCGCTGACCAGGTAAAGGTGCCGGCAAAACCTAGCAGGTCAACGTCAAACCGCTGCCGCCAGGAAAGCCGACGATAGTGCTCTGGAGTCAGTAACTCTGTCCCCAGGGGTTGAAGCAGCCTGGGGGGCCACTGGCGCACATCAGCAAAACTCGTTTCCGCCTGCAGCCACAGTACCCCCTGGCCCGTCTCTTTGACCCCTGAATCAAACTGAATAAACTGCCGTTGCCAGATGCCATAAAAGGGATTTTGGGCCATTAACTTACTGAGGGGCTTGTGGTTAGGTATACCCTAGATTAAGGATACTTTTGCTCAATCAGGCTCATCCTGCCATTACTCCACCTTGACCCATGGTTGTGCACACCATAGCTGATTTACCCCTTAAGAAAAACGATAGTCTGGCCCTTGAGGCGGCTGTCAGCCTTCTGCTGGCCGAGTTTCCTGTGGATCAGGTGATTCTCTATGGGTCCAAGGCTACAGGTGCGGACACTGATGAATCCGATATAGACCTGTTGGTTCTCACGACACAACCTCTCTCCTGGCAGGTTCGTGATGCCATTACCGATGCGTTATTTGACCTGGAATTGGCCTACGACGTCGTGATCAGCACGTTGGTCGTACCAAAGGACGATTGGCTTACAGGCTACTACGATCTACTGCCTATCCACCGCGAAATTAGTCGCTATGGTGTACCTGTTTGATGAATCAAGACTCTCAAGCAGGAAAAATGATTACGTCATTACTGCACAAAGCATCTCAGGCTTTGGAGTCAGCTTGGTCAGAATTTCAAGCAGATAGGCTAGAGTTTGCGGCTAACCGAGCCTATTACGCCTGTTTTTACGCTGCTAGCGCAGTCATGCTTCATCGGGGAAAGCAATTTGTCAAGCATTCTGGCTTAAGAGGGGCCATTCACCGAGATTTAGTAAAACCAGGAGATTTAGATGCCAAGTGGGGAAAGGTCTTTGATCGCAGCTTTGAAAATCGTCAAGCTGCCGATTATCTTGTTTTCACTGTCTTCGATCCCGATCAGGTTGAGAAACTTATCCAAGACGCTGAAGGCTTTGTTCAGGTAATGCGTCAACTTTTACCTGAGCTGTAACCGCCTGCCAGATCAGCTGCTGCTGGTGCACAATCCGGGTTTCCAGGCCATTCACCGGGCCAGGGGTATAGGCTCCGCTGGCATAGCCCCGCTGGACACTTTCGGTCAGGGCCATGTCTTCGGCCATAAAGGCCTCAAATTCCGCCAGTAGAGCCTCCGCTGGGGGGCTAAACTCTGGCGTGCCATAGACCTCTAGGCAGACCTGGCAGGTGTCCACGGTGAGAGGCTGAATCTGAATCCAAGCCAAGAGGCCGTTGGGTAGTCCTAGCAGATGCAGGTTGGGGTAGATGCCATAGGTAAAAAAGCCGGTGCGGCTGTGCCCTTTCAGCTGAGGCAAGATCGGGTTTTCTGCTTGCCAGGCGGCGGTGGTAGGGGTATAGAGCAGATTAACAAAGGTCTCTAGCTGGTGCTGGTACTGACGAATGGGGCCTTGTACCTGGTTTAGGGTGGTGCGATGGGCGATCGCCACATGGTAGTCGCACAGGGTGTTGTCGTGGTAGTTCTTCCAGTTGCAGGCGACGGTGTACTGCTTGGCCAGCAAGGGCTGAGTCGCTGGGGTGCGATGCTGGCCCAAGTTGGCGTCAATGCTGCCCAAATGGTCCCGCAGCGGGGGAGCTTGATCATCCAGGCAAAGAAACATAAATCCAGACCAGGTTTCTAGGCGAATAGGCTGGAGGGCATGGGCTTGGCGATCAAAGCTAGGGGCAAACTGGACTTGGGAGGGCACCCCCACTAGCTGGCCCCTGAGGTCGTACACCCAGGCATGGTAGGGGCAGACCAGCTGGCGACAGGACTGCACCCCGACCTCAGGCTGCAACAGCGCCGCCCGGTGGGGACACACGTTGTGGAAGGCCCGTAGCTCGCCATCGCGATCGCGGCAAATCAGCACCGGCTGCCCCGCCACTGTCTTAGCCCACACCATCCCCGGTTGGTCTAGTTGGGCGCTGTCGCCAGCATACAGCCAGGTGCGACGGAAGATGGCCCGTTGCTCGATCGCCAGCCATCGGGGATCAGTGTACCAGTTGGCGGGTAGCAAAAAGCGCTCGGGCAACCCCTGGGTTTCTACCGGCACAACCCCTTGCATTACCTCAAACATGCCCATCTTGGCTCGCGTGTACACCTCATCACCCCATCACCCCATCACCCCATCACCCCATCACCCCATCACCCCATCACCCCAACCCTTTGGAAAGCCGCTATCGCGTCTACACCCCATCACCTCGCCAGGGCTGGTGCTTTGCCCCGCAGCAGGTCCATGATGTCGTCACGGTAGTCCTGGAAGGCGCGATCGCGGCGGATGGTGTAATCGCGATCGCGGGGTAACTCCACCTGCATCTCCCGCTGAACAGTGCCGGGGTGGGCGGTCAACACATAGACCCGCTGGGCCAGAAACACCGCCTCGTCCACATCATGGGTAATCATCAAAATACTTACCCCTGTGCGCTGCCACAGATCCAACATGAACTGCTGCATAGTTTCCTTGGTTTGTACATCCAAGGCCCCAAAGGGTTCATCCATCAGCATAATTTTGGGCTGGGTAGCCAGGGTACGGGCGATCGCCACCCGCTGCTTCATCCCGCCGGACAGGGCCTTGGGTAGAGCCTGGGCAAACTGGGTCAGCCCCACCACATCCAGATAATAAGAAGCCTGCTCCCGCCGCTCCCGTCGCCCCATCCCTTGTAGCTTTAGGCCAAATTCCACATTCTTTTGCACCGTCATCCAGGGATACAGGGTATAGCGCTGAAACACCATCCCCCGATCGCCCCCCGGCCCCGTCACCCGCTGGCCATCGACAATGATTTCCCCGCTAGTAGGCGTTTCCAGCCCCGCCACCAGGCGTAGCAGGGTCGATTTACCTGAGCCCGAGGCCCCCACCGCGCAGACAAATTCCCCCGTTTCCACATGGAGGTTAATGTCCCGTAACGCCAGGATCGGTCCCTGGCGGGTCGCAAACTGTTTAGTGAGATGGTTGATTTCTAAGTGCATGGGTTTTGGGAGGATTGTGGGTGAGTGGGGAGTGGGGGAGTGGGGGAGATGGGGACGGTGGGGAGATGGGGTGATGGCGTAGGGGCGGACCTGTGTGTCCGCCCTGGCACCCTCAATCCACTGCCCATTTACAGGTAATCTTCATCAAATAGCGCAATGACAGGTCGAGGGTAAACCCAATCACCCCGAGAATAATCAGGCAGGCAAAGATTTCGTCGGTGCGGAAAAATCGCTGGGCTTGCACAATCCGCCGTCCTAGACCCGACTCTGCCGCCACCAGTTCTGCGACCACCACCAGGTTCCAGGAAGTAGCGATATTAATCCGAAAGGTGTCGATAATGTTGGGCACCACGTAGGGGGTAATCACCTGGAACAGGGCTTGACGGCGCTGGCCCCCTAGGGTGTAGGTGGTCTCTAGCAGGTCCTTGGGCACAAACTTGACGGCATCCATAATCATCAGCACGTTAAAGAACACCGTACCGACGAATATCAGGGTAATTTTCGGCGCTTCTCCTAGGCCCAAGTAAATAATCAGCAGGGGAATAAAAGCGGGCGCGGGCATATAGCGCACCACGCCAATAATCGGCTCAAACAGGGCGCGAATACTGGCAAAGGCCCCCATGCTGATGCCTAGGGGAATCGACACCACCACCGCCAGCAAAAAGCCCACGGTCACCCGGCCTAAACTAGCGGCGGTGTCGCTGAGCAAAAATCCATTGGTCCATAGCCGCCCCAGGGCTTGGGCTACCTGCCAGGGGGAGGGTAAAAAGCGATCGCTGACAATATCTAACCCGGCTACCAGCCACCATAGGGCAAAGGGAACCGCGATCGAGAGCACCATCAACGTCAGGTTCAGGGGCCGGGGGATATCCTCCGCCAGTCGCCAAAACACCGTTGGCTTTAGGGTCTTTGGGGAGGTCGGGGATACGGAGGAAGGCGCGGGAGTCATAGGACGGTTCCAAATTCAACTAATCCCGAAACAAACTAATCCCGAAACAAACTAGTTCCTAAACAAACGCCCCCAGCATCCTGCATCGGCGTGGGGGCGGCAAAACGTCACTGTCCGTCGGCATAGGCCTGGACAAACTGGTCATCAAACAACGATTCCAGGTCAGGCACCTCGGGGATAAAGCCCACATCAACCATAAAGTCAGCCATCACCTGGGCAGCGTAGGGCATATACCGCATGTCCTCACCACCGTCTTCAAAGGCCTCCAGATTGTCATCCAGGGTGAAAATGCGGGTGCCTTCGGTGTAGATTTCAAATTCTTCACTACTGACATCCGCCCGCCGGGCCATAATCTCCGCTGAGCGGTCTGGGTTCTCGTCCATAAAGGCCAGCACATCAAACCAGGTATCCACGAGCGCCTGCACCTGGTCCGGGCGTTCGTCAATCAGGGTCTGGCTCACCACCAGCAGGTCGGGAATGGCACCCGGAAATTCTTCCGAGGTAATCAGGGTTTTGCTGCCCTCCCGGGAGAGGGCGGTTTCCCAATAGGGTACCCAACCCGCAAAGCCATCCACCTGTCCAGCGGCAAAGGCGGTGGCAGCGGCCCCGGTTTCCAGGTTCTGAATTTGAACGTCCTCGCGGCTGAGCCCGGCGTCTTCCAGGGCCAGGGTGAGCATAAAGTCACCCACCACCCCTTCCTCCAGGGCGACGGTCCGGCCTTGCAGCTCGGCAACGGCATCGATGTCCTCGGCAGCAATCACCTTGTCGTTCCCGGCAGAGTTATCGTTGACTAGCACCACCACCATGCCGTTGACCGCATCGTCCACAAAGGAGATGGTGTCATTCAGGGTTTGGCTGTTGGCATCCAACTGTCCCCCCGCCAGGGCCTGCATCGATTCCAAGTAGCCATCAAACCAAATCAGCTCGACATTGGCGCCGTTGGCTGCAAATAGGCCCTCTTCTTCGGCGATCGCCCAGGGCCACCAGCCAGCCCAACTGCTATAGCCCATGCGCACCGGGGGGCCATCAACCTCAGTCACCGGGGGCTGACCCACGTCATCGGCTGGGGCATCCGCCTGGGGGGTATCGGGGGCACAGGCAATGGTCAGCAACACACTACACAAAAAGGCAATGACGGTCGGTAAAAAGGTACGTCGTTTCATGACTTCACTGGGAATACTACAAACCGAAAGCAGCCACCTGACGTGGCCTAATCCCAAATCACACTAGATCTGGGCTATCAATTCAAAATGGCTCTGATGCTCCCTGACCGCATTGCGCACCCAGTCGTACCAGCGCTCTAACCCCTCGCCGGTTTTGGCAGATACCGGAATGACAGTCACATCTGGGTTGATCTGGCGGATATTGGCCTCTATCTGGGCAACATCTATATCTAAGTAGGGGGCGAGATCGAGTTTTGTAACCAGTAATACATCCGCCTCCCGGAACATCACCGGGTACTTTAGGGGCTTGTCTTCCCCTTCGGTAATGCTGAGTAGCGCTACCTTGGCGTGCTCCCCCACTTCAAATTCGGCAGGGCAAACCAAGTTACCCACGTTTTCCACCAGCACCAGGTCCAGGGCGTGGGGATTGTGGTGTTCGGCCAATTGGTGCAAGCCCCCCGCCACCATGCGGGCATCCAGATGGCAGGACCGGCCCGTGTTAATTGCAATGACGGGTACCCCGGACTGACGCAGGCGATCGGCATCGAGCTCGGTGGTCATGTCCCCTTCAATCACGGCGATCTGCAAGTCAGGGCTGAGGGCGGCCAGGGTTTTTTCCAGCAGGGCTGTCTTACCGGCTCCGGGGCTGCTCATTAGGTTGAAGCAGGTGATGCGCCAAGCGTCTAGATGGGTCCGGTTGTGGTCGGCCTCATCCTGGTTAGCGTGGAGTAGGTTAATGCCGAGGGCGGCGTCGAAGGTTTGGTGCATGGTGGAGGTGAAGAGGTGGGGAGGATGGGGAGGTGGGGAGATGGGGATGGTGGGGAGGTGGGGAGGATGGGGTTAAACGTAGGGGCAGACCTGTGTGTCTGCCCAGGCTGTGTGTCTGTCCGGGTTATGGGTCTGTCCGGGTTATGGGTCTGCCGTGGCGAGGGGTTGGGGCACCTCGGCATACTCCACCCGATCGATTTTTAGTTCTCGGCCAGAGCGGATATCTTCTAGGGGGGCTTGGCAATGGGGACAGGCGTATTGGCAACCGATTTCTGGGCGGTACTCGGTTTGGCAGGGGTGACAAAAGGCGATCAGTGGGGTTTCGCGAATCACCAGTTCGGCTTTGTCTAGGAAGGTGCCTTTGGTCTGCACGTCGAAGGCGAATTGCAGGCTCACTGGTTCAACGCAGGTAAACTGACCCACGGTCAGGTGCACCTTTTCGATCGCAGGTTGTCCGGGCTGGCTCTCCCACCAGTCGCGCACGGTCATAATCAGCGCTTTGGTCATGTCGGTTTCATGCATGGTTAGCGCCAGACCTCATCTACGTTCATATTGGCTTCGGCATGGATATAGGCCGGTTTTTCCCGCCGGGGCAGCTGCCCGGAAACCACCAGGTGGGCCATGGTGTCGCAAATCACCCGGGTGGCCATGAGGGAGGTCATGTCACTGATGTCGTAGGGGGGGGAGACCTCCACCACTTCGATGCCGCAGACGGGGGTTTCTTGGATGATGCGCTTAAGCAAATACAGGGCTTCCCGGGGCAGCAGCCCACCAGGTTCGGGCCAGCCGGTGCCGGGGACAAACCCGGCATCGATGCAGTCGATGTCAAAGCTAATCCACACACAGTCGGTGCCGTCGGTGGCCCGCTGAATGGCAAAGTCGGCGGCATCATCCAGGCCCATTTCGGTAATGTCAGTCACGGTGAGGATGTTGGTGGCTCGTTCCCGGCAAACCTTGACCCCCTGGCGGGGCACCTGCCAACCGCCAATGCCGAGCTGCACCAGGTTTTTAGCCGGGGCGTTGGCCATGTTAGTGGCATGGAACCAGGGACAGGTGTGCATGCGCTCATCCAGGTCGGTTTCCTGGGTATCCACATGGCGATCGAAGTGGATAATGCCCACTTTTTTGTCCCCCAGGTGGCGACAGATGCCCCGCACCGTAGGGAAGCCAATGGAATGGTCGCCCCCCAGCAGGATGGGGAAAGCGCCAGAGGCAAACACATGGGCCACCCCTTTGGAAATTTGGTCAAAGGATTTTTCGTTATTGGCCGGAATCGTGAAAATATCCCCCACGTCGCACAGGGTAATGCTTTCCCGTAGATCTACCCCCAACTCGAAGTTGTAGGGGGTATATAGGGCCGAGATCCGGCGGATGCCCTGGGGGCCAAACCGGGTGCCAGGGCGGTAGGTGGTGCCGCTGTCGTGGGGGATACCAACAATGGCCACATCGTAATTGCCCACCTGGCGCACATCTTCCAGGTAGGGGGCCTTAAGGAAGGTGTTGATGCCCGCGTAGTGGGGCAGTTCGCCCCGGGAAAAGGTGGGAATGGTGCGATCGCGAATGCTATCGGCGGCGTCTAGACCATAGGTTAACCCCTGGTCCACCTCTTGCTGCCAGCCCGTTAGGGGTAGCTGCGACTCTCGTTCTAAGGCTTGTTCAGCCTCAGATCGGCTATCACCGCTAGGGCTTTGAAAGATCGGATTATCAGTCATAGAGGGCCTGGTCTCCTGAAAAAAAGTTGCGTCATAGTCAGCAGCCAACGTACGGCAGCACTACGCAAAAGCCCGGAAGAAACACGAAGATTACCTTCGCTATCCTCCCGGGCTTTTATCCCGCCGTGTACCAGAAATCAAACGCAACCCCTGGCGGCTTCTCTTGGACCAGTCACCTTTGCCAATGCAACAGGCCGGAACCCTAGAAACCATTAGTTATATTCAACCGGCATGTTTAACCGACGTTAATGCCGTGATGCTTGTTAGCTTTTAGTAGAAATAACAAGGGCAAACACTTGAGAAAGTAGTCTCCGCTACCAATGAGGTGTTTTTTTGATCTTTAGCTGGGTTATGGCTAGATTAAATTTACAATTGAAACAGTTGTTATCCCAAATACCATGTCCCTTGTGGAGTCTGATCCAGACATTAGAATTCGCTACCCTCGACGATCGCAGCAGCGGGCCGAGCGAGCATTCCGATGTTCGCCCTTGCGGTTAGAACTGCTGGGGGATATGCGATCGCAAAGTATTTCCATCCGCCAAGTGAGCGAACAGCAGGGGATCAAAAACCAGTACAGCCGCCGCCCTTTGACCGAACTCAGGGCCGAAAATGAACTGATGTGGCTGATTGCTGTGGGCTTACTGCGGCGGGAAGTGGATGGTCAGGGATTAACGGATAGCTTTCGCCTCACCCCCCTTGGACGCCAGGTGTGGGCTACCCTCAGCCGGTTATCCCCAGCCCAATACCGCCCCACATTAAGGGATCATCTATATAATGCATGGTGCCGGTGGTTGCGTTTGCCCAGTTGGTTGCAGGGCTAAACTGGCTTAATTGTCCTGATATCCTCGATTGTTCCTGAAAACACGTTTGTTCCTGAAAGTACGTTTATCGTCCCGAAGAGATTTTCACAGGCCATGGCTAACTTACAAGAATTTTTCCTGACGCTAGCCAGGCCCTAAGACCTATTCAAGTTTGGAGATGCTCCATGCGGGCAATCATGGTGGTGGGAACAGCCTCTCACGTAGGTAAATCGCTGGTTACCACGGCATTGTGTCGACTTCTAAGTCGGCGGGGATGGCGGGTTGCTCCGTTTAAAGGGCAAAACCAGGTGCTCAACTCCTATGTTACGGCCACTGGCGGAGAGATGGGCTATGCTCAGGCGGTGCAGGCCTGGGCGGCTGGGGTTCCCCCCCAAATTGATATGAACCCGATTTTGCTTAAACCCCAGGGGGACCAAACCTGTAAGATCATGCTGAAGGGGCGTCCTGTGGGGCGCACAACCCTATCCCAGTATTACGACACCTTTCTTGAGCAAGGCTGGCAGGCCATCCAAGAGAGTCTGGGGCGTCTCAGTCAAGATTACGACTTTCTCGTGTGTGAAGGCTCAGGTAGCCCCGTCGAGGTGAATTTGGGCGATCGCGACCTGGCTAACATGCGCATCGCCAAGCATTTGCAGGCGCCTACGGTATTGGTGGCCGATAGCGATCGCGGCGGCACCTTTGCCCACATCATCGGCACCCTAGAGCTCATGGCCCCCGAGGAGCGGGAGTTGGTCAAAGGCATCATTATTAATAAATTTCGCGGTCAGCCAGAGATTCTAGAGCCGGGGCTGCAATGGCTGCGCGATCGTACCGGCATCCCCATCTTGGGGGTCATACCGTGGCTAGATCAGGCTGTCCCCGCCGACGATTCCCTCAGTTTACTCGATCGCACCCCTGGCCATAAAAAGCAGGCCGACATTACCATTGCCGTCGTGCGGCTGCCCCGCATTGCTAACTTCACCGATTTTGATCCCCTAGAGGCGGAACCAAACGTGCGGGTGATTTATCTCAGCCCTAAAGAACGCCTCAGCTATCCCGACGCCGTAATTATTCCCGGCACCAAAACCACTATCGCCGATCTGCTCACGCTCCAGCGCAGCGGCATGGCAGAAGAGATTCAAAACTATGTGGCCGCTGGGGGCACCGTCATGGGTATTTGCGGTGGCTTTCAAATGATGGGTCAGTTTTTGGCCGACCCAGAGGGCATCGAAGGCCATGAAGGTCGCTTTCCAGGGCTGGATTTGTTTCCCCTGCGTACAGTGATTACCCAGCAAAAAATTGCTCGCCAGCGCACGGTTAGCTCCCGTTATCCCCAGGAAGGGCTACCCGTCTCTGGCTACGAACTGCACCAGGGCCGTGCCCAACTTATTCTTTCAGAAGGGAAAGACCAACGCGGCACCCAATTTGAATTCTTATTCGAAGATCGCAGTCTTGGGGTTGTCGACAGCACCCAGTCCCTCTGGGGCACCTACCTGCACGGCATCTTTGATAATGGCCCCTGGCGGCGAGCTTGGCTGAACCGCCTGCGTCAACAGCGAGGCTTGGGATCATTACCAACAGGTATTCCCAACTATCGGGAGCAGCGAGAAGCCTTACTCAATTCCCTGGCTGAATCTGTAGGGGAACACCTCGATTTAGCGCCCTTACTGAGGTAGTGAAGGGGCTACTCATCTGTGGACCTGCTCACCCATCAGCTTTTTACTAAGCCATGATCCTTGTGGTTGATAGCCTATCCATACAGTTTTATTTGCAAAAATATACAAACCTTATTCAGTTCTCCCGGGTCGGAGGCACCCTGCCCCATACTGAGTTAGTAATGGCATATATAGCAATCCAAATTGACTCATGCCATTAAGGCGGACATCTTACCTGTGCAGGCGTCACACCCACCCTATAGGGTTTCACAAGTCCCTCAGGATTTTTACAGGTAGCGGTATCAATTAAACAAGCCCGTCAAATACAAATAAGTGTCCAGGTTCCACGACATTAGGGAGTGTTACCTATGGTTTTGAAGTGGGCCAGGTTCACTACGATCGCGGCAACCAACTGTATCAGGCGATGCTCGACCAGCGGATGATTTATAGTTGTGCTTACTGGAAAAATGCTCCCGATTTAGACGCAGCCCAGCAGGCCAAAATTGAGCTCATTTGCCGCAAACTTGATATTCAGCCAGGTATGCGAATCTTAGATATTGGCTGCGGCTGGGGCGGTATGGCCCAGTATATTGCCGAACATTATGGGGTGGAAGTCGTTGGGCTCACGGTGTCAAAGCAGCAAGCTGAACTGGCTCGTGAGCGCTGTCGAGCTTTGCCAGTGGACATTCGCCTGCAAGATTATCGGGACATCAGAGAATCCTTTGATCGAATTTTCTCGGTCGGTATGTTTGAACATGTAGGCCAGAAAAATTACCGCACCTACCTTGAAACAGTGCGCCGTTGCCTAAAAGATACAGGTCGGTTCCTGTTACACACTATCGGCTCTAACCAGAGCCAGGTGCGAACAGAACCCTGGATTGAAACCTATATTTTCCCAAATTCCATGCTGCCGTCGGCCAAACAAATTACAGCTGCAATTGAGGACCTGTTTATCCTTGAAGACTGGCATAGTTTCGGGCCCGACTACGACAAAACTTTAATGGCCTGGTTCTATAACTTCAATCGGCACTGGCCTGAATTAAAGCAAATTTACGATGAGTCGTTTTATCGGTTATGGAAGTATTACCTACTCAGTTGTGCCGGTGGGTTCAGAGCCCGTAAAAACCAACTGTGGCAGATTCTTCTCTCTCCCACAGGCATTCGCGGCACCTACTATGCCCCTCGCTAATCTCAGCTATCCATTGAACCATGGGGTCTATGAAAAGGGGGGGTGCCCACCATCGGCATGATCGCCAGAGACTACACCTATCGGCGCACCTTGCCCGAAAAACCAGAGGCCTTAAATTGCTCAAGCCTGAGGGGTTCTGGCTGGTTGGCGGCCACGGAGACCCGCAGCTGAAAATCGCTTTCCCCAGGGGGTACTTGATCAATGGAGCCCAAGCGAGTCCGGTTTTGCATCACAGGGTTGGCATTGGCATCGTAGATGCGGCCAAAAATATCAGCATTGACCACCGGTTTACCCGAGCGGTTGATGGCTTTGCCGGTAATTAGATAGCAATTAGCCTCTTGGATGGAGCCAGACACTACCATGCCATCGGCCATTTCGGCGGGGCAAGCCTGATAGCTCAGATCCGTTAGCTCGATGGGCGTCAGTGCCTGAGCCGTTAGCTGTAGACCACTGACCAACCACAAAATAGCCACTAAGATGCCGGTTATTAGTCCACGCCGTATCATGGGTCTCCTCGGGGCAGCTGATAGTTGTCTGTCTCAGTTTATCGTGGTTTGGCCATGGGGTGAGTCGGGGGCATGGCTAGGAAGTTGGCGCTAGCCAGGTGTCTAGGGCAACTCGCATGGTGTCCACAGGGGCGGGCTGCTGCAGCCAAAGTTCCAGGGCTGCCGCCCCCTGCTGCACTAGCATCTCCAGGCCGTCTAGGGTGACCAGCCCCCGCTGGGCCGCTAGGGTGAGTAATTGGGTGGGCCGCGGCGTGTAAATCAGGTCATACACCACAGCGCTGGAGGGAGCCAGGGCCAGGGCGATCGCGTCTAAGGGAGTTTGGTCAGCGGTGGTATGCATGCCCACCGGGGTCGTATTCACAATCAGGTCGGCCTCCGGTAATAGGGTCGGCAAAGCTTCCCATGGTTGCACGATCAGCGGCGGCTTTAGGGGAGAGTCTACCCAGCTGGTCTGAAAGGCGGCCAGCTTTTGCGAGTTACGGCCCACCACGTAGATCTGCCCAAACCCCAGCTGCCCGCAGCCTGCCACTACGGCTCGGGCGGCCCCGCCGTTGCCCAGCACCACAACAGTCCTTTGACGCCAATCCTGTAATGCCTGAAGGGGAGCGATGAACCCAGCCACGTCAGTGTTTGTCCCGCTCCAGCCCTGATCAGTGCGCCATACGGTATTCACCGCCCCCACCGCCTGGGCTTCGGCAGTGATATCCGTGAGTAGCGGCAAGATGGCTTGCTTGTGGGGAATAGTGAGGTTGAACCCTTGCAAGCCAATGGCGGTAAAGCCAGCGATCGCCCTGGCCAAATCCCCTGTTTTTACTGGCAGTGCCACATATACATAGTCAACCCCCAGGGCCTCCAGAGCCGCATTGTGCATCACCGGCGACAGTGAATGCACCACCGGGTCACCGATGACCCCTAGGAGTTTAGTTTTACCCGTAATCACCATCGCCTTGTCCATCATTTTGTTTGATATTCCCCCCAGAACGAACCCATGGGTCCGCCCCTACCTCCCCACCTCCCCCACCTTCCTCATCTTCCCCACCTCTTCATTCCCCTACCTCACCCGTTGCTCAAACAACCCCACAATCCTCTCCACCACATCTTCGATAGATAGGCCATCGGTATTCAGCTCGATCGCATCATCGGCCTTCCTGAGCGGAGCCACCCGGCGTGTACTGTCTTTGCGATCGCGATCGTCAATTGCCCGCTCTAGGTCTTCCAGGCTGGCATTGGGCTGCTGCTGCGCTGCCAGGTCTCGCTGGCGGCGGCGGGCTCGTTCAGCTACAGAGGCAGTCAAGAAAATTTTTAGTTCCGCCTGGGGAAACACCTGGGTGCCAATATCGCGACCTTCCATCACTACGCCGCCGCTAATGCCGTACTGCTGCTGCTGGCGCAGTAGGGTTTCCCGCACCGCAGGCTGGGCAGCCACTACTGACACTTGCGCCGTTACCTCTGGACTGCGAATTAAGGCCGTCACCTCTCGCCCACTCAACCAAATGCGGCTGGGGTAAGCGGCAAACTTTGGGTCATCCCCAGACGGGGCTAGCTGCAGGTCACAGTCGGGTAATAACTCTGCCAGGGCCACCTCATCCTGGAGATCCACCCCTTGTTCTAGGGCCAACCAGGTAACAGCCCGGTACATGGCCCCACTATCCAGGTAGAGTAAATGTAACCGCTCAGCCACCTGCCGAGCTACCGTCGACTTACCCGCCCCTGCTGGGCCATCAATGGCCACAATCGGTTGACGGTGGCGCAGCAGTAGGTTGTCAATCAAGCGGGTTGTACCCAGATGGGCCGCCAAGGCCAACAGGCCTATAGATGTCAACGTTTCCAGGGGCTCCAGCGTGTCTGGGTGCACTAGCTCCACATACTGCAAATCGACCGCAGTCACCTGGGCAATAGGCTGCCGCACCGCTTCAATCAGGGCCGAGCTAGAGCGCTCACCAGATCGAAACAAGGTTTTAGCTGCCATCAATCCATCATGGAGAATAGTCGCCTGCTGGCGCTCCACTGGGCTGAGGTAAGTATTGCGAGAACTGAGGGCCAAACCACTCGGCTCCCGGACGGTGGGGCACCCAATCAGCTGCCCTGGCAAGTTTAGATCCTGGCTTAGCCGTTTAATAATCGCCAGTTGCTGGGCATCTTTGCGGCCAAAGTAGGCGCGATCGGGGGCCACAAGGCTCAGTAGCTTTGTGACCACGGTGGCGACTCCCTCAAAGTGACCCGGCCGGTAGGGGCCACATAGAACTGCCATCATATCCTTGGGCGGAATCACCTGGGTCAAATTCCCGGCAATGGGATTTGACGTGCCATATAGGGTCTGGGGAGTCGGCATAAAGACGATATCCACAGCCGCCTGGGCACACAGCTGCAGATCTTGGCTATGGGTCTGGGGGTAGGTGGCCAAGTCCTCCCCTGGACCAAATTGTAGGGAATTCAGAAACATACTGACGACCACGACCTCATTTTCCCGCCGAGCCCGCTGGATCAGACTAAGATGTCCCCGATGTAGCCCCCCCATGGTTGGCACCAACCCCACCTGAGGCGGCTGCCCCTGGTCAGTCGCCTGTCCCCGCTGTTGCGCCAAATAACGCTTTAATCCTTCAACCGTCTTAAGTACTCGCACAATCCCCTACCTTTGCTGCGTGACCGCTTGTGACAGCTGAAATTCCGGCCCTCGGTTTCCAAAGTTACTACCCTACCAGATTAAACTGGCACTCAATCGTGTTGTGGTGAATCGATCACTAGCAGGCTACTTCCTGCGGCAGCACCCTACCTACCAGTGCCCTTATGGATACGAACAGTCAGCTCAATGCCTGATTATTTTTCTACGCTAGTCGAGGCCTAAACTAATCTCATTAACAGGAGGTTTGTTTTTCTGGAGGTACCATCAAGATTCAACTAAGGGAATTGCCAGTTAATCAAGTCCCAACGTCATTCTTTTGCAGGCGGGAGCCCACTATGGGGTAACGGCTCTAACAGGTACTTTATTTTGAGAGTCATCCCTGACGCCCGTGGTGGCCCCACCAAGACGGCTACCGATACCTGAATGTAACCCCTTTTACAAAAATACCTCCCCAACGAAGCCATTGGGAAGGTACAAGTCCAGAATCGAATTTTGGCTGAGAGGCTAGTTGGTCTATCAAGTTAAAGATGACAGGCTGAAAACCTTGCACTGCAGACCCTGTTGACCTGTCACTTCTGGCTTGACTGAGCATTAGTGGAAAGGCCACAGCTTAGTTATGGTTAGACCTCATGATTCAGGCGTAATCAGGTGGCCGTGATGGCGCGCCCTAGCATGGTCCAGCATAAGTCGGCCAACCATGCCTAATACCTGACACCTAGCACCTGACACCTTCAACAGCACTGGTAATACCCTTGCCAGGCAGTACTAGGGAGCTGACAGAACCTCTAACCGCACCCGACCAACCCCACTGGATCGCAGACCAATGCTAGAGGCCGCCGCCGCCGAGAGGTCAATCACTCGACCGCCACTGAAGGGGCCGCGATCGTTAATCCGGACCACCACTTGACGCCCATTATTGAGATTAGTGACGCGCACCTGGGTGCCAAATGGTAGCGTACGATGGGCTGCCGTTAGGGCGTTTTGGTCAAATACCTCGCCACTGGCGCTACGTCGACCATGGAAACCAGGACCATACCAGGACGCCATACCCGTGAGGGTGGACGCGACCACAGCTACCTCTTGAGGTTGGGGCGGTTCAGGCATGCCTTCCACCTGTTCCAGCGGTGGGGCATCCCCCAGTAGACGTCGCAACCGATTGGCAATGTGTAGGGCATCTTCCGCCGGATCTTCCGTAGTATCGGGCAGAATGATTCGACTATTGACCGTCAGCAGATCCTCGTCTTGCCAGCTGACGACAAAAGCCTCGTCATCATCGTCCCACCGAGCTTTAATCGCTTCCACCTCGCTATCCGCCGCTAAGCCTTCCAGCCGGGCCAGAATCAGATTTGCTTGAGCCACAGGACCAGCATCTGCAACATCGGTGCCAGTGGTAGCCTGCAAATCGGCGTCAGACTTAGTGCTGCTGAGGGTCTCTAATTCCCCACCAATCAAGGTGACGACGGGAATAGAGCGGATATAGATGGTGGCTGCCTGCCGGGCATCGAGGGCATGGGCAAACACAGTGGCGGATTCAAATTCTTGGACTGGCGACGTTGCTAGGGTCGCTGATTCAGGGTCGGCTGGCTCAATGGATGAGGCGTCAGAGATAGCTGACAAACCTGTTTCAGAAATTTCAGAATCAGAAAGGGAGAGAATATCGAGATTGTGTTGAGTTTGAGTATCCAGGCGGCTTTCGCCAGAATCCTGGGCTTGGCTGGGCAACGGTGCTCCTAAGACGGACATGGCGACTGCAACAGTCAGCCCGCCTATTACGCGATGTTTCATGTACACCAAAAGAAATCAACAGGAGGGGCTGAGATCGATCCTGAAACCATCAGTTGGTTCAGAACAGACTGCGAGTTGGCGGTCTTAAATCTCATACCCATTAAAAATTTGCTCTCGGTTTTTTGTCGAAATGTAACCTAACACGAAGAGGCTGGGTTGCGAATCCGGGGAAATTCCCTTGGCTTAAAATCTGTGGAAAAAATAAAGTTGGGTCACCCTTGCCAGCAATGGCGCAACCAACTGACATAACTAGGGTTGTTGCCACCGTCCAACCCAATAAAATGTTTAGCTTTCTTTATGAGTCGAGCCAACAATGCTGCAAAAAAATAATCAGTCTGACTCGGGTTTGGGGGAACTTTCGTCAAAGACTGAGGGGCGATCGCCCAGAAAAATGCATCTCAAAATTTAAAAAAACTACACGCTGCGAGGCGAGTCTGCGATCGCTCCTGACCAGTAAAAAGAGTGATTTTGGATCCGAACTGGCCTGGAGCTGAGCATCAAGGTCAGCTGGAGTAATATTGGCCACGATATTGAGTGGGAGGAATTCAGGCGTCAGGCGTTAGAAGCCAGCCACAATCCCAAAGGTATTTTGGAGCTGGAATATTTTAAGGTAAAGGATTGGCCCATTTAATTCAGGATTCAGACCCCATGGACTACCGGGATGCAGGTGTAGATGTAGAGGCCGGACGTGACTTTGTGCAGCGGATTCGGTCAATGGTGGACAGCACCCGTCGCCCTGAAGTTTTGGGGGCTCTGGGCGGCTTTAGCGGTCTCTGTGAAATCCCCGCTGGTTATCAACAGCCAGTGCTGGTCTCAGGGACTGATGGCGTTGGGACGAAGCTAAAGATTGCCCAGGTCACAAATCGCCATAGCACCGTTGGCATTGACCTGGTGGCCATGTGTGTCAACGACATTCTTACCAGTGGGGCCGAGCCCCTGTTTTTCCTTGACTATCTGGCTACTGGCAAGCTAGAACCTACCACCCTGGCCCAGGTGGTAGAGGGGATTACCCAGGGCTGTCGGCAAGCTGGCTGCGCCCTACTGGGAGGGGAAACCGCTGAAATGCCTGGTTTTTATGGTCCTGGGGAGTATGACCTGGCGGGGTTTTGTGTCGGTGTTGTGGAAAAGGCGCACATCTTAGACGGTAGCCAGGTTCAGGTGGGCGATCGCGTCATTGGGCTAGCCAGCAGCGGCATTCACAGCAACGGTCTTAGCCTGGTGCGCAAAATTGTGGACCAGGCACAGCGTCCCGATGGCAGCGTGGGTTACACCTGGTCGGAGTCAGTGGCAGCGGTTGGCACCGCCAGCCTAGGGGAGATATTTTTAACGCCTACTCGGATTTACGTTGATCCAGTGCTCAGCGCCCGCCGTGAAGGGTTGGCCCTTCACGGCATGGCCCATATTACCGGCGGTGGTTTACCCGAAAACCTGCCCCGTTGTCTTGGTGCGGGGCAAAGTCTGCGGTTAAATCCAGCAGCCTGGCCGGTTCCCTCCAGCTTCGCCTGGTTGGCCGAAGCTGGGGCAGTACCTCTGGTCGATATGTATAACACCTTTAATATGGGCATTGGTTTTGCCCTAGTGGTGCCCGCAGACCAGGTCAACCAGACTTTACGTTGGTTTCAACAGCGTCAGATAGCCGCCTATGCCATTGGTGAGGTGGTCGAGGGCTCTGGCCAGATCTTAGGGTTGTAAAATCTATAAAAATTCCCCCGACCTCGGCCCAGGAGGTTGCTTGAAAAAGGTCATCCCAGACAACACTCTAGACTGTTTTGGATGACCATCGGTAGAACTAGGGTTTCAGACCTCTTACCCAATGACTTGGTCAACGAGAAATCTGTAGTTTCAGCCCTTGCCCAGAACAGTATTCGGACTATTGCTAGGTATAGTTTGCCGCCAAGAGGCCGTAAAACTGCTAAAGCTTGAGGACATGGGCCTACTCCACAGGGATAGCCTGAGACGCTCTTTGGCTTTCCAAACAACCTTTAAAACCGATACCTTAGAAGAGCAGATAGTGTAGGCAATTCTTTTGAAATCTTCGTCTCTCAACTGGCAGCCAGTGGTGCTAAGCTTTCTCGCCATCATCGGCTTGGCACTGCTGACCAGTAGTTTCGTCATTGTTAACCCTGGCCAGGCTGGGGTACTCAGTATTTTAGGCAAGTCCCAAGATGGTGCTTTGTTAGAGGGTATTCACTTTAAGCCTCCGTTAGTGTCCAATGTAGACGTCTACGACGTTACAGTGCAGAAGTTTGAGGTACCCGCCCAAAGTTCCACCAAGGATCTGCAAGATTTGTCCGGTCGGTTTGCCATTAACTTTCGCCTCGATCCCACTGAAGTCGTCAATATTCGCCGCACCCAGGGCACATTAGAAAACCTGGTTTCTAAAATTGTGGCTCCCCAAACCCAGGAGTCATTCAAAATTGCTGCCGCCTTGCGCACGGTCGAAGAGGCGATTACCCAGCGGGCTGATTTGAAAAAGGACTTTGACGATGCCCTCACCTCTCGTTTAGACAAGTACGGCATTTTGGTCCTAGACACCAGCGTGGTTGATTTGAACTTCTCCCCCGAGTTTGCCAAGGCAGTAGAAGATAAGCAAATTGCCGAGCAGCGAGCCCGGCGAGCGGTCTATGTTGCTCAGGAAGCTGAACAATCTGCCCAGGCCGAAATTAACCGAGCCAAAGGTCGAGCCGAGTCCCAGCGCCTAATTGCCGAAACCTTGAAGGCTCAGGGGGGTAGGCTGGTGCTGCAAAAAGAAGCGATCGAGGCCTGGAAAGAAGGCGGTGCCCAGGTGCCCAGGGTACTGGTCATGGGTCAGGGTCAGGGGAGTTTACCGTTTATCTTGAACCTAGACCAGGTGGAGCAGGATGACCCAGCAGACGGGGCCCTATCTAAGGCCAGCTAGGGGGTAGATAGAAGCCGGGTTTCCTCGCTGCTGTCGCATACACCGAACACGGTGATCGATAGCCACAAGAAACTCGGCTTCACGTTATATTTTGCCGAGGCCAAAGCTTGCCCCTATTGAATCAGGCTGACCATGCGATCGGGAGAGTAGGTGACCTCTCTGACAGTGCCTGGTTGGCCCAAGGTTTCTGACTGGCTGTCATTGACGCTGATAATCACCCCGCCAGCATTGCCAGCTCGAATGGTGAGTGCTTGGTCAGCCGTCCACAGACGACTATCCCCCGGCTGTAGAATGCCTTCAAATTCAGTGCTACCGTCGGCGGTAATCCGTAGCCAGGACTGGGCTGTCAACGTTGTGGTGACCTTGATTGGAGCGTCAGACTCGGGTAGGTCGTTTTCAGCCACTGGCACCTCTGGGGGATCGTCATCCCGAGGGGTAGCCGTTTCCGTTTCCACCTGATTCAGCGGCTCAAGGGGAGGCAAAATAGTGGTTTCCGGAGCGGTTTGCCGAAGTAAGTAAGACAGGCCACCAATGGCCATCATCAACACCACAAAATAGGCCCCATACAGGTGTAAAGGCCGTAGCTGGGCCGCTGGAGAATCTTTCCAGGAAGAACGCTGAATACGCGGTGGGGTAAAGAACTGACTGGCTAAGGTTTCGCCATCCAGCCCCAAGGCGTCACCGTATCGACGAATTAATCCGCGAATGTAGACCGGTTCTGGCAGGTTGTCTAAGTCTCCCTGCTCGATCGCGGCGAGTAAACTAGGGCGAATCAAGATTTGGCCGGCCATGGCCTCGAGATTATGACCTTGCTGCTCGCGGGCGGTTTGTAGCAGCGTGCCCAACTCTAGCAGCTGCTCTCGGTAAACGGAATTTGGATCAACCAATGCTTTTGTTTTCATACAGGGAGCATTAACAAGACTGAGAAACGCCAGTAGATGCTGGGAACCGGTTGTGGAAAGTGGCAGACTTTGCCTCTGACTCAGCTAATAATGCCTTAATTTCGCTCGATGATAAAGAGCGGTAAGCCCCACTTTTTAAAATTCCCACAGAAACAGGCCCGATCGCAGTGCGATGTAAACTTATAACCCGATGGCCCAGAGCCTCTGCCACACGCCGGATTTGGCGGTTACGTCCTTCCCATAACACCACCTCCAGTAAGGTGCTTTCTGGGGATGATGATCCTAGCCGTCGCACCTGGGCTGGTCGGGTTTGGTAGCCATCTAAATCAATGCCCTGGCGCCATAGATCAAGGGTCTGATTGGCGATTTGGCCTTCGATCCGCACCTGGTAGGTTTTGGCGACATCGTGCTTGGGATGGGTTAGCCGATAGGTAAAGTCTCCATCGTTGGTCAGCAGTAGAGCCCCAGAGGAGTAGGCGTCGAGCCGCCCTACCGGGTGAATGCCTACTGGTTGTAGAGCCGTTGGCAAAATGTCTAAGACGGTGGGCCTACCGTCGGGGTCGGCACAGGTGGAGACCATCCCCAGGGGCTTGTGCAGCAGCAGGTAGTGGCCCTGGGGCCGCTGGTCTGGCCGCAGGGGTTGATTGTCAACGGTAATGCGATCGCTGTCAGGATTAGCCTTTTGTCCCAGGTGGGCCACCTCACCATTCACCGCCACCCGGCCAGCCTCAATCAACTGCTCGGCCTTGCGGCGAGAGGCGATCCCATATTGGGACAAGATTTTTTGGAGTCGCTCGGTCTCGGTCATAGTTAGCGATGCTGGCCTAGTGAGCAGTACTGGCTTAGTGAGCCATCTAGCTGAATCCTTAAGGTCTAAGGACCCTCTGAATACTCCATTATGGCAGGTCTGAGCTGAAGTTATGGCAGAACACTAAGTATAAGTTCTTAAGATAGCTCTGCTTGAGGTAGGTAAAGCCGTAGCCAGGCTCCCCCCACCTCGGGATGATTGGTGGCCTCAATGGTGCCGCCATGGGCTTCAACAATTTGGCTGACAATGGCCAGACCCAGTCCACTGCCCCGACTTCCCCCAGGGGAGGTGAGTGCCGTATCAGGGTTAAATGGGGCGGCCTCTCGATGGCGGGATGGATCGGCCCGGTAGAAGCGATCGAAAATATACGGCAGGTCTTTGGGATCGAACCCTGGCCCTAAGTCAATCACCTCTAGGCAGAGGCGGTCCTGGGTTGCTGCCAAGGGCAAGGCCTGAGCCGTTGAGCCTTCGGTGCCGGGTTGTAAGCGCACATAGATCGCTGCTTTAGACGGACTATGTTTAATCGCATTATCGATCAAGTTCAGCAGCACTCGATGAAAGAGGGTCTCATCCAACTGGGTGAGGTAACGGTCAGGACCGTCATAGTCGAGGGTGAGGTGTTTCACCTGGGCCAGGGGTTCCAAACTTTGCCAGGCCCGATAGACCAGTTGGGGTAAATCCACAGGCTGGCGGTTCAGCCCTTGGGCTTGATCCCCTTGGAGGCGACTGAGATTCAGCAGATCCTCCACCAGATTGCTAAGCCGGATAGTTTCGTTGACTAGGCGATCGAGCCAGCTACGAAGACTGGGATCAATGCGAGGCTGTAGGGTTTCAGCCACCAGTCGAATCGAGGTGAGGGGAGTTTTCAGTTCGTGGGCAACATCAGAGGTCCAGCGATCGCGCTGTTGCACCAATAGTGCCTCCTCCTGACGGTTTTCGAGAAACACCCCTACCTCGCCGTTGTCTAGGGGAACAGCATAGCCGCGCAGGGGATAGGTGGGTTCTTCCTTGGGGTGAAACGGATCCGGTGAAATCTGATAGAGCATCCAATCGCGCTGACAGCAGGCTTGGGACTCGCGCGCCTCTTCAATCAGCGCATCTAACTCGTAGGAGCGCGCCACTTCCAACAGCAGCCGTCTCCGTTGCGCCGATCCAGCCATGGGTTGATTAATTCTCAACAGCCGGTTGGCTTCATCATTGCACCAGATCAATTGATTTTCGTCGTCCACCTGCAAGTAGCCCACAGGAGCCATCAGCAGAACCCGCTCCAGGCTATCGCGGCTGGTGCCTAAGTATCGTAACTGGCGCTGCTGCTGCGGTTGTGTGTGCACCAGTTGCTCCATCCGCTGCAGGGCATCAGCCCAGGTGTTAGCCTGCAACAGGGTCAGCAAGGTTTGTTCCTGCCGCCGATATCGCCGCTGCCAACCTAGCCACAGCGCCCCTCCAGTAATCAATCCAATCAAATACCCAAAAATTGCCAAAGGATTCTCAACGTCAGTTGAGTAAAGACTATCGCCACAAGACTATCGCAAAAAAAAGCACCCCCGCAGGGATGCTTGATGAATCAGTGATGTCAGCTAAACCGGGCAAACATCAAAATCGTAAGCGTGGCTTACCGCACCACTGCACCCCGATACTTTAGACCTTGGGGGTGCTGAACCTTAACTTGCTTAGGCACATGGCGGCTAACTTGAGCGCCACGATAGCGACCAATCACTTCTTCGGATACAGCTACTTGAGGATTGGTAGCTTCGTAATCAACGCCGCGATACTTCAGGGACATAATCCGCCTCTCCTTAATGGTGAAGGTGTGTAAGAACAGAGGCGCGTTCCTTCGGGATCTTCCCCTACTTCCGTCTCTCACAGGAGAGATGAACGATTTGTTTCTGTATTCATTGTTACTGTTTCCCCAAAGTCTGTCAAGGCTAAATGTCAGTGTTTTCTGAACCCTGGCCCAAATTACGGGTAACCGTTTACGGTTTAAGACATAAAAAATAATAGGTAAGCATCAATAAACTGTGTCGTAGGGTGCTGTTAGGGGCAGCCGTAACGCAGACTATACATAACCTATAAATAATTAAGTCTCTCTAACTATGCTTATGCCCTAGCAAACTTATCGCCTGACGGTACACCCATGAGCTGACCCCCGAGTACCCCACCCCTGTCCCTCCCAGGAGGGGATGCTGATACCCGACACCCAACACCACTCCTATGCACGCTCCTATCCCTTCCCATCGCTACTTTCCCTACCTGACTTGGACCGAAATCGAGGCCATGGCCCACAAGCAGGACGTGGTGATTGTGCAGCCGATGGGGGCGATCGAGCAGCATGGCCCCCATTTGCCTCTGATCGTCGACAGCGCTATCAGCACTACTGTCCTAGGAAAAGCTCTGGCCCAATTGGATCCTGAAGTGCCCGCCTATAGCCTGCCGCCCCTGTACTACGGTAAATCTAACGAGCACTGGCATTTCCCGGGTACCATTACCCTGTCCGCCGAAACCCTGCTGCGGGTGATCCATGACGTGGCAGAAAGCCTCTACCGAGCTGGGTTCCGCAAGCTAGTGCTGCTGAATGCCCACGGCGGCCAGCCCCAGGTGCTAGACATTGCGGCCCGGGACTTACACCAAACCTATCCAGACTTAATGGTATTTCCGCTGTTTGTCTGGGCGGTGCCCAACTGTGCCGGAGAATTATTAACCCCCCACGAACTGGAATTGGGGATCCATGCTGGCGATGCCGAAACTAGCCTGATGCAGGTGATTATGCCCGATCAGGTCCGCCAGGATCGGTGTCAGGCAGAGTTTCCCCAAGACCTACCCACCGATAGTTGGTTGACCATGGAAGGAGCCTTGCCCTTTGCCTGGGTGACAAGGGATTTGAGTGCCAGTGGTGTTTTGGGTGATCCCACCCTGGCCACCCCCGCCAAGGGCCAGCAACTGCTGGATTCCCTGGTGGTCGGCTGGGTCAGAACCCTTGAAGATATTTATCGCTTTCGTCAGCCTCGCACAGCTGGCCCTTGACTCTCCAGGCGACTGGAGAAGTTAGCCTAGGCTACATCTATCGTCGAGAGCAGCTATGGCAACGCAACAACTGGCCACACAACAAGTGCAGCTGACGGGCATGAGCTGTGCCGCCTGTGCTGGGGCGGTGGAAAAGAGTATTCGCGGCGTTGACGGAGTGGAAACCTGTACCGTCAACTTTGCGGCAGAACAGGCCACCGTCCACTTTGATCCCGAAAGGACGGATATCACCACGATTCAGCAGGCGGTAATGGCTGCTGGCTATGGGGCCACTCCCCTCCAGGAGGACGCCCAGATGGATGACCAAGTGGAGGCTGAACAACGGCAGCGACAGCGGCACCAGCGGCAGCTCTCCTATCGGGTGGTTTTAGGGGTGGTGTGTAGTACTTTGCTGGTGATTGGCCACACCCCTATGATGCTAGGCCGTCATCACATTCCTGGCATCCCTCCGGTGCTCCATAACCCCTGGATGCAGCTGGTGCTGACCATTCCCGTCATGGTGTGGTGTGGTCAGTCGTTTTTTGTCGGGGCTTGGCAGGCAGCCCGCCATCGGCGAGCCGATATGAATACCCTGGTGGCCATGGGAACTGGAGCGGCCTTTGTGTATTCCCTGGTGGTGACGGTGTTTCCAGCCATTCTGACCGATCAGGGACTAGAACCCGACGTGTATTACGAAGTATCTGCCGTGGTGATTACCCTGGTGATGCTAGGGCGACTGCTGGAAAGTCGGGCCCGGGGCCAAACCTCAGAAGCCATTCGCAAGTTGATTGGCCTTCAGGTCAAGACCGCTCGGGTGCGGCGTCATGGGGAAACCATGGATATTCCCCTAGAGCAGGTGCTGGTGGGGGATACGGTGGTGGTGCGCCCCGGCGAGAAGGTGCCAGTGGACGGGGTGGTGCTCGCCGGGGAGTCGGTAGTGGACGAGTCGATGATTTCTGGAGAGCCCCTGCCGGTGACCAAAGGCCCAGGGGACGAGGTGATTGGGGCAACCCTGAATAAAACCGGACAGTTTACGTTTAAGGCCGAGCGGGTCGGGCGCGACACGGTACTGGCTCAGATTGTGCAGCTGGTGCAGCAGGCCCAAGGTTCAAAAGCCCCGATTCAGCAGTTGGCGGACCGAGTTACTGGCTGGTTTGTGCCGGTGGTGATGGCTGTAGCCGGGGTGACGTTCATCCTGTGGTTGACCCTGACCGGTAATCTGGTCATGGCCCTGTTTACCACCATTAGTGTGCTAATTATTGCCTGTCCCTGTGCCCTGGGGTTGGCGACGCCTACCTCGATCATGGTGGGGACTGGCAAGGGGGCAGAAAACGGCATTCTGATTAAAGATGCCGAAAGCCTAGAAAATGCCCACAAAATTACTACCTTGGTGTTAGACAAGACCGGCACCCTAACCGCAGGAAAGCCAGCTGTGTCTGACTACTGCACTGTCCAAGGTACCGCCAGGGAACTGGAGCTACTCAAGCTGGCGGCAGCGGTGGAGCAACATTCGGAGCACCCCCTGGGGGAAGCGGTGGTGGCCTATGCCCATCGCCAGGGGATTGGGGCTAAAGTCTTAGAATCGATTGTGGTGAACCAGTTTCAGGCGGTAGTTGGGGCTGGAGTGGAAGGCCAGGTGAGCGATGGCCCTTCCGGGCCGGTTCGGACTATTCGGGTTGGCACTGGTCGCTGGCTGCAGGAGCAGGGGATCGATCTGTCGCCCCTGGCGAAAACCGCTGAAGCTTGGGCGCAGCAGGCTAAAACCACGGCCTGGATGGCGATTGATGGCCAGGTGGCAGCGGTTTTTGGTATTGCCGATGCCTTGAAGCCCTCATCCACAGCGGCAGTGCAACGGCTCCAACGGATGGGCCTAGAGGTGATGATGCTGACTGGAGATAACGCTCAAACCGCTAGGGCGATCGCCGATCAAGCCGGCATCCAACAGGTGATTGCTGGGGTGCGGCCCGATCGCAAAGCCGAGGAAATCAAGGCGCTCCAGATGCAGGGTAAGTTTGTGGCCATGGTAGGCGATGGGATTAACGATGCTCCGGCCCTGGCCCAGTCCGATGTGGGCATTGCCATTGGCACGGGCACCGACATTGCCATGGCCGCCAGCGACATTACCCTGGTGTCTGGTGATCTACAGGGCATTGTTGCTGCCATTCAACTGAGCCGGGCCACCATGGGCAACATTCGCCAGAACCTGTTCTTCGCCTTTATCTACAACACCATTGGCATTCCAGTGGCCGCGGGGGTGCTGTATCCCTGGCTGGGGCTGCTGCTGAACCCGATCGTGGCTGGGGCCGCCATGGCCTTTAGCTCGGTGTCGGTGGTGACTAATGCCCTGCGGTTAAAGCGGTTTAAGCTGTCGTCTTAGGATGGAAAGGCAGAAGGCAGCTTCCCACTGACCCCGCTGGGGTGAGCACAAAGTGGAAGAAACAAAACTGTTTCCAGTTTGGCGACAATCAGGGTGTTTTGGCATCGATTAGGTTTTGTTTCTTAGGAGAAGGCAGCTTCCCACTAACCCCGCTGGGGCGAGCACAAAGTGGAAGAAACAAAACTGTTTCCAGTTTGGCGACAATCAGGGTGTTTTGGCATCGATTAGGTTTTGTTTCTTAGGAGAAGGCAGAAGGCAGAAAATAAATTCCCTGTCTCACAAGGGTTTCAGTGTCAGCAGGTGGGTGGGCTGTCTCTACCATAAACGCCACCCCTCGGCTCAGTCTTCCATCTTCCATCTTCGTTTTTCGTTTTTCGTTTTTCATTTTTCGTTCTTTCCCCCCAAAGCTCGATCCAAATCAGCGATTAAATCCTCTACATGCTCTAGCCCAACGGAAAGGCGCAGCAGGTTGGCCGGGGTCTCGGAGCCAGGGGCTTCGATCGAGGCCCGATGTTCGATGGTACTGTGGGGGCCGCCGAAGCTGGTGGCGCGGGTAAACAGTTGAGTTCTGGTGGTGACCGCCAACGCCGCGTCCTGGTCTCCTTTCACCAAGATGGACAGCAGACCACCATAGCCCTGCATTTGCTGTTGCGCGATCCCATGGCCATCGTGCTCTGGTAACCCCGGATAGAGTACCCGCTCTACCGCCGGATGCTGGGCCAGCCACTGGGCTAAGGTTAGCGCCGTTTGGGACTGGGCTCGTACCCGCAGCGGCAAGGTTTGTAGCCCCCGCAAGGTCAGCCAGCAGTCAAACGGGGATGGAATGGCTCCACCCATGGTTTGAATCAACCGCAGTTGGTCAAAGAGGGGATTGGCCGTTTTGGTGACCACGGCCCCGCCGATGACATCGCTGTGCCCAGCCAGGTATTTAGTGGTGGCATGGATCACAACGTCAGCTCCCAGGCTAAGAGGGGTTTGCAGCACCGGCGAGGGAATGGTGTTGTCACAGGCCAGGTAGGCCCCCGCTTGGTGGGCTAATGTGGCTACGGCCCCAATATCAGTAATGGCCAGCTGGGGGTTTGAAGGGGTTTCAATCAAGATCAGCCGAGTGTTGGAGCGGAGGGCCGCCGCCAGGGCCGCCAGGTCAGTGGTATCCACCAGGGTGTAAAGCAAACCCCAGGGGGCAAAGATTTTAGCCAGCATCTCCTGCACCCCAAAGTAAACATTGCGGGGGGCAATCACATGATCTCTTGGGGTCAAAGCTTGTAGCAGGGTAAAGGTGGCAGCGGACCCAGAACCAAAGACGGCAGCAGCGGTGCCCTGTTCTAGGGTGGCTAGGGCCGCTGCCAGGGCGTTGCGGTTGGGGTTACCGCTACGACCATAGATATAACCGCTGGGGTAAGTCCCATCTTCACCGCGCTCAAAGGTGGTGGAGAGGTAGATCGGGGGCGTTAGAGCACCCGTGGCAGGGTCGATGCCTCTGCCGCTGTGAATGGCCTGGGTTTCGGGCAAAAAGGAAGAGGCATCAGGGGACATAGAATGGTGGAAAAGCGACATGCCCCTGATTGTAGGGGCGATTTTGGCTAACTATGGTCTGCTTGTCTGCCGCGATCGCCCCCCTAATACTCTGAGACAGAAATAATCTATCTATTTTCGTCAGCGCAAACTTTTGCATAGAGCGGGATTTCCTGTCTGCCTTTCTGTACTAACCCCGTCCTTTTGTCGCCAGTTGGGTACCCTAACCCCACCCCTTCTCCCCTATGCCCATGGACACCCTGATTACATCTGCCCTCGTCTTTCTCTTTGGGGCTGCCGTGGGCAGCTTCTTAAACGTGGTGATCTATCGGCTGCCAGCGGGGCTGTCGCTGCTGCATCCCCCCTCCCGCTGTCCCCACTGCCACACCCGCCTGCGCCCCTACGACAATGTACCGGTGCTGGGCTGGCTCTGGTTGCGGGGTCGCTGCCGCTACTGCCGAGCCCCGATCGCCATTCGCTATCCCCTGATTGAAGCCTTTACTGGCGGGCTGTTTCTGGCCACCTTTGGGCTGTTTGGTCTGTCGTGGCTGACGGTAAGCTACTGGGTCCTGTTGAGTTGGCTGATAGCCCTGGCGTTTATTGACCTCGATACCCTGACCCTGCCCAATGCCTTGACCCAGTCGGGGCTGGTGTTGGGGTTAGGGATGCAGTTTGCCCTGCCGCTGCTGCAAACGGGCGCTTGGACCAACGCTATCCAAGGACTGATGGGGGGAATTTTTGGGGCCGTCTTGGGCATCTGGCTGTTTGACCTGATCACCCTGTTTGCCTCCGCCGCCCTGGGGCAGACGGCCATGGGGGGCGGCGATGCCAAATTAGCGGCGATGTTGGGGGCCTGGCTGGGGTGGCAGGGGGTACTGCTCAGCGGCTTTTTAGCCTGTGTGGTGGGAGCCCTGGTGGGAGGTGGGGCCATGGCCCTACAGCTGATTAGCCGTCGCCAGCCTATGCCCTTTGGCCCCTTTTTAGCGATCGGGGCGGTGATCGCCATGTTCTGGGGAGAAGCCCTGATTGGGGCCTACCGTGCTGTGTTTTTCCCGACGCTGTAATTCTGGACCCATCTACAATAAACAGTACATCGCAGTGAGTAGTCCCCATGGCCATTGTTATAACCGAGGCTATGACCACCCTGGCTGAGGCCGAGCATCGCTTGCACCTGAGCCGTACAGAAGATGAGTCGTTTTTTGCAGAATGGCACAGGGACCTGCCCAGTCTGAGCGAAAGCGAAAGCGTAGGCCTGAGCGACCTACGCCGCCGCTATCTATACCAACGTGCTCAAGGACACCGGCTCGAAAGTACAGTATTGCTTTTGTTTGCCTCTCCTCTATTGACCCTGGCTGGCGTTTACGATCCACTGGCGCTTACATCACCAGGGAATACCACTGAATATCTGGGGGATGATCCACCAGGTCAGGAATTTCGCGCATGAACTCGTCAATGTACCCCGAGCGAAAGTGAGACTGAAACGCCGCATCATCTTGCCAGGTTCCCAGGGTAACGAATTCACCAGGGTTGGCGTGGCCCTGCAGCAGCTCAAACCGCAAACAGCCTGGGTTCTCGCGGGCCAGTTCGGCCACCTCCATCAGGAGGGACTTCAGGGCATCGGCTTTGCCTGGTTTAGCGATCACTTTTCCAATGGTGCGCACCACGCCAGTCATGGTTGGTCTATCCTCTTGAGGGGGAATGGCCTGGGGGATTGGGCCTGAGGCAACCATAGCCCATATTTGGCTCCCTCAGCTATTTCCCCACCTCCCCATCCTCTCATCTCCCCACTTTCCCAAGGTTGTATAGAATCTAACTGTAGCCATAGCCATAGGACTCAACAGCTTGCAGCACTATTGGCGGACTCGAGGGATGTGGGTATTCGGCGTCGTTTGGCTGGGGGCGATCGTGCTTTTAGGCCACCCTACGATCGTCTTGGCCGCCACCTGGATTCCTGTAGCTGAGGCCAGCCAGGGACAACAACAGCAGTTTGTAGATGTGGACTCCATCACTGTCCTGGGGCCAGGACAGGTGCAGGTCAGCAGCTACTATGTGGACCGCCGTGCTGGCAGCCCCCAGCGCACCACCTATCTGACCGAGTACGACTGCCAGGGGCGACGGTTTCGGGATGTGGTCTTTGATGGTCCTGTGGGTAGTGCCCAGTGGCAGCCCGTAGACCCCGATCCGCTGAATAGGGCGGCGATGGATTTTGCCTGTGCGATCGCCCAGACCAGTCAGCCATAGCGGGCCCCTACCCCGTTAAGCCGACCTCAGATCGCCCACCATCATCACCTGTACTGGCTCGTGGGCTGGAATGAGGGTGGTCCCCACCGGCACCACCGCCAAACCATTAGTGCCGGCCAGATTGACTAAATTACCCGAGCTATGGCTACCCCCAGCCTGCTCAAAGGAATATCCCTGGGGTGTCATCCTCAGGTGCCCCCACACATAGGTTTCACGGCGCCCGCCCGCCCGCAGGGGCTGACTGGTGGTGGCTGGCACAAACCCTGGAGCCCAACCCTGCCCCAACCCCGACTGCTTACGCAGGGCCGGTTCCACAAACCGCCAAAAACAAACCAGGGCCGATACCGGGTTCCCTGGCAGGCCAAAGTACAGGGAGGTCGCCCCCGCCGTCCCCGATGGAAAGGTCGCTACAGTCAGGGGCTTGCCTGGCTTGACTGCCACAGCCCGAATATGCAGGGTGGCCCCCAGGTCAGCCAAAATTTGATCGACATAATCGTAATCGCCCACCGACACCCCTCCAGAGGAGAGGATCAGGTCGGCTTGAGATAGGGCTGTGGCGATCGCGTCTCGCAGAACCTGGGGCTGGTCTGGAATAATCCCCAGGGGCATGGGGATGCCTCCGGCTCGATGCACCAGGGCAGCCAGGGCATACTGGTTTGAGTCCACCAGTTGTCCCGGTTGCAAAGGGGTACCAGGCTGCACCAGTTCGTTGCCAGTGGATAAAATAGCCACCCGGGGCTGGCGGTAAACCCGCACTTGAGCGTACTGAGCCGAGGCCAAAACTGCTATTTCTGGCCCATTCAGGCTAATCCCCGGGAATAGGAGGGGATGCCCCGCCTGATAAAAGCTGCCCTGGCGGCGAACAAACTGCCCGGGTTCCGGTGTCTCCAGAATCCTCACCTGGGCGGCTTGACGTTCGGTCATTTCCTGCATGACCACCGTATCAGCCCCCATCGGCATCATCGACCCGGTGAAAATACGGGCCGCCTGACCTGGCCCCACGGCCTGGGTAGGGGATTGCCCCGCCGGAATGGTTTCGATCACCGTCAGTGTCGCCGATGGACCAGCGGTGGCGGCTTGAACGTCGGCGTAGCGCACCGCATAGCCATCCATGGCTGAATTATCCCAGTGGGGCACATCCAGCGGACTGACCACCGTCTCAGCCAACACCCGCCCCTGGGCAAGGTGTAGATCGAGCCTTTCGATCTGCTCAGACGCCTGGGGTAGAGTTGCTAAATCAAGGATCTTGGCTTCGGCGTCTAGGACAGACAGCATATGGAACAAACCCGTGACTGCTAAAAGTTGGGGCGAGTGATAATGCAGCTTAGCCCCAGAGCTACGGAACCAGCCATTGTTGCTGCGGTTGCGGCGTCCAAACCCAAGCTCAGCAACACACCATACAGTGACAGACCCGCCACTGCTACTACCCCAGGCGGCGTCGCCAAAAAATCAAGGAAGCTCAGCAGTCCTTCCAAAAATCGCAAAAATTGCAGCAACCGCGCCAGCAATGCCATGACAAAAAGCTTCAGTGCAAACGAAACACCGATCACAATCAGGGGTTAACCTGTCAGGATAGCCACAATCTATACAGCTACTTCTAGGATAGCTGTCACTTTGATAACCAAACCTTTCCTTCCGAAAATTTTTCAGATTTTATACCAAGTCCAACTCGAGATCTGGAGTTTTTCCACAGGCAGAACTCCAGGTCTGGACTTGGATCTGGTTTAGTTATCGTTGAGAGGACTACCCTGAGACCTGACGCCGTAGGCCCTGCGTCCCTTTCATTACCCCCTTCTTGTGTCCTGTTAATAAAGCGTTTGCATCAGCTGTTTACGGTAGGTGACCGTCAGGGGATGATCGTCTCCCAGCACTTTAAAGACGGTCACCATGGCTTTGCGGCCACCATCTCGACGGTATTGGCGATCGCGCTTTGCGACCCTTAAGAACTGCTCTAGGGCCAATTCGTAGCTACCTGCCAGGGCGGCCTGACAGCCCCCTCGAAACATCTGCTCAATATCAGGGGTATCGACATCAGGGTTGTCGATCGGTGCGGCGATCGCAGCGCTCAAGGCCAGCAGTTCCCGTAGACCATCCCCCTGGCTAGCGATGCCGCGATCGGTAGATGAAATTAAGTCTAAGTATTGGCCAGCCACATCAACCTCACCCCGTTGGACATAGATCTGTGCGGCCAACAGCAGCACCTGGGGGGTTTCGGGATACTGGGTTAATAAGGCGGTCAACGCGGTTTGGATCTTGGCACCTTCCTGGGTTGCACGAATCGTGGCAAAAGTGGCTAACGCTTGTTCGAGCTTAGATTGTAGTCCCAGCTTAGCTAACATCTCCCGAATTTGGGCCTCTGGCAGCACCCCTACAAACCCTTCCTGAACCTGGCCTTGGGATACGATCCGGACATCGGGTACCCCTTCTACACCATAGGTATTAGCCAGGTCTGAATTTTGATCAATATCCACCTTGGCTAGGATAAAGTCATACTCTTTGGCTAAATTTTCGAGCATGGGTTTCAGGATCTGACAAGGGCCACACCAAGTCGCATAAAAATCCACTAACACTGGATGCTGGAATGACGGCATCAGAACCGCTGCTTCAAACTCAGCTTGAGTGACCATAATCGATTTGCCCACAAGGTAGCCTCCTAAGGGATTAATAAACAAGACATACAATGTAAAAGTGCAGAGGTTAACGCGGCATCAGTCACTTACGGTGAGAGCAAAGGCTTATGAAGCGGGTGGTATTTATTTTAGGGGTATTGGAAGACGAGGATGTGGATTGGTTGATTTCCGCTGGTTTGCGCCGGGAGCTGGCTCCCGGTGATGTCCTGATTCACGAAGGCAAACCCTGCGAGGCGATCTATCTGATTTTGGATGGTAGCTTACAGGTGTCGGTGTTCGCCCTTGATGAGCAACCCATTGCCCAACTCGCTAGCGGCGAGGTGGTTGGCGAAATGTCTTTTGTGGATGGCCAACCTGCCTCCGCCACTGTATCAGCCCTAGAACCCACCATTGTGCTAGCGGTTCCCTGTGTCCAGGTGCGTCAAAAGCTAATCCAAGATATTTGGTTTGCCTCTCGATTTTACCGAGCTTTGGCCATCTTACTCTCTAGCCGGTTGCGCAGTACCGTTAAACATCTACAAGGGGAACATTGGCGACCTGTGGCCATCAATGCCGATATCAGCGGCCTCGATGAGATGAACGATATGCTCTCAATGGGTAGTATTCGGTTTGATTGGATGTTAAAACGCCTGCGTCATATTAGGGCTAGCCCTTGGGAAGATTTAGATAACGAAGCTACGGAATAGCTTGGCAGCAAGGGGTACCGTAAGGTTTCTACTAACTTACGGCGGCCATCCGCAAGTAGAGGTAAACTAGGGTGTGTTCTCGATGCTTCAGTGTTCAAGCTAGTTTAGGTTCGATCTAGCCTCAGGATAGTGATTCACCATTCTAGGCATCTAGCATTGTGCGTTCCTTTGTGCGTCCTTAGCGGGTTAGGTGGCTAACGTCTCCCGGTTTCTTGGGTAGACTTCAGCCACGACTCCCTTAATTCAGAGCTTAGGGCTAGGTTGGGTCAATTTGCCCTGCCTGGGCTATTTAGCTCATGCAATGCCAATGTTTGCTAAGTTTCAAGCATGCCACTACATACCAAGTTAAGTAACATCCTGATCGTTGAAGACAGTAAAGGTCGCCGAGAAATCGTCCTGGATGGATCCGTATACTCCATTGGTAGGGATCCAAAATGTGATATTCGGTTGTCGTCCCAGTTTGTATCGCGACATCATGCCACGTTAGTCCAGCTTCCTAAGGACGACGACACGTTTTATTACCGCATTGTAGATGGCAACCTCAAAGGTAAGCCTAGCGCCAACGGCATGTTAATCAATGGGCGCAAGCTACAGGCCCACGATCTTAAAAATGAGGACGAGATCGTCTTTGGTCCCCAAGCTCGCGCCATTTACTACCAACTCAAGCGGGACAGTCAGTCAACCTTACCCCCCGATGAATTTGACATTACCCTGATTAGCCCCAATATGATTGAAGAGGGCGAAGAAGGTGAGAGTCAGGATTTGTCGGAAGATTATGACCCCTAGGACAGGGCGGTAAAAGGCGCTGGCCATTGCCTCCTGCGGGGGCAACACCCCACGAAAGAAAGTCCTCAAAGCCCTGCATCCACTGAGTATTCAGCCCTGATAGTATCATGGCGATGGAGTCATGGCTGAATCCGTTAGCTTGGTATCGGATAAGGTAGGAACTCCCGGTGGCGCAGGGCTGCTACTGTGTCAAATAGGTGGGGATTGCTGCTAGCGCGGACTAAGCCAGTGCAACCAGAGCCTGGTTGACTGTCTCAAACACTTGCTGGCAGTGGTTCTTTTGCCTCAAGGGCAGTTCTTCGTTTTTGACCACCAAGTTGACTTTGGCAGGACCCAGGGAGCCAGAGGGCGGATTAATTAATACTTCAATGGTTGTGAGCTGAGCCAGGGAAACTTGACCAGGAATTTCCTTGGCCACTAAATAGTCGCCAGTCTCGTAAACCATGTTTAGACCACAGGACTTGAGAGAACTGATAATTGAATCTCTCAAACTGGGTGGCGTTTTAGGAACAGTCAGGAGATTAGTATAACGAGCCATAAAACCCTCTACTGAGACTACACAACCTTTCGTCAAGGCTAGCCCTCTAATAAGCCAAGGGTTGAAAGAGACCCTTGGAATTATGTGTGAACGACCTTAAAGCCTGCCACAGCACTTTAGCTACGTTGCCAAAAGCTGTTACCACAGTTCCACTCAATATAAAGCAAAGATCTGTAACAGCAAAGTTGGTCATAGACTTTATTCAGCTTTGACCACAATTCATCTTTCATCGTAACTAGGCCTCATCAGCAGCTAACTAGCCTTGATTGAGCCAATGTCAATCCGGTGGTCGGTGGTTTCACACTAGCTGCACGTTTACATTAAGACGATACCGGCTGAGGGGGGTTCCCTACAGCATGGTCTGGAACAACCTGCTTTCCTATAGTATCAGGTGGCTTTTCCCCAAGAGCCTCGGGCTCTACCCCATGGCCTGGTAGGGTAATTAGGACAACCTTAGCGGTGAGCTATGCAGGGCAAATTGATTGTCTTTGAGGGGGTAGAGGGCTGTGGCAAATCGACCCAACTTCAGGCATTGGCCAAACAGTTGACAGCGCCAGAGGGGAGGATAACCACCCCAGGGTACCCCGAGGGTGTGCCAATAATCACCACCCGTGAACCCGGTGGAACCCTCCTTGGTGGAGAATTACGGCAGCTATTGCTGGGGCGAGCCATGGCCAGCCCCACCGAACTGCTACTGTATGCCGCCGATCGCGCCCAGCACGTGGAAGAGGTGATTCGACCTGCCCTAGCGGCGGGGCACTGGGTGCTCTGCGATCGCTTTATTGACTCCACGGTGGCCTACCAGGGCTATGGGCGCGGGCTAGACTTGGCCTTAATTCAGCTGCTGAACCAGGTGGCCACAGGCGGGTTAACCCCTGATCTCACCCTGTGGTTGCAATTGGATGTCGCCATGGGCCTATCCCGCACCCGTCAGCGGGGGGATAACGATCGCATCGAGCAGGCCGATTTAGCCTTTCACCAGCGGGTGCAACTGGGGTTTGAAACCTTGGCCCAGCAGCACCCAGAGCGGATTGTGCCGATTGATGCCGCTCACCCTCCTGCGGCTGTGACCGCCGCCATTTTTACCGTCGTTGAACAACATCTCCAGCCATGGCCGAACCGTTTGCAGACCTAGTGGGGCAACAGACCGCCATAGCGCTGTTGTGCCGAGCGGTACAGCAGCAGCGGGTGGCCCCAGCTTATTTATTTGCTGGGCCAGAGGGGGTGGGACGACGGCTGGGCGCTGAGCGCTTTACGGAAATCTTGTTGACCCGAGGCACCGCATCTGACCCGTATCTGCGGCGGCGCATTCACCAGCGCAACCACCCTGATCTGCTGTGGGTTGAACCCACCTATCTACACCAGGGGCGACTGGTGCCTGTCTCCCAGGCTCAAGCGCTCAAGCGCAAAAGCCCACCCCAAATTCGGCTAGAACAAATTCGTCAGATTGCCCAGTTCCTTAGCCGCCCTCCCCTGGAAGCTCCCCAGGCTGTGGTCGTGGTCGAGGCGGCGGAAACCATGGCCGAGGCGGCGGCCAATGGCTTGCTGAAAACCCTGGAAGAGCCGGGGCAGGCCACCCTCATCCTATTAGCCCCAGGGGCTCAGGCTCTGCTGCCAACGCTGGTGTCGCGGTGTCAAACCATTCCATTTTTACGTCTCAACATTACAGACATGACCAGGGTGCTGGAGCAGCTAGGGCAGGGGCAGGTGTTGAGCCAACCCCAGGTGCTGGCTTTGGCCCAGGGTAGTCCTGGTACCGCGATCGCCGCTTATCAACAATTACAAGCTATTCCCGCCGATTTGCTCGGGTCGCTCCATACCCTGCCCCACAACCTAAGGGAAGCCCTGGAACGGGGCCGCCAAGTGACGAAAGCCCTTGACACTGAAGCTCAGCTGTGGCTGCTGGATTATCTACAGCAGTGGTACTGGCAAACCTATCCCCAGCACAGCGGTGCCTGGTTGCCCCATCTAGAGCAGGCTAAACAGTACCTGCGTCGTTTCGTCCAACCTCGGCTGGTGTGGGAGGTGACGATGATGGCACTCTGGACCAGTAGCCAAGGGGTTTAGGGGCTGTGTCTGGGGTAAGGGCTGTGCCTATAGTTCAGCTAGCAATTGCCGAATGTCAGGCACTTCAAAAAAGCGTTGAGTAGAGTCAATCAGGCGATCGCCCCAGAGGTTGAACTGCAAAAAGTCAATTTCACTATAGCGACTGTCCTGCTCCAGGGCTTCTACCCCCAGGCTAATCGCCTCTTGGCAGGCCCGGGTGGTAGTGCGTACGGCCGGTATGTTGCAGTTCTCTCGGTTATATAAAGCCACGGCAATTGCCAGCTTGGGCTCAGGTTCTTCGGGAGCTAACTCCAGACTATCTCGCCAGTGTTGTATGGCTTGGTCTGCCTGCCCCTGTTCATACAACACCAGACCAATGTTGTTGACCGATGGCCAAAACTCAGGCTCGACCGCCACAGACTTTTCATAGCTGGCGATCGCGTCTCCATAGCGATCTAGCAAAAAGTAGACATTGCCCAAGTCAAACAGGGCATTGGCATTGTCGGCATCTAGGGCCAATCCCTGCTCTAGATAAGAGGCAGCCCGACGGTAATCTTGTTGTTGTAAATAGGCCGACCCCAAGGCAAACAGCACCCGAGGCTCATCAGAAAGGATTGTATCGGCCTGTTCCAGCAGGGGAATGGCCTGTTCCACCTCGCCTGTTTGCAGGTATAGGCTCCCTAGTAGCGCCAACACTTGACCATTATCAGGGGCCAACTGGGCGGCCAACTGGGCCAGGGCCAGTGCTTGGTTAAATTGGCGGAATTCCGCCAACTGCTGAGCTTCACTGGCTAAAAACAGCCCTTGCTCAGCCATCAGGTCATAGTCAAGGGGCAGGACATAGGGGGTCAAGGCCTGGGACAGGGCTGGAGTAGCCGTACCCATCAAACCCAGCGCGGCACAAAGGGGGAGTAGGGAAATCCGTTTTAGCACAGCAGTTTTAACTCAGTAAATTGAAACAGGAATTTGAAACAGATGTCTACCAGGGGTTGACCTAGCCTGAAGCCAGCTTAGACCATCTTCATGGGGAATGGGAACTCTGGGCCGCCTGCGCATTGCGTCGCCACATGGCGGGCTTAATCCGCCGCAGGGCTGACGCTCGAAACCGTTGATCCCAATCAGTCTCTGATAGGGCGGCTAACTCAGCTAAGGCCGGGGCTTGATTGTCGGGGTAGGGGTGAAAGGCCTCAATCGTCGTAGGTTGGGCAAAGCGCTGATTCCAGGGGCACACATCCTGGCAAATATCACACCCCGCCACCCAGTTATGCAAGTGGGACGCGATCGCATCAGGCAGGCGTTCAGCCCGATTTTCAATGGTGTGATAGGCAATACAGCGGTTAGCATCCACCACGTAGGGCTGGGTAATGGCCCCAGTGGGGCAAGCCTCCAGGCAACGGGTGCAGGTGCCGCAGTGGGCGGTATGGGGCCGGTCAGCGGGTAGCGCTAAGGTGGTGACGATTTCCCCTAAAAACACCCAAGACCCGTATTGTCGGGTGATTAAATTGCCATTCTTTGCCACCCAGCCCAGCCCCGCCCGCTGGGCCCAAAACTTATCCTGCACCGGGCCAGTATCCGCATAGTAACGAGCCGCCACGTCGCCCGACGCCTGCTGCTCAATCCACTGGCTTAGCGCCTTCAGCCGCTTATGCAAAATCCGATGATAGTCGCGCCCCCAGGCATAGCGGGAAATTTTGCCGTGGCGGCTGTCCTGGGAATGGGGATGGGGGGTGTAGTAGTTGAGGGCCACACAAATCAGCGATCGCGCCCCCGGCAGCACCTGTCGAATATCCTGCCGTTTAGGGGTTTCCATCCAGCCCATATCCGCCTGATACCCCTGGGCAAGCCAGCGTTGTAGATGATCTGTCGCCGCTTGTTCAGCGCCATCAGGGGCATCGTCCACCGCCGCCACCCCCACCAAGTGAAATCCCAGATGTAGGGCTTGATCGACAATGGCCTGGCGAGTTAGGGAAGAAGGCGGCATAAGGCGCTAGAGTATGACAACACTATGGGTAGCCTATCTGAATATAGGAAGGGCAGCAGTTTTGAGACAGCGCATTCGACTCGGGTTGCTTGTATTGATCGGGCTAGTTGTCAGCTTGTGGCTGGCCCTACAGCCAGATGCCCTGGTTCAGGCGACAGAGCCCGGGGTCAGGATTGGTCAAACCCCACCCATGACAGAGTCGCCCCCCGATGAGTCAGAACCGCCCCAGACCCAGGGAAACGCGGCTAATGGTGCCACCCTCAAGCCCTTTGACGAGGTGGTTAAAGATTTAGAGGTCTCGGAGGGATACTTCAACCTATACCGCGATCCCGAGCGACCCCGAGCGCTATTGGGGATCAAACCCCAGCAGCTCAACCAAAATTTGCTGTTGATTGCCACCCTGGAATCGGGACTGGGGGAGGCCGGACTGTTTCGGGGCTGGCCGATCAACGATTTGATGATTCAATTTCGCCAGGCCCCCGATAACAAGCTGCACGTGGTGGTGCCCAATGTCTATTTCCGCCATCCCCACAGTCGGCCCCAAGACCGCCAATTGCTGCAAGAGTCCTTTAGCGACTCAATGCTGTTTGTGCTCAACGTGATCAGCATCCATCCCGACACCGGGGAAATGCTCATTGATCTAGGGAACTTCTTAATTGACCGCGACCCCGCTAACCTGACGGCAGCTTTCTCTTGGGCGTTGGGCGGCTACTCCCTGAACCCTGAAGCGTCTTACTTAGGGGAGATCAAGGCTTTTCCCAACAACCTGGAACTGGAAACAGTGCTGGGCTATAGCGGCGGCGGCGGTGGCGGTGGCGCCATGGCGCTATTTTTTCGGGGATTGACGACGCTCCCAGATGCGCGGGGATTTAGCCTGCGGGTGCGGTATAGTCTATCGCCGTTGCCTAATAACCCTGCCTATCAGCCCCGGGCCGCCGATGAGCGGGTGGGCTATTTTATTACCGCCTACCGGGCACCCGTGCGGCAACAAACCTCTGACCCGTTTGTACGCTATATCCACCGCTGGCATTTAGAAAAGCAAGACCCGAGCGCCGCCATCTCCCCAGTCAAGCAACCGATTGTCTTTTGGATTGAAAATACTGTGCCGGACCAGTATCGGGGGGTGATTCGCGAGGGCATTGAGTTGTGGAACATCGCCTTTGAGCAGGCTGGGTTTAAGGATGCTGTTCAGGTGCGGCAAATGCCTGCCAATGCTGACTGGGATCCGGCGGATGTGCGCTATAACGTGGTTCGCTGGTCTGACTCGTTTTTCTCAGGTATTTTGGGCCTGGGTCCCTCCCGCGTCAACCCCCTTACCGGGGAAATTCTGGATGCCGATGTGGTGTTGGATGCCGGTGTGATTGGCTACCTGAACCAGCAATACCGCACTTTTGAGGCGATCCTGGGTTCTGAGGCTGAAACGGCGATGTTGCAGTTGTGCGGTCATCCCTTAGAGGGTCGCCTGATTCAGCGGTTAGGCGGTGACCCCGCCGCTGCGAGTCCCCCCGGTATGTTAGCCAACCAGGTGGACTATTGTGCCGGGTTTAAGGCGTCTCAACAAATGGCCTTTGGGGCTCTGGCGCTGAATACCCTGGCGCCTCCCTTTGAGACCCAGGCGGCTCGGGAGAAGTATATTCAACAGTTTTTGCGATCGCTGACGGCCCACGAAATCGGCCATGTTTTAGGACTGCGACACAACTTTCTAGGTAGCACCCTACTGGCCCCCGACCACCTCAATGACGTAGATAAGACCCGTACCATGGGTATGGTCAGCTCGGTGATGGACTATCTGCCCCCGAACCTAGCCCTTCCCGGCCAGCCCCAAGGGGACTATTTCCCCACCACCCTAGGCCCCTACGACCGGTGGGCGATTGAGTATGGGTATAAACCCGTGAGTGGCCCAGGGACGGCTCAGCGGCAGCTACAACAGATTGCAGCCCGATCCGGTGGTTCTGATCTGGCCTATGCCGCCGACGAAGATATCTGGGACTTTATTGACCCCAAAGCCGCCGCCTGGGATCTGAGCAGTGACCCCCTGGGCTACGCCCAAGGCCAACTGGCTAACGCCCATGCCATTTGGGACAGACTTAACTGGTTTTCGCTCAACCCTGGGGAAAGCTATGGCCAACTGCGCCGCCGGGTGGACCTGGTGTTTGAATACTATTTGCACCAGGCGATGACCATTTCTAACTACATTGGTGGGCAGCGATTTAACCGCACCGATCCCTGGGCCTCTCGGGGCCAACGACCCTTTGAGCCCCTATCAGGAACAGAGCAGCGTCGCGCTCTGGAGACGCTACGGGCAGAGGTGTTTGCTGCTGATGCCCTGCAATTCTCGCCAGAGTTTCTGAATTTGCTAGCGCCCGATCGCTGGTGGCACTGGGGTAAACCGCTAACCGTTTATCCCCTGGACTACCCGATCTATAATCGGATTTTGTTTGTGCAGGCGATCGCCCTGAGTGACGTGCTCTACGGGGAGCGTCTGATTCGCCTGCGAGATGCCGAACTGCGCACCATTGAGGCCGAACCTTTCACCCTAGCCGAGTTGTTTGACACCCTCAGCCAGACCATCTGGGCCGAAGTGCTGACCCCAGGGCCAGATCCGACCCCGATGTCTAGCCTGCGCCGTGGCTTGCAGCGCCACCACTTGAACATTTTGACCAGCCTGTTTTTACGCAACCCCGATGCTGCGGCCAATGCCCCGAGCTTACTTGAGGCGATCGCGATCGATACCACCTATGGGGCCCCCGAAGATGCCCGGCTCCTGGCTCGCTACCACTTGCGCCAACTACAAGGGGCTGTTGCCAACTACTTGAGGCGCCATGGTCAGCGGTTAGATGTCACCACCCAGGCTTATCTCGAGGATGTCAGCGATCGCATCACCGCTGTACTGAATGCTCCCCTAATTCGGCAATAGAAGTCCTCTCCTATAAAGATTTCGTGATTTTCCCCCAGGTGTTGTGAAACACCTTAGGCATCAAGATGGTATTGTAGATCGGGTCAATCTCACCGAGATGTCATTACCATAAGGGTTCTCGTCTACCACGCAAGGTTTATACCCAGCTGGGCAAACTAAATTGCTGGTGTTTTGGTGTTTCCACAGGTTATCCATGCTGAGTGCTCTAGTTGCTTTAACCGTTTCCCCCCTTTTTGCTCAACTACCCCAGGGAGAAATAACAGAGCCCACCGAGACCAAAACTGTCGTCATTCCTCGGGATGATGCCTACGCCGAAGTGATTCGTTACCAGGATGTACGGCCTCTACCCGGCGCATTAGATGACATCCCCGTGTTTAACAGCAACAGCCCGGAGGTGGTCCAACGGGAAGGGGTTTTGCTGTCTACGTTTCCCAAAGACGGCATGAGTCACCCCGATGCCCACTTGAATTACGCCTTTAATGGGCGGTTTGATATTTTTGCCCACCACATTGCCCGGGGTACCAACCCCAACGACCGGCGTACGTTGTTCCTGGGGGTCGTGCTCTACAACCCAGGGGATGAGCCGGTAGAGGTGGCTGTACACCAAGGGGTGACCTATTTAAGTCAAGAAGCCCCGTTCCGGGATTTGCCAGCGGCTCGCCTCAGTACCAACGGTAATGTCTATGCCGGGCCTGGCAGCCGCACCACCACTGATATGCTGCGGGGAGCCAGTCAGGATCACTGGCCAAAAAGTGTCACCATTCCCCCAGGGCATGTTCATTTGTTGATGAACACTCCAATTCCCTTACGGCAGTTAACGGTACCCGTCAACGGCAGTCATCCCCAGGGGGAAGCTATTCCCAAGCCTTCCCAGCGGCCAGCCACCCTGACCGCCGCCCAAGCTCAAATCAACATTGGTGACAATGGTGATCAAGCTGTTCCCCGACCGGTTCCCCAGGGGGAGTTGCCTAGCAACGGCCGGACAGCCATGATGTACCTGACCAGCAACGGGCCGGTGCATGTGGCCAGCCTAGCCAAATATGCTGATACCATGCCCAACGGCAACGAACGGGTGCCTACTCTGCGGGACTGGTTGCGGGTGCTAAAAGAAGGCCAACTGGCTGGGCCTCGGGATATCCCCCCCTCTAACCCAGAAACCTATCGATTTGGTCGGTTTTACTATGGCCGGGTAGCCGGGGTGGCTAAGGGGTCAACCTGGCGTAGCATCTTAACTGACAATGCTGACAGTGATGTGCTCACCATTCCCGCCCCAGGTAATGCCTTTTCCTATGTGATTAGCTCGGTTGACCGCAATACCTTTGGTACCGGCCAAATTCAGAGTGCCCCGATGCTGGCCCGCTACCCTGACACGGCCTACCGGGCCCATGGGAATTATGGCATTCGCTATAGCCTCAAGCTGCCACTCTACAACAACCGGGGGGAAGATCAGACCATCACGGTTAAATTTCAAACCCCCATGGGTGACGAACAATTGACTAATGGACTGCGGTTTCGTCGCCCCCCCGAGAACCGAGTTTTCTTTCGGGGCACCGTGCGCATGAAGTTCAAGAACCATCTGGGGCTAGAGCGCACCCATTATGTGCATCTGGTGCAGCGCCGGGGGCAAGAGGGAGACCCCTTGCTACAGCTCAAAATTCCAGCCGAAGCTCGCCAAGATTTAGAGTTGGACTTTATCTATCCCCCTGACGCTACCCCGCCCCAGGTGGTCACTGTGCTGAATGGCGGCATCCCAGAGGTGTTTGAAGCCGAAGTTGAAGAACGCGATCAATCGCCTGCCCTAAGCCGCGATTTGTAGCTTTTGCTCAGTAGAGTTCGCCCATAGACTATTTCCCAGAGCTGCATCTAACAGTCCCTGGGAAACAGGATGTCCAGGCCACATCACGGCCAGCGTAAGATCTGGCGTTGTCTACGGGTAATACTAAATCCGAATAAGCGCCCCCTATTGGATAGGGCCATTACCTCACCTACTGAGCCCATCATTGCTCATGTCATAGATACCCCAGTCGCGCATGCCCCATCTGTCTAGGGTAGATGCCGCCTGCATCATCGCCTGGTTGTCTCCCTGTAAGGTCAGTAAATAGGCTCCATTAAATGGCGGGAGCTTCATCGCTCGTGATAGGGAGCTCGGCGAACTGAAAGAAAGAAATAAAGGACAGGGGATCTCGGCCTTTGGACTGACTGTTGGCTTAGGTGTGGCTCAATGTCGGAGTCTCTGAACCATGGTTCTCCTTAACCCAGAGGGCCAACCCGCCGCCTCGTCCTCGGGCGGCCATGTAGTCTGAAGTAACGGCAAAAAAAGCAAAGAAGGGTAACTTACCGATGGGGGTTTGGGAAAACGTTTCGGCCTGAGCTTGGCCACTGCCCAGGGCTAGATTTAGCACCTTAAGGCGTCCCAGAAAAACCTGGAGCCGCGCAAAGTCAAAGGCCAGCAAGTTCTTTTTAGACTGCCATTTCGCCGGTCCTGTGAACCGTAGCTTCAGCGGCCCCACCCGCAACTGATTTTGTACTGTCAGGTCGCCTGTATTGTCGGCCTCTCGGCCAAAGGCAATGGTGGCCACCGCTAACCGAGGCAGATAAAATCCTTTTCCCACAGGCTCCCCTGCTTTATAGGCAGGTTTTTTAGGGGCTGTAAATTGCAGTCGCCAGGTGCCTAAAAGTGCCTCTCCCGAAAAGATTTGATGCTGCTGCTTGGTTTGTCGCTCTAGAGCTAGCAGCGCCGCGAGCACAGTATGACCAGGGGGACGACTACCCTCTCCAGCCGCCTGAGCCAGAGTCACAGCGGCCTGGTCAGCCGCTGCATCTGGCCCTGAAACCGCCAAATTTTGAGCTGCCATAGTGTGCTTCTCCCCAAGAGTCTTTCTTCTATTATGCCAAGGAGCTCTCGGGGCTCTGGCATAATGAGGGCTCAATGCCCATCGTTTCTGGTTGCCCATGGCCACAACTCCTCGCCAGCGCTTTCCCCTCCTGTTTCGAGCTGTGATCTCCCGCCAGGGGGCGAATGTGTCGGTACTGCTGATGGGTATTGGCCTGGTAATTACCCTGGGGTTTGTGGCGATCGCCCTGTTATCTCCCACCCTACAAACCTGGGGACTCTTGCAAAACCCAATTACAGCCCTGCAAAACCCGATTCACCAACCGCCTTCAGCAGCGCATTGGTTTGGCACCACCCGCCAGGGCTACGATGTGTTTTCTCGCACCTTGTTTGGCAGTCGAGCTGCCTGGCAGGTGGTGATTTTAGCCACCCTGATGAGCGTGATCATCGGCGTCCCCCTGGGCATGGTCAGTGGCTACCTGGGGGGCTGGCTTGATCGGGCGCTGTTGTTTTTTATGGACACCATCTATACGCTACCCGGGTTACTGCTATCGGTGACCCTGGCTTTTGTAGTGGGGCGGGGGGTGCTAAATGCCGCGATCGCCCTCAGCATTGCCTACATCCCTCAATATTATCGGGTGGTGCGCAACCACACGGTCAGCATCAAAACCGAACTCTACATCGAAGCGGCCCAGGCGATGGGGGCCGATACCTGGACTGTTCTCAGCCGCTACCTGTTTTTGAATGTAATTCAAAGTGTGCCTGTGCTGTTTACCCTGAATGCGGCCGATGCCATTTTGGTGCTGGGGGGGCTGGGTTTTCTGGGGTTGGGTTTACCCGAACAGGTGCCTGAATGGGGGGCTGATATTCGCCAGGCGTTAGATGCTCTACCCACGGGCATTTGGTGGACGGCCCTATTCCCTGGGCTGGCCCTTACCCTGATGGTGACTGGATTATCCCTGGTGGGTGAAGGGTTGAATGAACTGATGAACCCTTTACAACGACGGCATAACTGGCGGTAGCCTGTGCCAGATCAACGTTTATCTCTGGTTTTGCCGCGATCGCGTCCGTTGTCGGGTCATCGGGACTGACGGGTTACAGCCAGATCTATGGCTACATTGGGGCTACATTGGGGAGAGTGAGCAGCGGCGCAGGAACAGGTCATGAGCAAGATTCTATTTTTAGTATCAGCCGTAGTAGCCTGTGGTCTGGGGTTTTGGCTGACCCAGCGACTACAGCGCCAACTGGGCCGCCGATCCAGTCCGGGGCGCTCCCCGTTACCCTCGCCGCCGCCAGAACTAGCTCGTCAGGTCAAAGAGCGGTTAGCAGAGGGGAAGACCATTGAGGCGATTAAGCAGGTGCGCCGCGTCACCGGTTGGGACTTGCGGACCAGTACGGCCTATGTGGATCAGATTCGCCAGCAAATATTAGAGAGTTGAGATCCAAGTGTTAATCTGTAGTGTGGTTTGCTGTAAATTCGTCGTTCTCTAATGGTTGACCCTGCTTTCCTGCGTTCCTTAGTCTGGACAGACTATCGGTTAGCGGTTTTGTTTACGGTGCTTTTGCCGCTGGTGCTGCTGATTTGGGCCTTTGTCCAAAAAAACGAAGCGGTCCAACATTTGCTGACCATTTACTGGAAGGTGGCCAGTCTGCTGATGATCACGGTTTATCTGATGATTGGCGGGTTTAACATTAGTTTTTTGGCCGCCCTGATGGCGCGGGTGTTGATTCCCATTGGCCTCTGGTTTTGGCTTGACCTTAATGAAGAAATTCGTGAACAACCTGACTCAGTGCTGAAGCTCAGCTTTAATTCGTGGCGCTGGGCTGTCACCATTTACAACATTCTGGGGGCAGCCATCTTGCTGCCGTTTTTGCCCTGTGCGTTTTCGGCCACACGCTTTGCGGCCGCTGACTGTCAACTGTGGCTCGATCCACCGTTGTTGTACCGGGAATATTTCCATGCCGGGTACACCTATGGATTTCTGGGCTTTTTTGGCATTGTCGGTCTGGTGATCTATGTGGCGTCACTGGCCTGGTTTGTGTTTGTGCGCCTGGGTAAGCAAGGCCGCCAAGCCATGAATTAACCATGTCAACCACGACCCCCGGCTATCGGTTAGAACAATACAGCCTCAAACATCCCCAGGTGGTGCTGTTGGTGCAGGCCCTGGTCGAGGGCGAGATGGATCAGGTGTTGATCTTCAAGGGGTTCTCAAGTTCCCTGGTGCGCCCCACAGCCTTCGATCCAGACGTACCAGTACTGCCAGCGACGGCGGCTATTCAGGCGGTGGATATTTTGGCTGGCCCCTATACCCCTGAGAGCCCTCGCTACTTACATCAGGGGCTATCGTGGTCACAAATGCTCACCTTCCTGGACAATGCTGGTGTTTGATTCGATGCAGTGTCTGGCTTTACGCAACGGTAGGCGATCGCGATGGACTTTCCAACCTTAGCCCAGGCCCTAGTCGACGCCGGGCGATTCTTGTCCAGCCAGGGGTGGGCCCCAGCCACCAGTGGCAACTATTCAGCCCGGTTAGCCGACAACCAGGTGGCCATTACCCGGTCAGGCCGACCTAAGGGACGCCTCACCACCGATGACATTATGGTGGTTGATGGAGCGGGGCAACCGCTTACCCCTGGACAGCGTTCCTCGGCTGAAACCCAACTGCACACGAGGTTGTACCAACAGTTCCCAGCGGTAGGGGCGGTCCTCCATACCCACTCTGTGGAGTGTGTTGCCCTGTCCCGCTGGTACCAGAGGCAGGGCCAAGATAGCCTGATACTGACGAATTACGAGCTACTGAAGGCCTTTCCAGGCATTACCAGTCATGCCATGGAGGTAGTGATTCCAATTGTGGCCAACAGCCAAGATATGCCCGCTCTGGCGGATGAGGTGTTAACCCAGTTAGCCCATGTGCCCTACCCAGTCGGCTATATGATTGCTGGCCATGGCCTGTATAGCTGGGGGGCAACGGTTGCCCAGGCGCTGATCGCCACGGAAGCCCTGGAGGTACTCGTCAGCTGCGCCCTGCGGGAGACACGGCTGCCCTAGGGGTCTGTCAAGCTAGAAGTGATGGGGCAACAGGGTCTGCGGTGCACGGTCTACGGTACACAGCTCGCCTTAAACCGCTTACCATGAACCCTAAATCACATCTCCCGTCATTGTTTTGACTGAACATTAGAACCGACATAACCCACATAGCCTATTGACACTAGAACCCTTGGAAGACAGGGAATTCATTTTCTGCCTTTTGCCTTCTGCCTTTTGCCTTCTGCCTTTTGCCTTCTGCCTTCTGTCCTATGCTGCTATTCGATCGCCACCCAATTCAAGCTATTGTTTGCGATATTGAGGGCACCACCAGCGATATCGCTTTTGTCAAAAACGTCCTGTTTCCCTATGCCACAGCCCGGATTGCAGCGGTGATGGGGCAAATTGCTGAAACCAAAGCAGGGCAAGACATTTTAGCCCAGGTCCGGGATGAAGTAGGGGAGCCTGATTTGGGGCTAGACGATGCGATCGCCCAATTGCTCTCCTGGGCCAAAGCCGATCAAAAAGTCACTCCCCTGAAAACCCTGCAAGGCATCATCTGGGCAGAGGGCTACCGCACTGGGGCTTACACCAGCCACATCTATGACGATGCCGCCGACTACTTAAGCCGTTGGCATCAGCAAAGCATCCCGATTTACATCTACTCATCGGGGTCTATTGCGGCCCAAAAACTCCTATTTGCCCACACCACCGCTGGTGACCTTACCCCTTGCCTGCAGGGCTATTTCGATACCACCACCGGCCCCAAGCTAGACCCCGATTCCTACCGCATTATCGCCAGGACCTTGGCCATTCCCCCCCAGGAACTGCTGTTTCTGTCAGACCACCCTGGCGAACTGGATGCCGCTGCACAGGCGGGCTGGCAGGTGTGTGCTATCCAGCGCCCCGGCACCCCAGGCTTTGCCCCAGAACGGCGAGTAGTGAAGCAGTTTGACCAACTTCCCTTGCAGCAGGCTGGGGCCTAGGGCGTTATTGAATAGGTGCTGGGTGCCGGGTGTCGGGTGTTGGGTGCCGGATGCCCGGAGGGCGGGGTGGGTCCCCTCTTGGGAGGGGTACCGGGAGGGTGGAGTGGGTTAGGAGGGGATCAAACCCGCCTACAGCTTGGCCCGAATCGTAAACGAATAATCTCCCCCTGGTTCCAACTGGTAGTCAAACCGTTCCAGAAACCGGCTCAGGGGCTCGCGAATCAGCGCCCGGCCCAGGGATGGTTCAACTTGCAGGTGTCCTTGACGAAAGCGCCACTGAAACTGCCATTCGTAAGCATTTGCTCGCACTTCTCCCTCAATCCGACCCTGAGTCCAAGACTGATGGGTAATGCGAACATAGGCGGTGGTTTGAGGTCGATGGATGGTCACGGATGCAAGGAAATGGTCTAGGTCTAGGGTTAACTCGAAACGGCGACACAACGGCACCTTACTAGGTACCATAACTGTACCGTCAGAATTGGTCTACCCCTGATCCTGAATCAAGGGTTGGGCAGAGACTTGCTTGTAACCAATCGGTAGAATTTCATTAGGCAACTATTCAACCCAAGGCGAAAAAACGGTAGCCTAAGGAGACATCAAATGTTATCTGTCCCTGTGTGTTCGGTATCTTGACAGGTGTGGGACACCTTTTTATCTACACCTCCTGCCCTCGATTAGCAATTGGAAACCGCCTGTGCCCAAGGTCGGCATTATCTACAACGACATTAAGCCAGTGGCTCAGCAGGCTGCCCTTGAATGGCAAGACAAGCTGACCGCCCTTGGCTATGATGTCAGCTTGGCTACCGGTGTAGGTGGTATTTTGGGCTACTCTAGCCCCGAGCGCCCCCTGTGTCATACCCCTTTAGACAGCCTGGTGCCCCCAGAATTTGACGAGGATATGCTGTTTGCCCTGGTGCTGGGGGGCGATGGCACCGTGCTCTCGGCGTTTCGCCAGATTGCCCCGATTGGGGTTCCCCTGCTCACGGTCAACACCGGCCACATGGGCTTTTTGACAGAAACCTATCTCAACCAGCTGCCCCAGGCCCTTGACCAGGTTTTAGCAGGAGATTTCCAGGTCGAAGAGCGGGCCATGCTGGCGGTCAAGCTGTTTCACCATCAAACCCTGATTTGGGAAGCCCTGTGCTTGAATGAAATGGTGCTGCACCGAGAGCCCCTGACCAGCATGTGCCACTTTGAGGTGGGCATTGGTCATCACTCGCCAGTGGATATCGCGGCTGACGGCATTATTATTTCTACCCCCACCGGTTCTACGGCCTACTCCCTGTCTGCGGGGGGGCCGGTGATTACCCCGGGGGTATCTGTGACCCAGCTAATTCCCATTTGCCCCCACTCCCTGGCCTCGCGGGGGCTGGTGTTTCCTGACCACGAACCCGTGAGTATTCATTCGGCCAACACGGACCCGTTGGTGATGATTGTGGATGGCAATGCAGGCTGCTATGTGATGCCAGAGGACTGGGTCAGCACCTGTCGTGCCCCCTACAGTGCTCGGTTCATTCGACTGCGATCGCCTGAGTTTTTCAAAGTGCTGCGGGAAAAGCTGGGCTGGGGGCTCCCCCATATTGCCAAACCCACCTCGGTGGAACTGCCCTGAGCCGCCCTAGAAGAACACGTCGTTCTTCATGCGGCCAGTGTTCTTCATCCAGTTTTGGGCCTCAATGTAGTTGTTCGGAGCGATGCTAACCGCTTCCAACCAGTAGCGGGCCGCTTCGTCAAACCAGGTTTCGGCGGCGTCGTTGTCGCCGCTGGCTTCGGCCTGCTCACCCTTGTAGTGGTAAATCACGGCAATGTTGTTCAACGCCTGACACATGCGGGGGTTGAGCTCTAAGGCAGCTTGGTACTTTTCTAGGGCCACCTCGTGTTCCCCATTGCTGGCGTGGATCAGCCCCATATTGTAGAGAATAAAGCTTTTGTCGTAGGGGTCTTCTTCTAGGGTTAGGGCTTCGCGGTAATTTTCCATGGCCTCGGCATATTCCCCATCCGCCTGGGCTGACATGCCATCTCGGTAGTAGGCAAAGGCTTCCTTTTCGTTCTTTTTGGCTGGCATCATCTTGAGGATCATGTCGGCCATGACGGTGAAGGATTTGTCGATGAAGTTGTCGTTGCGTTGGGTTCTTGGCATGGGTAACGACGGGCAATGGGGACAAGTACACCATTAAGCCTAGCAAACCCCGGCCTCTGGAACCTAACCATTGCGCTGTGTTAATAGAAATGTGCTCCCAAAGGTCTTCAGGAATGCGACATCTCGGGCTACCTACTCTCCAGCGGTGGACAATGCCCTACGGGGGCAATACTGGCTGACTTGAAGCAGGGGCGCCCTTTATCGGATGTGTCCTAACTTAAATCGCTGGGTTCCCCAGGGAAAAAACTGTCGGCTAACACCTGTGTTAAGGCATAGGGGCACTCTGCTGGAAAGGTTGAGGCGGGTAAGTCTGTGTCCCCCATGGCTAAATCTCGGGCATTGGCATAGGCTTCAGTCAACGCCTGCTCCAGGTAGGCTTTCAGGCTGGGATTGTCGTTAAGCAGGCGGAGGATGTCGCGGCGCTGCACTCGTAGGGTCGCTAGCCAACTGCGGCTGCGCCGATGGGGTTGGTATTCCCATTTCAGCAGATGCCCGATCAAGACGCTGAGTCGGTTGCGAAGCTCCTGGCGCTGCTGCTTCCCCAACGATTCAATCTCCTCAATTAAATTGGGCAGGTCAATGTGGTGCCACTGCTGACGGCGGAGTAAATCAGCCTGGTGCTGACTCCAGGCATAAAAGTCTTGCTCGTAAAGATTGGCTGATGGGGGGGTGGCGTCGGGGGCCGTCATGGTGGTACCCACTGCAACAGCATTATTCTATGACGGCGATCGCCAGTGCTGCTGCCGTTATGCAGTTAAATGGGGAATGGTTTGAGTGCAGCCCGAATGGTGTGAGGCCCTGTGTCAGATTCTAAACCAACCCGTTCATTGGCCAATATCGCTGGCATTGTGGCGATCGCCACCCTGATCAGCAAATTCTTTGGGCTGTTTCGCCAGCAGGCGATCGGGGCGGCCTTTGCGGTGGGGCCGGTGGCCGATGCCTATAGTTTTGCCTACATTATTCCTGGATTTTTGTTGATCTTGCTGGGGGGCATCAATGGTCCTTTCCACAGTGCGATCGTTAGTGTGGTGGCGCGCCAGGACCGCAAGGACACCGCTAAGCTGATCGAGGCGATCAATACCCTGGTGGGGCTGCTGCTGCTGGGGGTGTCGCTGCTGCTGTTTGCCCTGGCGGGGCCAATCATCGACACCATTGCCCCTGGCCTGGGTCAGCTAGAACCGGTGGCCCGGGACATTGCCGTATTGCAGCTGCGGATTATGTCCCCCATGGCGATGCTGGCGGGGCTAATTGGCATTGGCTTTGGGGCGCTCAACGCTGACAGTCAGTTTTGGCTACCGTCCATTAGCCCGATCTTTTCCAGCGGGGCGGTGCTGCTGGGGTTGGGGCTGCTCTATGCCGTGATTGGCGGAGACATCACCAGTCCCGAGTTCTATCTACTAGGGGGGGCGGTGCTGGCGGCCAGTACCCTCAGCGGTGCTTTTTTACAGTGGCTGGCGCAAATTCCGGCCCTGTGGCGATCGGGGCTGGGGCGGCTGCGGCTGCGGTTTGACTGGTCCATTCCGGGGGTGAAAGCGGTGTTTCGGGTGCTGATACCGGCGACCCTGGCCTCGGGGATGCTGCAAATTAACCTGTTTACCGATCTGTTTTTTGCCTCGTTTATTCCGGGCACGGCGGCGGGGCTAAACTATGCCAACCTGCTGGTCCAAACCCCCCTGGGCATTATTTCCAATGTGATTTTGGTACCGTTTTTACCGATATTTGCTCGCCTGGCCGCCCCTGAGCATTGGCCCGAACTCAAGACCCGCATCCGCCAAAGCCTGTTATTTACTGCCCTGACCATGCTGCCCCTGGGGGCGATGTTTGTGGTGCTGGCCCTGCCCATCGTGCGGATCATTTATGAACGGGGGGCCTTTGACCAGGACGCCTCGATTCTGGTGACCTCGCTGCTGATGGTCTATGGCATTGGCATGTTTGTCTACCTGGCCCGGGATGTGCTGGTGCGGGTGTTCTATGCGATCGGCGATGGCCAGACCCCCTTTCGCATCAGCCTGGTCAACATTGTGCTGAATGGGGGACTGGATTTTATCTTTATCCGCTGGCTGGGCGCCCCAGGCCTGGTGCTGGCTACGGTGGGGGTGAATGTGTTTTCTACCCTGGCGCTGGTGGCGATTTTGCACCGGCGGCTGGGGGGGCTGCCCCTGGTGAACTGGGGGGGCGCGATCGCCACTCTGGCCGGTTTAAGCGCGATCGCCGGTACCGCCGCCTGGGCCACCCTGCAAGGGCTAGAGACTTGGCTCGGTACCGAAGGACTGGGGATATTGTTGCTGCAACTGATCGTCCCTGGCAGCTTGGGGCTACTGGTGTTTGTGGCCGGGGCGCTGGCCTTACCCATCCCTGAAGCCAACCAATTAGCCGATCGCCTCAAGCAGCGGTTTTTACGCCGCTAAAGCGAACTGGAGTCCAAACTGGCGGCTTCTTCGGGGGACTGGGGCAGGTGCAGACCACATTCCTGCTTTAACCCCTTGAAGCGGGTATCCCGTTCATTGTCATCATCGGCGGTAATCGGGCGGCTGGAGTGCCAGTCACCCACGGATACATAGCCCTGGTCAAACAGGGGGTGGTAAGGCAAATCGTGGGCCGTCAGATACTGATACACGTCTTTCGAGGACCAGCGCAGGATCGGCAGCAACTTATACAGCCCCCCCTGCTGGCCAATGCGGTCCAGGGATTTGCGGTGGTCGGTTTGGTCGGCCCGCAGACCCGTCAACCAGGCGGTAGCCCCCAGTTCTGCCAGGGCCCGCTGCATGGGTTCTACCTTGCGGATTTGGTCATAGCGGTTGAGGGCCTCCACGTCATGCTGTTCCCACAGCTTGCCGTAGAGGGCTTCCATGCGGGCCGGGCTGAGGGCAGATTGATAGACCTTGAGGTTGAGGTTCAGCCGCTGGGTCAGGTCATCGGCGAAGCGATAGGTCTCCACCGGCAGGTAACCGGTATCAACCCAGATCACCGGGATTTGGGGCACCACTTGGGTGACTAGGTGCAGCATCACCGCCGACTGAATGCCGAAGCTGGTGCTCATCACCAGGCCCTCACCAAAGGTGTCGTAGCCCCAGCGCACCAGACTGGTGGCATCGGCATCCCCCAAGTCTCGATTAATCGATTTTAAATCGAGCACAGGACTCACCTGCCTCTTGCCGTGCAGTAGGGCGGCATGTGACATGGGGTTACTCCTTTGAACCTGGGCAACGGGACGACGGGATGACATACATCATCCCCCATAGTCCGACAGTAGACCATCTTTAGATCATAGATGACTGCGATCGCACAATTTTGTCAAAAAAAACCAGTTATTTCCGGTAAACCGACCTGAGGGGATCCATAGTTTGCCCATAGACCTGACCCCAAATCCCCCGTAAAATGGCCTCCATTGTGATTTTTTCCTGGCCAACTAAAGGCGATCGCCATGACCTTAGACCCCGCTTACCCCCGTGACCTGATCGGCTACGGTGCCCACCCGCCCCAGCCCCAGTGGCCTGGGGATGCCCGCATTGCCGTACAGTTTGTAATCAACTACGAAGAAGGGGGGGAAAACTGCATCCTGCATGGCGATCGCGCTTCCGAAGCCTTTTTATCTGAAACCGTGGGGGCGGCCCCCCTGCCGGGGGTGCGCAACATGAACATGGAGTCGATGTACGAATACGGCAGTCGGGCTGGGTTCTGGCGACTACACCGGCTGTTCACCAGCCGGGGGCTACCCGTCACCGTCTATGCTGTGGCCATGGCCATGGCCCGCAACCCCGAGGCTGTGGCCGCCATGGTAGACGCTGACTGGGAAATCGCCAGTCACGGCTACCGCTGGATTGATTATCAATATGTCGGGGCTGACACCGAGCGGGAGCACATTCGCCAAGCCATTAACATTCACACCCAGGTGGCGGGTACTCGTCCCCTAGGGTTTTACCAGGGGCGCAACAGCCCCAACACCCGGGCCCTGGTAGTAGCAGAAGGAGGCTTTCTCTACGATGCCGATAGCTATGCCGATGACCTGCCCTACTGGGTCACCGACTACGGTAAGCCACACCTGGTGATTCCCTACACCCTCGACAACAACGACATGCGCTTCGCCACCTACGCTGGGTTCAACTCGGGGGACCAGTTTTTTACCTATCTGCGGGATGCCTTTGACACCCTTTATGGCGAAGGTCAGGAGGCTCCCAAAATGATGAGTATTGGCCTGCACTGTCGCCTTGCCGGGCGGCCCGGTCGCACAGCGGCGTTGGCCCGGTTTTTGGACTATGTGCAGGGGCACGATCGCGTTTGGATCTGCCGCCGGGTGGACATTGCTCGCCATTGGCACCAGCACCATGCTTTGCAATGAAGCCATCGCCCAATTCCTCGTCAGGGCGGACACATGGGTCCACTTACGGATTGCCAAATTGCTCGCCAGGGCGGACACATGGGTCCGCCCCTACGTCATCCTTACCTTTGAGGAATCCATCTGCGTCAAACGACCGCCAGCCGTGGGTACGGCGGTGGGCTGAATGACCTGCGATCGCCCCAGACCCCGACCGCTAATGCACCCTACGATTTCAACAATTCAAAATCCAAAATCCAAAATCTCCCCCGACCGGTGCATTGCGGCCCCAGGTTGACCACCAAGGCCCCGACCCCGACCGCTAATGCACCCTACGATTTCAACAATTCAAAATCCAAAATCCAAAACCTCCCCATCTCCCCATCCCCCCATCTCCCCATCTCCCCCACTCCCCTATGTCAGAGAAAAACCACAATAGAACGCCCCAGAACGATCTACCCTAGGTGAGATATCCCCTATCCCCCGTTGTCTAGTTCTGGTTGAGGTGTGGCTATGCCCCCATTAGCTTTGGCAAACCGCGTTACCCAGGTGACGCCGTCCATGACCCTGGCGATTTCTGCTAAGGCCAAAGTCATGAAGGCGGACGGTTTGCCGGTGTGCAGTTTTAGCGCTGGGGAACCGGACTTTGACACCCCTGACCATATCAAAGCGGCAGCCAAGGCGGCATTGGACCAGGGAAAAACCCGCTATGGCCCTGCGGCCGGGGAACCGGCCCTGCGGCAAGCCATTGCCAACAAGCTGCAAACGGACAACGACCTCTGCTATGGCCCCGAGAACATCATTGTCACCAACGGCGGCAAGCATTCCCTCTATGGTTTGATCATGGCCCTGATTGAGCCCGGCGATGAGGTGATTATTCCGGCCCCCTACTGGGTCAGCTACCCAGAAATGGTGACCTTAGCGGGGGGCATCCCGGTAATTGTGCCCACCACTGCTGATCAGGGCTATCGCATTACTCCGGAACAGCTGCGCCAGGCGATTACCCCCAAAACCAAGCTGTTTGTGCTCAACTCTCCCTCGAACCCCACCGGCATGGTGTACGCCCCAGAAGAAATTAAAGCGCTGGCGGATGTGGTGGTCAAGGCTGACATTTGGGTGGTGTCCGACGAAATCTACGAAAAAATTCTCTACGATGGGGCCACCCACCTGAGTATTGGGGCTGTTTCCCCCGCCGCCTTTGAGCACACCATCATTAGCAATGGCTTTGCCAAGGCCTATTCCATGACCGGCTGGCGGGTAGGCTACCTGGCCGGGCCAGCGGAATTGATTAAAGCGGTGAGTACCCTGCAAAGCCACAGCACCTCGAATGTCTGTACCTTTGCCCAATACGGGGCGATCGCTGCCTTAGAAGGTCCCCAAGACTGTGTAGCAACTATGGGGCAGGCCTTTGCCGAGCGCCGCCAGGCCATTATTCAGCGCTGTCGTAGTATTCCTGGGCTCAGCTGTGGGGCGCCTCAGGGAGCCTTTTACCTGTATGTGGATATCCAGCCCGTAGGTCTTTCCTCCCTGGACTTTTGTACCCAGCTGCTGGACGAACACTACGTGGCCACCATTCCCGGCAGCGCCTTTGGTTCCGAAGGTACAATTCGCATCTCCTACGCCACGGATATGGAAACAATTTTGGCCGGGATGGATCGCCTGGAAGCATTTGTCAAAGACCGACTCGGCTAAGTCTGGACCCTGCGATTTACATGACGACTGGTGTCGCCTTCTTTAGTTTTGGCCGAAAACAGGAATACTAGACAATAACTACTGACATTTCTGGTCCATGGGTACGCGCCTGCCGAAGTCCATGTTTCGGTCAACCTTTAGACACTTGCCGCTGCGGCTGCTGCTGGTGGTGCCCTTCGTGCTGCAAGTCACAGCGGCTGTAGGGCTAACGGGGTGGGTATCGATTCGCCATGGTCAGCAGGCCGTCAATGATGTGGCCAGCCAGCTGCGGGACTCGGTGTCTCATCGCATTCAGTATCAGTTAGAGGATTTTGTGACCGTACCTCACCTGGTGAACCAGCTGAATCACGATGCGATGGTGCTGGGACAGTTGGACCCAGATGATCCAGATGCTCTCTTTCGCCATTTCTTGCAACAAGCTCACACCTTTGAGTCGGTGGCCTCAATCTTTTTTGGCCACGCCAATGGTGAGTTTATTGGCCACGGCTATCTGGGGAGCGATCAGCATCAGCACATGCGGGGAGGCCCATCCCTGGGAGGAGACATTCGGTTTACCGTGGTTGACCACGACGGCCAAGGCCTAGGGGTAACCAACGTCGCTCCAGGGTGGGTCACCCAGACGCGCCCTTGGTATCTGGCCGCAGAACAGGCTGGGCAGCCAGTGTGGGGCGAGATTTTCCCGTACCATGCGTTCCCCATGCTGGCGGTGCCCACCTCGATGCCGGTCTATGGTGAGAACAGAGAGCTGATCGGCGTGTTTGGCAACAACTTCTTTCTGCCGCAAATTAGTGATTTTCTGGCTGATATTCAGGTCAGCGATCGCGGTCAGGCTTACATTATCGAACGCTCAGGGCTATTGGTGGCTAGTTCCACCCTGCCTCAACCCTATGAGATCGTCGACGGCCAGCCCCGACGACTCTATTCCATCACCAGCCCTGATCCCTTGATTAAGGCCAGTAGTCAGTTTTTGATGCGCGCCTACGGCGGCATGTTTGAGGATGTTCACACCTCCACCCAGTTTGAGTTCCCTCTGGATGGCCAGCGGCAGTTTATGCAGGTGGTACCGTTTCAGGACCCGCAGGGGCTGGATTGGCTGATTGTGGTGGTGATGCCCGAGAGCGACTTTATGGCCCAAATTGAGGCCAACAAGCGCAATACCATTGCCCTGTGTGCGCTGGCACTGGCGGTGGCGATCGCATCGGGTTTGGTCACCAGCCGCTGGATTGTTGGCCCCATTCAAGCCTTTAGCCAAGCCTCCCAGGCGATCGCTCGCGGTGATCTGGATCAGCAAGTTAGCCATACGGGGCTAAAAGAACTAGAAGGGCTGGCCCTAGCATTTAACACCATGGCCGTCCGATTAGAGTCTTCGTTTAATGCTCTGAGAAGGTCTAAGGTCGAGCTAGAAATTGCCAATGCCGAAATTAACCAGCAGGCTGAGGTATTTCGGCTGATTGCTGAAAACATGAGTGATTTAGTGTGCTTGCACACTGCCACTGGCGAGTATGTTTATGTCAGCCCTTCGGCAGAATGGCTGCTGGGGTACCCCCCCAGGGCGCTGTTTGGGAAACACCCCTGCGAGCTGGTGCATCCTGCCGATCAATCACTCTGCCACCCAGAGCAATCGCCCCAGGTACTTGCTGGTGTCACCTCCGTTGTCACTTACCGCATGCGTCACCAGTTGGGTCACTACATTTGGGTGGAAACCTTTACCCGCCCCATTCTGGACGATAACGGTACCGTCCTCCAACTCCAAACCGCCGCTCGTGATGTCACAGAAACCATGCGTATGCGTCGCCAGCTAGAGCACGACGCCTTTCACGATAGCCTTACGGGGCTACCCAATCGCAAACTGCTAGAGCAACGGCTAGACCTGTCATTGCGCCGGACCTGGGCTCATCCTAGCTATCAGTTTGCGCTACTTTTTATTGATCTAGATCGATTCAAAGTGATCAACGACAGCCTGGGCCACCTGATTGGGGATGAACTGCTGATTGAAATGGCCAGCCGTTTGCAATCAGCAGTCCGCCCCAGCGATATGGTGGTGCGTCTGGGAGGGGATGAGTTTATCGTGTTGCTGGATGACATCTGCGATAAAGACGCAGCTATTCGGCACACTAAACGCATCTTGGCTGCCCTGCGCCAACCGTTGCAGCTCAGCAGCCACGAAATCTATATCACCGTTAGTATTGGCCTGGTGCTAGGTACTGCGGAGCACCAGGCGGCAGACGACTTAGTTCGCGATGCTGATATTGCCATGTATCGGGCCAAGGCCAACGGGCGCGACAACTTTGCCGTGTTCGATAGCAGCATGCATCAGCGGGCCATGGACCGCATGAGTTTAGAAACCGACCTGCGGCGGACCTTACTAGACAACCCCCAAAATTTCGAGGTCTATTATCAGCCGATTATAGACCTCCGAACCTTAGCCATCCAGGGGTTTGAAGCCCTGGTGCGGTGGCGTCACCCTCAGCGGGGCCTGGTGTCTCCGGCGGAGTTTATCCCGATCGCAGAGGAAACCGGGCTGATCGTCCCCCTCAGCCAGTCGTTGATGGCAGTGGCCTGCCACCAACTGAAGCAATGGCAAACGACGTTCCCCCAGGCCCAAAACCTAACCGTCAGCATCAACCTGTCTCCCTTGCAGTTGCACGATGTGGGGCTGCTAGAGGATGTGGATCGGATTCTGCAGACCACTGGCCTACCGCCTAAAAGTCTGGTGCTAGAAATTACCGAGGGCATGTTGATCGGCAATGTTGACGAGACTCTAGCTGTGCTGCAAGCGCTGCAAAAGCGCTCCATTGCCATCAGTATCGACGACTTTGGCACGGGCTATTCATCCCTGAGCTATCTGTACAAATTTCCCATCGACCATCTCAAAATTGACCGATCCTTTGTTAGCCAGATGCAGTCTAGCCCCCACCATCGCAAAATTGTTGCCACCATCGTTACCCTCGCTCACCAGCTAGGGTTTCAGGCGATCGCTGAAGGGATTGAAACCCAAGATCAGGTGAGCACCTTAAAAATGTTGCAGTGCGACTATGGCCAGGGCTACTGGTTTAGCCATCCCCAACCCGCCGCCGACATGGAGGTTTGGATCGGTAAAGCCTTGGCCCACTACCGACCAGGTTCTGTGGCCTAAGGTATCCTCAAACGCCAGCCGCTGTAGGGTGGGTTGCGCCAGCCCTGTTAAGGTGAAGCAGATTTAGGGGGGCGATCCCTCGCATTGGCCGCTGAGGCTCAGATAGGATTGCAGTTGCTCCGGTTGGGTGCATTGCATCAGTTTGGTCAGTAGATCTGGCTGGCTGAAAGCCTGGGCGACTTCCGCCAGTTGGGCCAGGTGCTCTGGGGTGGTGCCCCGGGCCGGGGTAAGCAGTAGGACCACGATATGGATGGGTTGCTCCGTGCGATCGCGCTCTATCCCCTGTGGGTGAACCCCGAGGCAGAGTCTTGGGCCTTTGAGTTTTTGCACCCGGGCATGGGAAATAATCACCCTAGGCAGCACCTCACTGGCATAACCCACATCGTCGAACGCCAGCGCTTTTAGAACAGGGCTATGGCGAGGGTCGTCGCAGTCAATCACCTGGCTGAGTAAGACATCCACGGTCTCCTCATAGGAGGAGGTAGTGAGATTGAGGATGACTCGCTCTGGGCTTAACAGCTGGCTGAGGAAAAGGGGCTGGGCTGCACCCAGGTAATGGGCGTCCTTTTCTGAGGGGTAAAGAACTAAAAAGCTAAGTTGCAAGTCAGCCAGCAGTTGGGGTAACCGTTCTAGGGTGCGATCGTAAGCAACCGTGCCCTCTCGGGCACTCACCAGGGCGATTAGATCTTGATCTGGGGATGCGGTTCTCAGAATTCCATGGGCGTCATCCCAGGTGGCCAGCGCTAAAAATTCGCTAGTCACGTCAATGGGCACTGCCTCAAAATGCTGACGATGGGAGACAGCGTCATCGCTGATGGCTAACCCCTTCAAGGCAGCCCCCAGTTGATCGGCCAGGTGTTTCAGCGATCGCACAGCCTCATAAAAGCCAGGATTGTGGTCAATGACTGGCGGCAGAATCACAACCAGGCGTTGAAAGGTATTCACTGAGTGGTCAAACTTGCAGACCCACACCTGCTGGGGAGATTGGTCTAACATTTGGTCAATCACAGAGCCAAAGATGCGCTGCTGAGCCGATCTGGCCCCATTCCAGCCAATCACAATATCGCTAATGCGACGTTCTGTGGCAGCTTCGACCATGCCAGAGGCAGGATTACGGGCCACCCGCGTCACCGGGTTAACCGGCACATCTAACTCCACAGCGTGAACAACCGCATGGGCTAGCAGGCGTTCGGCCGCAGCCACATTACTTTCCGTATCTTCTGCCTCAATGGCTTCGGAAATCACCGTCAAAGGATAGATCGCCTCCTCTGACTTATGGTCCCGCAGCAGAGCGGCCATATTCACCAGGGTCTCGCTTGTGGCTGGGTTGGCCAAGGGGACTAGAATGCGCTGGGGAGCTTGACGGGGTTCGTAATGTTGTTCGTCTTGTTCGCGGGCCACCTGACGACCAAAGCGATCGACCACCCAGGGTCCGAGGACACAGGTGGCAAAAATCATCAGCACAACGCCGTTCAAAACATCATCCCCAATGATGCCCAACTCGTAGCCCACCAGGGTAGCTGCCAGGGTAGCTGCCGCCTCACAAGTGGAGAGGCCAAAGATTACCCACCCCTCAGCAGGGGTGTATTGATAGAAGCGACGCGTTATGCTGGCCGCGATCAATTTTGTCACCACGTTGGTGGTCAACATGGCAATCATCACCACCCAGGCGGTAATACCACTGGCCAGCACTGACACGTCTACCAGAAGGCCGATAAAAATTAGAAAAAAGGGAATGATGAAGGCGTTGCCAAAGAACTGGATGCGGGTCATCAACCGGCTGCGTTCGGGAATCAGCCGATTCAGGGTTAGACCAACCAAAAACGCCCCCAAAATCGCCTCGGTGCCCACCGCCCGGGCCAGATAGGAGCCGATAAACACCACTGCCAGCACAAAGATAAACTCACTCTTACCGCCATCTTCCACATTGCGAAAGAACCAGCGGGCCAAAGGCGGTAGCAGATACAGCACCGCCGTCACGTAGATGGCCATGGCCAGGGCCAGCGACACCCAAAACAGGGTGGTCAGTTCCCCCTCAAAGGCACGGGCCACCACCACCAGCACCAGCAGGGCCACGGTGTCAGTGAGAATGGTGCCCCCCACGGTGGTGACCACCGCGTCGTTTTTCATGATGCCCAGGCGACTGATGATCGGGTAGGGCACCAGGGTGTGGGAGGCAAACATACTGGCAATTAAAATCGCTGCCAGCCAATCAAAACCTAGCAGGTAGTGGAAGATTAGCGTGCCCGCTAGCTGGGGAATGGTGAAGGTGATGACGCCAAACACAAAGCTGCGATCGCGGTTTTTGCGAAACTGGTTCATGTTGATCTCCAGCCCCGACAAAAACATGATGTAGAGCAATCCCACATTGCCCAGCAGCTCGATCGCCTGCCCCCGCTCCAGCACGTTGAGCATGCTGGTGCCCAGCACCACCCCCGCCACAATCGGGCCGATCAGCCCCGGTAGCTTAAACCGCTCAAACAGCAGCGGCGTCACCAAGATCACCACCATACACAGGCCAAAGATCAAGATTGGATCTTCTACCGGCAGCGGTAGGCCCAAGATCGACTCCATGCAAGACTCCTTATTTTCTGTAAGCCCTTAGTAAGCAGAGAAACGTAACTAACCAAATTCAAGTCCAGACCTGGAGTTCTGCCTGTGGGAAAACTCCAGATCCCGAGCTGGACTTGGTATAAACAATGTCATTTCGACCAGCGAGAGGAATCTTCGAACCCACATTTCAGAGCAACATTGATGCTCCAATCTGGTCAGACGTAGCCAATCAATTCAACTCCTGAGGCTAATCACCAAACTAACCACCAGTCTTGCCCGGAGGGTACTCTACTGGTGGTGAGCCGTCCCAGGGCACAACCACCGTCAGGCAGGAACTGTGATCCACCACGTGCTGGCTCACACTGCCTAAAATCAGTCGTCTTAAACCTTTTTTGCCGCTGTTGCCCACGACAATTACCTCGGCCTCCCAGAGGGTAGCCAGGTAACAAATCAGCGGACCTGGGTCACCGGTTTCGCAGATAAAATCTGCCCCTATCCCCTGGGCTACGGCCTGACTACGCAGTGTCTCTAGCCAGGACTTTGCGGCCTGGGTTCGGGCCAAATGCTCTTTTTCACCAGCGTCCAACACTTTAGATTGAGGGTGTAGCCCCACCCCAGCGTCCATCATGGAACCCAGATTTCTGTAAATGTCTAAACTTAGGCAGTGAACCAGTCTAAGGTGACTTTGGTTCGGTACCGCCAGGCTTAAGCCATGGTTGAAGACCACCTCATCTTTTGTCGGATCATCAACGGCTACGAGAATTTTTTTAAAGCCCATGACCATCTCCTCCTATTAGGGCAAGCCCAGAACAGAACAGGAAATTTGAGGGGCTAGCTGTTCTACTAACCTATGGCTTTTACTGCGGCATCCCAACAGCAAAACAGCGGCATCCATCTCGTCAGCTATCTGGCTTAATTGGGTCGCCACCTGACCAATGCGCAGGTGGGCGTTCAGCGATCCCCGCCACTCACTAGCCAGACAACGAGCCTGCCACAGAACGCGATCGGCATTGGCAATGGTTTCATGGCAGGTTTGATCGACCACGTAAACCACATGCACGACCACTGGATTGGGCTTGACCAAGCGGGTCTGATGGGCCATGCAGAGGGCCAGATCTAGAGCAGCCTGGCTGTGTACAGAACCGCTGTAGCCGACAACAAAACCAATGTTTTTTTGATCCGAGTTAACACCTAAGGGAGGTAAGGATGGCTTAGACACCAACACTAGGCTCTGGGTCAGGCCGTCGCGACCTAAAGCGACTTCTAAACGCATAATCATCGGTTTTAACAACGCCTTGCCATCCCAGACAGACAAAGCCCTGTCAACACAAAATGACTGCCCTGGCTGGGCAGAGACGGAGGAGCGTGACTTAAGTTGCATAAAACCCTCCTAGAGGCTATGCATGGACAGCGAACAAGCCGTGTTAACACGACTCGAGACACTGAAACAGTCAGTCATTAAAAAATGATGATGGTTCAGTCTCCCCTCAATGCCGACGAGGTTAGCTGACGGGCTAGGACTGAGAGATGTCCTTTTCCGATTACCCTCTTGTGGGTATTCAGAACTCGGAAATACGCCCCTTTTTCGGTTCCCCCGCTCTAGTAGCACCAAAAGGTGCCGGTAGACTAGGCTGACTTGTTCTACTTATAAAGGGTAGATGCAGGTGATGAAAAATGTCAAGCTGAGGATTACATTACGTTGATCCAGGTATCAATAATTAACTTGAAACTTAACTTAAACCTATAGCCAGCGTGCATACAACTCTGTCAGGGCGGCGGCAATTTGAAGGAGTGATCCATTGAACTGCCGCCACCTTAGTGCCTGCCATGCACAGGCAAAGCCCTACTGACTTCTGCCTTTCTACATTAGTTGCAAGTTACGGCTGCGTCCATTTGAGCCCGAGCCGCCTAGAAACCCAGTTGCTTCCCTATGAGCCAGGGAGCTTACTCCCGAGTAGTTGTAGCTGGATCCTTCAATCGCTGATCGACCCATCGCTTAGCTTTGTAAATCGCCTCTGAACGGCTTACCACCCCAGGTACTGCCACAGCACTCCCCCAATCGTGATTTGCCCATACCGAAAACATGGGTAATCCGTCATGGTCACTCTGGTCTAAATCAAGTCGAAACCCTCGGTAGGTAAACGACAAGACAATATTGGGGTAATCGGGATCTGAAAAGATCATAGGAAAACATGGAAAACGGTAATATACCAAATCCAGCTTGAGCTCTGGAGTTTCCCCACAGGCAGAACTTTAGGTTTGGACTTGAAAGGGTGTATCCTCGTCTGGTTTTTTGCTTAATTCAGCAGGATACGCCCTTTCCTAATTTCTCTCCATACACCAGAAATGAGCATAGCTCGGCTAAAACTTAGGGTCCCGTAGGCTAGGTGAAACGCAGGGTCACCCACAGCAGTCAGCTTTGTTGGGTTCTGCTGGCGCGCCACCCAACCTACACATTTAGAATTGACAGACCACTAGCAAATCTACTTAAAAAAAGCGGGAGTGAATCGAAAATCACCCCCGTCATACGTCGCGGAGCACGACCATGAATGACCAGTGGATTAGGCGGCAGCTAAGTTCTGGGCAGCAAAGTCCCAGTTGACGACATTCTTAAGAAATGTATCAATGTAGTCAGGACGCTTATTCTGGTAGTCCAGGTAGTAGGCGTGTTCCCACACATCCATCGTTAATAAAGGAACTTGGCCAGCGGTAAGAGGGTTTTCGGCGTTCAGGGTTTTGGTTACCTTGAGGGTGCCGCCGTCTAATACTAACCAGGCCCAGCCACTACCAAACTGGGTAGCCCCAGCCGACTTAAACGCTTCTACAAACTGATCAAAACTGCCAAAGTCAGCGTCAATTTTTTGGGCCAAATCCCCAGAGGGGGTACCACCACCACCGGGCTTCATGGAGTTCCAGTAAAAGGTGTGATTCCAAGCCTGAGCTGCATTGTTAAACAAGCCTTGCTTGCTGCTATCCCCTGCGATCGCTTTGATCACATCTTCAATCGGTTTGCTATCGTGATCGGTACCTTGAACCGCATCGTTGTACTTGCTTACATAGGATGCATGGTGCTTATCGTGGTGAAACTCTAGAGTTGCCTTAGAAATATAGGGCTCCAGGGCATCATAGCCGTAGGGAAGGGGAGGTAATGTGTAAGCCATGGGCTCCTCAATTAAGTTTTGCAACAGCCTCATCATAAGGGCTGCCTGCCATCCATTTCTATGCCTATGGGGAGGAGGGGGATAAGACTGCCAGCCCAAGAGTGACTAGCAGTCCAGAGAGCAAATGACTCTGACTACATACAGTTCACATCCGCATCTAGTTGAGCCCGGGCGGATTGAATGTTTGCCAGGCTAGCAGTAACGTCATTTGCGGCTTCGCCGATAGTCTCACGCCCTGAAATGTTGTCAACGGTATTGTCAAATTCGTTGTAAGCGGCTTCTAGCTCCTCGGTACGGGCTTCTTGCACCTCTTCAGCAGAGCTCTGGACATCTCGGTAAGCGTTGGCGACATTTTCACGGGCAGTGCGCAGTTCACTCACCTGGGAGCCTGCGTTTATTTGGGATAATTCGATCAGAGAAGTTTCCAACCGAACCAGATTGGTACATAACTCAGCTTCTGCCTCTTGGGCCGATGGGGGCCCCTGATCGCAGCCGAGTAACAGCAAAGGTAGCGCTAATCCTAGCCATATAACTTGTTTCATCGGCATGTCCTAACATGTAATTCACAACACAGTTAGCGCTGATAATAAAGAGAAAATATATGAAATTCGTAAATTCTGGGTCACTCAGAGGTTGTTTGAAACGCCAAAGAGCGTCTTGGGGCTGTCCAATGTTCGTTCTCTTGGTTATGCTCTAGCTAATTCATTGTCTTAGGAATGCTATGAATCAGAAGAATGTGCTGTCCACCCTTGGCTGCTCAGGCTCGTTGGCGCTAGCGTTAGCATTCGCTAGTCCTGTCTCTGCGACTCCGATAGCTCCAGCGGCAGCGGATCAGCTTCAATCGGAAGCGGCTGTCACGGTGACAACCCAGACGTCGGGCAGCGCCCTGCGAGATGCCTTGGGTTGTGGTTGTGCCACCTGCCAAACCAGCCAGCGGCAAACGCTACTTTAGCCGTCTGCCAAGCCAACGGTAACGGGTTAGTGGGGGTTCAAGGTGTACGGTTCAAGGTGTACGGTAGCCCCTGAACCCTAGGCTGTTAGCGCCGGGCACAATCAAGTTGGTCGAGGTCTAGATTCCCCAGCCTATGCGGTCAGTGAGGCAGCGGGCCTAGATTGCCCAAGGCTCGGTTTGACTAGGGCGGGGACAATGCGATCGCTCGCCAACCGACCCCCAAACAAGTTCCGCGCCACGGGTCCCAGTTGCAGGGCCGCCGCCCCGCCCATGATGAACAGGTTGCACCCTGGCCAGCGCAGGTGGTGATCTAGCACTGGCATCCCGTGGACGATCTCTATGGGATGGGTGGCCCGCACATCGGCCAGCAAGGGCCAGCGGTCTATGTTCATCTGGCTACCAGTGGCCAGCCAGATCCGATCAATGGGCAAATGGGCAATGCAGTCATGCTCGGCCTCAGCGCTGCAGTGAACCCGCCAGGCGTCTCCTTTCCACTCTGACCGCTGCACCTGACACTGCTCATAAAAGGTGAGCCGGCTCTGGCGTTCTAGCCGCCGCAGACGCAGCAGCATGGCTGGAGTTACCGAGCCGCCATTGCGGGCCTGCTGAATCATCTGCCAGCGCCGAAGCCAACTGGGTTCAGCCTGGAACCCCTTCAGGTACTTTGGCCCTAGCCAGCCCGGTTCGGCATCGAACAGCTTGGCATAAACCTGTCGCCGCGCCATCAGGATCACCTGGGCACCGCGCGCCGTCGCTCCCAGGGCCAGATGGCCGCTGGTCAGGCCACTGCCGACAATCAAAATTCGCTCCCCCGCCAGGGAGAGCCCGCGCAGGTCGATCTGGCTGGAGTGCCGTAGCCGCTGGCTGGGGTAAGTCTGGGGTATTTGCCGCGCCCAGTTTGGAATTTGGGGAGTGCCGCCTGCGATCGCCAGCACCACCCGCCGAGCCAAAAGCTGCCGACCATCCGCTAAACTGAGCCGAAACCGCTGCCGACCCAAAACCTGACACAGCTCCAGGTGCTGCACCGTCCCCGCCAGCACCCGATCCGCCAAATTCCACCGCTGAATCACTGAATCACAAAAGTCGTGAAACAGCGCTGTACTGGGCAGGGCATAGGGGGGAAACAGCTCGTCGGGACGACCTTCAGCAAAGGTGCGCAGAGCGTGGGGGTTGGGGTCGGGATGATGGACCGCAGGCGATCGCAGGTGGGGAATCTCCAGTGCCCTAAACTGGTGGTGCCACTGGTGCAGCCATTCCCCCGCCGGGTCAATCACCACAAAGCGGTTCCGCATGGCAGCCTTCTTTTGCAGCAGGTGGGTGACTAGGGTGAGAGCCTGGGGGCCAGCGCCGATGATGGCAATATCGGTGGAGGGGGACATGGGGAGTGGGTGGGTAGGCGGGTGGATGGGTAGATGGGTAGGGGGTGGATGGGTGGGTAGGGGCAGACCCAAGTGTCTGCCCTTGCGAGGAATAGCGGCGCAATGGGTGGGCTGACGGGAGATGGGCTTGCGGTTGGCGGCAAAACCGTGAACCGTTATACCTTGCACCGTAGACCGCATACCCCTCCCATTCCGCCTACAATGATAATCATTGTCAAGTAAGTTTGGGCAGGGTTTTCGTATTTGAACTCGCATTGAAAAAGAGGGGTTGGCATGGCTGGGGCGCAGGAACTAGGGCGGGCTGAGGTTAAGCCTGAAACTGTCTACTATTCATGGCAGTGGCAGGGGAGGGCGGTGGCCATTGCCTACGACGGGCGGGGCGAGGGTCAATCGCTGCTGCTGTTGCCGGCGTTTAGCAGCATTTCCACCCGGGCTGAGTTGGATGGGCTGGCGGTGGAACTGGCTCAGTACTACCGGGTGATCACCCTGGACTGGCTGGGGTTTGGGGAGTCGGCGCGACCAGCCGGTTGCAGTCGGCCATCGATCTACCAGGCCATGCTCAAGGATTTTGTGCGGGATGTGGTGCCGGAGGTGGTTGGGGTGGTGGCCTGTGGCCACAGCGCGGGCTATGCCCTGGAACTGGCGGGGTCAGGGGAGTTGACGGGGTTAGAGGCGATCGCATTGGTAGCCCCCACCTGGCGCGGGCCATTGCCCACGGCCATGGGAGAACGGCGACGGGTCTATGCCCTGCTGCGATGGCTAGTGTGGTCGCCGCTGCTGGGTCAGGGGCTGTATGCGCTCAATGTCCACCCTGCCTTCCTGCGCTGGATGATGGGTCGCCATGTCTATAGCGATGCGGCGTTCATTACCCCAGAGCTGATGCAGGCTAAACACCAAACGACCCAGGCCACTGGTGCCCGATTTGCCTCTGCCGCCTTTGTCACCGGCGGCCTAGACCCGGTGCAGCAGCGCACCGACTGGCTGGATTTGGTTGAGAGGGTAACTGTGCCTAAGCTGGCGATCGCCGGACAGCAGACCCCACCCAAGTCTGGAGCCGAAATGGAAAGGCTGAGTGCTATAGCTGGGATGCAATGGGCCACCGTACCCGGTTCCCTAGGCATGGCAGAAGAATATCCTGAGCAGATTCTGGCGGTGCTGCTGCCATTTCTAAACCAGGCTTTGATGGCCTGAGAAATTTACATAACCATAACCTGACCATCACTTTGATTTAATGCTGCTTCGCCCTCAACTTCAGAGCGTTGAGCAAAGTTGTGTTTCCCATAACCGGCTGCGCCAAGGTAGAGTAACGCGTTCCGGCTCCCCTTCCTCCCGCCCTGGGAGGAAGGGGCTGGGGGATGGAGGGAAAGCCCTGCCCACAAGGGTCTCAGGACCTATGTGTACTTAGTAGGTTCTGGGAGGAAGGGGCTGGGGGAGGTAGAGCTTGCGCTTCCCGTTCGCGAAGCGTTCCGCAGAAAAGGGTAGGCGAATTTGCATAACTAGGATGCACCCGCCTAGACAGGCTTAAGCACATTTTTGATGTGAGTAGACCTGCCCATTTATCACCTTTGAAGGGTTGACAGAATAGGTGTTCTTATGAAAAAGGGTTTGGGTTTGTTTGAGCTAGGGCACAACTCAATCTCAGCTTAATATTTCTCCTTTTGTGCGATCGCCCTGGTCACGGGCATTTCAGGCCTTTGCTCTGACAAATCCAGAAAAATTATCAAATATCCTGCAACCGATTTCATCGCTTCTTCGTATTTAGGTAGTGTTCCCATTTCCAGTGGGCTTTCACAGCCTGAATTGTTTTCAAACGCTAAACAGAGGATTATGATGGCAAACTTTATCGCCTTAACGGACAACAATACGTTGCTGTCCTTTGCCTCTAGCAATCTTGAAGAGGTGACATCGACTACGGTTACGGGCATAGAAGGGACGCTGATCGGCATCGACACGCGCCCGGCCGACGGCAAACTCTATGGTCTAACCACCGCCAATAAGCTCTACACCCTAGACCCCAACGGTTTTGGTACGGGCAGCTTTATGGGCGACTTTACCCTCGATCACCACGAAGAGCGGCAGCTGCTGCACGACGCGCTCTATATCAATCTGCACACGACTGAGTTTGGCGGTGGGGAACTGCGGGGGCAAATTGAGGTCGAACTTGAAAATGATATCGTGGCCTTTGGTCTACCGATTGATGGCTCCCAAGAAGTTGGGGATATGACACCCCCAGACGATGCCCCAGCCATGGGCACGTTCAATGTCATCTACGACGATGCCACCAACACCCTGCGGGTTACCGGCACCTTTATGGATCTAACCAGCGAGCTACTGCCCGTCGGGGATGTAGATGCCGAGGGCAATCCCCAGAGCGCCATTCACCTGCACCAGGGCGCAGTGGGGGAAAATGGCCCAATTCTGCGTAACTTGACCGTGAACGACGACGGCAGCTTCGAAGGCACCTTTACCCTGACCGATGCCGAAGAAGCGCTGCTGCTCGACCAGGCCCTGTACGTCAACATTCACACCGATGAATTTGGAGCTGGGGAACTGCGGGGACAGCTAGCAGTTGAGGTCGAGAACGACGTGGTGGTGCTGGGCGTACCCATCGAAGAGGCCCAAGAAGTTGGCGATATGACGCCCCCCGTTGGCCCCGCCATGGGCATGTTTGACGTGATTTACGACAACTCCACCAATCGCCTGCTGATCGACGGCGAGTTTACCGACATCACCAGTCCGCTGCTACCTGTAGGGGCCGTCGATGCGGAGGGCAACCCCCAAAGTGCCGTGCACCTGCACCAGGGACGCGCTGGCGAAAATGGCCCGATTATCCGCAACTTGGCCGCTATGGACGAGGTGGCCACCCTGGTTAGCACCCTATCCGAACCCTTTGGCGGCGGTGTGGTCTCTGGGTTTGATTTCAACCCAGTGCCCGATCGCCTGCGTCTGGTGGGCGACAATGACCAAAACTTCCGGATCAATGTGGATACGGGCGAGGTGATTGTCGATGGCGACCTGGCCTTTGTCGAGGGTGACGTTAACTTCGGCGTTAATCCCAACATTACGGCCTCGGCTTACACCAACTCCTTCGATGGCGCTACCAGCACCCAGCTGTTCAACATCGACACCCTGCTAAATACCCTGGTGCTGCAAAACCCACCCAATGATGGCGGCCTGGTCACCATTGGTGAGTTGGGGGTCAACTTTGGTATCGTTGGCGGCTTTGACATTGTGTCCTCGGCAGAAGGTGAAAATATGGGCTTTGCTGCTGCCGATGGCATGCTGTATTCCATCGATTTAGACACTGGTGCCGCCACCAACCTGGGCATGATTGGCGATGGTTCTGTCATGAACCTGCTCGGCTTTGCCGCCGTGGGTGAGGATTTGGTGATCGATATGCCTGATATAGGAATGGATCATCATCACCCGATGGATGACGCCATGATGGATGACGCCATGATGGGGGTTAATTTGGGCGATATTTTAGGCGATTTAGTGACTCAGTTTGGTCAGACTAACACTCTGCTAGGAGACTTAGTTATGTCGTTGAACCAGACCAACACTCTGTTTAACCAGCTAATTGACAGTGCAACTATGCTTGACCTGTCTACTTTAGATCAAAGCCTGCTCCAGCCCATGGGACTATCTATGGCTAGCAATCCCAGCTTTGATAGCTTGATGTCAGGGACTGATGGGATGGCTGTCATGGATGTCTTGCAAGCGCAGATGGCGGAGGCTAATGCTGGGGCCATGGTTGTATAGGTCCTAGGCCATCGGGGAACGGCCAACCTACCCTAACGATTCCCCTACATCCCCAAGGCTGGGGATGTAGGGGGCAGCCATCCCTGTCAAGGTGAGCTTTGACCTGAGTAGGGTGCATTAGCGGCTTACCAGATCGCACAAAGCCTCCCAGACCCTACCTTTGGGCCGCAATGCACCGCTTACGATACCGGGTATCTCTACTCCTAGATGGGGTGCATTCACAGGAGTGAGAACAGTGAACTTAGCGAATATTCTCGGTTTTCTAGCCGTGATCGGCTACCTGGCTACGCTGCTACCCAGCATTTTGAGAGTTGTTTTTCCCCGGGTGCGGCGAAACGTTTTGGTGATCTGGCTAACTAAGCACCGGCGGCTGGTGGGCGTCAGCGCCTTTGGTTTAGGGCTCACCCATGGCATGCTGCTGATTCGGCAGCAAGGGCTTGATCTAGTCAGCCTCAGCACCTATAGGAACTACTTTACCGGCTTCGCCATGCTGTTGATTTTGACGGTTTTATCCGTCACCTCCTTGGATTGGATGCGCCGCAAACTCAAGCGTTTCTGGGTCAAGCTTCATCGCTTAACCTATGGCCTCATGGTGCTCATTCCCTGGCATATTTATCAGACCATGGCAGGAAATTTCAGCCCAATCACCCATGCGGCCCTTTGGGGTACAGGTACCGTCACTATTCTATTTCTAAGACGAAAGCAGCTGGAATGGAATCGGCCCTCGAAAGCTAAACCAGTTGAGGCTGTTGAGCCAGAATCAGTATCAACCACTGCCGACTAGCACTGGCTGATGACAGAGGGCAACTTGTGGTGAGCGTTCAGATTGTGCTGTAATGCCCCCCGAGCCCTAATGTGCTGTAATGCCCCCCGAGCCCTAAGTTTAATGATAATTATCATTGTATACATAAGTCTTGTTTGACCTTAGCTCCTCCGCTTTGGCCCCCTTTCCTGGTATACCCGTAAGGCTATAAGCCCCCCTCGCGCAGCGTGCCCAGAGGGCATATTTCTGGGGGACTTTGAAGTCTGATCCCCCCCGAAATCGGGGGGCTAGGGGGGCCAAAATCGGCAAGTTAGGACGGTTTATGAGATGTGTGTGCACCGTAGGGATTTAGGGAGGGGGTTGCAAAAGTGGGATGCACCCAGTGCTTTAACGTACTGGGTTGGTTGGTCGATGGCTCAGTTCGCAGCCCGATATTGAAATGGATGCGAAAAATGAGAGGCTACAGTTGTTTGACGATATTGAGGAGTTGTTCTGTGCTTAATTTTCATCAGCTGATTAGCCTAGCCCAGGGATTTACCCATTCTCTGTGGCTTGCCCTGCCCCTAAGCTTTTTGGGGCTGATACCGATGTCTACGGTGCTAGCCTGCACCCGTGCCGTTTACTTGGGGCCAGATAACCTGGTGATTACAGGACGCAGTATGGACTGGGTCAATGATATGGAATCTAACCTGTGGGCATTTCCGAGCGGTATGGAGCGCCACGGGGCCGCTGGCCCTGGCTCTATAGAGTGGACCTCGCAATACGGCAGTGTCGGCACTGGCGTCTGGGATATTGGCATCGCCGACGGCATGAACGAGAAAGGCTTAGTGGCCAACATGCTCTATCTCACTGAAAGCGTATATCCCACCCCTGCCCCGAATGATCCCCGGGCACCGCTGTCGCTAACCCTGTGGCCCCAGTACATGCTAGATAACTTTGCCACCGTTGCCGAAGCCGTTGAGGCGATGGAACAGGAGCCGTTCTACGTGATTCCGGTAGAATCGCCCGATGGCAGGGCGGGGACTGTACACCTATCGATTTCCGACGCCACTGGCGATTCGGCTATCTTTGAGTATGTGGACGGTGAACTGATGATTCACCACAGCCGCGACTACCAGGTGATGACCAATTCACCGACCTTTGACCAGCAGCTTGCCCTAAATCAATATTGGGAGCAGATTGGCGGCTTAACCATGCTACCCGGTACAAATCGGGCAGCGGATCGGTTTGTGCGGGCGTCGTTTTATATCAATTCCATCCCACAAACGGCAGATCCTAAAGAAGCCGCTGCCAGCGTGTTTTCTGTAATTCGCAATGCCTCGGTGCCCTTGGGGTTTACAACGCCCGATCGCCCCGATATCTCGTCCACTATCTGGCGCACAGTTGCCGATCAAACCAACCGACGCTACTTTTTTGAGTCAACCCGCAGTCCTAATGTGTTTTGGGTCAACCTGGATGATTTAGATTTGTCTCCCGGAGCCCCAGTACGCAAACTCACCCTGACCGACGGCGCTGTGTTTGCCGGTAATACCGCCGACCAGTTTCAACCCAGCGAACCGCTGCAATTTTTAGAGGCGGCTCGTTGACCGAGACGGAGGGTATGCGGTGCAAGGGGAAAGGTGTACGGTGCAAGGTTTGCGGTGCAAGGTATGTCCCTGAACCTCAAACCGCAATACCCCACCTTATCCCCTCCCAGGAGGGGATAAGGTAGAACCGTAAACCGTACCCCCCTTCCCTCCTTTATAATCTGAAAATGATTATCATTCATAAGGCGAGGTGTGACCATGGTCGCTGCTATCCAGCATTCTGTTCCGGTTACGGTGCTAACAGGTTATCTTGGGGCGGGCAAGACCACGCTGCTGAATCGCATCCTCACCCACGAGCACGGCAAGAAGGTGGCGGTGATTGTCAACGAGTTTGGTGAGGTCGGTATCGACAACCAGCTGGTGATCGACGCCGACGAAGAAATCTTTGAGATGAACAACGGCTGCATCTGCTGCACCGTGCGCGGCGACCTGATCCGCATCATCGGCAATCTGATGAAGCGCCGCGACAAGTTTGACCACCTGGTGATCGAGACTACGGGGTTGGCCGACCCCGCCCCGGTAATCCAGACCTTTTTTGTGGATGACGAGGTGCAGACCCAGGCCAGCCTGGATGCCGTGGTGACCGTGGTAGATGCGGCCCACATCGTCCAGCACTGGGAGGCCGACGAAGCCCTAGAGCAGATTGCCTTTGCCGATGTGATTTTGCTCAACAAAATTGATCTGGTGACCGAAGCAGAGCTAAAAGCGCTGGAAGAGCGGATTCGGGGGATGAATGCGATCGCCAAAATCTACCGTACCCGCGACGCCCAGGTGGAAATGGATTCTATCCTTGGCGTCAGCGCCTTTGACCTGGGTAACGCCCTCCAGATCGATCCCGAATTTCTCAACGAAACCGCCCACGAACATGACGAAACCGTCGGCTCCATTGCCCTGGTGGAATCGGGTGAAGTCGATGGCGACAAGCTTAATCAATGGCTGGGGGCACTATTGCGCGATCGCGGCCCCGACATCTTCCGCATGAAAGGCATTCTCAACATCGCTGGCGAAGACTGTCGCTTTGTCTTCCAGGGTGTTCACATGCTGTTCGATGGCCGCCAAGACCGCCCCTGGCGCGCTGACGAAACCCGCAAGAACGAGCTGGTGTTTATCGGCCGAAATTTGGAAGAAATGGGGTTGAAGGAGTCGTTTAGGGAGTGTTTGGTGAGGTGAAGGAGTGGATGAGTGGATGAGTGGATGAGTGAAAACTACCTGTTCACCAACACTTGCCCTACCCGCCCACCCATCCACCCCTTACCCGCCCACCCATCCACCCCTTACCCGCCCACCCATCCACCCCTTACCCGCCCACCCATCCACCCGCCTTCCCATCCACCCGCCTTCCCATCCACCCGCCTTCCCCATGCCCAAACCCCTGCTAAACCCCACCTGGCAAACCCTGCTGTCGGACTACGTAACCGCGATCGCCTGGTTCCCCGATGGCGCTCGACTAGCGGCCTGCTCGGCGGCGGGGGAGGTGGTCGTGTTTGACGCCAGGACGGGGACTTCGATGATGCTGCAAGGAGAGCAGGGGGCGTCGGTGGATGCGATCGCAGTTTCCGCCGATGGCCAGTTTTTGGCAACGGGTGGACAGGATGGAGCGGTGAGCATCTGGCAGGTGGCGGCAGAGACACCGACGCTGGTGAGCAAGTTGGAAAATTCTAGGGTGTGGGTCGATTGTTTGCAATGGCACCCGCACCGGCCAGAACTAGGGGTTGGCCTGGGGCGCTACGCCCAGGTGTGGGATGCCGCAGCACAAGCGGTGGTGACAACCCTCAATTTTGAAGCGTCGTCAGTGCTGGACTTGGCCTGGCACCCCAGCGGCGACGCTTTGCTGCTGGCGGGTAACCAGAGCGTGAAGACCTGGCGGCGAGAAGCTTGGGATGATGATCCACTGATTCGAGAAACCGGTGGGGCCAGTGGGGCGATCGCCATTTCCCCCGACGGTCAGTACTTGGCCTCGGGTAATAACGACCGCACCCTGCTGGTGTGGGCCTGGGACAACCCCTACCCCTGGCAGATGCAAGGGTTTCCGGGCAAGGTGCGGCAGCTGGCCTGGTCTACGGTGACGGCCCAGGGAGATGCGCCGTTGCTGGCGTCGGCCAGTGCAGAGGGCGTGGTGGTGTGGGCTAAGGCCGAGGGTGAGGCCGAGGGCTGGACCGCTAGCGTGCTGGATTTGCACAGTGGGACGGTGCGGGTAATCGCCTTTCAGCCCCAGTCCAAGCTGCTGGCCTCCGCCTCCGAGGACGGCTGGGTCTGTCTATGGCAGAATGCCACCCAGGCCGCTCAAATCCTGGAAGGCGCAGCAGACGGATTTTCAACCCTGGCCTGGTCGCCCCAGGGGAAGTACCTGGCGGCAGGGGGCTGTGGCGGCGAGGTGGTGGTGTGGGGGCAGGTGTTGGCGGGGAAGGGATTTGGGTAGATGGGTAGGCGGGTGGATGGGTAGATGGGTAGGGGGTGGATGGGTAGATGGGTAGGCGGGTGGATGGGTAGGCGGGTGGATGGGTAGGCGGGTGGATGGGTAGATGGGTAGGGGGTGGATGGGTAGGCGGGTGGATGGGTGGGCGGGTAGGGGGTAGATGAGTTGGGGATAGGGTAAATGTTGGTGAACAGGTGGTTTTCACTCATCCACCCATCCCCTCATCCACCCATCCACTCATCCCCTCATCCCCTCATCCACCCATCCACTCACCAAACACCCAACACCTTCCCTACCTCGCTCCTGCCTCTTCAGCTTCTAGGGTTTGCAGCACGGCCTGGATTTGGGCGGGGGTGTTGCGCTCCTGGAGATTGACCCAGCAGTGGCTCTGAACGGGGTTAGCTACGTCGGGCTGGCGGCCAAAGGTTTGGGCAGGACTGGGGGCTGCTGCCGGGAGTCTGCGCTGACTGCTGGCAAACAGCGTTCGATTGGTGGCGGTAAGGCGGTTGCTGGGGCCGAGGCGACGACTGGTGAACGCCTGGGGAGCGGGGGGTTGGTTGCGGAGTTGCTGTAGGGCATTGAGGCAGGCCGGGCAATCGCAGCCGAACAGGGCAACGGCGGCATCGCTTTCGGCAGCGCTAAAGTTGACGTCAAATTCATAATCGTCGGGCTGGTTTTGCGTTCCCGTTGGCAGCGGGATGCCAGTGGCGGATGCCATTAACGTGTCGCCGTGGAGCGATCGCAGCAGTGACCCAGGCTCCGCCGATACTCCGCAGGACGCCGCCTCAGACACCCCTGGGGTACCTGTATAACGCTGGGGGGATACGCCTCCGTTGGCCAAGCCCAAAAATCCCATCGCCACAATGGCCCCGGCGATGGCAGGAACGGTCAACAGTTTTAAGAGAATCTTGCCGGTCATTACTCTGTATATCCTTGATATCCTTGGTGGACTCGCAGCTTGTGATAGCGGCTTGTGCTCGAATATCGCCTATGACAGAGATGGGCATATAAGTGTTCCACAACCGCGCCGCGCCAAAGCGTACCCCAGCTAATTTGAAAAAGGTTATACAAAGCACTTCTACCACCTGAGTTTTTCCAGTCAACCCATCATGTACGTGGTCAAGAGCAGCGATCGCAGACGCCGAAAAACTCCAGGGTGTGATAGTAAATCCGGAACGAGTTGGTTCTCTGGAGGTGCGCCACCAGTTCCTGCACTGGACAGGTCTCCACCGGCACTGAAACGCCACACTGCAGACAGGTGAGGTAATGGTGGTCGTGCTCCACCACGCTGTACAGTGTTTCTCCGCTCAGGGTCACCCGGTGTTGCACCAGTCCTAACAACTTGAGCAGGTCAAGCGCTCGGTAAACCGTGGCCAGCCCGATGGAGCGCTGGACCGCCATCACCCCATGGAGTGCCTGGGCCGAGAGCGGCTGGGGCTGCTGCCGCAGGGCCGTCAACACAGCCTGCTGTCCAGGGGTCAGCCCAGGGGGAGGCGGTACCGCCGATACCGCCGCACAGTTTTTTTCGGCTGAAGGGTCGCGATCCATAGCAAAATAAGATAGGATACTCAGGAATGATAATCATTATCATATTGTAAGGCAATGGTTCTGTCTCCCCCACCAAGCTCTACTCCAGAAAATACAGAGGCTCCAGCCAAACAGGCTGAGGCCGTCCCAGGAACTCCCCAGGTGCATCGCCCCCGCCGCCTGCGCCGGACAGAATCCCTGCGCCGCATGGTGCGCGAAACGGTGCTGACCGTAGATGACCTGATCTACCCCATGTTTGTGATGGAGGGGGTTGGCCAGCGGCAGGAAGTGCCCTCCATGCCCGGGTGCTTTCGCTATTCCCTAGACATGCTGCTAGATGAGCTTCAGGTGATCACAGGGCTGGGCATTGGGGCGATCGCCCTTTTCCCCCTGATCCCTGACGAGCAAAAAGACAACGCTGGCACCGAAAGCTATAATCCCCAGGGCTTGATTCCCCAGACCGTGCGCGCTGTCAAGCAGGCGTTCCCCGACCTGCTGGTAATCACCGATATTGCCCTCGACCCTTACAGCAGCATGGGTCACGACGGCATTGTAGAAGACGGCAGGATCCTCAACGACGAAACCGTAGCCGTGCTGGTCAAGCAAGCCCTGACCCACGCCGCCGCCGGAGCCGACATGGTCGCCCCCTCCGATATGATGGATGGCCGCATCGGCGCGATCCGCCAGGCCCTCGACGCTGAGGGGTGGATCAACGTCGGTATCCTCGCCTACTCCGCCAAATACGCCTCCGCCTACTACGGTCCCTTTCGCGATGCCCTAGAAAGCGCTCCCAAATTTGGCGACAAAAAGACCTACCAAATGGACCCCGCCAACGCCGCCGAAGCCCTCAAGGAAGTCGACCTTGACATCGCCGAAGGAGCCGACATCGTCATGGTCAAACCCGCCCTGGCTTACCTGGACGTGATCCGCCGCATCAAACAATACACAAACTTGCCCATCGCCGCCTACAACGTCAGCGGCGAATACGCCATGGTCAAAGCCGCCGCTGCCCAAGGCTGGATCGACGAGCAAGCCCTGGTCCTCGAAACCCTAACCAGCATCAAGCGAGCCGGAGCGGATGTGATTTTGACCTACTTTGCCAAGGATGTGGCGAGGGTTTTGGGTAGATGAGGGGATGGGTGGATGAGGGGATGTGTGGATGGGTGGATGAGGGGATGGGTGGATGTGTGCATGAGTGCATGAGTCTACGCAATCTACCTACCCGCCTACCCATCTACCCATCCACCCCCTTACCCATCCACCCATCCACCCCCTACCCGCCTACCCATCCACCCCCTACCCGCCTACCCATCCACCCCCTTACCCATCCACCCATCCACCCCCCTACCCATCCACCCATCCACCCCCTACCCGCCTACCCATCCACCCCCTTACCCATCCACCCAACCAAGGAGACCCCCATGCCAACCCTCTTCCCTTTCCGCCGAACGGCCCTACTGCTTGTATCCTCTGTGGCGATCGCCCTGGGGGGCTGCGGCACTGGCCCTACTGAGGTCGGCGAGGCCGATGCCCCTGGTGGGGCGGTGGAGGCCACTGACCTGACGGTGATGACGACGATTTTGCCGATCACGCAGTTTACCAATGCAGTAGTGGGCGATCGCGCTGAGGTGATTCCCCTGATGCCGACCAATGTGGATCCCCACGATTTTCAGGCGCGGCCTGCGGATGTGCAGGCGCTGGCCAATGCTGACGTGCTGGTGAAGAACGGCCTGGAGATGGAGTTCTTCTTGGATGACCTGATTGCCAATGCCGAGAACCCGGATCTAGTGATGATTGACTCCAGCGAGGGGATTGCAGTGCTGGCCAATGAGGATGAGGGAGGGCATAGCCATGGTCACAGTCACGGTAATGATGATGATCATGGCCACGACCACGACCACGATCATAGCCATGACCACGATCATGACCACGACCACGCCGAGGCGGGGCACCACCATCACCACCACGGCGAGTACAATCCCCACATCTGGCTCGACCCCAAGCGGGCGATTCAGCAGGTGGAGAATATCCGCGACGGTATGATTTCTGTAGACCCTGAGGGAGAGGAGATTTACACGGCCAATGCGGCGGCTTTCATTGCTGAGCTAGAAGCGCTGGATGCGGAGATTGCAGAGAAAATGGCCCCGTTTGCCGGACAGAGCTTTGTGGTGTTCCACGACTTTGCCCCCTACTTTGCCGAGAGCTATGGCTTAGAGAGCGAGTATTTGGTGGATGTGCCCGCCATTAACCCTTCTCCCGAGGATGTGCGGCGAGTGATGGATGAAGTTGATACGTCCCGGCTAAAGGCAATTTTGACCGAGCCCACGGTTGGGGAGGATGCCTTTGATGCGATCGCCCGCGATCTGGGGGTAGGCGTCAGCATGTTCGACCCCATCGAAGTGGGCGGTCCCGAGGCAGTGCAGCCTGAGTACTATCTGGCGACGATGCGCCAAAATGCGGCTAATTTGGTAGCTTCCTTTGGGGCTGAGCCCCAGTCTTGGCTACCACGGTGGGAAACTCAACCAGTGGCAGCGGTTCCCCAGACCATGGGCCTACGGTTCTAGGAGGGGCGCACTTGAGCACTGACGTTCTAGTCGTAGACGGGTTGACTGTATACCGCGACACCTACCCCGCCGTGCAGGATGTGTCCTTTACCCTGGCTGAGGGCACTGACACCGCCATCGTTGGCCCCAATGGGGCTGGCAAAAGTACCTTGATTCAGGCCCTTTTGGGCATCCTGCCCCGGCGGTCGGGGGATGTGTTTGTGCTGGGGCATGCCCTCAGTCGTCAGGGGCGTCTACCGGCCCAGGTGCGGCAGCAGATTGCCTACCTGCCCCAAAACTTCCTGTTCGACCGTCGCATCCCAATCACGGTCAACGAACTCGTCGCCCTCGGCTGGGACACCCTAGGGCCACAGCTACCCTGGGCCAACCGCCAACCCCGCCGCCTGGCGGTCAGCCGCGCCCTCACCGAAGTCGATGCCCTGCACCTCGGTCCCCAGCCGATTTCTCGTCTGTCTGGCGGCGAAATGAAACGTGCCCTACTGGCCTACTGTCTGGTGCGCCCCCGCCGCCTGCTGATCCTCGACGAAGCCCCCGCTGGCCTCGATATCCGCAGTGAGTCAGAGTTTTACCAATTGCTCTACCAACTGAAACAAGACCAGGGCTGGGCCATCCTGCAAATTTCCCACGACCTCGACATGGTCCGCAAACACTGCGATCGCGTCCTCTGCCTCAACCGCTCTATCCGGTGCCAGGGCAGCCCAGAGGTAGCTTTAGCACCGGATAACCTGGCGCTGGTCTATGGGTCGGAGTTTGTCAGGTATCGGCATCGGCATTAGGGGGAGGTGGATGGGTGGATGGGTAGGGGGTGGATGGGTGGGGTTATTTGATGATCCAGTGGGAGGAGTTTTTGATGATGTTGACGAGTTGACCCAGGACTTTGTCGTACATGCAGTACAGGTGTCTGCCAGTTTCAGGATCGAGGTACTGGCATTTGACGGCAAATTCTATCCAGATTTGTGTTTCTGTCGCCTCAGCCTGACAATCGCTGATCTTGGCAATGAAGGCTGCTTCGTATCGTCGCTTTCGCCAAGCCTCTCCCAAATTTGCACAGACCGATCGCGAGGAGCGCCGAATTTGATCGGTCAATGAGTACCGTTCCTCAACCGGAAACCTTTTTGAGACCTCAAAAATTTCCATCGCCGCCTCGAAAGCCACCTGATAAACCTCTAAATCCCGATATCCCCTAACCAACCCCTCCCCCATCCACCCTTCCCCCAAAATCACCCCCCCATCCACCCTCCCCCCCATCCACCCCTATGCCCTCCCTCACCCACACCCTCGAACTCTTCCAACTCCCCTTCATGCAGCGCGCCCTGATGGGCGGCATCCTCACCGGCTTGATGGGGGGGCTAATGGGCAGTTTCACCATCCTGCGGCAGCTGTCGTTTTTTAGTGATGCCCTGGGGCATTCGGCCCTGTTGGGTATCAGTCTGGGGCTGTTGTTGGGCATGAACCCCTCCTCAGTGTTACTGCCCTTTGCGGTGGTATTCGCCCTGGGGGTGACGTACTTGCTAGAGCGCACGCGGCTGTGGACGGATGCGCTGTTGAATATTGTCTACTCGTCGTCCCTGGCCATTGGGGTGATTTTGCTGACCTTTGTGGGGCAGTACCGAGGTGGTATTAACAACATTTTGTTCGGCGACATTTTGGCGGTGCGGCAGGGCGATCTAGTCGTGGGTTCCATCTTGCTGGTAGCCTGTGTGGTTTACGTGGGGCTGACCCTGCGATCGCAGATTCTGCTCACCCTCCACGAACCCTTAGCCGTGGCTCGGGGTATCTCCGCCTCGGCCCACCGCACGACATTCATTGTGCTGTTGGCCCTAGTGGTGGGCACCTCCATCCAGGCGATCGGTGTGCTATTGATCAGTGCCTTTGTGGTGATTCCTGCCTGCGCTGCCCGCCTACTCAGCCACAGTTTCACTGGCTACGTGATTTTGTCCGCCCTGCTGGGGGCATTAGGTGCCGTGCTAGGTATGGTGATTTCGGCAGCCTTTAATCTGCCTTCAGGACCTGCGATCGTCACCATGCAGCTTGCGATCTTTCTAGTAGCAATTGTATTGCCTAGAACGAAATTGTCGGCGGTTTAAGGGGACAGGTGTCAGGTGTCGGGTGTTAGGTGTCAGGCAAAACCCGAAACCCGAAACCCGAAACCCGATACCGGACCAACCCACCCCTGCCCCTCCCAGGAGGGGATGCCTAAACCCGATACCCAAAACCCGATACCCCTATGACCTCCCAATCCCCATCCATCCCCAAACGTGGTCTGCCGGTCACCATCATCACTGGCTTTTTGGGCAGTGGCAAAACCACCCTGCTGAACCACATTCTGACCAATAATCAAAACCTGAAAGTTGCGGTTTTGGTGAATGAATTTGGTGATATTGACATCGATAGCCAGCTACTGGTCTCCGTCGATCAGGACATGGTGCAGCTGAGTAACGGCTGCATCTGCTGCACGATTAACGATGGCCTCGTGGAAGCAGTCTACAACGTGCTCGAACGGGGCGACAAAATTGACTACCTGGTGATTGAAACCACTGGCGTGGCCGATCCGCTGCCGATTTTGCTCACCTTTCTGGGCACCGAACTGCGCGATCTCACCCGGCTCGATTCCGTCATTACCCTGGTCGATGCCTCGGCCTTTGCCCCCGATTTGTTTGATAGCGAGGCGGCCTTTAAACAAATCACCTACAGCGACATGATTCTGCTGAACAAGACCGATCTGGTGCCCGATGAGGGGGTGGAAAAGCTCGAAAACCACATCCATAGCCTGAAGGAAGGTGCCCGCATCATCCGCTGCCAGAATGCCTCGTTGCCCCTGCCCCTAGTGCTGAATGTGGGCTTCAATGACCCCATGGCCTACGACGCCATGATTCCCCTAGAGCCAGCGGAACATGGCCACGATGATCATAGCCATGGCCACGATCATCACGATCATCATGACCATGACCACCACGGACATGGCCATCACAGCCATCATCTAGAAAACGACGGCTTTGTGTCAGTGTCCTACCGCAGCGATCGCCCCTTTGCCCTACGTCAGTTTGAGCAGTTTCTCGAGGCCCTCCCCAGGGATGTGTTTCGCGCTAAGGGGCTGCTGTGGTTCAACGAAAGCCCCAACAAACATATTTTTCAGCTCAGTGGCAAACGCTGCACCCTCGACGTAGAACCCTGGCACAGTGCCAGTCCCGGCAACCAGATCGTCTTCATTGGTCGCCACCTCGACGCGGATGGACTGCGACAGCAGTTGGCCGCTTGTCAAGTATCGGTGCATGGTGAACGGTTCACGGTGCAAGGCTCAAACCGTAAACCGTAAACCGTAAACCGTAAACCGTAGACCGCTTACCCACCCACCCATTTAGGACTTCATCGGCCATGACCGCACAACTTCCCTCCCGCGACCTCTCCGCTGATCAGTCGATCGCCGCCCTTTCCATCCAGTCCCAGCCCCGCGTCTCCGAGGCTGAAATGCGGCAGGCGGTGCGTACCCTGCTGATTGGCCTGGGGGAAGACCCCGATCGCGAAGGACTAATCGACACCCCCAAGCGGGTGGTCAAGGCCCTCAAATTCCTCACCTCCGGCTACAACCAATCCCTGGATGAATTACTCAACGGCGCTGTTTTCCACGAAAACACCAACGAAATGGTGCTGGTGCGCGACATCGACCTATTTAGCTCCTGCGAACACCACATTCTGCCCATCCTGGGCCGCGCCCATGTGGCCTACATTCCCAACGGCAAGGTGATCGGTCTCTCCAAGGTCGCCCGCATCTGCGAAATGTACGCCCGCCGCCTGCAAGTGCAAGAACGCCTCACCGCCCAGATCGCCGACGCCCTCCAGGGGCTCCTGCAACCCCAGGGCGTTGCCGTTGTGGTCGAAGCCACCCACATGTGCATGGTCATGCGCGGCGTCCAAAAACCCGGCTCCTGGACCGTCACCAGCGCCATGAAAGGCGTCTTTGCCGACGACGCCCGCACCCGGCAGGAGTTTATGAGTTTGATTCGGCACAGTCCGGCGTTTCATTAAAGGGTGGATGAGTGCATGGGTGGATGGGTGGATGAGTGGATGAGTGAATGGGTTCATGAGTCTAAGCAACCTACCTACTCCTTGACCCGCTTACCCATCTACCCCCTACCCATCTACCCATCCACCCTCCTACCCATCCACCCTCCTACCCTCCTACCCATCCACCCTCCTACCCTCCAACCCATCCCCCCAAATGCCCCACCTCATCGCCATCTCCGGCCCCTCTGGCAGCGGCAAAACGACTTGGATTAGCCAGTTTCTCAAGCATCAGTCCACTCCCCAGTACTATGTGTGCCCAGGGCTGGGGGACCTGTCCGTGGATTTGGCCCACATTGGCTATCGATTTCCCTGGGTGCAGGTGGTACCTGAGGCTCAGCTGACGGCCATTCTGGCGGATTTGCCGGAGCAGGCAACGGTGTATTTGGAGTGGGGGTTTCACCTGGATTTGGGTTCACCGTTTTTGGCAGAGTTGCCCTGGGAGCGGGTGGCGGTGCTGCCCCCTGACCTGGCCGAATCGGACTGGCACGGATGGAGCGATCGCATCGTGACCGGTAACCCTGTGGCAGCTCCGGCCAATGGTTACTTGCCAGAAATTTGGTGTACGCCGCTGAATGGGCAGGTGTTCGACCCGCCCAGCCTGGAGGCGCTGCTGCTGGAGGTGTCCGGGGGAGCCTACGGCCAGGTGGGCCGGATGAAGGGAATTTTTGAGCTTCCCGATGGACGCGCCTTCCATGTGGATTTTGTCGAGGGGCTGCCGGGGATGGCCTATACCGAGTTGGCGATTCCCCGCTGGCTAGAGGGGCGGCCCGATCGCTTCAGCGGCATTGAGGTGGTGGGCTATGGACTAGAGCGAGAGGCGATCGCCCAAACCCTGCTGGATAGCACCCTATCCGACGCCGCCCTGGCCCAATACCAACAGCATTACCAATCCCTAGACCCTGCAGAAGAGGCTCTTTTTGTATGAAACTAGCGGTCATTTCCTGCATCCACGGCAACTATGAGGCCCTCGACGCCGTGCTGTGCGACATCGACAATCAAAAGGCTGAGCAGATCTACTGCCTGGGGGACCTGGTGGGCTATGGCCCCTACCCCAACGCCGTAGTCGAGATGATTCGGTCTTTGGATATCCCCACCTGTCAGGGTTGCTGGGATGAAGACATCGTCGAGGGGCTGAACGCCTGCGAGTGCAGCTACCCCTCCCAACTGGCGGAAAAGCGAGGTCACCTGGCCCATGAGTGGACGAACCGCGTCATTCACCCCGAGGTGCGCGAGTACCTGGCCAGCCTGCCCATGACCCTACGCCAGGACAACCTTTGCTTTGTCCACGGCAGCCCCAACAGCCAGCACGAATACCTGCTGCCCACCATGGATGGCTTCGCTGCCCTGGAGCGGGTCCTGGCCGCCGAGGCCGATGTGCTGTTCTGTGGCCACACCCACGTCCCCTATCTGCGAGAGCTAGAGAATGGCACCCTCTCGGTCAGGGTGCAGCAGCCCGGGCAAGGGGAAACCCAGCGCCAGTTCACCGCCCCCCTCAAACGCATCGTCAACGCCGGTTCCGTCGGCGAACCCCGCCACGGCAGACCCAACGCCACCTACGTCCTCTACGACACCGACACCACCCAGGTCACCCTGCGGGAAGTGCCCTACGACTACAAAAAAACCTGCGCCGCCATCCTCGAACAGGGCCTGCCGCCGATCTTCGCCTGGCGACTGGAGCGGGGCATGGAGTTTGCCGAGCGGGCGGAGGATGCGGGGCATGTTTGTGAGCGGTAATGGGGTGTGAGGGTGGATGAGGGGATGGGTGGATGGGTGCATGAGTCTAGGGAGCGACCAAAATTTTGCGTAAACCCCCGTTCCGGGAACGAAAAATCAAGGGTTTCAGCCTTGTCAAGCGCGATTTGCTGAACACTCCCTCTAAACAACCTACTTCCCCGCCTACCCATCCACCCCTTACCCATCCACCCATCCACAAAATAGGAGTCCAATTCATGCAATGGGCCATTCTCAGCGGCATCGAAGGCAATCTAGCGGCCTATGAGGCAGTGCTGGCGGATATTCGACGACAGCGCAATCCGGTGACGGATCTCTATATAGTGGGCGATCTAGTGGGGCTGAAGGGCGATAACGAGGCGGTGGTGCGGCGGGTGAGAGAGCCCCAGCCAGGGGAACCTATCCCCCAGGTCTGTACGGGCTGGTGGGAGGAGCAGTGCTTTAGCCTGCACGGTTTTCGCGGGCTGCCCGATGCGCCGGAATTGGTGGAACGGTATGGCCTTGGGGCAGTGAAAGACCTGTGGGAGACGGTGTCGCGGCAGACGGTGCAGTGGTTGGCGACTCTAGACTTTGGCTTCCACGAGTTGGATTGTCTGCTGATCCACGGCAGTACCGTGAGCTACAGCGATGAGCTGACGCCGGAGACGCCGCCGATTACTCTATGCGATGGCCTGATCCGCGCCGATGCCAACACGCTGTTTTGTGGGCGATCAGGGCGAGCCTTTGAGTGTTGGATCGAGCCTGGTGCTCTGCGCTCTACGGTGACTACCTTGGATCAGACAGCGGCACCCCAGGAGCAGGAAAAGTCACCCCGCCGAGTGGTGGGGGTGGGCAATGTGGGTCGGGTAGGCCAACCTGCCTACGTACTCTATGACCCCGGTGCCGATAGAGTTAGCTTCAAGCAGGTGCAGGGTAGCGTGGCCAAGGGGTTTGGGGCATCAAAGGGGCTGGGCTATCGTTAAAGATCTGTGACACCCCGGCTACGTCAGAACTTATCATACAAAACCACCCACCCCTGGGTTTTGGGGGCTCTTGTGGAATTAGCGTCCAGATGCTTCTTAACCCCTGGCCATTCACAAACAGCCTTGCCACGGCATGGATGACAGTGCTGCTTTATCAAGCAGGAACTCTGGTTTGGGGCAATTTATCTACCAACTTGACTTGACCACCCCAGGCAGTAAACCTTCGTGAGCCATTTCCCGTAGCTTGTTGCGGCAGAGACCAAAGTCGCGGTAGTAGCCTCGGGGCCGACCCGTCATCCAACAGCGGTTGTGCAGACGAGTGGGGGCGCTATTCCGGGGAAGCTGCTGAATCTTGCGGTGAATCGCCACTCTTTCTTGCTGGTTCTGAGCATTGTTGAACTCTTCCAGCAGGGCTTCCCGCTTCTTGGCATACTTTTCTACCAGCTTTTCCCGCTTGCGCTCCCGCGCGATCATGCTTTTCTTAGCCATTTAGTTCCTTAAGCTGTGGGGTTCTTGATTACAAACGCACAATTGATAATTCTAGCTGAAGATACACGAATTCGTAAAGCCCAATCTTACAAAGAATGCCCGGTCTGCCCTGGTTCGGGTTTCAGCCCTCAGATTGGGATTAATTAGCCGCTACAGTAAAAGCGGTACAACCTAGGAGGCGCTATGGTTCCGAGTTTAATTGCCTGGCTTTTCTTCGCCTGGGCCGTTGGGATTATTTTGTTTCAATTCGTGAGCTAAGCCGGTTTGGCAGAAATATGACTCCTGTTGCTGAGGTTGGTATCCGATGCTCGATGTCTAGGGAGTGGTCGCCGTGCGCCCCAAGGGATTACTGGGGTTTGGCAGAGGACGCCAGAGCTGGCTTGAAGGGACTGATGTCAGGTGACAGGAACTGGGTGTCAGCATTTCGGTAACAAAAGGTGAGGACAGGCCGCTTTTGATGTCATGACTTGCTAACATGTAGATGAGGATGCAGGTTATCCTTCCCACCGCAGAAAACGTGGCAACGCCCAGTGGGCAAGGCCAAACCAGGATCTGGCAAGAGGCGGCTGTGGACGGAAAGTGTTACTAACTGCATGCTCGTTAAGTTCACTCTCGTGATGTCAAAAGGAGGGAATGCTTGGACAATTTAATAGGTCAGAGATGACGGGGATCGTCGGCGCGTGATGGTCCCCGTCATATTTATTTTGGGCTCTACTTTTTTGGGCTCTACTTTTAGGAGTATCTGAGTAGTTGTCGCCTTGGGTGATTTCCGGAAAACGGCCTCCCCTGCGGCAGCGATGCTCGCTGACTTAAAGCGGGGCTGTTCTTTCTCGGACATCTCCTTGGGAGCGATCGCCTTCACGCCTTAAGGATTATCTTTCTAGTATGGAAAGGAAGCATTCTGGGATTGACCATGCACCTTTCAGGTCCAACCCAACATCACTACATCCAGCTTCTTCAGTGGATCTTCCAGCCCCTCAAGTTTCTAGAAGCCAATTTTGAGCGCTACGGAGACCTGTACTGGGTGCGCCTGTATCAGCCGTTCGTCTTTGTCAATCATCCTGCAGCGGTCCAGCAATTGCTGACCCATGACACCCAGGAATTCAGCGCCCCAGGGGAGCAAAACCAGATTTTAGCCCCTCTGGTTGGGCAACATTCACTGCTGCTTCAAAGTGGTGCCCACCATCGCCGGCAGCGTCAACTGCTCATGCCTTCCTTTCACGGAGAGGCGCTAAAGGCCTATGCCCACCTGATTGTCCGCCTGACCCAGGCTGACATTGAGACCTGGCCGTTGCAGCGGCCTTTTGCTGTCAGGCCAGCCATGCAGCGTATTTCCATGGGGGTAATTCTGGAGGCCGTGTTTGGACTCCACGCCGGGGAACGCCACCAGCGTCTGAGGCATCTGCTGGGTCAGTTGCTGGAACTGGTAGGAACTCCTTTAACAGCGTCGCTCTTGTTTTTCCCTGCCCTACAGCGGGATATTGGGGTCTGGAGCCCAGGGGGGCAATTACGACGGTTAAAAACAGACATTGATCAGCTGCTGTTTGCCGAAATTAGCCAGAGGCGCAGCTGCCCCGACCCAACCCGCCGGGATATTTTGTCCCTCTTGCTTGAGGCCCGCGATGCCGATGGTGAGGGCATGGGTGATCAAGAACTCCGAGACGAGTTGATGACTCTGTTGCTGGCTGGCCACGAGACAACGGCGACAGCCATGACCTGGGCCCTGTATTGGATTCATGCGTTGCCCGAAATCCAGGGGACCCTGCGCCAGGAACTGGACGCCAGCGAGGTTGGAGATGATGCGATCGCGCGATCGCAATTACCCTTTCTAAACGCGGTTTGCAAAGAAACCCTGCGGATTTATCCCGTGGCGCCTTTGAGCTTTGCCCGGCAGGTGGAACGTCCGACGGAATTGATGGGCTACCCCCTAGAGCCGGGCACTGTGGTGATGGCCGATCTCTATTCTTTGCATCACCGTCCTGACCTCTATCCCAACCCTAGTCAGTTTCGGCCCCAACGATTTTTAGAGCGCAGCTTTTCCCCTTACGAGTTTATGCCCTTTGGCGGGGGCAGTCGGCGCTGCGTCGGCGCCGCCCTGGCCCAGTTAGAAATGGCATTGGTGATTAGCACTATTCTTACCACTTGCCGACTGGCCCCTGCTAACCGTCAACCGGTCAGGCCCCAGCGGCGGGGGGTAACCATCGGGCCGAGCCCCGTCAAGTTGCTGGTGACAGACCATTAGCCTTGTTCCGGCACCGTTCCTGCGGCAAGGATGCTGGCCCCTACAGGACCCGGGCGGAGGGGCAGAGATCAGCCAGGGCACAGGCCCCGCAGTCGGGGTTACGGGCGGTACAGACAGCGCGTCCGTGGTAGATCAGACGAATCGACCAGTTTTCCCAGTCCGGCTGGGGCAGTAGCTTCATCAAGTCCCGCTCGATTTTGATCGGGTCGGTGTGTTGGGTCAACCCCAGGCGGGTGCTCAGGCGTTTGACGTGGGTATCGACGGTGACCCCAGCGTTAATGCCAAAACCGTGGGCGAGTACCACATTGGCAGTTTTGCGGGCCACCCCCGGCAGCGTCAGCAACTCATCCATGGTGGCCGGTACCTCACCACCAAACTCGGTGCCAATTTTTTGGCAGGCGGCACGGATATTTTTGGCCTTGTTGCGGTAAAAGCCAGTGGATTTTACCAGGGCTTCCAGGGCTTCCAGGTCAGCCTCGGCAAAGGCCTCGGCATCGGGGTAGGCGGCAAATAGGGCCGGGGTGACCTTGTTGACCCGTTCATCGGTACATTGGGCCGACAAAATTGTGGCCACCATCAACTGTAGGGTGGTCTGGTAATCTAACGAACAGACGGCATCGGGATATAGCCGCTTGAGGCGCAGCAAAATTTCTCGGGCTCGCTGCTGTTTAGAGGCCCGCCGCTTCGGGGTCACTGGCGCAGGTTTTGAAACACTTCCAGTTGGGTGGTGTCTCGGACGATGAGAAACACCCCCAGCCCCAGCAGCAGGACCAGACCGGTTTGCATCACGTTCTCTTGAAGTCGATCGGGCAAGGGCTTACCGCGCAGGGCCTCTACCAGTAAAAAGGCCAGCTGGCCACCGTCGAGGGCTGGCAGCGGCAGAATATTGATAATCGCCAGATTGATACTGATGATGGCAGTGAAGGGAAACAACATGGCTGCGCTAGAGTGGGCTAGCCCCGCCCCCTGTTCCACGATTTTGACAGGACCAGCCACCTGACTGGCCATTTCATTAAAGTTAGTCACCAGGCTAATAAAGCCAACGACGGTACGCACCAACATGTCTTGAAATTGTTGGGCGGCTAAGGTGATCACCTCGATCGGGTTATGGGGACGACGGTAGCCAAAATCCCCATTGGGTTGCAGTTGTACCCCAATCACGGCGGTACCATCGGCCCCGACCTCTGGGGTTACGGCCAGATCAAGCTCACGACTGCCCCGCTGCACCGTCAGTTCAACCGGCGTATTAGGACTTGCCTTGATCAGTTGAATGAAGTCTTGTACGGCTGGTTCACCCCCCTCAATGGGTTCGCCGTTAGCAGCCACTAGTACATCCCCAGGCCGAATCCCGGCCTGGGCCGCCGGGGTGGTTTCAGACATCACCTGGGGCACCAAGATCCCGGGTTGGGGGTTAAAGGTTTCGGGAACGCCGATAATGCCAAACTGGACCACAAACACCAGGTAGGCAAACACCAGGTTGGCAATGACCCCGGCACTAATCACAATCGCCCGGTCGAGGATAGGACGATTTTTAAGCAGGTTAGGATCATCGGCAGGGATGTCGCTATCGGGATCATCGTCCGGGAACCCAACAAAGCCCCCCAGGGGGATGGCCCTGATGGAATACTCGGTTTCAGCCCCCTGGTATTTCCACAGAATGGGACCAAAGCCGATGGCAAAGCGGTTGGCATAAATACCCTGGAGCCGAGCTGCTAGAAAATGCCCAGCTTCGTGGACAGCAACTAGCAGGGCAATCACCGCGATCGCAGCTAAGACGGACATAGATAAACCCGATAGGTGTGACAACAATTTCCTTATTCTAACGCCCGTTTCCCTGGGCTACGGGAATCAGTCTCTAGCTCTAGTCTAGAACGCGATCGAGGCCACCCAAAAGCTGATCAGAAAACCAGCAATGGTCGAAAAGGTGACCGATCCCCCGCCCATTTCATAAGCCTCGGGCATCATGGTGCTGGCCAGCATTGCCAGAATCGCCCCTCCTGCCGTGGCCTGGGCCACATCTACCATCCAGTCAGAGGCAATATCGGCCAACAGACTGCCGCCGATCGCCGTCACCCCCCCCAGCAGCACCGCGCCGGTCCAGAGGGCAATAATCCGCTGGGAGGGGGTGCCCGCCTGGCGCATACCGATGGAACTGGACATGGCTTCGGGAATGTTGGAAATAAACACGGCCAACAGAAAGGAGCTACCCACATGACCGGCCCCCGCATTAACACCAATCACCAGGGCTTCAGGAATATTGTCGATCAGCGTGCCGACCAGGATGGCAAAGGGGGCTGAGCTTTTGGCCAGTTCCTGAAATTGCTGCTCGGAAAGGGGAATATCCACCTCGACACTGTCGAGCACCTGTTGCCGCCAGCGCTCATCATCGATTGTCTTGGCTGTGGCTGTTGACTGGGTGGTTTCCCGTAACCGGCGAGCTAGAATGCGGCTGAGACCACTGGATAACTGAGGCGCGTAGTTGATCATGGCGTCAAAGTCAGCTTTGCCCAGCTCGTATAGCTCCATCGGGGTTTTGGCGATCACCGTAGCCGATCGCTCCTCTCCGGTCAGCAGGGCCATTTCCCCAAAGATCTCACCCGCCCCCAGTTGGGCCAGCCATTGGTTACCCTTAAAGACTCCAGCCTTACCATCCACAATCAGAAACATGGCATCCCCGGGTTCTCCCTCCTGGCAGAGCACTGTGTCAGCATCCACTTGCAGCGGCTTCAGCAAGGGGATCACCGCCTGCATCTCCGAAGGAGACAGAGTATGGAGAACCTCGATATGGCCAATCCGATCGAGTACCTCAGAGGCCTCATCCTGACGGTGGTGATAGAGAAATCGCCGGGAGGATGAGGGATGGCGGATAAACCCCCCCTGATTGTCGATGTAGTTGACAATCACACTGAAGAGGGTACCGCCAAAGGCAAACCCCACCACCAGGGGCCAGAAGCCGCTGCTATGAAAAACTGGCAAGGTAATGTCGTAGGCGATCGCCGACAACAGCGTACCGCTACCAAAGGCCATAATCGCAGCAGTAAACCCCCGGGATGGTCGCCAGCCAATCCCCAAGATGGCCCCCACCAGCAGGCTAGACGCACCAATCAAACCTTGAAATAACGCAGCGAGGTGAACACTCATGCTTTCGGAGCTACGGATTTATGACAAGATTACTGCACAATACTGCCCTTGCTGGCAAACTATCCCTTAGGATTTTCAGTAGTCCTAGCGGTAGATCGTCATGCCTAGTCCTTACCCCCGTCGTCGCTCGGCCAATCGCAAAGCTCAACGCCCTAGACGGACGACACGACGATCGACGCCAGGCCTAACGGTGCTGTGTATTGTGCTTTATGCGATCGCCGGGTTTATCTTAATTGGCTTTACCGGTGCCCCCTGGCTATGGATGATCGCCCTGGCCGGGGTGCTGCTGCAAGTGGTGGGGCTGGCCGGCCCCCAATCTCTCCAGCGGTTCAAGTGGTTTAGGGCCAATCTGCTGGTGCTGGTTAGCACGGTGGGGGCGGGCATTGTGGCGATCGCCCTGGCCGTGGCTCTGAACCACCAAGGTACCGACCAACTGGATGACCTCACCATCGCTGGGGCGATGCTGGAAATTGCCCTGCTGAGTGGGTTGGCGGTCTTGATAGCGGCGGTTTGTAGCGTGGCAACAGCTACCCTCGGCGATCGCCTCCTACGTCGGTTTTCCAGTGGGGCCGTGATGACTCGGCTGGGTTTGACCTGTCTGGTGGGTCTAGCCCTAGGGGGCGGACTTGGGGTAGTGAGCTTTTAGTTAGGCAATGGTGTACTTAAACGTAAAGGTGGCCCACTGTTCTTGCCCTAAAGCATAGTGATCGGTTGAGGCCAGCTTGGGATCGGCAGCCACTGTGGCGTTATGCAAATCCTGTAACAGAGCCCGGGCTAATTTCAGGGGTTGCCGCACCCGCTGTAATTCCCCAGCTGGAGGGGTGATATCACCATCGTGGCTCAGTACCCTTAAACATTCATGTAAAGGCTGTGCACTCAGCACCACATGGGTTTCGACCCAGTTGGCACCATTAATCACCCCCCAGCCTGAGCCATCCCGGGGCAGGGTTTGGCTTTTTCCCGGGGATATGGCCGCTGCGGATAGATCAGTGACTGACTCGTCTTCAATATCGACGGTTTCTGGGGGGGCAATGGAAGCAGCACAGTCCCCACGGCTGTCAAATCGGACCAACAACACATGCAGGGGCTGACTCGATTGATTACTGAGGCGGTATAGCACTCGGTGCTCATTGGTCAGCACCAGGGTCTCCTCGGGGGGAGACTGCCTTTGGGTCAACCGATTTAGCACCGCCGCCACCCCTTCTTTGGGGCTGCGATCGGTCTGTTGCTTCATAAATACTTGGGGCTGCGGCTGGGTGGTTTCCAGGGCGACGGTGGCACCCAGCCAGGAGACTGAACGGTTTTCAGTCAGGCGCAATAGCTTTAAGGCCAACAGGGTTTGTAACTGGGGTGTGAGGCGGTTGACGGCGGTTTTAACCGCTTCTTCCTTGGGCAGCATTGTGCCCGGCACCAGGGTGCGATTGGGGGCGAATAGGCCGTAGCTGCTGAGAGCATTGTCGCTGGCTTTGGGAAAGTCGCCGGTCTCTGCGACACCGATCAGGGAAGCGGTTAGGGTGGATACAGGGCCGACTGGCAATCGGCCAAATAAGCAGTCGGCGGCCCGCTCTCCCGCTACGACTGAGGTGACAAAGGGAATATTGGAAAGGGCGCTGGTGGCATCTACCCGCTCAACCCGCTTGAGTTGATGATCGAGGGCCACCACTAAATCAATGGCTTGGGGTAGTAGACGCAACTTTTCGTAAATCGGCTGGCGGTCTAGGGGCTGGCTGGGCGCGGGTCCCGCCACTTTAACCGTGGCTCGCAGGCCACTGCGGGACTCCAACCGTAACTGGACGGTGTCAGGGGCCGAAAAGTGGGTGGCACCATTGCTAGGCCGGGTAACAAATCGAGATCCCGGTTGTAAGTATCGGAGGACCGGGGCTGCAATCCCCCCCAGCCATAGGATTAAGGGGCGATCGCTACTGGAGGTCGGCAAGACCACCCCATCCGCTGGTGGCAATTGGGGGGGAAGGGCATAGGCGGCTTCTGTTTTAGTGGGTAGAGAGCTCTCAACGGTGGGTTGTTGATCTGGACCAATAGACACCTGCAGGCGGCTGGTGGCCTGTTTCAGCAGTACCTTGGGATTGGGGTCGGGTAAGGTTTCCCATAAACTCTGGGTCAGGGCATAGGTGAACACCCCGGCACTAAAGCTATCCCATTGACCCTCTAAAACCAGGTGCCCCAAATCCCCGGCCCGTAACAGCAGCCCTGGCCAGGGGGCCATATTATCCACCCACTCTGGCTGTGCTCCCGTAGGTAGTGTGCCTGTAGGTACGGCAGGCCGCGATCGCACCTTCAAGTTGCCCCAGCGCAGATACCCGGCATCTTGGCTACCGGCATCAATCACCGTGGTGATGTTGGTGGTGGGGAGCTGTTGCAGCCGGGCCGTTAGTTCCGCTTCCAACACATCGGTGAGGGCTGGCGCATCTTCCCTAGGAAGACGACTGTCGCAAGCGACCCAAGCCGCCCGGAAAGTCGGGCTATCAGCCTCCAATCGCACCTGGCTGCCATAACCACTAAAGTGCAGCAGCACCACGTCATTCCCCTTAGCTTGTTGGAGCAAATGTTGGTCAATCGCCTCCAGAATGCCCTGACGGCTGGCTTCCTGGTTAGTCAGGGTGAGAATATCCACCGGCTGAAAGCCAAACCGATGCACCAGCAGTTGCCGTTGCATCTCTACATCCATCAGGCAGCCCTTCAGACCGACATCATCCGCCAAAATTGGGTCTATAGCGCGACTAGGGTACTGATTAATCCCAATCAACAGCGCTAGCTTCCGCTGGGTCGGTTTAGCCAGCGCTTGCTGATAGCCAGCCAACCAGGTGGAGCCCCCAACCCCCAATGCTCCCAGGGTGAGACTTGCCTGTTGCAGAAACGCCCGTCGTTTTAATGTCACCGGTTTGCTCGCATGCTCAGTGATTGCAGCCTGATTTCAGTCTAACGATTTCCCTCATCCCACAGCTTCAGGTACCCGCATCGCTCGGGCCAACTCTGCTGCTACCTCAGGGCGAGAGAATTCTGGGGGGGGCAGTTCGCCCCGACGCAGCATTTCTCTGACCTTTGTGCCAGACAAATGGATTCGCTCTTCCTTCGTGCTGGGACTGGTTTTTGCCGTTGCCATGCCCCCCGTGCGGGTGCAGTAGAAGGCATGCTCAAATTTCATCGGCGTGATGCCCAATTCAGTCGGTTCAAACTGCTCAAAAATATGCTGGGCATCGTAGGTGCCATAGTAGTCGCCAACACCGGCATGGTCACGGCCCACAATAAAGTGGGTACAACCATAGTTTTTGCGAATAAGCGCATGGAAAATCGCCTCCCTGGGACCAGCGTAGCGCATGGCAGACGGGTTGATCGCCAGAATCACCCGGTCCTGGGGGAAGTAATGCTCAATCATGATCTCGTAGCAGCGCATACGCACGTCGGCGGGGATGTCATCAGCCTTGGTGGCCCCGACCAGGGGATGCAGAAACAGACCGTCTACGGTTTCCAGGGCGCACTTCTGAATGTACTCATGGGCTCGGTGGATGGGATTGCGGGTTTGGAAGCCCACCACCGTTTTCCAGCCCCGTTCTCGGAACAGAGCCCGCGATGCCGCTGGGTCCACCTGGTAGTTGGGAAATAGGGGATGGGGATCCCGCTCGAGCAGCCACACTGGCCCAGCCAGGTTAACCGCCCCCTGGTCATAGACCACCTTGACCCCAGGGTGCTTATCTTCGTCGGTACGGTAGACGTTGACCGCTTCGTGGGCCTTGTCGTAGGTGTACTTTTCAGTCAACTCTAGTACGCCCACAAACCGCCCAGTCGGATCATCCAGCCGCACCAGGTCACCTACTTTCAAGCTGTTGGCCACTGCCTCGTCCACCGATAGGGTAACCGGAATGGCCCAGGGCAAGCCGCTGGCTAAACGCATGTCGGTGACTACGGTGTCGTAATCAGCCTTGGCCATAAACCCATCCAGCGGGCTAAAGCCACCAATGGCAATCATCACCAAGTCAGAAAAGGCTCGCTCATCTAGGGTGACACGGGGTAGGGTATCCGCTTGGTCGAGAAACATCCCCTTTTGGTCAGCGGTCACAAGCCGATCCACTAGGGTGCCACCATGGGGCGCAATACCATCTTTTTGTAGAGTCATTTAGATACCGTTTCCTGCTGAACTGAGTTGCGTCTGCCGGGTGCTGTGCCATTGCCCCTGGCAAGGGAGCGAGGCTTTGGCCAGCCAGCTAAAAGCCAAGGCGGCCCGTTCCGGGGGCGATCGCGATTAGCTTCTATTCAATAAAATTACATCTTGGCACCATTGTCACCCGGAAGCTAAGCGTATCCCAACTCAGAAAACATCCATTTCCAGGACGCGAACTCGGTCCGTTGGGCCGGTCACCGTGAGACTCTGGCTAAGTTTTAGCTAAAACCCTCTAAGCTGGATTGCTCTCAATCCGGCTTAGAGGGTTCCAGGTCCAATTACTCCGATGGGTGAGTAAACCATTACCCTGGTAAAGGAGGTGATCAAGGTCATGGGTGAAGAAAAACATGCCGCTGCAACCAGTCTCTGGGGTCGGCCCCACGTCTGAAAAGACGGTTTATCGCGATAATATCTTCGACCGCTTATTTATTGGGCTATTTAGTCGCAAAATGTCCCGCGCTGTGGGGCAAAAAACCGCCTTCAAGGGCTACGACGGGTTTGTGGACCTGTCGAAACAAATTATGCAGGGACGCAACGCCCAAGAGCAACAAGCCGTGGTGGCGGTAGTGCTGAGATCTTTGGTACCTGGGCCGGCCCTATGGCTGATTCGTCAGCTCTTTTCGCCCACCCAGTTGGTGTGTGAGCTCAATGCTTGGTTTGCCACCCGATTGTTTGAGTGGTTGGTTGGCCCCTGCGACGTTACGACGGTAGACGTCGATGACGGCACCGGACGGGTACGCCCCCAGGCAAGCGGTGTACAGATTAAAAAATGCCGTTACCTGGATGAGAGCCGCTGCGTTGGCCTGTGCGTCAACATGTGCAAGTTACCCACCCAGCGATTTTTTACCGAAGATTTTGGCATTCCGCTGACCATGACCCCTAACTTTGAAGATTTTAGCTGTGAGATGGTGTTTGGCCAGCCGCCGCCACCCCTAGAAACGGAAGCAGCCTATAATCAACCCTGTTTAGTGGACCAATGCGCCTTAGCGGCCAGGCCGCAACCTTGTCCTAAACTACGCAACTAATCCTGGCTGGTAAAACCATGACAACCCTGGCTCGGGGTTTCAGGGGTGAGCGGCCAGGTTTCAGGAACAGTGCTGATTGACGTACCTTTAGGGATTGCGATGAACTATCTGGTAGCCGTTTTCGATACTCGAATCAAAGCCGAAGAAACTTACATTGCCCTAGAAAAAGCTGAGGTGCCCAAAGACAGCTTTGATATTTTAGGTAACGGTTTTAAGTCTGCCGATGACTACGGGCTGATTGACCCCGCCGACCAGGCCTGGAAGCAAATTCGGCTGATGATGCTGTGGCTGGTGCCCTTTGGCTTTGCGGCCGGGTTTGTGTTCAACCTGATTACTGGACTTGACACCTTTGCCTGGACTGGGCGTTTGGGCAATCAGTTGATTGGCGGTCTGTTGGGGGCTGGCTCTGGGGCCATGGGGGCCTTTTTTATTGGCGGTGGCGTGGGTATTGCCATTGGTAGTGGCGATGCCTTGTCTTACCGCAACCGCCTCAACGACGGCAAGTTTCTGGTGGTGGTGCGTGGGTCCGAAGGATTGGTGCGCCAAGCGACACCAATTATGCGTCAGTTTCGTCCAGAGAATATTCAGGGCTATACGGCCAAAGGCTAGACGGCCGATACCAGGTTTAGTCCTCTGCCGCATAAGTTGGCCAACCGTACACAGGCTAACCCCAGGGGATAGATCAACAGTGGCAGCAGCTTCGACAAAAATAAAAACATTGTCTCCCTCGCTTATCCCCCCATCCCCCCACCACCCCATCACCCCACCTCCCCTACTCCCTCTCCCCCAATAACTGCCGCATTTCCGCCAGCAGATCTTCCTGTTCGGTTTGCAGGGTTTCTAGACGACCGATAATTTCCGTCAGCCGATCGGGGTGGGCCTGGGGGGCTGGCTTGGCCCAGCGTCGAACCAACACCCTAGTCACCGTGGTAAACAACCAACTGACTAGCTGAAACGGTAACCCTACCAGGGTTAGCCAAAAGCCTTCGGTCAGCCGGGCGATCGCGCTCCACAATCCAGCCAGCAGCAAAATGCCGAGCACCAGCAAGCCTAAGGCCCACAGGGGATGCGCTACCAGCCAGGCAATCAGCGGGTGTTCGGCCAACCAGGTCTGGACTGGATTGAGCAGCGCCGACTGCAAGCCATCGGTCCAGGGCATTGTCCAGGTATCACTTAACAGTGCCATCACTTGACCCTCATCACTGCCCCCTAAGACTCGGGTTCTATCTCTGTCTCCGCTGGTGGGGTGGGGGTAGGGGGAGTCGGCGATCGGGTCATCAGCCACCAGCCCACCAAGGCGATCAGCAGTGCTCCCCCAGACACCGCCAAGAGCCATCGGGGTATACCCTTAGGCCGCTTAGGGGTGCTGGCAGCAGCAGTGTCCTCTTGTCCCAGGCTTTCGCCATAGAGTTTGGCCCCGGTCGGGGACACCCGTTCCTCTCGGGGGTTATCGTCTAGGGGAGTAGCGTCAGCCCTACCCCCGATGGGTGTGACCAGCTTGTGCTGCATCAACACCACCGCTGTGTTGTCGTGGCCATTTTTCTGGTTAGCCAACTCAATCCATGAGGCCACCGCCGACTCCAGGGTGACAATATCCTTGATAATCAACCCGATGTAATTCGCCCAGGCATCCTCAATCCGGTAGTTGTCGCTGAGGCCATCACTACACAGCAGCAACAGACCCGTTTCATCCAGAATCAGGCGTTGGATGTGGGGGTGCAGGTGGCCCCCCCCCCGGGTGCCCAGGGCCTGGGTCAGGGCACCAGCATCGGTGCGTTGTTTGGCCAAGGGCCAGGTCTGGCGCCCAGCTAACACTTCCCGGCCAGCGATGTCATCATCGACCGTGAGTTGGTGGCAGTAGTCGGGGGTAATCCAGTAGGCTCGACTGTCTCCCACATGGGCCAGGTAAACCTCATTGACCCGGCCCCAACCCTCATCTGTTTGCACCCGTTGGGGAATAATCACCGCCATCACCAGGGTGGTGCCCATGCGCTGGCGACCCACTCGCCCTTGGTTGTCATTTTGAAAATTCAGCAGTTCGTTGACGATGCGAATTACCGCCTCCAACTGCTGGGTCACCACCTGGGGCGGCAACAGTTGAAATTCTTTTTGGGTTTCCGCCAGTAAAGACTGCAGCTGAATCTGTAAAGACTGGACCGCTAGCTGGCTAGCAACTTCGCCATCGTCATGGCCCCCTACCCCATCGCAGACAATGCCCACCTGCAACCGCTCGTCATCGCTCTCTAGCTCTAGGGCCGGACCATAGGGCCAGCAGGCATCTTCATTTCGGGGTTGAGTTGGCCCCTGGGTCAGTGCCCCCGCCAAGGCCAAGCGGCTGGAGACGGCGGCCCCCTGGGTCAGCAAGATTTGGTTGAGCTGGAGCCCGATGGTCTCTACCTCGACCCGGCCCTGATCGATGGCATCAAGCAACTGTCCTAGGGGTTCTGACACTGAAACATGAATGGGGGATAATAGCGATCGCCACCGTTGGGTCAATGCGGCTAATTCCGGCGGGTCTGGGTCAGCCACCAACTCTAGTAAGCGAATCCGCCACCCCTCTACCCGCACATTATTCGGGGTGAGTAGACTCGTGGCCACCCCATAGGCCTCTAGAATCGGCCACAGCTCCCACATTTGCCAGATCCAGTTGATCTGCCGCAGGGGTGATGCGTTAAACAGCCCAGTCTCAAGGGTGGGGTAGAGTTCTCCCCCCTGGGGATGAATAGGCGCATTCTCTAACAACAAAATAGGCGTGGTGATGGCCTGCTCCAACACCCCATAGAGACCTGGCACGTGCAGGCGGTGGTGGTGTAGCGTTAAGTAAGGGGTCGCTACCGGGGGTAAGCTATCGGGGGTATCGGGCCGTTGTTCGGGTCGGGTATCCAGCCATACCCGGGGGGCCACGACCCGATAACGCTGGCTCACCAATTCATCTAGGGGTAAGGTGTCCAGGCCCTCTCCCACGGCCCATAGGTAAGGCTTCATGCGAGATGGCAGACGCTCAACACGGTTCATAGGCCAAAGCCAGCATTTCTTAAGACAACGTCATCAGGCCCCGCAAGGGCTGACCCTAAAGATAGATTAATCCTAGAGGATATTGGTGATTTCAGCGGGCAACATAGAGAAAGTCTGTGCCCCGCCGTCCTTTCAGCCCGCTTCCATCTCATTTTTCCTATGAACTATCCCCTATTTTGGGTAATTTTGGGTGCTGTGTTCTGTCTGATGGAACTCTTTCTACCCACTGGCTTTGTGGAGTCCACCCTGGGGCTCAGTGCCTTTGTGGTGGCCCTAGTGGCGTTGGTGGTCCCCTGGTTCGGCCTGCAAATTGCCCTCTGGGTAGTGCTATCGCTAATCTTCATCTTTCTGTTGCGCCGGTTTATGCCTAAGCGCACCCCCAGCATTTTGCTCGATTCCACCGAAGCCCGTACCCTCACTGCCATTCCCCCAGGTCAGGCCGGGCGGGTGCTCTATGAGGGCAACTCCTGGTCAGCTCGCTGCGATGATGAAGCGCTGCTGATTCCGGCCGATCAGCCAGTGGTGGTGGTCAGCCGCAAGGGCAATACCTTGTATGTGATGCCGGAAAGCGCCTTGAGGATGTGAAGTAACCAGTAGGGATAGAACGCCTAGATATCCTGTCTTAATCATTGATGACCCACAATCTAAGGAACTCAAACTATGGGTGGTTTAGTTAGTTTTCTGATTATTTTATTTTTTGGCGGCTCCATTGCCGCTAGCTCTGTCAAAATCATCAACCAAAGCGACGAAGCCCTGGTGGAAACCCTGGGGAAATACAACGGCAAGAAGTTGACCCCGGGCCTCAACTTCTTGATTCCCTTCCTAGACAAGGTGGTCTATCGACAGACCATTCGAGAGCGGGTGCTGGATGTGCCCCCCCAACAGTGTATTACCCGCGACAACGTGTCCATCAGCGTCGATGCGGTAGTGTACTGGCGGATTGTGGATATGGAAAAGGCCTACTACAAGGTGGAAAACCTGCAGGCGGCCATGGTCAACCTGGTACTGACCCAAATTCGCGCCGAGATGGGTCAGCTAGAGCTAGATCAAACCTTTACCGCCCGTTCTGAGATTAACGAAATTCTGCTGCGGGAACTGGATATTTCCACTGATCCCTGGGGGGTGAAGGTGACCCGGGTGGAATTGCGGGATATTGTGCCCTCGAAGGCGGTGCAAGACTCGATGGAACTGCAAATGGCGGCTGAGCGCAAAAAGCGGGCCGCCGTGTTGACCTCAGAAGGGGAGCGGGAATCGGCTGTAAACTCTGCCCGAGGCAAGGCTGAGTCGGCTGTCTTAGATGCAGAAGCCCGCCAAAAAGCCGCTATTTTAGACGCAGAAGCCCAGCAAAAAGCCATCGTCATGAAGGCCCAAGCCTTTCGCCAAGAACAAATCTTGCAGGCCCAGGCCACGGCTGAGGCGATGCAGATTATTGCTAAAACCATGACCGAGGATCCTGGTACTCGGGAAGCACTGCAATTTTTAATTGCTCAACACTATATGGAGATGGGCCTCAAAATTGGCAGTAGCGATAGTAGCAAAGTGATGTTTATGGATCCCCGCAGCATCCCTGCCACCCTAGAAGGCATGCGGTCGATTGTCGGTGATAGCGAGTCTCTAGCGGGGTAGACTGGTTCCCAGTAGCGTAAGGATGGGCTGTCCCGCGATTAGCCCCAGGGAGCCATGACAACAGCCAGGACCAGCCGGGAGTTACGACTGTTACCGATTGTGGTCGGTAGTTTGGGCGGTACCCTGCTGCTGCTAAATCGGCTGTTGACCCCAGCCCTGACCGAATCCCAGGCCCGATCGGATGTGATCGGGGTGATCCTCAGCGCGCTGCTGATTTTGACTGGCTTGCTCTGGCAGCGGGTGCAGCCGATTCCGCCCGAGGCGGTCGTGTTAACGGGGGAAGAGGGGTTTGATTTGGCCGAGGATTTACCCGAAGCGGTCAAAACTGAGCTAGCCTGGGCCTCCCATTTACTGCTAACCAATACGGTGACGCGATCGCTGGTGGTGTATTACCAGGGTCGCGTCTTGCTGCGACGGGGGGTATTAGGCCCCAAAGCCACCGTCACCCCTGGCCCGATCCTGAAGCGGGTATTGGAGACGGGCAAGGCGGTGTATCTGGTCAAGCTGGCCATCTATCCCGGCCGGGTGGAATTTGACTATCTGCCAGACAATACCCAGGGGGTGATTTGCCAACCCCTGGGGGACGCCGGGGCGCTGATTCTAGCCGCCAATGCCCCCCGCAGCTATACCAAACAGGATGAAGCCTGGGTGGCCGGGTTGGCTGACAAACTGGCTTACAGCCTCAGTCAAGGGGTTGGCCAGCCAGCCGTGACTCCTCCAGCCAGCCCCCCTGGGGAATAATCTCTAACCCCCTGTCCCCTGTCCCCTGTCCCCCTCAATACAACTCATACTTCATCCACTGACAGGGCAGCGACCCGTTGTATACGGGGATGCGCTGGGCTGACTTGAGGCCAATGTGCTGAGCCAGGGCCTTGTTGCCACTGAGCACAAAGGCGGTCCAGCCCTTGAATCGCTGTTTGAGCACCTCCCCCAAGAGGTGATAAAACTGGCCTAAATCCTCCCCCTGGCCCAGGCGCTCGCCGTAGGGCGGGTTGCAGAGAATCACACCGTTGTCAGCCGGGGCCACCAACTCCGACAGCTCCTGCTCAAAAAACTCGATCTGGCCCTCCAGGCCACAGCGTTGGGCGTTGTCGCTGGCTTGTTGAATAACGTCGGGGTCGCGATCGCAGCCCCAAATGATTGTCTCTAGGTCTGGTTTACGGCTGGCTTTGGCGTCCTGAATCTGCTGTTGCCAGAGGGGGGCATCAAAATCGGGCCAGGTTTCAAACCCAAATTGCTCCCTCAAGAGTCCAGGGGCAATATTCAGGGCCTTGAGGCTGGCTTCTAGGGGCAAGGTGCCAGAGCCGCAGAGGGGGTCGATTAGGGGCATATCCCCCGACCAGCCAGACCAGGTGACCAGGGCAGCAGCCAGGGACTCTTTGAGAGGGGCAGCGCCCACCGCATGCCGATAGCCCCGGCGGTGCAAGCTATGGCCAGAGCTGTCTAGGCTAATCATGGCGCGATCGCCCCGGATGTGGACATTGACCCGCACATCCGGGTGTTGACTATCAATGTCAGATCGCTCCCCCCAGTGTTGCCGTTGCTGATCGACAATCGCATTTTTGACCTGCAAAGCCGTGAAGTGGCTATGGTTAAGGCGACGATTTTTACCGGTGGCATCCACCGCCAGGGTGTGATCGGGGGGTAGGTGGGGCCGCCAGTCGATTTGCTGCACCGTCTGATAGAGGTCGTCTGCATCCCCACAGGGACCCGTAGCCAGCCGCACCAGTAGCCGAAACCCCAGCCTCGACCACAGATTCACCCGGTACAGCAACGCCCGATTGCCCTCAAAGGCAACGCCGCAAAACTCTGGGGTAATGGCCTCAGCGCCCAGGCTCGCCAATTCGGTGGCGGCCAGGGGCTCTAGCCCTCGGGCGACGGTCAAAAAGTACTCTGCCATAACGATTCCTAAAACAAGGCCAGCAAGGGGTTGAGCCGCCTAGACCAAACTCATACTTGACTAGCGATTTACCATTTTGTTAAGACCCCTTGGCTGAGTACGACACTTGTGAAAAGCTAGGCTATTCTAGTTTTAGTTTGGTCCATACTCTAACCGTTCGCTTGACCACTGTTGTCAGCGATATCCTTTATATCGAATTCTTGGAGGATCGACTTATTTCTAAGACTCAACTGGTAAACCGGCAAATTCGCGCACCTCAGGTGCTGCTGATTGATCATGAGAATCAAAACCGGGGGCTCATTGATACTCGCGATGCGCTTAAGCTAGCTGAGGATGAAGGGCTCGATTTGGTGGTGGTCTCGAACGGCAAAGATGCTCCTGTTGCCAAAATTCTGGACTACGGTAAGCTTCAGTATCAACAGAGTAAGCGACAAAAGCAAAGCTCTAAGCCTTCCCTCAAGGAGGTCAAGCTGCGGCCTAATGTGGGCGAGTCTGACTACCAATTGCGGATCAAGCGGGCGACAGAGTGGCTGTCGAAGGGAGATTCCGTCAAGTTTTTAGTGCGGTTGCGGGGGCGGGAACACCAACACCGCGATCGGGCTGGAGAGCTACTGGATCGGATTGTGCAGGATATCGGCGAGGCTGGCAAGGTGCAGGCTCTAGATAAGCGGGCTTTGGTGCTGATGCTGACCCCAGCATAGGTCGATCGATCATTCCTGATACCTGGCACCCAGAACCTGACACTATCAGCAACGGGTTCCTCTACCTTCATGAGCCAGGGAATAAGCGACTGGGCTTAGTCTACAGTGATCGTGGGCTGAGTCCAGTTTCACTCATCTTGATGTCACTTATCTTGATGGAGATGGCCATGTCAGCAGCTCGGCCATCTGCCGACCAATATTAACTGGGTCAAAGGGCTTGGTGATCACACCAGCTACCCCCAGTTTGGCAAAGCGATCGCGATCGCTAGGTAGCACCTTGGCGGTTAGCAATATCACCGGAATTGGTTGGGTTTGGGGGGTTTGTTGTAGCCTCTCAAACACTTCGACCCCGTCCATATCGGGCATCGAAATATCTAGCAAAATAGCATCCCAATGGCCCTGCTGAGCCTTTTCCAGCCCTTGGCCGCCAGAGGCCGCCCCTTCGGCATCCCAGCCGCTAAACGCCTCTATGGACAGGCAAACGATTTCTCGAATATCGAGCTCATCGTCAATCACGAGAATACGCTTAGTCATAATTCCTCAGCCCTAGGTGGGTGCATGGGCAACGCGATGTAAAGCGAATTGGGGCCAAAACATGGCTTGCGGCTGACGTATACAGGCTAGCGGCTGGCGCAAGTGATTGCGCTCCAACCGGCTAAGGACCCGCGTCACCAACTCAGGACCAATGATTGGCTTACCAATTAGGTCGTCACCCCCCACCTCAAACACCTGGTGGATGGTCACGGTGTCGGGGTGAGCTGCCATCATCAAAATCGGTAAGTGGCCGAAGCGAGGATCTTGCCGTACTACCCGACATAAATCCGTCCCACTGAAGGTGGGCATTTCCATCGACAGCAGCAGCAGATTCGGTTGAGTTTGGTGCAGTGCTGTCCAAAACTGGGTGGGGTGATTGAGTTCGACCACCTCTAGACCCCAGGGGGTTAGTAAGTTGGTGACTGCGGCACAGGTCATCGGGTCATTGTCGACCACCATGACCTGTGACTGGGAGATAGGGCAAGAGGACGGCAACAACGGCTCAAGGCTGTCTAGTACTTGGGCCGCCGTGGCAGGTGTCACTAGGTAGCGATCGCCACCTAGACGTGCCACCTGCACCCGCTCCGCCAGACAGTCGTTGCTACTCAGCACCAGGACTGGTATTTCAGGATCACGTTGCTTGATGGTGCGCAGGAACCCAAAGGCTTCCCCAGCGGGCACAGAGCCATGCAAATCTATGACGATGGCGTCGATGGGTACCCTTGCCATCACCTGATCGAGGCCATCCAGATTATCCAGGGCTGTAACTTGCCAATGCTGGTTAGGGGCGCTCTGGCCTAATTGCTCGACTAAGGATGGGGCAACGGCCAGGGTAACCAGTTGATGTGCAGCCCCCGTCCCAGTTAAGGGTTCAGCCCTGGTTAGCGACTGGGGAGGGGCTGCCAGAGTCTGCTTGAGCTTCAGCAGAGTCGCTGACAAAGCGTCGATGGCTGAGGAATCCAAAGGCTGGTTCTGCTGCAGCAGCTGTTCGATGCGCCTGGCCAACATTGAGCCAGTGTTGTAGCCAAACGTGCCTAGCCCCCCTGCTAAACGATGGGCTTCTTCACAGGCGATGGTTTGCTGTTGCGGATTGAGAACACCCGCCTGCAAGACTCGTATGGCGTCCTCGACCACCATTAGCCGCTGCCGAATTGAAGCCTGAAATCGCGCCGCAATGGCCTTAAGCTCACCGATCTGAGCCACGGTATTTGAGGGATCTGCCCCCTGGTGGATATCCTCTGGGGCGGCTGGGGAGGGGGCATGGCTGACTGGGGTGGAGCCGTCAGGCTGGGACGAAGAGCTGGGTTGAGGCGTGGCAGGCAAGTCCTTTAGTCGATATCCCAGCCCATATACGGTTTGAATCACAGACTCGGTCATTCCACTGCGTTTAAGCTGATTGCGTAAGTCTTTGACCAGGTTGGTCACCGCGCCCTCGGTGGGGGAATCGTCAAGGGTCCAGAGGTGATCTAAGATGGTGCTGCGGCTAAGCACCTGCTGAGGATGGCGCAAAAAGAGCTCTAGTAAACTGTATTCCTTCGGTGTGACCGGCACGGTGCGTCCTTGGTAGGTCACCTCGGCTAGGGCGGGGTCTAAGCACAAGTCCCCCCAAACCAGAGAAGGAACTCCTTGGCCTCTGTCTCCCCGACGGAGCAACGCACGAATCCGGGCTAAGACCTGGGATACCTCGAAGGGCTTGGTGACATAGTCGTCGGCCCCAGCGTCTAGGCCAGTGATGATGCTGTCTTCACTCCCATAAGCCGTCAAGATCAAAATGGGGGTGGTAATGCCTTGATTCCGGAGTTTGCGGCAGAGACTAATGCCGTCTAGGCGGGGAATTTGCACATCCAACACCATTAGATCATAGGTGAGCAGAGTGGCTAATTCTAGGCCCGTAACGCCATCAGCGGCTTGCTCAATGGTGTATCGTGCTGCTGTCAAATGATAGGCCAGCAGGTCACGGGTTGGTCGATCATCCTCAACAAGCAAGACTTTCATAGCAATGCCAAGTAGGCAAAACGTCGGGGTATATCCTGCCATCCCAGGGTTGGGGGATGCCTCTTATGCAGGCAGAGTTAGTTTAGATAGAACCAGTTCAGGCAGAACCAGAAGCATATCGCTCTGAATAATAAACGTCAGAATAGTAAATATTGTGCATATTAATGGTTTTGTTGTGATTTAGTCTAAACCCTATCGTCACCTGAGCCCAGATTTTGGCTAGTTTCCGAAATCCGGGCCAGGGCCGATCGCACCGCCTGCTGCTGGTCTCGCAGGGTAATCCAGCGGTGATAGGTACGGGTGTGAATGGCGACCGAGTGGCCCATCATCCGGGCAGCTACGGTGTCGGGCAGACCAAAGTGAATGGTGCGCACCGCCCAGGCATGGCGCAGATCATAGGGGGAAAAGGGGATTTGGTAACGCCGAAATTGGGTTGTGACCTGCTGGCCAATCCGCTGTAAGGTGGTTTGCTTCAGGTCAATGTTGATCGCCGGGAGGACAGTCTGGCGGAGGTTAAATTGCTCTACCCAGTCTGGGTAAAAGGGCCAGACGTCGTGCAACCCTGTCTTGGTGGTTTCTAGGACAGTAATACGGGCTTCGGGATCGCCGCTGGTGAGGGGGGTGCGATCGCAAAAAAACACCTCGTGATTCCGCAGACCATAGGTGGCCATTAACCCATACACATAGCGCCAGCCAGGGTTAGGAATGCGATCGTACCAGGCCACAATGTCCTGCTCAGAGGGAAGTTGGCGGCGCTGGGCTTGACGACTCCCGTAGCGGCCCCAGAGGCTATCCAGGTCGGGGGGCAGATCAATCTGGTGGTAAGCCGCAAAGGCTTTGAGGGCGGTACACCCCACCTGGCGACTGCGGGAGTGGAGCGGATAACTTTCTAGGGTGGCGATGATGGCCTCCGCCAACGACTGGTTAGGGGACTGGGCCGCCTGGGCCGTCAGCTTGTTGAGATAAGGGGCATAGGCCTTGGCCCAGGTGGTTTTGCAAGAGGCCAAAGCCGCCGTGTCGGGACCGGCCTGGGCGATCATCGCCGCCTGAAACTGGGCAATGCGTTCGGCTAAGCTGGCTCCCTCGGGCTTTGGTGTTTGGCTAGGGGCGAGGTAGTCAGACCAGTCAAACCGACGCTCAATCAGGCGGGCGGCAATGATTTTCGCCTCTTGTTCAATTTGCTTTAGTCCCGGTTTAGTCGCAGGTAGCCCCAAGGGAATTCGTTGCTGGTGGCGGCGTTGCTTGGTGCTGCCAGGACGGGGGGGAAGGGTTCCTCTGAGGTTCAGGCGATCGCCTCGACGCTCCACCTGTAGCCCCAGTCGAGCGGCCTTTAAGCGATGGTTGAGCTTAGTAATCGCCACATCTAACGAGTCAAGCTGGCCCATAGGTCATGTCAGCGGTGGGAAACCATCCAGGGAACCTGTAGAATATATGAAATCACAGCTTTCAGCTTTATCACAGTTACGAGAGCGAACACGCTCAGACGTTTATAAACACGATAGTGCCATGGGTCGCGTTGGGGTCTTATTGCTTAATCTGGGGGGGCCAGAACAACTTGACGATGTTCGCCCCTTCCTGTTTAACCTGTTTTCTGATCCAGAAATTATTCGACTCCCATTCCCTTGGCTACAGCGGCCATTGGCTTGGCTAATTTCCAGTTCTCGAGCCAAGCAATCCCAAGAAAATTACCAGCAAATTGGTGGTGGCTCGCCGCTACGGCAAGTTACCGAGCAACAAGCAGAGGCGCTGCAAGCCGCCTTAGCCGCCAAGGGTACTGATGCCAATATTTACATTGGCATGCGCTATTGGTACCCCTTCACCGAAGAAGCAGTGGCCCAAATTAAGCGCGATGGCATTGAAAAATTAGTGGTGCTTCCCCTCTACCCGCAATTTTCTATCAGTACCAGTGGCTCTAGCTTTCGCTTACTAGAGCGACTGTGGATGGAAGATCCTTCTTTGCAACGGATTGTCTACACTGTGATTCCCTCCTGGTATGCCCGCCCAGGCTATACCGGGGCCGTGGCCGATCTAATTGCCCAAGAGTTAAACAAGCTAGATCGCCCTGATCAGGCCCATATCTTCTTTAGCGCCCATGGCGTCCCCGTGAGTTATGTGGAAGAAGCGGGGGATCCCTACCAGCGGGAGATTGAGCATTGTACTGAGTTGATCATGCGATCGCTGAATCGCCCTAACCCCCATACTCTGGCCTATCAAAGCCGGGTGGGTCCAGTGGAATGGCTTCAGCCCTACACCGAAGACGCCATCAAGGAACTGGCCCAGCAGGGGGTGCAAGACCTGGTGGTGGTGCCCATTAGCTTTGTTTCTGAGCACATTGAAACCCTGCAAGAAATTGATATCGAATATCGCGAAATTGCTGAACATGCCGGTATCGAAGGGTTTCATCGGGTGCCCGCCCTCAACACCCACCCCCAGTTCATCGCTGATATGGCCGAAATGGTGGTTGACGCCCTAGAGTCGCCCCGTAAGCTGTTTTCTGAAGTGGTGCAGCCTGACAAGAAGGTGAAGATCTATCCCCAAGAGCGATCGGCTTGGGGGCTTACTCCGGTGGCCGAAGTGTGGAATGGGCGATTGGCCATGGTGGGGTTCTTGGCCCTGCTGCTGGAACTGGTCAGTGGCAAAGGGCCACTGCATTTTGTTGGCATTCTGTAGCTGAGCAAGGCATAAGTCAACCATCAGCCCTGCGATCGGGGACCACCTCTGGTCCAATTGCGCCAGAGGTAAGAGGTGCGAATTACCAGCCAGAGCAGCAGCAAGGCAATGATGCCCCCAGCATTGGGGTCATCAAAGGCTAAGAAAGCCAACACAATACACAGACCATCCACCACAAAAAAAGCCCACAGGGGGGGACGTCGGGGACGATAAAAGAACCCTACCTGCAAGAGCTGAATCACCAGGGCCAATAGGGCGCTGATTAAGCCAAAAATCCAATGCAGCCATCCCTCCAGACCTACGGTGCGGGCCAAGGCAACACCAGCCAAGGCCCCTACCCCAGGGCTAAGCACGAGCTCGATACTTTGAAATAGCCGCTGGCTGTGGCGATCCTTCGACAACATCAACTCGGCCGCCGACCAACTGGCTAAGATTCCCAGCAGCAGAGCCGGTGGCAGGCGGGATAGTAAGGGCACATTGGCCCACAGCTGATTACCTGACATTAGTCCAATCAGCAGCAGGGGCAGGGCAATCCGTAACCCCGTGGCTGCCCCAATCGAAAGTACCGCTAGTAGCTCAGTGATGATCACAGGTAGCTAAGGGGTGCTGAGAGCGGTGGACAGGTAGTCAGCCGTTGCCTTTACCACCGCTACTGCATTTTCGTAGACCATGCGGGTAGGCCCCAGCACCCCTACAGTCCCCAGGGAGGTATCGTCTCGGGTGTAGTTAGATACGACTAAGGCACACCCCTGCATCGGCTCAATTGGGTTTTCAGAGCCAATCCACACCCGCACGTCAGAAGATTCAGGGGCCATGGCAGGCGCTTCAAACAACAATGGCCAAAGCTGGGATTGCTCCTCCTCCAACAGTCTGACGACCGCTTGAATCTGTTGAGACTCGGAAAATTCAGGCTGGCGCAGCACCTCTGAAAGGCCACTAATCACCAGCTGGGGGGCACTGGTCGGCCGCGATCGCCGGGCCAGATCCAGCAGGGCTTGGCATAGCATCTGGGCATAGTGCTGAAAGTCATCCCCTAATTCCCCCCAGTCTAGGGTAGCGACCTCTGCTAGGGGGCGACCCCGCAGGTGGTGGGTCAAAAAGTTAGATAAAATCTCCATCTCGCGGCCGCAAGGCCCCTCAAACAGGGGCTGGGCTGCCTCGGTGGGCAGTTGGATCACCACCGACTGGGTGGTCAAAGAATCGAGCAGCACAATCATTAGCAGCTGGCCACTGTCTACTTCCACCAACTGGACATGGCGAATCAGCACCGTATTGGCTTGGGGGACAGTCACCAAGGCCAGATAGCCACTCACCTGGGCCAGGATTTGAGTCGCCGATTTCAAGACCGCCTCTAGGCTCCAGCCCACCCAACTCAACCCCTCTGTCAGTAGTGTATCCACCCGCTGCCCCACCTGATTAGCCGGGGGCATCAGGCGATCGACATAAAGACGATAGCCAAAATCTGATGGCACCCGCCCCGCTGACGTGTGGGGCTGATACAGCAGGCCGTATTTTTCTAGCAGACCCATGGCATTGCGCACCGTTGCCGGACTAACCTTGAGGTTATATTCCTGGGCTAGCGATCGCGACGCCACCGGCTCGGCAGTGGCGATGTAGTGACGAATAGTAGCCTGTAGCACCTGCTGATGGCGGGCATTGAGTGGCGGGACAGATTCCATAACCAAAGGGCTCGACAAAACTCAATTAAGGCTTTGCCTTACCATAGCAGATGTGTCAGGGGCAGGAAGTAGGAAGCAGGTGCAAGGTGGGGAAGGTTCAAGGTGGGGAAGGTTCAAGGTACAAGGTGGGGAAGGTTCAAGGTACAAGGTGGGGAAGGTTCAAGGTACAAGGTGTAAGGTGTACGGCGAACCGTGAACCTTAGACCGTGAACCATGAACCATGAGCCTTAGACCGTGAACCATGAACCTTGGGCCCGATACCCAAACCCCGACCTATAGCCCTATCCTTCTTTGCTTTGGGTAAAAAACTCGCCCACCTTAAAGCTAGCGGTGTCTTCCAACTGTTTCAGGGTAGATCGGGTAATCAGCTTGCCCTGTTCCACTAGCACTTCTCCGGTAATCGGGTGGAGTAAGTCTTGGTCGGCCCGTCGCCCAATCAACGCTTCAATGTCCTGTAAGGAGTTGACGTACATCCCGGGTGGTAGTTCGACGACCACCCCTTCTCCCATCACCCGAGCCTGGCAGGCGAGCCGTGAGTTGGACTTACATGAGGTAATTACCTCTAAGGTGCGTTGTTCTCGGCGATTGATTGGGGTTAGTGACTCCATGCCCGACTGCACATAGATGTGACAGGTGGCGCACATGCCACGACCGCCACATTCCTTCAGCACGTCTAGCTCTTTGTTCAACAGAACCGAGAGCAGGTTGCCGTTGGTTTCTACCGACGTTTCTTGGGCAATGGGTTCAAGGCGGACAGTTTTAGCCATGGTGGGTAATGTCTACAGTCAGGAGGTTAAACATGATATCGCTGCGATCGCAGGGAGGGGCAATGACGATGGCCGTCTGAATCAACTATGGGGGGAACGCACCCAGGGCTAGGAAGGTGAATCTGGCGATCGCGGCGGTGGGGATAGCAGTAGCTGCTTTTCCTGGGGCGTCAGGGCCGTATCGCTCACCAGGCTATGGAAGTTGCGGATGGTTCGCCCTCCCCGCTGCAGAAATGCGCTCACCCATTCCCTGACCCACTGCTGCTGCTCTTCAGTCAGTGAGGTTGTACTGGCTTCAACCACTCGAAACGAACCATTGGGCTGCAACTCAAATTGGTCGAGCCAGGGATTCGCTGGGCGAGCCTGTTTCCAAGTATTGGCCACAATCACGTTGCCCAGGTATTGAGCGGCACTATGGCTCAGGTGGTTAAGTGCGACCACAGTATCTTCAAAGGTTATTGTTAGCGTACCCAATTCGGCCCTTTCAGCTCCAGGGGCGGGGGACGCAGGGGTGTTCTGAGATGGCCCGTTCAATGTGACACAGCCGGCAACCAGGCGAAAGGTGGGTACGACGTTGTGGGGCGCTTCCATCAGGGTCGCCTTCAGTTGGCTCACTGCCGAGCGATAGTCGGCCAAAGGCTGTGATTCAGCCATCAACACCAGGAGAATAACCCCCTGGTCAAGTTTGTAGATGTGGGCCAACTGATTGGTAAAGCGGAACGAGAATGTGTCGAAGTTGTCCGAGGTCGTGGATACGACCTGCTGAATCCCTTGGGCTAGAACATCTTGTTGGTGGGAGTTAAGACTGATATCTGGCCCAAAGAAGAAGGGGCGATTTCGGCCATCAATCAACGCCACCCCCGAGATGCCGGGTAGATTCAGGAAGTTCTGAATAACCTGACGTTTCATAAATCGTTGGGGTATTGTGCATTTTTTTTCTGTGAAGGTCCCGAACCAAGTAATCTAAGGATGGCAGACTTATCGAAAAGAATCGATAGATCTAAAATAGTGTCCTTGAACCTGGCGTCGAGACAAGAGCGGTGCCGCTGCTGTTGAGGGATTCCCCTCGACGGCTACCTGCCGCTGCTACTGTTATCTACTGGCGTTCCAGTATCACTTTACGTTAGGGTTAATGCCCATGGCTGACCTTCCTTTCACCCTTGATCAATTGCGTATCCTGAAAGCGATCGCTGCAGAAGGTAGTTTTAAGCGAGCCGCCGACAGTCTTTACGTGTCTCAACCAGCGGTCAGCCTCCAGGTGCAAAACCTTGAGCGTCAGCTGGATGTCCCCTTGTTTGACCGGGGTGGACGGCGAGCCCAGCTGACGGAAGCTGGGCATCTATTACTGAGCTACGGCGATCGCATTTTGAGCCTTTGCCAAGAAACCTGCCGGGCGATCGAGGATCTGCAAAATTTGCAGGGAGGTACCCTAATCATTGGCGCTAGCCAAACCACAGGGACATACTTGCTGCCTCGAATGATTGGCCTGTTTCGGCAGAAGTATGCCGATGTGGCTGTGCAACTCCATGTTCACTCCACCCGCAGGACCTCCTGGAGTGTGGCCAATGGCCAGGTGGATTTAGCGATTATTGGTGGTGAAGTTCCTCCTGAATTACAAGACTCTTTAGAAAGAGTGCCCTACGCGGAGGATGAACTCGCATTGATCATGCCGATTTATCATCCCTTGGCCAGTCACGACGTGATTCAGCGGGAAGATCTTTACAAACTTCACTTTATTGCCCTAGATTCCCAATCCACCATTCGCAAAGTAATTGACCAGGTGTTGACCCGCAGTGGGATTGAAACCCGCCGCCTGAAGATTGAAATGGAACTGAATTCCATCGAAGCGATTAAAACGGCGGTGCAGTCTGGTCTTGGGGTCGCTTTTGTATCTAACTCGGCGATCGAAAAGGAACTGCAAATGGGGGTACTCCATCGAGCCAAAATTGACTCTGTGGTTGTCCATCGCACTCTATCGGTGATCTTTAATCCCAACCGCTATCGCTCCAAGGCGGCGGCGGCGTTTACCAGCGAAATTCTGCCGCAGTTTACTAACCTGCCCCTTAACTTTCAGTCCGCTGGAGCCAACAAGGCCAGTTCCGAAAAGACTAGCCCCGACAAAAATGGCTCTAAACCCGCCTCACCGTCAGAGCCTTGCCCCAGCCCAACTCCCTAAGCATTGGCTGGTAGTAGTGGGTATCGGGTGTCGGGTATTGCCTCCTGGGAGGCCTGTACTGCTCGCGCAGCGACCCCAGGCGATGTCCTGAGTTGGTCGAAGCAGGGGTAACTTGTCGAAGTAGGCAGAGGTGGGTTACCAGGTGCCAGGTATCAGACATCGTTGGCTGACTTATGCTGCAGAGTACTAAGCCCCTCGAATGGATAGATCAGCGGGGTTGGGAATGGCAATCAGCCCATCTTTATAGGTTTGAATCAGCTGTTTTTGCCGCAACTTGCCCATCAATCGGGTTACCGTCACCCGGGTAGACCCGATGGCACTGCCAATTTGAGCGTGGGTCAGCGGCCAGGGTAGGTAGTAGCCTGACTCACAGGGCTCCCCAAATTCCTCAATCAGCAGGGTCAAGAATCCCAGCAGGCGATCGATGGTACGGCGTTGGCCCAGGGTACTAAGCCATAGCAGCTTACGCTGGTGTTGGTAGCGAAAGGCATCTAACACTTCCCGGCGAAAGTGGGGCCAATTGTCTAGATCATTCCAGTACAGCCAGATCACAATCGTTTGATCGACATGGGCAAAGCTTTGCAGGCTAAAGGGAGACTGGGCCACGATCTCAAAGGGTTGCCCAGATCCTACAAAGCCTAAAAACGCCTCCTCGTTGTTACCCAATGTGGCCGCAGATAGGGACTCGTAATCATTTCCTTCGGTTTCATCGTCATCTTCGCTGGGGCCCGCCCCCGCCTGAGCCGCCCCCACTAGGCGTACAGCACCCCGTTCTACCAGGTAAAGCAACCCTGGGCGGGTGGGAATGCGTTCATCTTTATTGAAGGTTCTGGAGCGATAATGCTCTTGGGCCCAGTCAGTAATACGTTGCCAGGTCAAAAATGGACGAGCATTGTCAGCACTGGTGGATAGCGGCATAAAGTTTAGACAGCGCAGGATATTACTAGAAATAACTTGGATCAAGTTCAGTAGTGACGATTTGCCTATAGGACGACTAAAGACCCAGATCTAATCGCCTATGGCACCTGAAGCCTTAGGCTTGGTGACTAACTTTGTAGCCAGGAACCCCATAACCAGAGACTTGGGGAGAGCTGTGAATGCCACTAAGCATCAGCATACGGTCTATCTCTAACCCCTAAAACCCTAGCTGCCCCCCCTTCCCAAAACTCCCAATCTAAGGTCCAGAACTCGAACCCCAATACCAGACCAACCACAAATGACAATAATGACCAGAGTAAAAGTGACCAGAGTAAAAGATTAGCAGGAACATTCTCATACTAATACACCTCAAAAGTATTTAAGAATAACGATGGGCTACCGAACATTGCAGGGGATTTTACAGGCCCGGTTGGGGGCGATCGCGATTCAGCACCTAGGCATTCTGGAGATATCGGAGCCAACGCTCCTAAACAACCACGCCGGGGAACCATCCCGGTTAACCGCTTGGGACCTGTGCCTGGGCCGCAACCCCGATCCCATTTGCTATGGCTCGGCCCTTGCCCTGAGGCTAACTCCGGCCCCAGCCGCCGCTACTTTGGCCAACACCCTGGCTAGGGACTGGAATCACCTATCGGAGGTAGGTGATTCTGGGGCGATGGCGATGAGACCGGAGTTGGATGAACGGGGGGATGCGATCGCCTGGCAGACCCAAGCCCAAAGTTTATCCACTGGACAGATCCTCTTAACCCCCACCGCCCAAGCCCTCAGTCTGTGGTTGTGGGAGGTGGTTCACTCCCCCCGCCCCAGGGATACCCCAGAGGTCAGCCCCCTTTGGCCAGGGTTCATAGGAGACTCGCAGGTCGCCCAGCGGTTAGGCCTATCTCCCCTGGCATTTGTGCAATATGCCTATTGTCAGTGTTACCGACTGGCGGGCCTAGGGGAAGACAACCTCCTCCTACCCGATCGCTTTGTGGCGTCTACCCCGCTAGAACAAGAGATACTTTGGGCCTTAATTCGGCTGATCGATCGGTTTGATTCCCCAGACCCCACAGCCTGTTTTGAGGCCGGTTATCACCTGTCCGCCCGAGTCGAGCACTGGTTCGGGAAACTCGACCCTCTGCCATGGAGGTCAGCTGATTCAGCTCGCCCACCCACGGTTCTATTGCTGAGAGGCATTGTCTGCGGATTAGAACACCTGCTGGTAGGTTTGCTCAGCCATGCCGCCCCCACCAGCCTTTAAGGGTTACCCTGGCTGCTCTCCAGCCTAATGATCCTGAACTCTGACCCCTAACCGACTCGACCTATAAGAAAAACTGTTGGGTTAACCCTATAAAAAGGGGTGACAACCTCATGGTCATTGCCTATAATTTGGATGTGTGAGGAGCGAACCAGAAGAGATGCCGAGACGAAACACGGCCAGTCGTCGGCATCTCTTTTGTTTTGTTAGCTATTTTGCCAAGTTTTGAACCAAATCAAATCAGCGACCTACTCCCCCATGTCGAAAAGGTTCAGAAAGGTAGGGTTGATCATAGCGATGGGGAACGCAGGTCAATAACCAGCCGCCCAGGGTCCTTTAGCTCAAGTACGCGAAACGGAACCTGCTCAGCGGTACCTAAGGCCCACGATACTCCACCATGGTGGTCGCAGGTTTCAACCATTTCTTGCAGCACCGCCAAGTTAGGTCTCAGTTCGGTGTCGTCAACAGTTTTCCGGCGTTCCCCATCAATATCCTCAAATGCCGAGGCCGGGGCAAAACTGACTTTGAGTACCTGATCACCTGCCGTGTCCATATCAAAGCCGGAACCGCAGGCCTGGGCTGGACGATCGAGATAGTCCACTCGATAGGCAGGTCTGCGATCGCGAAATTCAAACACAACCCGTTCATAGCCATCATGCTCGGCTACTCGCACCTCTTCTAAGATCCCCGAGTCGGCCCTTTCCAGGTCATCCATCTGATCGATAGTCGTCGTTGTACCCTCAAAGGGTGGCTCGGTTTGACCGCTAGGATCATTGGTGTCATTGAGCGACGCCTCTGTACAACCCATACTCAGTAGCAGGGGCAAGCCCAGTAGCAGCCTGGGATTTAGTTGGCGTAGATGAAAAAGCATAGGTACATCGCTATAGCAGTGTCTTTTGACTGCAATAGCGATCCAAAATTCAACAGTTATGTTGTTAACTTATCAAGTTAGAACCATCGCCTGCAACGCTGGCTGGGAGCTGAGGGGATGGGTTGGTGCTCGATCGCTGGACTATCTTGGCCTTAGGAAAAATTGGTCCTCACTGGGAAAACGGCGGCCTAGCCCTGGAGGTTGGGGCCTAACACCATGGTCTTAAGAACATCGACGACGGCTTGGGGTTGTTCAATCATGGCCATATGGCCACAGTTATCTAGCTCAAACACCGTTTTGCTACCGGATTCTGTGGCGGCTAGATAGCCCGCCAGGTGATAGACAAAGGTTGGCCCCATCACCTGATCTTGGCGACCGGTGATAAAGTACACAGGCTGGGTCAAGCTAGAGACAATTCGAGGTAATAGGTGTACTTCTGCCTCGGTGGTAGATTCGAGCAGGCTACCTAGGGCCGCTGCAGGATGGGCACAGAGCATGTCGCGACAGCGCTGCCATCCCCAATGATAAGGTAGAGGCTTGGCCACCATCATCCGAGTTAGTAGCAGCGGTAACACCGGCACCCGGCCCAGCCAGGGCGATCGCCAGCGCACAATCTGCTGCCCAGCCCGGCGAAACTGTTGGAAGTCTCGCTCGATATAAATGCCTCCTCCGGAGTTGAGGCAAATCACCCCCTGTACCAACTCGGGATAGCAATAGGCCGTCCAGAGGGCAATGCTGCCCCCCAACGAATGGCCCACAAGCCACACAGGTCCTAGATTTAGCTGTTTCAACAGGGCTGCCAGGTCCCGAGCATAGGCCGCTAAACCATAGGGAGAATCAGATGCCCCTATGGCTTCAGCTTTGGGGGGCAAGCCAGGTTCGTAGCGATCGAGATGATATCGGGACTCGCCAAACCCGCGCAGATCATACGCCAGGCAAGGATAACAACCCACTAGTTGGTGCATAACCGGTTGCCAGTAGCTGTGGCTCAACAGCCAACCGTGGATAAATACAAAGGGAGCATCCGTGCCCTCGGTAGTGAATTGGTAGTGGTGAGGAACACCAAAAATTGTGGTTGTGGCCATAGGTTGATCCTACTGCAAACCCTGGCCCAATCAAGTAATCAGCTCAATGCTCATCCCTTAAGCCATGAGGCGGTAGCGAATGCCCTCGGCAATCTTTTGGCCTAGGTAATCGGGAATTAAGCTTTCGTTCGGACCCAGCAGGTACAAAATTAACCGGGTGCGGCCTCGCCACACCAGCAAATTGGCATTCACCACCAAGAGATCCTCCTGCCAAATGGCGTACATCACCTTATAGAACAAACCAGGTTGGTTATCCGCCTCGATCAGGAGGGCTGGCAGATGAAAGACTGGATCCACATAAAACTCAGTTTCTACCCGCTCTAGTCCCGCATCCAGGTTAAACTCTACTGTCAGCATTTCCTCGACTTCGAAGTGTCCCGCCAGGGTTTCACGAATGGCTCGACAGACATTGTCAGCGGTTGGTCCGAGTAGGGCCTGCCGGCTGCGCGACACCACCAGCTTCATAAAAACCAGCATGGGCGAATAAATCTGCCCGTATAGACTCAGGTTATGGATAGTTAGCCCATAGGCCGCTAACACCCCAAAGATATCGCTCAACAAAAAAGACTGGTTGCGGTAGGCAAAGTACAAGGCGCTCTTGCTGCCATCGGGTTTGATGTCGATAACGGCAGTTTTTTGCTTATACAACTGGTAAGCCAGCCTCAAATTCTGGAGCTGGATCTCGCTGCTGACAAACTGCTCATAAAACTGGGGAAACGCCCGGTTAAAGCGCTTGAGTAACTCAACCGTGGAGGGGTTTAAGCCAGCGGCCATCGTTGAAAAGGGGAACTCCATTGAGGTAAAGCTAGCATCTGAAACCCCAGAAACTGATAGGTTGAGTCACAGGGCAAGACGACCATCCCGTCTGTGGATTCTAGGGTTACATCTGTGACTTGGTTGCCGCCGCCGATGAACTAGGCGCCACGCCGGGTTAAGCGGCTCCATCGTACAACGTTTAGACCTACAGTGAACCTGATTAGACTAGTATAAGTGCGACTTCAGGGGTAGTCCTGGTTGAATTTGCCCAGATGTTAGGGACTAGGCCGTAGAACCAGAGCCAGAGGATATACTAAAAAACGTGGTTGTCCTTGCTGACAGTTGTCTTCGTTCGTTATAGAGCAGTGCCTACATGGGTTTTTGGAAGAGTCTTTTTGTAGGATCCGATGGCGCGTCATCGGGGAATTTAGGGCCGTCGGGTACCGTTCTAGAGGCGATGCGAGAGCGCGACGAGGGCAGCGCGATTATTTTTAGCACGAATCGTGACATCGACCTATACGAGCTCGAAGAACTGTGTAATGCGGTAGGTTGGGCCAGGCGCCCGATTCGCAAGGTGCGCAAGGCCATTCAGCATAGCTATCTGGTGGTGTCAATGTGGGAACAGCGAGGGGCACGGCAACGGTTGATTGGCTTTTCGCGGGCCACCTCGGATCATGCCTTTAACGCCACGATTTGGGATGTGGTGGTGCATCCAGACTTTCAAGGGCGAGGGCTGGGGAAGGAGCTGATGCGACAGCTGATCAAGAAACTGCGCAGTGAAGATATTAGCAATGTCACCCTGTTTGCCGATCCCCAGGTGGTGGAGTTTTATAAGCAGCTGGGATTTATGCCCGACCCTGAAGGCATCAAAGGTATGTTCTGGTACCCGGACTAGTACAGACCCACCCCGCCCTCCGGGCACCCCTCCGTGGGAGGGGATGAAAGGTCCTGATGTGTTGAAGCAACCTCCCTGAAGATAAAAGGGCTTTGCAAAGCGCTTACCCTAATTTTTAGTCTTGACAGACCACTAGTCCAGAAGGCAAAGCGGTCTTTGATGTTTACTCTGTCAACCCCTAAAGCCCGCAGTTGAGCCGCTAAGCGCTCAGCCCGCTGTCGCTCCTGGTCTGCCTGCTCCTGGGCGGTTGGGACCCAACTGCCATCGTCTTGGTACCAGCGCAACTAGATCCCTTGGGTATCCTGGTATTGGCCTGGCCACACTCCAAGGCCCAACCCTTCCGGATCCTCACTGGGCAAGTCGTACATTGTCGGCAAAGTTTCTGAGGCGGGCTGGGGATAGTCGCGGTAAGCCATGGAAGTGCCTTAGGGACTGTTAGCCCTAGTTTACTCAACTTGGCTGTAAATCAGAGCCAGAGAAAAGAGATCGTCTGGCTAGAAACCCGGTTTCTACTCTGTCATACCAAATCCGGTTAACAAAACCCCGAAACGAGTTAGGGCTTTGACAAGCTCAGCCTGAGCGGCACAGGGTTTGATTCGGGGTTATACAACTAGGATTTATATCACCCGCTCAACGTGTGAGCCCGTCAGTGAAGAAGCCGGGTTTCTGGGACAGTGGGATAGTAGGGCAGGAACTTAAATAAAGGCAAAGCCTAGAGATGTCGTGAGTTACACCCCTAGGCTCGTGTCATATTTGGGTTAAGTTTAAGCTGACCTGGTAACTACCCCTAGCGCTGCCGATTTTCCAAGATATTCTGCACTTCTTCGCTGGGGGTGTAACTGTAGCCCCACACACTCTGATCTGAGTCGTCGAGAATCTGGGGTGTCAGTAACACAACTAACTCTCGCCGCTGATTATCTGTGACCGTGCTGCGGAAAAGCGCCCCCAGAATGGGGATGTCGCCCAAAATGGGCACCTTGGTGACAGTAGAGCGCTCTGTCTCTTGAATAATGCCCGACAACAGCAGGGTCTGTCCATCTCGCACCCGCACCTGTCCAGAGCTGAGCTGCCGCTCAGACAGCAGAAAGAATGTCTCTCCTGCCACCGTAAAGGTATCGGTAGGTGCGGAAATACTCGGTGCTACAGACAGGGAAACGAAGCCGTTATCATCAATCCGATCGACATTGACTTGCAGAATTAAGCCAGCTGGGCTAATTTCAACTTCTTGAGTGGTTTCAGAAATGCCATTCGTAATCGTGGTCGTTTCTTCGACTTTGGTGACCACGTCCTGGGTGAGCTGAACGGTGGCGTTTTGTCCCTCCTGCACAATCAGGGTGGGGTCGGTAATGATCTTGCCGCTACCGCTTTGGACGGTGGCTAGCAACTGGAACAAGAAATTGCTAGCTGTTAAATTAGTCCCAGGCCCCCCCAAAGTTCTGGGCCCGATAGGGGTTGCACCCGGTACAGTAGGTGGATTTGGGGTGGATGGAACACCAGGGTTACCTATACCAGGGGTGCCGAGGTTGATTACCCCTAGACCACCGGTACTCGTGATACCAAAATTACCCGTCTGGAACGAGAAGCTGGTGCCAAAGGCATCTAGAGCGTTCAGGTCAATGTCAATCACTCTGACATTGATGGCCACCTGACGACGGCGGATATCCAGGCGGGTCAGTTGTTCGGTGGCGATCGCCACCAACTCCCCTCGACCCACCAGAGTCACCGAGTTCGTGCGCTCATCGGCCACAACCTGTAGGCCCCGCAAAATTGCCCGACTATCTTCATAGTCCACCCGTTGGGTTTCAATCTGGTCCACCGTAGTGGTTTGGGTTTCGGTCAGGGGCGGAGTCCCCTCAGCCACTTCAACGGCGGTGACATTGGTGACTAAACGCTCGCGGCTGACCGCACTCTCAGCCCCTAGGGCGACTAGGAAGTTGGCGGCAACCGTGGCATCCACCTGGTTTAAACGCAGAGTGCGAGTGTTAATAGTCTGAGCTGACACCGGCAGGGCTTGACCCACATAGATACTGCGACCCACCCGGTTAGCCTGTAAGCCCGAAACCCGCAAAACGTGGTTAAACACGTCTTGCACCGACTCGTTCTCAATGTCGAGGCTAATGGTGGGGCCATCGCCATTAGCGGCAGCACCATTGTCTGTGGCCGGGGTAAAGACCAGATTTAGCCCAGCGGAACGGGCCAATAGCGACAGTACCTCTCGGGCTGAGGCATCCCGCAGCAGCAGCCGAGGAATGCGCTCGTTGCTGCCCAGATCAATACTGCCAAAGGTGGGTACGGCCTCCGCTACGGCAATATCACCCACCGGTGGAGCCACGGCCCGGGGGAGGAAGGGGGGAGCTTGCTGGGGCCGGGGCTGGGGTACTGGCTGACCATCGATGGTCACCTCGGGGTCTGGCACTAAAATATCTGGGTTGGCCTGGGCTGGGGGCGTGGCCGGTGTGGCGTCAGCCGGGGGCGTCGCCTGGGCGGTGGCCGGGGGCGCCTCGGGGGCAGGTACGGTCTCTAGCTCAGTGGGTACGGGGGTCGGTTGCTGGGCGGCTTGACCATCGCTGCGAACCGACACCACCACCTGATTACCCGAAGACGAGACCGACCCAGTCGGGGCTTGACCATTGCCGTTGATGGTTACCCTGACACTGTTGGCGTCTAGGGGGACCACAGATACTTCGGCAATGCCAGGGGCTGGGTTGGCCTGGCTGAACCCATTGCCATCGGGCAGGTTGAGCTGGGCACGGGTGATGTCAGCCCGTAGGGTATTGCCCTGGCTGACGGTGAAAACATTACTGGCATCGCCACCCCTGGTATCTAGGACTAGCTCTAGGCCAGCATCGGTGGGGTTGACCCGAACGCCAGTAATGCTGGTTACAGAGGCAACTCCAGGCTCAGCGGCTAGGGCGATTAGGGCACCGCCTAGTAGTAGGGGATTCAGGTTCAATACACGGTTCACGGTTCACTCCTCCATCACAGTTGCGGCGGGCCGCATGGCTTATATACTGGGCGATCTATCTTCGGTTGGCGGGGGCATCGGGACAGGGTTACTCGCTGACGTCTTCGCCTTCTTCACCCTCTGGGGCAACGGGTGTCGGTGGAATGCTGGGATCGTTGACTGGAACCAAGACATCTAGGGTGAAGTTGGTTTGTAGCAGGCGGGTCAGCCCTATCAGCTGCTCTTCGCTGACCCCCTGGGGTGTAGGGGCAATGGTCTGCTGCATATCACGAATAATGATCAAGGGTTCTAACCGCTCGATATTACGCATGATGCTAAGGGTTTGTGGAAATAGGGCCTGCATAGAGACATCAACGGTGTGCCGTTCGAGCCGATTATTGAGCTCGGGGGGACCATCACTGAGCAAAACAGACGGGCCTGGATTAAAGCTCATCAACTCAGAGGTGTAGAGCAACTTTTGGGTGACTGGGTCACCGGCAAACTCGGCCCGAACTCGCTGGATCTGGGCTTGGTTAAGCCCAAGGGCGGCTAGTTGCCCCCCATCTAAGCGGTCAAAGTCAACTTGAAGCACATCACTGATGGCCGCATTGCTGTTACGGATCTGTTGGTTAATGTCGAGCAGTAGGGTGTCTACGCTCTGGGAATCTCCCAACAGGCTATAAATGCCAACCCGCTGCTCTAGGGCTTGATCTAACTGAGCTTGGAGTTCGACTATCCCTTCCAGGTTGGCCCGCTGTTGGGCCAACTCTGTCTCTTTTTGGGCCACTTCAGCTTCTAACCGTTGGCGCTCTTCAACTACGGGTTGTACCAAAAAGTTATAGACCGCAAAGGCTCCAATAATGCCCAAAACAGCGATCGCAATGCCCTGAACTTTTGGCGTGAACTCTACCCCAAACGCAGTGGGATAGGCCGGGCTGGCCTGTTCAAACTCTTGATTTTCCTCGGCGGGCAGAAAGTCACCTGTGTATGACATCAGTCGATCACTCCTGTTTCTCTGAGGGCACGGAGCCGGGTCACTAAACCAACGGTGCCTTGGCGTTCCAACTCGTCCACCAACTGGGCGGCGGGGGTATCCGTAATGTTGGCGCGGATGGTGTAGTCCACTAGAAATTCCGGATCACCGACGGCGGTGCCGGGGCAGCGACCCTCGGTTTCGGGGTCAAGCAGGTTGGTTTGCTGTTGGGCCCGGACAATGGCCACCGATGAGGTTTGTAGTAAGGGCGATCGCTGGAGGACTAAGGCAAAGTCATTGATATCGTCGTGGGAGCAGGCGACCCCATCAATGGATACCCCGCCTGCCCTGGGCGGTTGTAGGTCGGGGTTAATTTCTGATGTGTCCCCAGCGGTTTGGTTGAGGGTGGTGATTTGCACCCGGGCTGGGGTGCGGTTGCGGATGTCTTGCAGCAAAGCGGACCAGGGGACAATCTCATTAAAGATTGAAACAAAAGCGTTGTTTTCGGCGCGAACCGCCTGGATTTGCCCCTGAATACCACTAATTTCATCCAGTTGCCCCCGTAGCTGAGCCAGTTCCGCATCCAGTTCGTTGCTTCTGGCCTGGAGCGTGTTGACTTGGTTGCGGGTCACCGCCCAGTAGCCCCCCACCAGGGCCAGGGGAATCAAGGCCACGACTAACCCTAAAATTAGCGGACGACGATCGCCAGGCACCGCCGCACTACGCTGCCTGGGCTTGGCTTCAAAGACCCTGACCTCTCGGTCTTTAAGAAAATTAATATCTAAGCTGTACATGGCTATACCTCCCGCAGTCCAAGACCAATCACGGTTGCCAACCCTGCCCGCTGCACCTCTGGAATGTCGTCATCCACCTCTAAGGACAGGGCTGAAATCGGATCAATTTGACTGGCGGGTAGGCTCAACCGCTGCGCCAGAAACTCGTCTAATTGGCCAATGGATGCCCCTGGCCCAGCTAACAGCAATTGGGCGACTTCCATCTCTTCCCCCTGGTTCAGGTAAAAGTCGATTGACCGCCGCAGTTCGTCAGCTAGTTCCCCCAGCACCCGTAGCATGGCGGTCGTGCCAGGGTTGGTGTTGCCCATCTGGGGCGACCCTACGGTATCCATAGACTGAATCGGTACGGTCATGCCCTGGAGGAGTTCTGTGTTGCGGGATGGCGGTAGATTCATGGCCCGACTGAGAGCCGTTTGAATTTGGAAGGTACCAATGGGAACGGTGCGAGAAAAGTGGGGCACCCCATCCACCACAATCGAGATTTCAGTGTTTTCAAATTCGATGTCGACCACAGCTGCGGCTTCTTGGGGGGTGAACTGGCGCAGCTGCTCGCGAATGGTGCGAATCAAGGCAAAGCTAGAGGTTTCCAGCACATTCAGGGCTAGCCCCGCTTGTTGGAAGACTTCGATGTAGGGATCGGTTAAGTCTTTGCGCACAGCCACCAGCAGCACTTGCACCTTTTCGATGCCATCTTCATCCACAAAGTAGCCCAGCTTTTGGTAGTCCACATCCGCTTCTTCCCGAGGAAAGGGTAGATAGAGGCTGGCTTCTTGATTCAGCACCATTTCCCGTAGTTCTTGATCATCTAGCTCTGCTGGCACCGGAATCACCCGAGTGATAGCTCTCCCTGGGATGGCACTGGTGGCCTGTTTAACCTTGATTTTGCTTTCGGTCAGCACCGTTTGAATGGCGTCAGCCATTGCCGCCGTGTCTAGAATTTGCCCCTCTTCATAAATTCCCTCGGCCAGCTCGACCGAAGCCAAGGTCTCTAACTTGAGGCTAGCGCCTTGCTTTTTGAGTCGGGCTAGGTTGACTCGTTCGGGGGTAAGCTCAACGCCAACGCCGCGAGGCTTACGATTAAAAATAGCTTTCAAACTATCCACGGCAGTGTCCGCAAAAACAGATCAGTAACTAAAACTAAACGTCAAATCATCAAATAGCCCACAAAAATGGCAGAGACATTGCCCCCGCGTCCTAGTTGCAGCCCGTTAAGGCACCCTATTTCTAGGCCTAAAGGTTAGGCTTATGGGGTGTTTGGCCGCCCCTAGGAAAATTGTGCTAACGAATGGTACACAATTTGTTTGAGATTTGCCACTTTTCATCCCTTTAAAGCCCAGGGTCTAATCTAGAGGTCTAGAGAGGGATCGCCATCGCCCACCTAAAATCGATCGCCCCACTAATGTAGGGACGCTGAATCGTTGAATCGACTATCTGATTCGATGAGGGATTAGATCACCCCCCCCCTAGCGACGCACTCCTAATTCTAACTAGCTATTAATCAAGCCAACGGGGCACACCCTCAGTGGTGCAACCCGAAAGCGTCTGCTCCAAATAGTTGCCCTGATAGAAAAAACCTGACTACACCAGTGATGTTACACATACTTTTGAAAAGTGGACGCCTAGATTGACAAAAACTTGCTATTTTTTTGGCGCACTGGTTCTTTACCCCATCTGTTTATCCCTGGAGCGATCGCCCATGACTCTTCCCTTCACCCACCTTGGTACCCCCTTGACGGATGGGGCTAAACGCTTGATGTTACTGGGTTCTGGCGAGCTCGGGCGAGAAGTGGCCCTGGAAGCCATCCGTCTGGGCCTAGAGGTGATTGCCGTCGATCGCTACGATCAGGCCCCGGCCATGGTGGTGGCCCACCGCCGTCATGTGATCGACATGCTGAATGGTACTCAGCTGCGCCGAGTGGTGGAGGTGGAACAACCTAGCCTGATTGTGCCGGAAGTAGAGGCGATCGCCACTGATACCCTGGTTGATCTAGAAGCGGAGGGCTACACCGTCATTCCCACCGCCCGGGCCACTCAGCTGACCATGAACCGGGAGGGCATTCGGCGGCTGGCGGCGGAAGAATTAGGCTTAAAGACCTCCCCCTACCGATTTGCTGCCACTGAGGCCGAGTATCAGGAGGCGGTCCAGCTGGTGGGATTGCCCTGTGTGGTCAAGCCGATCATGAGCTCGTCGGGGAAGGGGCAACGAACAGTGCGCCAGACGTCAGAGGTGCTACCGGCCTGGGCCTATGCCCGAGACGCCGGGCGGGGTAAGAGCGATCGCGTGATTGTAGAGGGGTTTATTCCCTTTGACACCGAAATTACCCTGTTAACCGTACGGGCCGCAGATGGCACCTGGTTCTGCCCCCCCATCGGTCACCGGCAAGTGGCGGGAGACTACCGCGAGTCATGGCAGCCCTGTGACCTGCCCACCGAGACCCTGGCCCAATGCCAGGCCATGGCCCGGGCCGTTACCGATGCCCTGGGCGGTTGGGGAGTGTTTGGGGTGGAGCTGTTTATTGCTGGTCCTCCGGATCGGCCGCAGACTGTATATTTTAGTGAAGTGAGCCCCCGGCCCCACGATACGGGGATGGTGACCATGGCCAGCCAGGCCATGTCTGAGTTTGAGCTACATGTGCGGGCCATCTTGGGGCTGCCCATCGGTGAAATCACCCTGATTGGACCGGGGGCCTCGGCGGTGATTTTAGCCGCAGGTACTGGCGATCGCCCCCGCTACACCGGTCTGGCCCAAGCTCTCCAGGTACCCAGCAGTAAAATCCGGTTGTTTGGCAAGCCCACGGCCCACCCAAATCGCCGCATGGGCGTCGCCCTGGCCACCGGAGCAACCACGGAAGTGGCTCGCCAGCGGGCCACGACCTGTGCCCAACAGGTGCACGTAGAGCTGTGAAGCAAAAACCGGCTTTTCAGCTTTTCTGATAGGGTTGTGGATAGCCCTTGAAACAGCCTTGAGAATAGCCTTGGGAATGGATTTACTCTGTGTTAGCAATGGTCATGGCGAAGATAGCATTGCGGTAAGGCTTTTGAAGCAATTGCGTCGTTTGCCTGGTGCGCCCTCCCTGGCGGCCTTGCCGATTGTGGGGGAGGGGGGCGCGTTTCAAAAAGCCGGAATTCCCATTGTTGGCCCGACCCAAACCCTGCCCTCGGGCGGGTTTATCTATATGGATAGGCGGCAGGCCATGCGCGACATCCAGGGGGGGCTGCTGGGGCTGACCTGGAAACAGCTGCAAACCGTACGCCAGTGGGGAAAAGCGGGGGGCGCCATTTTGGCGGTGGGGGATATTGTGCCCCTGGCCATGGCTTGGTACAGCGGTGCTCCCTATGCGTTTTTGGGCACTGCGAAGTCAGAATATTTCTTGCGGGATGAAACCGGTCGCTTGCCCGGTCGCCCCCTGACCGAGGGATGGGGGGGCTCAGTCTATTTACCCTGGGAGCGCTGGCTGATGAGTCACCGCCGCTGCCAGGGGGTGTTTGTGCGAGACCAGTTGACCGCTGAGCGGCTGCAGAAACTTAGAGTGCCGGCGATTTACCCGGGTAACCCAATGATGGATGACCTGGGGGCCGCCGCTGATAAGTTAGCTCAACTCACCGGGACCTTTGCCCCGGCTGAGGCGGTGTTGACCGTCGCCCTATTGCCTGGATCCCGCGCTCCTGAGGCGTTTGATAACTGGCAGCTGATGTTGGCGGCGATCGACAGTATTCTGGCGATTTTCCCAGAACGGCAGGTGCGGCTACTGGGGGCGATCGCCCCCTCTCTAAACCAGGCCGCGTTCAAAGATGCGCTGCTGGATACGGGCTGGCAACCGATCGCCGGGCAGCCCCTGGCCTTTAGTCGCCACAACGGCTTTCTGGTGCTGAGTACCAACCACTTTGCCGAGTGCCTGCACTTAGCCGATGCCGTGATTGCCACCGCTGGCACCGCCACCGAACAGGCGGTCGGCTTGGGTAAGCCTGTGTTCACCCTGCCTGGACCGGGTCCCCAGTTTACCTATGCCTTTGCCGAGGCCCAGCAGCGGCTGTTGGGGCCATCGATTATTTTGACTACCCAGCCCGCCGAGGTGGGGGCGGCCATGCGCCAATGTTTGGAAGACAGCGATCGCTTGCAGGCGATCGCCGAAAACGGTCGCCGTCGCATGGGTCAAGCCGGGGCCGCTCACCAAATGGCTTTAGCACTGCATCAGTTATATGCAACCCATTAGATGCTGGCATTTATATGCAACCCATTAGATGCTGGCATTGCTTTGGTGCCCTGCGCGGGCAAATGGGTAGCGTCCGCCCCTTGCCTGAGGCTCAGATTATTTGTACAGTCTCCTTAACTTAATTTCGTTGAAAAGTGCTACCAGGATTACAGACTCGGTAGATGCAAGGCGCTTAATCGGGTTCTTGCACATGTGCTTATCCCAGCAGAGTTAGTGAGAAGCTGCCTGCTACCCCCGGTCAAAGCCCTACTGCCTTCTGCTAGCGCCATGCTTTACATGATTTATTAATTGACCCCTACCCCGGGATAGTCATGACCCAGCCTACCCCTTTGCCCCCTTCCCCTGATCAGGATGATGTGTCGCGCTCGGCTATGCCCCTGGCCTATAAGGTAGGTATCGGCCTGGGTGGAGTGATTGTAGCCGCTGGGGTTGTCACCGCCATTTGGGGTCGGGATGTGGTGAACCAGCAGGTGATTCCCCGCCTAGAAGCAGGCCTGGAAGAGACGCTGGAGCGCCCAGTGGTGGTAGGGGAAATTGAACACTTTACCCTAACGGGCTTTCGCATTGGCTCAGCCCATCTCCCCCCCACTGAGGCCGTACAGACCGAGGCCACCGTCGAGGCGATCGACGTCAGCATTAGCTGGCCCGATCTGATTTTTCGCCGCACCCTGCGTCCATCGTTGACCCTGCTGAATCCAGATGTGGTGGTGGTGCAGGCGGCGGATGGCCGTTGGATTGATCTGACCCTGCCAGAGCCCGATGAAGACCCCGGCCCCATTTCCTTCAAGCTGGGGGAACTCAAGGCGAAAAACGCCAGGGTGCATGTGACCAGCCAAATTCCTCGTCCTGAAGCGATCGCCCCGGCGGAGCCGATTCTGCTGGAGGCGGTTAACGCCAGGGCCTACCTCACCCCCCTGGATGATCCGGAGGTGGATGAACTGGGCTTTGAGGTCGAAGGCCAATTGGGTGACGGCACCTTTCAGGCCCAGGGCCGTGGTCTACTCGACCAGCAGGAGCTGAATATCAGTGTGCGAACCCATCAATTGCCCACTGTCGGGGTCAACCTGTTTCTGCCGCCGGAACTAGGACTGGCAGGGGGCACCCTGGACAGTAACCTGACGGCCGAGGTGCGCCTACAGGACGAGGTGCGGCCTGTGTCGGCCCAGGGGACGGCTCAGTTTAGCGACGGGGAAATCCTGGTTAGCCAGCTGCCGGAACCGATTCGGGATCTCAACAGCAGCCTGCGCTTTCAGGGGGAGCGGGTTGTGCTAGAAGACACCGGTCTGCAGCTGGGGGATATTCCGCTGACGGCTGCCGGTACGGTGGATTGGCAGACGGGTTATGACCTGACCGCTGCCATTCCAGCGGTTAGCCTGGCCCAGGTAACAGACCTGCTAGACCTGGACCTGCCTGTGCAGGCTGCCGGAACGTTTCAGTTTGAAGGGGCTGTCACTGGCCCGCTGGATCAGCCTCAACTGACGGGGGAACTGAACAATCTGGGTCCGGTCCAGGCGGACCAAGTAACGGTGGATACCTTCTCCGCCAACTTTGCGGCCACCGAGGCGCAGTTTGACCTCCAGACCCTACGGATTATCCCTGCGGATGGCGGCTTTATCACCGGCCAGGGGCAGGTAGATTTAGCTGATTTGGCCAACCCTAGCTTCGCCTTTGACATGCAGGCCGACCTGCCCGGCGATGCCCTAGCGAACCTCTATGGGGTAACGCTGCCTAACCAGGCGGTGATTGGCCCTGTCCAGGCTACCGGGGAAATGACCGGTAGCCTCAATGATCCCCAGGCTGTGGTGCAGTTTCAACTGCCAGAATCCACCTACCCTGGACAGGGGCAGGCGACCTATCGCAACAACCTGCTGGTGGTAGACCAAACCCAGTTCCAGGTGGAGGGAGGTACCCTGAATGCCACCGCCCAGGCTCGCTTTGATCTGGGAGATTGGTCGGCAGAACTGACCACAGTGGATGTGCCGGTGGAACGGTTTACGGATCAGGCCCGCGGCCGGTTGAGCGCCGTGGTCAATGCTGCTGGCAATTTACAAGACTTGAATCTAGCCGCGATCGCGGCTAGTGGTACGGCCCGGGTTGCTGATGCCGAAGTGGCGATCGCGCCGGGTTCCCCGCCGTTACTGGACCGGGGGGACTGGACCACTGCCTTTCGCTGGGCTGGCACTGGCCTTCAGGTGGACCAGTTCAACGCCCCTGGGGTAACCGCTGCCGGGTTTATTGCCACCGACTTTGCCGCCACACCGCCGATCGATACTGTCGATCTAGCGGTCCAGCTCAGCCCCTATGACCTGCGCCGGTTAACCCCGTTCATTCCCGAGCCTGCCCGCTCTGAAATTACCCTGGCTGGGCTGGCCAGTTTTGATGGCCAAATCACGGGTCCCCTGGCTAACCTGCGATTGCAGGGGGATACTCAACTGGATAACCTGGCAGTTAATGCCTTCGCCTTTGAGCCCCGGCTTCGAGGCCCCGTAAACCTAGCCCTAGCGGAGGGGGGACAGGTGGACTTGCGGGGGCAGCGCGATCGCATCAGTGCCAGCTTGGATGCTGACCTGTTACCTAGCCAGTTTGCCCTGCGCCAGGGAGACACCACCGCTGACGGCCAGATGGTCAACCGCCAACTCACCGCTACCCTGCAGAACTTCCCGCTGGATGCTCTCAACCTGGCCCCGGCCCAAGCGATCGGGTTAGGGCCTCTGGCTGGGCGGTTAGAGGCCACCCTCCAGGCGGATCTGACTGATTTTGCCAGCCCTACCGCCCAGGGCATCGCCACCATTGCCAACCCGGCCTTGGGGGATGTAGTGGCTGATAGCTTTGAGGGGCAGTACAGCTATGCCAATGGCCTGGCGGCTTTGACAAACGGTGATTTACGCTTTGCCAGTAGCCATTACCAACTCACGGGCCAAGCTGATTTGGCGGCGGCCGAGCTGACCTATGCGGCCCAGGTTGAGATTGTGACTGGCAACTTTGAAGATGCGTTGGCCACGCTGGGTTGGGAGGAATTTAGCGATATCGGTTTTGCCCCCCCCGATGACATCACAGGGACCGCAGCCGACGTCGTTCCGCAGCCAGCGACTCTGCCCGTTGCCCCTTTCTTCGATCAGTTGCAGGCGTTTGCCCAGTTTTTAAACACCTATGAACCCCAGCGGAACGGCACTCAGATTGCCCTGCCGCCACCCAGTGCCCTGGAGGGTGAGTTTACCGGTTCAATCATGGTCCAGGGACAGGGGTTTGCTGCCGATACCCTGCAGGCTACGGCCAATATCCAAGGCCAAGACTGGTCGTGGGGAAGGATTTTGCCCTGTGGTGCCAGAAATGAAAGCGATTCAGCCCCGCTACTGTCCCCCGATTCCCCTGGACCCCTGGAGAGCGCCATAGCCTGCAATCAGTTCCAACTGGCCGCCCGCTACCAAGACGAGGCCTTCGTGGTGAGCCCGCTGGAGTTTCGCTCCCCTGACACGCTGGTGGCATTCACCGGTGCCGGCAGGTTAGATAACTTGGATGGCCAACTGACGGTTAGCGGTGTACCGGTGGAACTGGCGGAACTGTTGATCGATTTACCGGTGGCGGTTGAGGGGGATATCGCCTCCACCGCTCAATTGGGGGGTAGTCTCAGCAATCCCCTGGTGGTCGGGCAGGTGACAGTGGTTAATCCCAGGCTGAATCAGCAGCCCCTGGACGGGGTTGATCTCGATTTCACCTACGACAATGCCCAACTGCGGTTTGAAGGGGCTGCGGTGGTCACCGATCCAGCCCAAATCACCCTCCAGGGAACGGTGCCCTATGCCTTACCGTTCATGACAGTGCAGCCCCCCAGCGACCAGATCGAGGTGTTGCTGGCCATGCAAAATGAAAGCTTACAGGTACTGAACCTACTCACTGAAGAGCAGTTGCGTTGGGACGGGGGGCAGGGTAATGTCACAGTCCAGGTAGGTGGCACTCTGGAAGATCCGATCGTGGTAGGTCGCGCCCAATTTCAAGATGGCCAGTTGACGAGCAGCGCCTTGACCCAACCCGTGACCAACCTGACCGGCAATGTGCAATTCAACCTGGAGCAGGTGCAGGTTAACCAGCTGCAAGCTGTCTTTGGGGATGGCACCATTGAGGTGAATGGACGACTGCCGATTCAGCATGGGACGGCGGTTGCCTTAGCCCAGACCAAACAGACTCTGGAAGACCCAGGGGCTGCTGCGGGACTGACGATCGCCCTGAATCAGCTAAATGTAGACTATGCTGACCTGCTGGAAGCCCAGGTGGAAGGTCAGGTGCTGATTGCAGGGGCGGTGATGGCACCCGAAGTCTCTGGGCTGGTGGAGGTCAGCCGTGGTTTAGTCAGAGCTAATAATCTGCTCGGCTATATGGGCGAACTCAATAACGGTCATGGTGTCGATCCAGAGCTGGATTCAGAGCTGGATCCAGCAACTGAGCAACCCACACTTTTTTCCACTCCCCTGGCGGATGCCGTTGCCGAGTACCAAGCTCAGGTGGGCGGGTTTCCATTACCACCCCAGCCGCAAACCTTACCGAATCAGCTGATGGAACAGGTCAGGCTGAGCAACTTTAATCTGGTTTTAGCCGACCAACTGTTGATCTCGGGACAGCCGTTCTACAACATAGCCGCCTCAGGCAATATCCAAGTGGATGGTACCCTGGCGGACCCACGTCCTGATGGGGTTATCACCCTAGACTCCGGCTGGATCAACCTGTTCTCCACGCAGTTTCGGCTGATTCCTGGGGAAACCAATACCGCCACCTTTACCCCGGCCCATGGGTTAGATCCCTTTCTGGATGTGCGCATGCGGGCACGGCTACGGGACCAGGAAGTCAGACAGGCCGCAGCCACCCCCTTTGTCAGTGCTGAGGTGGCCGATACCACGAGCCTGACCACAGGCCAGGTGGAGTTTGTCAACGTGTTTGCCACCGCCTTTGGTTACGCCAGTGAGTTACAAGAGGCCGATGCCCCCGGGCAGGCCACGGAGCTGATTGCCTTAACCAGCCGCCCCGCCCGCAGCCAGGACGATCTGGTGGCCCTGCTGGGTCGCAGTGTACTGACCAATGTCTATGGGGCCTCTTTGGGACAGGTGGCTGGCTTCTTTGGATCTGGAGCTCTGGCAGGATTTGGCGATCGCGTCGCCGATACCATCGGTCTGCGCTCCTTTAGTGTGTTCCCAACCACTGATACCGCCACCGATAGCACCGCTGGCATTGGCATTGGGGTAGAAGCCTCCATTGACATCGGCGATCGCATCAGTGTGGATGCCCTAGAAATTCTTAACAGTGGCAACCCGCCAGAGGTGGGGGTGTCCTACCGGTTTAGCGATCAACTCCGGGCCCGGGGGGCGACCAACTTTTCTGGCAATGAAACCGTGACCGTGGAGTACGAAATCCGGTTTTAAGGCAGACAGTAGAAGGGAAACCCAGATAACATCCGGCGTGATATCTAAGCCGGGAAGTTTGGGATAGGCCAGGAGTTAGGAGTCAGGAGTCAGAATCCAGGCCCTTTTTGTAGTCTAACTCCTGAACGCTCACACGGCATAGCTTGCCGCCTTAAAGCATACGCCCTTTACGTCTGCCACAGCATACGAAACCACGCCTGAGCCCTGTCCGGCATCAAGAATAGCTATCTTCTGGTTCTCCTGGGCACCCTAGGGGTATCGCAAAAACAGGGATACCCCGCCAGGGCGGACACACAGGTCCGCCCCTACGCTTCTGAAAAACGAAAAACGAAAAGGGGAAAATTCAAAATTCAAAATTCCTTTCGGGAAGCGGTGCATTGCGGCCCCAGGTTGACCGTCAATACCCGGACCCTAGCCGCTAATGTACCCAATGACTACGACTTCAATCCAAAATCCAAAACCACCTCCCCACCTTTCTGGCCGGTGCATTGCGGCCCTAGGTTAACCGCCAATACCCAGACCCTGACCGCTAATGCACCCTACAATTTCAATCCAAAATCCAAAATCCAAAATCCAAAACCTCCTCCCCATCCACCCATCCACCCATCCACCCATCCACCCATCCACCCATCCACCCATCCACCCATCCACCCATCCACCCAT
>NZ_SMDQ01000039.1 GCF_012911975.1 Nodosilinea sp. P-1105 | reverse complement strand
TCAACTTCCCGGTGAGTATTTACACTCGGCTGGGGCCAGAATCTGAGGAACCTCCTTAGAAATGAGCGAACCGGGAGTGCTGGCTACCGGCGACATCAACAGGGATGGCAGAGTATCCACGAACATATTTCGGTGCCCATCGAGCCAGAGGCTGACTGAGGACAGAGCAAACCTACAGTGGACGTGACTATTCCTGTCGAGATCCAGAGAACCACCTGTGGAATTTTGGCACCTACAACCCCTGGAATCCCCATTCATTCTCTGAAGTTACTCACTAAATCAAAGGAGACCATCATGCAAGTGAATCCCTATCTTTTTTTCGATGGCCAATGCGAAGCGGCCTTCAAGTTCTATCACCAGACCTTGGGGGGCCAACTCGATGCCATGATGCCCCATAAGGGTTCACCCATGGAAAATGAAGTCCCCCCTGAATGGGCCGATAAAATCATGCACGCTCATCTCACCCTGGGTGATTGGGGTCTGATGGGGTCTGACTGCCCCCCCGGCACCTATGAAGTTCCCAAGGGTTTCTCGGTTTCACTGCAACTGTCTGACCCCGCTGAGGCTGAGCGGATCTTCAACGCTCTAGCCGCAGGCGGCACCATCCAGATGCCCCTAGAAGAAACCTTCTGGGCCAAGCGCTTTGGCATGGCGATCGATCAATACGGCATCCCCTGGATGATCAACTGCGGATAGGTCTGAACAGATATTGTTGGGAGGGAAGCACCCCTATGTGAACTCTAAAACTTCAGATCCAAATGTCGATTGATGGTTATATTGCTGGCCCCAACGGCGAAATGGATTGGATGATATGGAATTGGGACGATAATTTGAAGCGGTACGTTGATCAAATTATTGAACCTATTGACTGTATTATTCTTGGCCGCAAGCTTGCTGAAGGCTTTATTCCTCACTGGGCTGCCGTGGCGGCAGATCCAAACAACTCGGAAGTTGGTAGTGCATTAATGCACGGGACAGAGGAAAATCAGGCTACGCCACCACCCGCTCTAACAACACCGCCTGGCTGTCGGTCAACTCAAACGCCTTAAGCGCATCCCCAGGGCTGGTCAGCGCTACCCCGGGCGAACACACCGCCAGGCGCCAGCTATCATCGTCCTCAAGCTGAAGCCAATCCCCTAGGGTCACAGTGAGTGGATCGCCCCCCATGTGGGTCACCATGGCCACCTGCATGGCTGTACCCGCCTCAGCGGGGGCGGTGCGCAGACCATAGAACACCGTCTGCTGCTCCGTATGGATGCGGTTAAACCGGTCTAGGGGAGATAGATTGTGACGCAACCAGGGATGGGAGCGGCGAAACCGGCGCAGGGCTAAGTTAAAAGCAACGCGATCGCGACTCAGATTGTCCTGCTGGAGCCACACATTGCACATCTCGTGGGTGTCTTCCATAAAGTTTTTGGCCAGTTCTTTCAGCTTAGCCACATCCAGTTGGGCCAACACCTCCGATTTATCCGCTACATTCAGTGCTTTCAGGGTCTGAGCCGATTTACGCTGGGTGATCTCCTCTGGCAACGTATCGGCGTCATGGGTGAGCAACGTCTGGCACAGGTGAGCCACCTCATCAAGGTCATAGTCGGTCTCATTAATGGCATCATGGAGACCCTGCATAAACTGGCGCAACTCCCCCAGCTTGGTAAAGCCCATCGCCTTCAACCGAGGAAACAACTCGGGCCAATCGTAGGTTTCTGGAATAATCTGCCAGTCGAGAAAGCCTACCGCCTCTTCCGCCACTACCTTGACCCCGTAGCGGTCATCGGTGTTGCGCAAAAAGCCCCAGGGAGCATGCATGGTGCAGTTAATGAAGTCCATTGGCAACCCGGGGCTAAAGCCATAGGTCATCAGGTTAATGGCCGGATTATCGTAAGCATTGTTCAGCACCTGGGGCAGACTATCCCCCAAGTTCCAGTTGATATCGAGGCTGGGATCCACCTGGGTACCCCGACGCAGGGTGTCGTGGTTGCCGCAGCCGGTGATCCAGCATTCGCCGGTATGCATTTGTTCCACCACCCGTCGCCATTTGCGATCCCAAAACCGCTTTAGGCTGGGGGTATTGTGGGCAAAGATCAGCGGCCCCCACTGAAACGCGTCGGGCTTAAATTCGACAATATCTCGATAGGTGGATACTTCTTCCCAGTTTTCCGCAGGCCAAGGACGACCATCCTCAAAAATCGAAAACAAACGGCGTTTGCCATCACCGATGTGTTGCAACACCTCGGCCATGTCGCTGAGGTAGTTATCGTCGTACTCCACCTCCCCTGACAGGGGGTTAAAGAATTTGAAATCCTGGGCTCCATCGACGCGAATGCCATCGACGCCAGTGTTGTTCTTGCGCCGCTGCATTTCCAGCAAAATGGCCCGCACGGTGGGATTTTGATGGTTAATGTCTTGGCCGTACATGTTGGGGCCTTTCATAAAGCGCCCATTCAATAGCTCAATCGCCTGGTTGTCGGCATGGCCATAGACAATGTCAAAAATCACCTGAATCGGCCCGGTGGGAAAGTTGTGCAGGGTGGCGATAAAGTCTACAAGCTCTTGAGGCCGAAGGGTTTCAAGCACCGCAGGGTTAGTGGCAGAGGAGCCAAAAATGACAATGTCGTAACCCCAGTTTTGGGTGTCCGGCTTTTTCAAGGCCACCTGCACATCGTCGGCTTCGCGATCAATTTCTTCGGTTTCCGGGTCCATCTCAGCCATGTCATCATCCCGCAGGCTAAAGAAGCCATGGCCCACATCATGCTGCCCCAGATATTCCACCGTGGGTTCGATGGGTAAGAGCTGGACCGCGTCGTAGCCCACGAAATTTTGCTCGGCTAAGGTCAAAGGCTGTTGAGCTTTTAGCTTCTCGGCAATCCCCTGATACAGGGCGGTTAACCCACTGATATAGCCATTGGGGGAAGCGGTGTTGACATGCAGCTGCAAAATATTGCTAGGGGCATGAACTTGCACCACCCCCTGGTCATCCACATCCCCCTGGGTGAAGTAGTCTAGGTCAGCCCGATCGCGCTGCAAGCTGTTCATGTCATAGACCTCAGCTGGGGCATAGACCCCATAGGGCAGCGAATAGGCTAAACAGTCGCCAATCACTCGCACCTCGTCGTGAGCATCCAGATAGCGCAGCCAGTAGAAGGAACCCAACTCGTCTTTGGTGCCCGGCTTCAGGCCCGATAGCACTCCCCAGAAATATTCGCCCTGCTTCGCGAGCTCCACCGTGTCGCGGCGAAAGCGTGCCCTTTGGCTGGGTCGGGTGGGATCTATAGCCTGCTTTGGGGTAAAGATTTCCAGATAGATGTTTTTGGGCTGTACCATATCAGCCCCTAGCTCAGGAGCCCAAATGCCAATTTCAGTCAGGCCATCGGGCCGATAGTGAGCCCCTAGCCGAGTCGCCAGGGTTTGGGCTTTATGCAACAAGGTTTCTTCTGAATGATCTACCTGGTCAGCCCAGTCCAACAACGCCTGGGTTTCACTGTCCAGTAGTTGAATACGAGCAGCGGTGGCAACCATAAGGGGGTAGTTTCCTTTCTTTGCTATGGATTACAAGGGGAGGGTGGGGAAGATGGGAAGATGGGGAGATGGGGGGAAGGGGTAGATCTTTGGGTCTTTACCTCTTTACTCCTTCACCCTCTTCACTTCTTCACGCCTTCACGACTCCAACTTCAGCACTACCACACCCAAGGGCGGCAGTGTCAGACTTAGGGCGTGGGGCCAGCAGGGGTTATCCCAGTCATGGCTCTGTTGACCGCCATCGTTATCAATCCCACTGCCGCCGTAGGCGGTGGCATCGCTATTCAGCAGTTCTCGGTAATAGCCAGGTTGGGGCACTCCCACCCAATAGTCATATTGGGGTTGAGGCATGAAATTACACACCGTCACCACAAACTGATCGGAGTGTTGATCCCGTCGCAGGAAGGACACCACACTGTTACCAGCATCGTTGCAGTCGATCCACTCAAAGCCATCGGTGGAAAAGTCGTCAGTATACAGGGCCGGTTCTTGCTGATAGAGGCGGTTGAGGTCGGCCACAAACTGCTTCAGCTGCTGGTGGGGTGCGTATTTGAGCAAGCCCCAGTCAAGATCTAGCCAGCTATTCCACTCGGTGGTCTGGCCAAATTCCATGCCCATGAACAAGGTTTTCTTGCCGGGGTGGGTGAACATGTAAGCATAGAGGGCGCGCAGGTTGGCCATCTTTTGCCACTCATCCCCAGGCATTTTCTGGTACAGGCTGCCCTTGCCATGTACCACCTCGTCGTGGGACAGAGCCAGCATAAAGTTTTCGCTAAAGGCGTACCAGATACTAAAGGTAATGTTGTTCTGGTGGTAGCGGCGATAGATTGGATCCTGGCTAAAGTAGTGGAGCATGTCGTGCATCCAGCCCATGTTCCACTTGAAGTTAAAGCCCAGGCCACCTATGTAGGTAGGCCGTGACACATTGGGCCAGGCGGTCGATTCTTCTGCTACCGATAGCACGCCGGGATAGTAGCCAAAGATCAGCGTGTTGAGCTGGGTCAGCAGGTCCACGGCTTCCAGATTTTCGTGGCCGCCAAACTGGTTAGGGACCCATTCTCCGTCTTCGCGATCGTAGTCGAGGTAAAGCATGGAGGCGACGGCATCCACCCGAATGCCGTCAATGTGGTATTTGTCGAACCAGAAGAGGGCGTTGGCAATCAAGAAATTGCGCACCTCGTTGCGGGAGTAGTTGAACACCAGGGTGCCCCACCCTTTGTGCTCCCCTTTGCGGGGATCGGCGTGTTCGTACAGGTGGGTACCATCAAAGAAGGCCAGCCCATGGGCATCTTTAGGAAAGTGGCCGGGTACCCAGTCCACAATTACGCCAATGTCGTTGGCGTGGCATTGGTCCACAAAATACATAAAGTCTTGGGGGCTGCCAAACCGGGAGGTGGGGGCAAAGTGCCCGGCCACCTGGTAGCCCCAGGACCCGTCGAAGGGGTGTTCGGCCACGGGTAGCACTTCGATGTGGGTATAACCCAGTTCTTTGACGTAGGGGATCAATCGGTCCGCCAGCTCTCGATAGGTGAGGAACCGGGCATCGGGCTTTTGGCTCACCCGCACGGCGGTTCCAGATGCGGGGGGGTTCTCCATGCTGTCGTGCAACCAGGACCCCAAATGCACCTCATAGACCGATACCGGCTGCTCTTGGGGATCGCTGTGGCGACGCTGGTCAATCCAGGTCTCGTCCTGCCACTCATAGCTTAAATCGGTCACCACCGAAGCGGTGTCGGGGCGGACCTGTTGCTGAAATCCGTAGGGATCAGACTTGAGATAAACGTGACCTTCTGGGTTCTTGATCTCGTATTTGTAAATCTCCCCCTCCCCTAGCTCGGGGATAAACAGATCCCAAACGCCGCCCTGGAGTAACCGCATTTGGTGCTTACGGCCATCCCACTGGTTGAAGTTGCCCACCACTGAAATATTGCGGGCGTTGGGGGCCCAGACGGCAAAGTATACCCCTGTTACCCCGTCCACCTCGACTAGATGGGCACCCATCTTTTCGTAGATGACGTGGTGATTCCCCTCATTAAATAGATGAATATCAAAGTCGGTCAGTAGCGGCGACCTAAAGGCATAGGGGTCACGAATCACCCGCTCATGGCCATTCTCCTTGATCTTCAGCAAATAATTTCTATCGGCTGACCCAGTCATCCGGCACTCAAAAAAGTGGGGATGGTGAACGGCCTCCATGGCATACTCTTGCTGATCCTCAGGTCTGACGACCCAAGCGGCTTCGGCATCAGGAAGGTAAGCCCGAATCACCCATTTGGGGTGACCATTAACCTGCTCTAAAAGATGGGAACCTAAAACTTCAAACGGGTTGTTGTGCCGATTTTCGACGACACGGTACACCTGGTCAGAGGAAACTGTGGCTGAAGACATAAGAATTGAAATAGCGTCTGGTCAATTCTGCCACCTAGAACTCAGGGAATCTCTAGAAAACTTTCTCCCCAGCGATGGGATATGCCCTACTGCAGCTGCGATCGCTGGCTGAACGTGAGGATTCGCTTTCTCCGAAGTTTCCTGGGGTTAGATGGTAGCAACCGAATCTATGGCTAAACCTAGGGGATGATTTGCCATTTAAGCATCTATCTCAAGAGAGAAGTGCAACGGTCAGCCCCCTAGAGATCCCGCCAGCCAGTGCTTTGGCCATCTACCCTAGTACTGGCTGGCAACCATGCGGCGACCTTTCAAGTACTCGAAAAGGGTTGGCCGACCGATGGCCTAACGAATTAGGGGGCCGTCAATGTCAAATGCCTTAGCTGTCTGCCAGGGGAGGACGCTGATGGTGCCAGGGTTTGGCGGATTCTAGTTGAGCCGCTAAGGCTAACAGGGTGGCTTCAGCAGCAGGCCTGCCAACCAACTGGACTCCCACGGGTAAGCCATTGTCATCGAAGCCCGTAGGGATGGCCAATGCTGGCTGACCACTGGCATTGAAAAGGGGACAGGGCGCCACCCAGTTGATCACCTTATCCAACGTCTTAGCGGGTCTCAGCCGCTTCCATGCCCCCACTGGAATCACGGTGTGCATGTAGACGGGCAGCACCATGACGTCATAGGGGTAGCAGAACTGGACAACTTGGCGGGCTACCTGCTGCAATTGGGCCACCGATCGCAAGTACGACCCGCTATTGATCCAACAGGCTCGCCAGTATAGCCAGCGGTTCATTTTGTCTAGGGCAAACCAGGGGACTCCCAGTTCTGCAATCACACATTGCCAGACCACAATAAACGGCTCGATTAAATCACTTAAATCGGGAAAATCAACGGCTTCGATCTTATGGCCCAGATCTTCGAGGGCCTGTACCGTTGCCTGGACCGCCTGGCCACAGGCAGTATCCGCCTCACCAATGGGTTCAAGTCGGGTGGTATAGCCAATGCGCAGGGGTGGCGGCGCTTGGGATAGCCCCTGCAAGAAGGAGGGGTCTGGGTCCGGTAACCAGTAGGGATCGCCCAGCTGATACCCACTGAGTAAATCGAGCATGGCGGCCGTATCAGCCACAGTGCGGGTGAGGGCACCATTCACCGCTAACCCGTTCAATCGCTCCCCCAGGGGAGTAAAGCTAATTCGTCCCCGGGCCGCTTTCAGGCCCACTAAGCCACAGCAGGCCGCAGGCCCCCGTAGCGAGCCACCACCGTCAGAGCCCTGGGCAATGGCACAGAGGCCGGCGGCTAGGGCAGCGGCCGCCCCCCCACTGGACCCACCGGGGGTATAGTTTGGGTTCCAGGGATTGCGGGCGGGCGGAAACCCCGGCGGCTCTGTATAGGGCAGAGAGCCCAGTTGGGAGGTGGCGGTTTTCCCCAGAATGACCATGCCCCCCTGGCGTAACTTGCGGACAATGTAGTCGTCTTGCTCGACCACGCGATCGCGAGCAGCTTTAATACCGTAGGCACAGGGCACCCCAGCCACGGCATTTAAGTCTTTGACAGATACCGGCACCCCAAATAAAGCAGGCAGGTCGTCGGGATGACTGGCTAACTGCTCGGTCTTAGCCTTCGCATCGGCTAACGCCTGGTCGGCCATGACGGTGACATAGGCCCCAAGCTTGGGGTTGAGTCGCTCAATCCGCTCCAGATACAACTCCGTTAGTTCTAGGGGTGAAATGTCTTGGTCACGAATCAGCTGAGCTTGGTCTAGGGCGGGCAAAAAGGCGATATCGACAGGCGTCATAGAATCGCTGGGGCAGAGGGGTTGAACCCAGGATATCGCAAGACTTGCAGGAGATTGGTTGAGGGATTGAGGATTTTTGGGGTGTTTGATCGATAAAATATGCAACGATGTCGAAACTGCCTGGCTCCGTCAAGTTAGGAGGCCATGGGACAACGCTGAACGCTAACCTCGCACGCCATCCATGTCTGGTTCTTCCCCCGCCACCGACGGTCAGCCGCCAATTCCCGAGCGCCTAGCTAAGCATACGGTGCGCTACGCTGATCACCACTCCGTCAATTGGGATGACCTCACCCCAATGATGCGGCACTATGTGGAGATGAAGGAGCAGTACCCCCACGCTCTGGTGCTGTACCGGGTGGGAGATTTCTTTGAGACCTTTTTTCAAGATGCGATCGCGATCGCCCGGGAGCTAGAACTGGTGCTCACCAGCAAAGACGCCGGTAAGGCCATTGGCCGGGTGCCCCTGGCGGGTATTCCCCACCACGCCCTCGATCGCTACTGCACCCTGCTGGTGGAAAAGGGATTTGCGATCGCCATCTGCGACCAGGTGGAAGACCCGGCCGTTGCCCAAGGTTTGGTAAAGCGGGAAGTCACCCGGGTGATTACCCCCGGCACGGTGATCGAAGAGGGCATGCTCAGCGCCAGTCAGAATAACTTTCTGGCCTCGGTGGTGGTGGCGGGGCACCACTGGGGCTTGGCCTACGCCGACGTGTCCACCGGAGAATTTCTCACCACCCAGGGGGAAGACCTGGATCAGCTCAGCCAGGAGTTGTTGCGTTTGCAGCCCGCCGAGGTGCTGTTCCCGGTGGATGCGCCCAACTTGGGGGCGATGCTGCGGCCCGGCGATCGCTCGGAGCAACTGCCCGATTGCCTGCCGCGCCAGTTTTGCTACACCCTGCGGTCCCAAGGCCCCTATAGCCAAAGCGAGGCCCGCCAACGGTTGCTGCAACGGTTTCGGCTACGCTCTTTGGAGGGGCTCGGCTGCGACCACCTGCCTCTGGCGGTGCGGGCTGCTGGGGGGTTGCTAGACTACGTGGAAGATACCCAAAAGACGGTCCAGGCCCCGCTTCAGCCCCTCTGTACCTACACCCTGGCCGCCTATCTGGTGATCGACCACCAGACCCGCCGCAACCTGGAAATCACCCAGACCCAGCGGGATGGCACCTACAATGGCTCTCTGCTGTGGGCGCTGGATCGTACCGTCACCGCCATGGGCGGGCGCACCCTGCGCCGCTGGCTGCTGCAACCGCTGCTGGATGTGAAGGGTATCCAGGCCCGGCAGGCCACCATTCAAGAACTGTTGCAGGACGGCAACCTGCGGCAATTGCTACAGCACAAGTTGAAGCAGATCTACGACCTGGAGCGGCTGGCGGGACGAGCCGGGTCGGGCACCGCCAATGCTCGGGATTTGGTGGCCCTAGCGGACTCTTTCTGGCGCCTGCCGGACTTGGCGGCCCTGGCAGAACAGGCCCAATCCCCTTATCTTCAGGCGCTCCAGTCTGTACCGCCAGAGCTGGAACAACTGGGCCAACGGCTGCGATCGCATCTGGTGGAAACCCCGCCCCTCTATCTGACCGAGGGCCACCTGATCCGCGACGGGGTCAACCCCCAGTTGGACCGTCTACGCCAGCAGGCCAAAGACGACCAGACCTGGATTGCCGAACTAGAGCCCGCAGAACGCCAGCGCACGGGCATTCCCACCCTCAAAGTCGGTTTCAACAAAGCCTTTGGCTACTACATCAGTATCTCCCGGGCCAAAGCTGACCAGGCCCCGGACGACTACATTCGCAAACAAACCCTGACCAACGAAGAACGCTACATCACCCCCGAACTGAAGGAACGGGAAGCGCGGGTGTTCAACATTGAGTCGGAAATCAATGCCCTGGAGTACGAGATTTTCAATCAACTGCGGGACACCGTCGGCGAGCAGGTGGAACTGATTCGCAAAGTCGCCGCCGCCGTCGCCGCCGCCGATGTGTTGTGTGGGCTAGCGGAAGTGGCGGTGTTCCAGGGGTACTGCTGTCCAGATATGGAGGACAGCCATATGGAGGACAGCCGCGCGATCGCCCTTACTGACGCCCGCCACCCCGTGGTCGAGCAGCTCTTGCCCGCCGGGTTCTTTGTGCCCAACTCCACCTACCTGGGGACCATACCGGATGACCGCCAGGCCCCTACCCGCCAGGACCTGATTATTCTCACTGGCCCCAACGCCAGCGGCAAAAGCTGCTACCTGCGCCAGGTGGGGCTGATTCAGTTGATGGCCCAAATGGGCAGCTTTGTACCGGCCAAGGCGGCGCGGCTGGGGGTCTGCGATCGCATCTTTACCCGGGTCGGTGCCGTGGATGACCTGGCCACAGGCCAATCCACCTTCATGGTAGAGATGAACGAGACGGCCAATATTCTCAACCATGCCACCCCCAGATCCCTGGTGCTGCTGGATGAAATTGGTCGCGGCACCGCCACCTTCGACGGTCTCTCCATCGCCTGGGCTGTGGCCGAGCACCTGGCCGTGGATATCGCCGCCCGCACCATCTTCGCCACCCACTACCACGAACTCAACGAGCTCGCCGCCCTGGTACCCAACGTGGCCAACTACCAGGTCACAGTCAAAGAAATGCCGGACCAGATCATCTTTCTGCACCAGGTGCAGCCCGGTGGGGCCGACAAATCTTACGGCATCGAAGCCGGTCGCCTGGCCGGACTGCCTCCCTCGGTGATCCAGCGGGCCCGAGACGTCATGCAGGAAATTGAACGCCACAGCACCATCGCCGTGGGCCTGCGGGGCGAGGTGCCCAAGGCCAGTCGGCCTCGCCGCCGGGTTAAGGAAACCAACCCCGCTGACCAGCTCGATTTATTTGGCAAGTCGTGAGCTGGGGAAAGAGCAGGGTGGGGCGATCGCCTACACTGACAGTAGAGTGTCTTGCTACAATCCCATGGTTGCTATTGCCCCCGAACCCAAATCAGACCTGCGCCCAGTGGGAGAACAGCGGGCGGTACTGCATAGCTTGTCGTGGCACGGGTATCTGCAAATTTTAGACGCCCTGCCCTCCTGTCGTGGGTCACGACTCACATTCGACGATGGGCTCCACTACCATGATCTACCCTCACCTGCGCCAGAGGGCTGAGCCTGACAACGCCTACTAAATTCAGAATTAACCACTGGTAAAGGGGCGCAACGTGGTGTTTGACGAAGACCCACCCCCCGACCTGGTGGTGGAGGTGGACATCACCCACACCGATATTGCCAAAAACCAGTTCTATGTCAGCCTGAGGGTGCCCGAGTTTTGGCGTTTCAACGGCCAGGTGTGGCGGGTGTATGTGCTGCGAGAAGGCGTCTACCAGGAGGTAGAGAGTAGCTCCACCCCACCAACCGCGCCCCACCGTAACCCACCGCCCACCCATACCGAGGAACCCGATGATCGCTTGTGCCCACGCTGGTGAGACGCTCCTGCGACTGGTGGGGCCGGGGCGCAGAGCGCCAGAGGCGGCGTTCCCACGCGGAGCGTAGGGACGATGGGAAGACAAGGCCACACCGAGAAACGCGCGCACATTATCGAACCTTGATTCAAATGGGCGATTGCCAGAGTGACCGCCCTGTAACAACTATCAGAGACGTCGGTGGCTCTGGCGATGCCGGCTAGGGGAATCTTCTCTAGCAGCAGCAGGTCGACCAAAGACCGAGTGTCTTTGTCTTTCGGCTTCCACTGGGGATCCTCGACGAATTGGCGGTTACAGTCTCGGCACTTGTAGTTTTGCTTACCGCGTCTGGTCGTGCCGTTCTTGGAGATGTCGTGAGACCCACAGGTTGGACAGGTCATCTCGATTGTCATGGATCCTACTCCCTTAGAATCTAGAAATGCGACGGCGATGCCTTGTTTTTCTCTATCCTTTACACTAATCCACTACCTAATTTGGATCAACACTTAGAGTGCTGATTAAACTCTCAATAGATGAGTCAAAGGATGGATCGAATTCATATTCTCCATGAAAAATATCCAATTCCTTTCTCTGATAATTGGGTGAATTTCCTCACGCGAAGTATCTCTGTAGTAAATCTGTAGTAAATAGGAATAATACGCTTGCCGAACCTTGCTGCATTTTCTACATCATTCTCTAGAAAGCCTGACTTTACAGAATCTGGGCTAATAATAAAAACTAGATTGTTTGAGGAAATGATTCCTTCTAGTATTACTCGCTTCCAGTCCGAGCCAGGAGGAATATCTTCCCAATCAACCCAGACGCTAAAGCCGAAGGATTTCAATTGTATACACCAGGTTTTGCGGCGATCGCGCAAATTAACGAAAAGCTTAAACCCGGCGCTGTTGCCAGGGTAGCCCTGGGAATAGGCGCACAGCCATCCTCTCGATCATAGGTGGGGCTCAAAGTCAGGTCGGCTACCATACCACGGTTAACATTTGTGGATTGCCTGGGCTGGATTCCCCGGCTAGAATGCTCAGAATTCTAGATCGCTACATTCCCTAGTGGTCTGTCAAGCCAGCAGTGACGGGTCAACAGGGCTGCGGTGCAAGGTTGGTCGTGAACCGCAAACCGTGAACCGCAAACCGTAAACCCCAGGTCACAGATCCCACCATCATCAGATTGACTGAGCACTAGGCATCCACCCATCCCCGGTATGAGGTACTTATGACCACAGAAGAGCAACGGTTGGCCGCCACCCGCAGCGGCCAGGTAGATTGGTACAAGTGGGGTCCCTACCTGAGCGAACGCCAGTGGGGCACCGTGCGCGAAGACTACAGCGCTGACGGCAATGCTTGGGATTATTTTCCCCATGATCAGGCCCGATCGCGGGCGTATCGCTGGGGGGAAGACGGTTTGGGGGGCATCACCGATAATCGCAATCTGTTGTGCTTTGCCTTGGCCCTGTGGAATGGCCAAGATCCGATCCTGAAGGAACGGCTATTTGGCTTGACCAATAGCCAGGGCAACCACGGGGAAGATGTGAAGGAGTACTACTTTTATCTGGACAGTACCCCCACCCACTCTTACATGAAGTACCTGTACAAATATCCCCAGGTGGCGTTTCCCTACAGCGACCTGGTGGAAACCAACGCCCACCGCAGCCGCCACGAGTTGGAATACGAACTGCTGGATACAGGCATCTTTGACGACGATCGCTACTTCGATGTGGTGGTGGAGTACGCCAAGGCCGACGCCGAGGATGTGCTAATCCAGATCACGGCCATCAATCGGGGACCCGAAGCCGCCCCGCTACACCTGTTACCGACCCTGTGGTTTCGGAATACCTGGTCCTGGCTGGATACTGGGTCGAAGCCGGAAATGAAGACGTTAGGGCCTGGGGTGGTGCAGGCCCATGTGACTAACCCGGCGCTGACCCCCTATCTGCTGGACTATTACTTTTACTGCGACGCCGGAGTGCCGCTGCTGTTTACCGAAAACGAAACCAATCAGGAGCGCCTCTTCGGCCAACCTAACCCCAGCCCCTATGTCAAAGATGGCATCAACAACTATGTGGTGCATGGCCAGACCGAGGCGGTTAACCCGGAGGGCGTGGGCACCAAGGTGTCGCCCTACTTTCAACTGACTATCGGCCCCGGGGAAACCCAGGTGGTGAAGCTACGCCTGACCAAGGCGGCGCCGGATCAGGTGGGCGATCCTTTTAGTGCTTACTTTGAGAACAACTTTGCCGCTCGCCAGCAAGAGGCTGACGAATTCTACGCCACGGTGATGCCCCCTAAGGTGTTGGCCGATGGCGATCGCGCCAATGTGATGCGTCAAGCCCTGGCTGGCATGATGTGGACCAAACAGTACTTTTACTACGACCTGGATCAGTGGCTACGGGAGCGAGACGTCACCCCCTGGACCCCGGTGGCGGAGAAGAGCCATGTGCGTAATAGCGAGTGGTTCCACATGGTTAACGATGACATTGTGTCAATGCCTGACAAGTGGGAATACCCCTGGTATGCCGCCTGGGACCTGGCGTTTCATGTGATCCCCATTAGTTTGATTGACCTGGGCTTTGCCAAGGATCAACTGCTGCTGATGCTGCGGGAGGACTATCTGCATCCCAACGGTCAAATTCCGGCCTATGAGTGGAACTTTGGCGATGTCAACCCGCCGGTCCATGCCTGGGCCACGTGGGAAATTTATCTGCGCGATCGCGATCGCAACGACGGCCGAGGAGACCTGAACTTTCTTAAATATGCCTTTTCCAAGTTGCTGATTAACTTCACCTGGTGGGTCAACCGCAAAGACGAAGGGGGCAACAACCTGTTTGAAGGGGGCTTTTTGGGCCTGGACAACATCGGTGTGTTTGACCGCAGCTCAGAGCTGCCGACCGGTGGGCGGCTAGAACAGGCGGACGGCACCGCCTGGATGGTGTTCTTTAGCCAGCGGATGTTCCAGATCGCCATCGAGCTGGCCCTACACGACCACCTGTACGAAGACCTGGCCATCAAGTTCTTTGAGCATACCATGTGGATTGCTGGAGCCATGGACCGCATCGGCGATCACCAGGATGAGCTGTGGGACGAAACAGATGGCTTTTTTTACGATGTGTTGCGCCTGCCCGACGGCAATGCCACCCGGCTGAAGGTGCGATCGCTGGTGGGGCTGCTATCTCTGATGGCGGTGGCCGTCTTCCCCCGAGAAGCCTTTGATGAGTTGCCGCGACTGCGGGAACGGGTGACCCTCTTTATCGATCGCCACCCAGAGCTATGCGGTAACGTGCACCTACCGATCAAGCAGGGGATCAAACACCGGCTGATGCTGTCTATTCTGGACGAGACTAAGCTGCGACGGGTGCTGGCTAGAATGCTGGATGAAAGCGAATTTCTCAGTGACTACGGCATTCGCTCCCTCTCCCGCTATCACCTGGAAAATCCCTATGTGTTCTACCACCAGGGGCAAGAATACAAAGTTGGGTATGTGCCTGGGGACTCTACTTCGGCCATGTTTGGGGGCAACTCTAATTGGCGAGGGCCGATTTGGATGCCGGTGAATTTGCTGCTATTGCGGGCACTGTTACAGCTGTACAGCTACTACGGTGACGACTTCACCATTGAGTACCCGACCGGCTCTGGGGAGCACCTGACCCTGTTTCAGATTAGTGAGAAAATTAGCCAGCGGCTGGCCAGTATTTTTCTTAAAGACGAGGCTGGGCGTCGGCCCATCTATGGAGGAGCCGAGAAATTTCAGACCGACCCCCACTGGCAAGACCTGATTCTGTTTTACGAATATTTCAATGGGGACAATGGGGCTGGCATTGGGGCCAGTCATCAAACCGGTTGGACCGGCTGCATCGCCCGGATTATTCAGGCCCTGGGCTATTTTACCCCTGAAACTATGCTTGGTGCCATTTCCCCAGCTCCGTACAGGTCAGAGGAGGCTTGATCGTCATTGGGGCCAGTCATATGAGTTTCATATCTTCTTGTCATAGATTGAGAACAGTTCTGGCTCAATTCCAAGCTTAGGTCACTTCTGGGAAATATGCTCCCCAATGGTGGGTGCAGCCCTACAGGGGCCACAGTCACTGAATGAAGCGGAGCCTATTGTTCCAGAAACCTGTCTAAGGCCTTGGTGTTGTGATCGGAATATCGCCGCATCAATGTCAATGCCGTGGTTGTAACTTAGCTATTCAAAACCTTGGGCGTAGATAATTTCGCTAGGCCTTCAGGTGTTTTCTGTGATTTTGACGGTTTTATTTAGACTAACAATGATTAGATTTCAACGTCTTTTTGCCGCAACCTTGGGTGTTGCTACGAGCCTGGCTCTGTCCCCTGGGATGCTCGTACCCTCGGTGGAGGCCAGTTCTGAACCGCTGATGGCTCAGGCTGACGCTATGGATAGTCCTTGTGTCAAGTTGCAGGAGGTGACTACTGGGGAAACCGAAGTGCGCAAGCGGATTGAAAATCGAGTAGTGGCCAGAAACAACTGGCATACCGATTTTTTGGTGCCCAACAGCCCAGAGTTTGATTACTATGTGGCCCTGGTAACCGTGGAAAACACCGGCCCTTACCATCTCGATATCAACCTGCGCCTACCCCAAGGGGGCTCAGAACCTGCCTTCACGGGTCGTGCTGATGTGGAAGCTGGTACCACCTATGTGATCCCGTTTCAGTCCCCGACAGGTCGTCACCCGGCTGTGGTTAATGCGCGGTTAGGGGGCGTCAACGGTAATTTCTACTCCATTTCGGTTGCCGCCTGCGAAAGCGAAAACTAACAGGACTACTTGGTGTGTTAATTAACGTGACAACCGATGTCAACAAATCCTGGTTGACATCAGTTGTACGGATTGTTGTGTTTGGAAGGAAAAGTTATGAGTGATCGCCCAATTCAAATTATTGTTGCTGCGTTCAACAACCCTGATCAAGCCACCACGGTGATGGCTGACCTAAAGCAGGGTAAGAAAGTCGGACTGATTGGCATTATCGATGCTGCAGTGGTGGTGAAAGATAGCAATGGCAAGCTCAAAATTACCGATGCCAAGCGTCGGACTCGCAAAGGGTTAGTCACTGGGGGCGTCGTTGGGGGATTGATTGGGCTAGTGATAGCTCCACCGGTCACCGCGATCGCCGCTGGGGGTGGCGTTATCGGTGCCCTGGTCGGTAAGCTCAAGGGGGCACCCCTCAGGGCTGAAATGAAGGATCTGGGGTCGGTCCTGCAACCCAACACCTCGGCTATTATTGCCGTGATTGAGCACACCTGGGTTGAGCAAGTTGAGGCTGTCCTAGCCGAAGCTGGGGCTCAGCTCATCCGTGATGCGATTAAGGCGGATATTGCTGAACAGCTGGAAACAGGAGGCAATGTGCTATACACCGCTGGAGGAGGCTCCGACGCCATGGGGGCCGCCCGTATCACCCAAGCTGATAACACCATGACCGCCAGTGGTATTCTCGCCACTGACGACGGCCTGTTCCTTGATCAAGCCGAAATCAGCCTGGAGCCTGCAGCAGCAGAGGACACCCCTAACGCTTGAATTCCTGAATGTGGTCATTATTTGCCAAACTATGCGTATAGGATCACGACAATCATGAAGGTTTAGGGTGGGCATGCCCACCCTTTTTGCTCTCTATAAGGAAAGACCCCATGCTGACTCGTCACGACCTGAAGGAACTACAGGCCCTGACTAAGGTTCCGGCCCTGTCGATTCTGCTGCCCACCCACCGCACCTCCCCGGACAATAAGCAGGACCCAATTCGGGTTAAAAACCTGGTGAGGGAGGCCAAAGATCGCCTGTCCCAGGAGTTTTCGGCCCGCCAGCTAGAGCCCCTGCTGAAAAACCTAGACACCCTGGCCGATGATATTGACTACACCTATGCCCTGGATGGGTTAGCTCTGTTTGTCAGCCACGACATCGCTAAAAAGTTTTACTTGCCGTTCCCTGTGCCCCAGCGGATTATTATTGACCAATCCTTTGCCACGCGGGATCTGGTCTATGGTTTGCACCGGGCCCAGCGCTACTGGGTGTTTCTGCTGAGTCAGGGGGCGACCCGTCTGCTGGCTGGTACAGGGGAAACCCTGGAAGAAGTCACTGACCAGAACTTCCCGATGGAAATGACTGGCCCCGGTGCTACCACTAACCTGCCGGATAAAGCTGACTCGGCCTATATGGACGATCGCCACCGCCGCTTCTTCCAACAGGTGGACCGGGCCTTTACGGAGTATGCCGAAGGGGAAGCGTTGCCCCTGGTTCTCGGGGGGGTGATCCGCCAAATTTCCTTCTTTCAGGAAGTGTCAGCCTACACGGCCCAGGTGGCTGGCACCACCACTGGCAACTTTGATAACGCCACCGTGGCCGAACTGGTGCCCGAGGTGTGGCCCATTGTGCAAAATGTGCGCCAGCAGCAGCGACAAGATGCGCTCAAGGATCTCGATAAGGCCATGGGGGAGAAAAAAGTTTCCACCGCCCTGGAAGAAATCTGGCAGTTGGCCAACGAAGGGCGAGGTAAGCTGTTGCTGGTGGAGAGTGACTACCATGTGCCCGGCGTGGTGGACGAAAAAGGTGGCTTGCAGGTGGTGGACGAAAAAGGTGGCACCGAGGTGATGGATGATGCGGTGGACGAAATTATTGAGGCGGTGCTGGCCATGGGGGGAGAGGTGATGCTGATGGAGAACGGCTCCCTGGCTGATCACCATGGTATTGTCATGACCCTGCGCTATTAGTGCCCTCGGCCCGATGGCGATCCCGTTTTCCCAACCATCACCTGCGCCTCAGACCCTCTACACTGGCGATACCCTGCAGGGCATCCCGGTGATTAGCCACTTAGGGGTGGCGGATCTGCCGGGGGGCGATCGCCATCGGTTTTACTTCCAGGGGGTACAAATGGGCACTGGTCAGTGCTGGTATGTGCCGGTGGTGGTGGTCAAGGGCCGCCACCCTGGCCCCTGCATTGCTCTGGTATCTGGGATTCACGGGGATGAGGTCAGCGGTATCGATACGGTGCAGCGGCTGATCGCCCAGTTGGACCCGGCCACCATCAGCGGTGCAGTGATAGCGGTCTTGGGGGTATCGCGACCAGCGATCGAATACAGCCGCCCCTTTTGGCCCATGGCCATGCAAGGGGGCCAATCCCTCGATCCGAATCGGGTGTGGCCTGGGGATGAAGCTGGTGATAATCCGGTTGCGCGCCAGGCGGGGCTACTGTGGAACCGGTTGTTGATGCCCAATGCCCTGACGGCGGCGATCGATTACCACACTATGACCACTGGCAGTGCCTTCCCCCTGTTGCTATTTGCCGACCTGAGGCAGCCGGAGATTCGGCAAATGGCCGAGCTGTTTCCCGTCGAACAGATCAAGGATGACCCTGGCCTCACCGGCACCCTGGAAACCGCCCTGGTACAGGCAGGGATTCCCTCGCTGACGGTGGAAATTGGCGAGGGGCGCCGGTTTGAGCCTGACAAAATTGCCCTGGCGGTGGAGGGTAGCCTGAATCTGCTCAAGCACCACGGGATTGTGCCTGGCCCCCTGGGGCGCACCGCCGCCGAGGTGGGCACCGTCTTTGGCAATTCTCTGGAGACCATCCGGGCAACAGGGGGCGGTTTTTTAGAACTGCTGGTGGACCTACGCGATTGCGTTATCCCCGGCCAGACCATTGCTCGGCAGCGCAATGCCTTTGGTGATGTGGTGGCCGAATACCAGGCCAGTGTCACCGGGGCGGTGGCGGTGGTGGCCCGCGATGCCCTGTGCGAACCGGGACGGCGCATTGTACAGATTTTGTACACCAGTAAGTGAAAGCCTCCCATAACCGGCTACCCTACTGGAAAGTGTTACTAGCATTCGTCCCATGCCAGAACCCGATAACTTCAACGAGTATTTGCCAAAACAGCAGCCCGAAGAGTACTCTATCGAGGTCCCAGCGGATCAGCGTCCCCAAGACTACAATCGCATTCCCTCCGGCGATAGCCCCATGGGTCGCATTGAACAGCGGGGGATGGCCTATAGCAATCTGTCTCGCGGTCGTGCCCCCTGGTGGCTCTTGATCATCGGTCTGATCCTCTTTGGCAGCATCGCCTTAGGGTTGCTGGCCATGGGGTTGGCCGGTTCCCTGGTGTCGTGGGTGCTGTTTGTGGTGTCGCTGCTACCCCTGGTGATTTTGCTGCAAGGGATTCTCGCTAAAGTCGGAGGGTAACCTGTGGCGACCCAGCAGTGGTACCGCTGATATCAACGTGCTACTGGTTAGGCTAGAGCATCGGTATAGTATGGCCAGATCCTAGGGGACTTGGACTAGTTGCCGACTAATTGCCTATGAGTGGTGGGGCACCCCCAGCCAACACTCTGGGAGCTGTAGAGTAGATCGGCTACCGTGACTAGTGAAGCACGCAGTCGCGATCGGGGGGCAATAGGTCAAAGCAGCCTTCCGTTTGCTTCCAGACCAGCATTTCTGTATCGCTGGTGGTGCGCCAGTGGTTATCTTCGGGGGGATGGCCAAACCGGAAATGTAGGGTGACCAGGTTTTCAGAGGATCGATTACTAATCTGATGGCCAACGCCACGGTCAATTAGCACAAGATCGCCAGCGGTAAATACTTGAGCGGGTCCTTCATAGCGCTTAGATCGCGAGAACCCTTCAAAGGGTACATCCCCCTCACAATCCCCAGGGGAAACCGTCCAGTGGGTCATTTCCCCACGAATGACTTTGATGGCATCGAGGGCATGGCCATGGTGGTGCAGCCAGGATTCTTGGCCCGGCATCCAACTGATTACATAGACCGCCAGGGACCAGGTGCGGCAAATTAACTGGCGACCATAGCTTTGGCGGTCAAAGGCCACATAGCGCTCTAGGAAGGCATCGGTCAGGGGGACGTCTTGAACCAAGGCCTTAAAGGCTTCTAGGTTGACCTGGTGAGGGGGAGCCGCCTCCAGCTTTCTAAGTAAGTTGCTCAATATAAAACTATTGACGATGGCTTCAGTATCAATACTGTTATGGCCGCGCTTCTGGCATTGTTCGATGATGCGATCGCACTGCCTGATCCAGTAAATATAGGGGGTAGGGGAATCATTTAAAAGTCTGCGACTGAGGGCAGGATTGTATAGTCGACGAGCCTTGCAATAGCGTCGGACCTCAGCGATCGCCTCTGGAGTTAGCACTTTACCCTGCAGACTACTGTTTGTATCATTAGCGGTTAGATCACGACCTAAATTATCACGACTGCGGCTAGCCTGGATCAGGGGGAAAATTTGCTCCTCAAAAAACAAAATCACTGAGGCTCTAATGATTTGCAAAAAGTTCCATAGAGCCTTAACCAGACGAATTGGTTTGGGGGTTTGTTCAGCTTTTAACCGATAATCAATTTCCCACAGATCCCCTAGAGACTCATCTCTGATCGGCTCGTAAACTAAAAACTTAGCGGCGTTTTCAATCAGTTGTACAAACATGGTGACTTTACCTGAGGCCAGTCCTCAAATGAGCAGATATTCAGTATGAAAAAGTGTGAAACTAAAAATGAAGCGACGATTTCAATGAGACAATAGCTAGATATTTAACCCAATATCTGATATGAATCAAGTCACAACTTCAAGCGCTTCATCATATTTTTTTATTTGATGGCGCATGGCTTCTAAATTATTCAGCACCTCTCGTCCCTGATCCGTAACGGCATAGTAGCAGCGGTTATGCCCCCTGCGGACAACCAGATTAGCCTCAGACTTTTCCGATCTGATAAAACCACGACTTTCCAAGCGCCTCAGGGCTGGATAGAGGGTGCCACAGCTAATTTGACAGGTGCCATTGCTGGCAGCACTGACCACCTCGACAATGTTTTGGCCAAATCGAGGCCGCTCCAGAAGTGACAGCATAATCGCCTCCTCCAACACCGTTGGTAACGATGGCGGTTTCAGGTTTCCCATGGGCCCTAGCTTCCCCATAAGCTAAAGTGCTCTCCTTGATAAGTCAGGCTTTATACCAAGGCCAGCTCGGGAACTGGACTTTTCCCACAGGCAGAACTCCAGGTCTGGACTTGGACTTGGTTCAAAGGGGATTTTATCGGAAGTCGATCAAGAGTGTTATCTGGTTTTCGATAGCGATCGCCGTTATCGACCTTCTATAGCTATTGTCGCTAGCTATTATCGCTATCGATCAGAGGATTGCCACAGCTCTAAGTAACTCCCAAAATCCATATAGATTCAGCTATACCAGGGAGGGCGTTAACTATGGCAATTCGTTGGACATCGGTCTTTGAAGCTATCTTTTTGGGCGACACATCCCCTATGGATGACAACCCACTGCTGAGGACATCCCTTGACTACGCTCTGAATGCTTCAGCCATTCACCATCCCTATCTGAATAAGCGGGCGGTTGTGGTTGAGCCGGTTCTGGTCGGTCAATCAGGGCGAATTTACTTGGAAAACACCTGGTGGACCGCCCGATGTCTTACCCCTGTGTCCTTGCCGGTAGGGACTCGGGTGAGGGTCAGGGGCCGTGACAACCTGACCTTGATCGTTGAGCCAATCATCTCGGAGGGCTAGGGCTATGTTGCAATCCCATAGTCTGTTGTTTCGTTGGGCCTGCCGCTTAATCAAGCTCTTGTTTCTGGTGACGGTGGGGCTGGTGGGGACATGTCTCTTAGCCACCATTTTTGGCCATGGGGAGCGGGCCCTGGCGTTGATGCAGGCGGTTTATCTGTGGTGGCTGCGGTTGGCTCTCAGTAGTGGTTTGGTGTGGAGCTGTGCTGTGATGGTTGAATCCCTGCGATAAAGTATGCCGGGGGTTGGGGTTGCCCCCTGTGCTATCGATAGCATCGGGACTTATCCTAGTACTAGGCTATTAAGCCATTTTGCTAGGGTAAGACCAGTCCTTTGGGTAGACCATGCGCCACGCCACACCTCGCCAGACATCATCCCGCCGCCGATCCGCCGATGCAGGCTCCGGAACGCCCAATTCTGAGCCCGCAACTGAGCCCGTAGAGCCATTGCCCCCCCGCTATCGCGATCCGTATCACGATATCTACACCAGCCAGCCCGAGCTCCGTCCTCAACGGCGGCCCTCGCTGTTAAACCCGTTTCGGCTGGTGCAGGGGATCACCAACGCCATGATTGGCGCTGCCGTGATTTTAGGTCTGGCGGCGGGCATCGGGTTTTGGCGCACGGGCGATCGCTTCCTGGAAGGGGCGCGGATCATGTTTACCGCTGAAGCCCCAGAGCCCGAAGTCGACGTGCGATCGATCGTGGTGCAGCAGTTGCGGGGGGCCAGCGAACTGACGACAGCCATTTTCGCCATGGAGGCGGTGGTGCCCACCCGCAGCGATCGCACCCTGGCTGGCTATGTGATTGGTTCGACCCAGTTGCTCTACGTCGCCTATGGGGAAGTGCGAGCTGGGGTTGACCTGTCCCAAATTACGGTTACCGATGTGCAGCTTGACGGGGAAACCGCCATTCAAGTCACCCTACCGCCGCCCCAAATTTTAGACAGCAAACTCGATCTCAGTCGCTCCAACGTGTACGACTACAACCGGGGCTTTTTGGGGCTCGGCCCTGACACCGCCCCTAACCTGCAGGAACTGGCTCAGCAAGAGGCGCTCACCAAGATTGAGGCCGCCGCCTGTGCGGAGGGATTACTCGATGAAGCCAATCGGCGGGCGGAGATGGCCGTGGGCAAACTGTTATCTACCGCTGGCTTTGAAACCGTTCAGATTGTGCCCCAGTCCCCCAATGGAGCCTGTGCAGACCTGGCAAATAGCGATACAGTGATACCGGGTTCAGAGTAACCTGCATGGATCTGATCCAACGCTCACTCGGATGCTAACCAGGACAGAGGACGGTCATGTTAGAGCTTTATCAGTTTGAAGCCTCCACCTTTGCAGAAAAGATTCGCCTGATTCTCGACTACAAGCAGTTGCCCTACAAAAAAGTTGAAGTGACCCCTGGGGTAGGGCAGGTGGAATTGTTCCAGATGTCGGGTCAGCGCCAGGTGCCGGTGCTAAAAGACAACGAGCAGATCATTCCCGACTCGACGGCAATTGCCCTGCACTTGGAGCAAACCTACCCTAATCGGCCGTTGTTGCCCGTGGACCCCAAGCAACGGGGGTTGACCCTGGCCCTAGAATCGTGGGCTGATGAGGCGATTGTGCCCAATGCCCGTAAAGTGATGATTGGGGCGTTCAAGCAACATCCCAACTTCCGCACCGCTCTGTTGCCCACGGCTACCCCAGAACTGCTGCGGAACCTGGTGGGGGCGCTGCCCGGGGATGTGTTGAACCTGATTGGCACGGGGGTGGGCTATGGCCCCGATGATATTAAGGTGGCGGCCACGGCTCTGCGCCAAGACTTGGATGCCCTGGTGCTAATGTCGCAAGCGAGCCCCTACCTGCTGGGGGATCAGCCCACCCTGGCGGACTTTGCGGTGGCGGCCGCGACGATGTATATCAAGTTTCCGGCTCAGCGCTATGTGGACTTGCCAGAAGGGATCTGTGCTAAAGGGGTGCCTGGGTTAGCCGATGTGCCCGAGTACCAGTCCTTCTTTGACTGGCGCGATCGCCTGTATGCCGAGTTCCGCACCATTCGCACTGATATGCCCCCCAGTGCCCCAACCACTGGCCCCACCGCCATTAGCATTGACTAAGTTACAGCGATGAGCGATGTATTGGCGGTACTGGCAGATATCCTCCCCCCCGACCGGGTGGTAAGTCCGGCGGTTTCGCCCCTGGGAGCTGCCTTAGACCAGGTAGTTGCTGGGCCAGACCGGTCCCAGGCGATCGCGCTTCCCCAGACTGAAGCCGAACTGGCCCAGGTGATCGCCGCGGCCCATCAGCGGCAGTGGCGGCTGTTGGCCTGTGGTAACGGCACTAAGCTGACCTGGGGTGGCCTGGCCCAAGGACTGGATCTGGTGGTGAGTACCGCCCGCCTTAACCAGGTGATTGACCACGCCATTGGCGATATGACCCTGACCGCCCAGGCTGGCGTGGTGGTGAGCCACCTGCAAAGCCAACTAGCCCGCCATCAGCAATTTTTGGCGGTGGACCCAGCCTATGCTGCCCAGGCCACCCTGGGGGGAATCGTGGCCACCGCCAATACCGGTTCCCGACGGCAGCGCTATGGGGGACTGCGGGACATGCTGATTGGCATTTCCTTTGTCCGCTACGACGGTCAGGTCGCTAAAGCCGGCGGCCGCGTGGTGAAAAATGTGGCGGGCTACGACCTGATGAAGCTGTTGACCGGCTCCTACGGTACCTTAGGGGTGATCTCGCAGCTCACCTTTCGGCTCTACCCGGTGCAGGAAAGCTCTAGCACGGTGGTGCTGTCTGGGCCAGCGGTGGAGTTGCGGCCTCTAATGGCGACCCTGGGGCGATCGCCCCTGACCCCGGTTGCTTTTGACCTGCTGTCTCCCGCTCTGGCTGCCAGCCTGGGGCTCAAGGCTGAATTTGCCTTGGCGATTCGGTTCCAGGCCATTGCCCCCGGTGTGACAGAGCAGGTGGAGCAGCTGCAAACCCTGGTACCTGAGCCTCTGACTCCGATCCTACTGACCGACCAGGATGACCAGGCCTTTTGGCCACAGATCCAGGCGGCCCTGTTCCCAGATCCCCCGACAGATGCTGCCATTGTGGTCAAACTGGGACTACGGCCGACGACGGTGGTAGACAGCCTGGAACCCTTGGAAACCTTGGCCCCTGACTTGGCCCTGGGTTGTGTTCATGCCACCAGCGGCATCGGCACCGTGCGGCTAACGGGGGAGCTGGCGACGGCGGCTGTGGTTCAGGCACTGCGATCGCGCTGTCAGGAATTGGGGGGCTATCTAACGGTCTTAGAGGCTCCCAAAGCTCTCAAACAAACTCTGGATGTGTGGGGCTATAGCGGCAATACCCTGCCCCTGATGCAGGCCCTCAAAGATCAATTTGACCCCCACCGTCGCCTCAGCCCAGGCCGATTTGTGGGCGGATTGTAGTTGCTAAAACGGTAACCCAAGCCGATTTCATATCAGTCCTTGGTAGGGTCTAAGTATTGTTTGGTGTGAGATAACCCAATGAAGACGCCTATTTTAGTCCTGATGACTGGTTTGGGGGTTGCCGTCACCACCCTGGGCAGCGGCCCGCTAAGTGGTCCATTGATGGGAGGTATTGCCATGGCCGACATGCAGCCTGAATGGTACAACTGCCTGACCCGGGAAGTGTTTACCGCTGAAAAGCAAGCCTGGTGCGATCGCTGGACGACCCTGCAAAACGGCACCTATACTGTGCCCGCTGGCTTTGGCCCAGAGGCCGAGATGGTGACCGTCACCCTCGAAAACGGCCGATACGAGCAACCGGGTCAATTTCGGGTCGAACTCGTGAATGAGCCCATGTGGATGGTCTTTGGTGACCTGAATGGGGACGGTAACGACGATGCGGCGGCGGTGCTTGGGGTTGGCGTCTCCGATGGCAGCGCCGTGGTCACCGTGCTGGCTGCCGTCATGGACATTGACGGTGAAGCCCAGGCCTTGAGCCCAGTGGTCTTGGGGGAGCGAGTGATGCTCAACGGCCCTATCACCATTGACAATCAGCGGATTGTGGTGCCTCAACTAACCCAAACAGAGGTGATTAACCGAGCCTTCGTTACCGACAATAACCGCCTCAGCGAATTGGCCCAACTCCCCACCCCAGAGCGGGTTGAGGGCGTTCCTGACGGCACGGTTGTACTCTCCCAAACCCCTGACTATGCGGTGCGGGTGTTTACGGAAGCAGGGCAGCCGTACATAAATTTGTTCAACAAGTCGACGGCTATCCTTGATGTGGCACGGGGACGGGCCTTGGCGATCGCCTCTGTTGACGGCATCCGCTACCAGTACACTGGCCATGACGGCATTCCGTCGGTGCAGGTGCATGTGGCCCCATCTGGAGCCCAAACCATTCAGGTGAACGATCAGAACCTGGACACCGAAACCACCGTCACAGGCACGGTTTCCTATCTACCGCGCATTGCCATGCCCCCCCATGCCGTCTTGGAGGTGGTGCTTGAAGATTCCAGTCGGGCCGATGCCCCAGCGATTACCCTGGCCTCCCAACAGGCCATCTTTGGCGATCGCCAGGTGCCCATTCCCTTTGAATTGGTCTATGACGCCGAGCAGATCAACCCTCGCCATACCTATACCCTGCGGGCACGTATTCTAGTCGATGGCGAATTGCGGTTTATCAATACCACCCATACTCCAGTGATTACTGACGGTAACCCTACCCACCTAGAGGTGCAGGTCGATCCAGTGGGGACCTAGAGCCTCGGTACAGGAGGTCAAGTACGTCAAGACCCCAGAGTTCTTGGACTCATTGGCCACGAGTTTTGGGGCATCCCAGGGTTCTGCTCTGGGATCTGTACCGGCGTTCTAGGGTCGCTGTGAGTCCCACGCCCCACTCAGGGGTACCCTATTACATAGACCAAATCAGATCCAGGATGGTGGGATCGTTTATTGTGCCCCTTCAGACTGGCTTTGATTTGGCTTGTGTTTGCGATATCGCTATCGATGCCATGTCTTTGTCTTCCCTTCAACGCCAGCGCACTCAGCTCAAGCATCAACTGCTTCAACAGATTCAGGCATTACCGTCCCTAGAGGCGCTACTACCGTCCCAGCATCCGACCATTGACCAACTGATTGCTGATTTAGAATACCTCAACCCCATTGATCAACCCCTAGATACCCACCACCACTCGGTATTGCTAGGAACCTGGGACTTAATCTACGCTTCTCGGGGCACAGTGGTCACCCGCAACCTGGGATCAGGCTTTCCCTGGTCGCTGCCCATTCAGCGGGTGTGGCAGCGGCTAGCCCGCAACGACCAGGCCGATGCACCCATCGCTACTGAAAATGGCGCTACTTTTTTACTTCCATTTTTTGGAGAGCTAACGGCCACGGCCAAGGGCACCTGGCAACCCTATGCCGAGGCGGAAAGCGCCAAGGTTAGCTTTGGCACCATTGGGGTACAAGCCACCCGCCTCCTGGGGATTGCGGGCCTACACCTACCAAAGCTGACAGTGCCAGTACTAGAAGGGCTGCGCCGTGAAGCCCTGTGGATTACCTCCTACCTGGACGATGACCTGCGGTTTGGCCGGGGGGTGACGGGAAATTTGTTTGTCTTTCAGCGATCGCCCCTGCAGATTAGTTAGCATTTTTTGACGTTAAGTTAACCCCGATGCCATAACTCCACCGTAGGTAGGATTGCCGACTTTGTAACACTTCATGTTAAATGTTACCTAGATCACGTTAAATGTTATCTGGATCACAATTTTTGTTTCTTACTAGGTGTGAGTATGGCTAGCAAATTTACCAATCGACTGATGTTCGCTGCAGCCCCGGTGGCCGCCCTGATGCTGTTTACCGCTTGTAACGGTCAGCCTGGGGAGGTGGATATAGCTCCGCCTGACGAAGAAGTGGGCGTGGTTGATACTGACGCAGACGAAGCAGTGGAAGAGGCTGAAAACGGCGAAGTGGTTGAAGTTAGTTTGACCGCTGAAGGGCGCGAGTTCTTCTTCGACGGGGAAGATGAAGCCAACCCCGACATTGTGGTGCAGCAAGGGGACACTGTTGAAGTTACCCTTTGTGTGACCGGCGGTACCCACGACTGGACGGTGGATGAGTTTGATGTGGCCACCGACACCCTCAGTGAAGGGGATGAGTGCAGTACGGTTGAGTTCGTGGCGGATGAAGTGGGCGAATTTGAGTACTACTGTAGCGTGGGCAATCACCGTGACGAAGGCATGGTGGGCATGCTGATTGTGGAAGCAGCTGACGACGAAGACGAAGCAGCCGAATAGGTTGGCTTGATTAGACTGAACCTCCCCCTAGTCTCCTCAACGGAGGCTAGGGCATCGTCAAGTCTTGAATTTAGGATGGACAGATGTAGAGATTTGATAGCTTCAAGGTCCGAAATCCCCTCCTTGGGAGGCCTGCGCTGAGCCTGTCGAAGTGGGTAGGGGTGGGTCAAACAAGCCTGAAGAGACCCACCCCGCCCTTCGGGCACCCCTCCCAGGAGGGGATCACCCCGCCCTTTCCTGCGGAACGCTTTTCCTCGGAACGCTTCGCGAACGCGAACGGGCACCCCTCCGTGGGAACTACTGTGTACACAGTACCCTTTGGAGAGGACGGCAAGTTTTACTGTATTGAGGCAACCTCTCTGAGACTAAACATCTCTTGAAAAGCACTTACCCTAGTTTTTAGCTTTGACAGCCCACTAGAGAGAGATCTTATTGATCTGGTTTAACCTCGGTGCTCAGATCTACAGCAGCCGTAAAATCAGGGGGTAGCGGTACACCGTGTCGCTGGTCAGGCTGTGGATAATGGCCAGGATGGGCATGACGAAGTTGACGATCGCCAAAATCACCAAAAACGGTAGGCCAATCAGCACCCAGGCCAGGGTGCCAAAGACCAGGTACCAAAACCACATGTTGATGTGGAAATTAATCGCTTCCTTGGCACTTTCTTTGGTGATGGTGTCGTCCGAGACCAGGTAAATGACGATAGGAATCCCCACCGCCAAGATCAGGGTATTGAAGAAAATTGAACCGTGGCTCACGGCTGAGAGCAGTTTGCGACTACCGCTATCTGGGGTGGATTGCATATAACCTCCGAAATTAAATCATCTACTTGATACTTTAGGATTGGGCTGCCAGCCCAACCCTAAAGCCCAACTTATACTGTGGTCACCGCCGCTGGCGGAACCCCCTCTAGGTCTAGGGGAGCTTCGGGGAGCATCACCTGTTTCAGCTGTTCCCGCAGGGAGTCTCCCTCGATCACTTCAGATTCCAGCAGCTGTTGGGCCAGGCTTTCTAGCAACGAGCGATTGGTCTGCAAAATATCCAGGGCTCGCTGGTGACCTGCTTCCACCAGGGTTTTCACTTCGGTATCGATTGCTTTGGCCGTATCTTCGCTGATCGGGCGACGGGCATTGCCCATACCGTTATCTAAAAACATATTCCGCTGGGCGCGATCGTAGGCTAAAGGGCCTAGCACCTGGCTCATGCCGTAGCTGGTGACCATTTGCTCGGCCAGGTCTGTGGCCCGCTGTAGGTCATTGGAGGCGCCGGTGGTAATGTTGCCAAAAATCAGTTCTTCGGCGGAGCGGCCCCCTAGCAAGGTGGCAATTTGTCCCTTCAGTTCTGCCTCATCTCTGAGAAATCGATCTTCGGTGGGCAGTTGCAGGGTGTAGCCCAGGGCGGCCATCCCCCGGGGAATGATGGAAATCTTTTCTACCCGGTCGGTGCCAGGCATCACAGACCCCACCAGGGCGTGGCCCACTTCGTGGTAGGCGACAATCTCTTTTTCTTTGTCGCTTAGGACTCGACTCTTTTTCTCCAGCCCGGCCACTAGCCGTTCAATCGCCTCACTGAAGTCAGCTTGCTGCACCTGGGTATGGCCCCGGCGGGCAGCCAGCAGCGCCGCTTCATTCACCAGGTTGGCCAGGTCGGCCCCCGCAAACCCAGGGGTACGGGTCGCAATTTGCTGTAGGTCAACGTCGTCTGCCAGCTTCACCTCTTTGGCGTGGATGGCAAGGATGGCTTGACGGCCCTTGAGGTCGGGGCGATCGACCAGTACCTGGCGGTCAAACCGTCCGGGTCGCAGCAGGGCTGGGTCTAGGGTTTCCGGACGGTTGGTGGCGGCCAACACAATCACTGTCGTGTCGCTGGCATCAAACCCATCCAGTTCCGTCAGCAATTGGTTCAGGGTTTGCTCGCGCTCATCGTTGCCACCGTAGAAGCTGCTGGAGGAGCGAGACTTGCCAATGGCATCCAGTTCGTCAATGAAAATGATGCAGGGGGCCTGCTTTTTGGCCTGCTCGAACAGGTCCCGCACCCGAGACGAGCCCACCCCCACAAACAGCTCGACAAATTCAGAGCCAGAAATGCTGAAGAAGGGTACCCCGGCTTCCCCCGCCACGGCTTTGGCCATCAGGGTTTTGCCAGTACCGGGCGGTCCTACCAGTAGCACCCCCTTGGGAATTTTAGCCCCCAGGTCGGTGAACCGCTTGGGCGTCTTGAGGAAGTCAACAATTTCCACCAGTTCGGCCTTGGCTTCTTCGACCCCAGCCACATCTTCAAAGGTGATTTTGCCCGCTTCCCCTTCCACATAAACTTTGGCCTTACTTTTGCCAATGGACAATGCTCCCTGGGGACCACCACCATTGCGAGTCAAAAAGAAACGCCACACTGCAATGAAAATCAAAGGCGGAATCACCCAGCTTAAAAGACTGCCAATCCACTGACCTTTGGGAGGTGGCAGTGCGGCGAACTCAACCCCATTATCCTCTAGCAGTTGGGGTAACTGGAGGTCAAAAATGGGGGTGGTGGTGTAGATTTCCCCGGGTTGACCATCGGTGGTTTTCACCTGGTAGCGAATTTCATCTTGACCCACTGAGGCTTTAAGCACCTCCTGGTCTTGCACCCGGTGGATGAACATGCTGTAAGGCTCTTTGGCGGTCTGGGAACCGGAGAACCCGGTAAAGGCAATGTTCAACAGCAACAGGCCGGTAGCGACCCACAGCACAAGGTTGGCAATGGTGCGCGACCGGGGTGGCTTTGGATCTTTGTTAACAGGCATAGGGCAATGGCATTGTCGGCGATGGACTTGATTTGGCTAGGGTGAGGTTGCTGTGCTAGGGCTCCCTGATCGCTGAGGATACATGGGGAGCCGGGCAGGTCATGGGCTTAAAAGAAGCTAGCCCAACCGCCTATCAACCTACTCGGGGTTGACGTCAACGGTGGTTTGGGCGGCATTGAAATCGTCAGATTGCAGGTTAGACGGTCGTTTGGTCAACCCAGATAGCAAAATGTCAGACATGGACGCCACAAAGATGGACGCCACAACGGCATCATCAATCCAGCCGATGATCGGGATAAAGTCGGGGGAAATGTCGATGGGGCTGAGCAGGTACAGTAGGGTGCCCGCCGCCAAGACCCAGCGGTACTTGGGATGCTTTAGGGTGTTTTTATACCAGGTGTAAAACGATTGTACGAACTGGGGCATGGCAGGGGGTTGAACTCAGTTCCTTTATGGTGCCACGTTCCTAGGTGATGCCCTAGGGCAATAGCCGCCCGCCCCATGGGGCAACTGCCGTACCCTGGGCTGTGGCGATCGCGCCTTTAGCGATCGCCGTCAACCGGAGCCAGCAACATCAGGCCTGGGCCATCTTCAGCCAGGGCGGGGCGCACCAGATCCCACAGCTCAGGGTACTGTTGGGCCAATTGCGTTGCGGTCAGAGCCGCAGAGAGGGTACTGTCATCGTCGTCGTCGTCGGCCACTAAGTAGCGAAATCCATCAGGGGTGGAAGTGATGATTAATAGGCGATCGCCCACCACCAGCTGAGCCACCACTGGCTGAGGGGTAGGGTCAGGGGTGGTTTGAGCTAGGGTGGGTGCGATGCTCATCCCGGAGCTGCCCAGGGACAGAGCCAGGCTCCAAGCTAACCAGCGTCCAGGACGCTGGGATGGTCTTAATCGATTGAACGGGTGGCTGAACTGACGATCCACGGCACACTCCTCAAGGTGGAAACTCCATATTAAGATGCTAAGCTGGCGGCTATAGTTCCAGGGGTTCACCTTGGACCAGCCGCCAGAGGCGGAACTGATGGGCACGGGCAAGGCCCTTTGCCCATCCTACATAAAGGGACAATCTTTTCTAGAGATCAGCTTACTTCTGCCTACTGCGCCCAAGCATAGCTCTTCTGCCTTCTGCCTTCTCCCTTCGCTAGCTCCACAACTAGGGGATTTTTTCTATGGCGCTGGACCCCATTGGCCATGTTTTTCACCAGCTGGAGCAACAGCCCCGCTGGCGTAATCGAGGACAATTTCGTCAGATCCTCAATCGCTGGCCCCAGATTGTCGGCGAGGTGGTTGCCCTTCAGGCGGCCCCCGTGCGACTCGATCAGGGGGTGTTGCATGTGGCGGTGTCCAACCCCATGTGGGCCCAAACCCTAACGCTGGAACGGTTGACTATCCTCACCAAGGTTAATGACACCGTTCAGCTTGGCCTCAAAGACATTCGCTTTTCTAGTGGCGACTGGTATCGCCGCCAGGCCAGCCCTAAATTGAAAACACCGACCCCTGCAACTCTGCCCGAGTGGCTGCGTCAGCATCCTAGCTTTGAGCCCAGAGCGGTGCCCCTATCTTTGCAACGGCCCCCCACCCCTGAAGCGAGCTTTCAGCGGTGGTCTAGCCTGACCCAGCAGATGGCGGCCCAGCAACCTCTGTGTCCCCGTTGCCACAGCCCCTGTCCCGGTGGCGAACTGAAACGCTGGGGGCGATGCAGCCTCTGTGCGGCCCAGGGGTTTAAACCAGCCAGGGGAGGTCGGTTTTAAGCACAGGGTTGAGGTGGAACCGGTCGGCAAAGGCCGCGATCGCCACCGGACGCACCTTTTCCACCGTCACCCCTGGACAAAACTGGGCCATAGACCCTACCGCTTTGTGGTCAATGCCACAGGGTACGATCGCCTCAAATCCGGTCAGGTCAGGGCATACATTCAGGGCAAAGCCGTGCATGGTCACCCAACGGCTGACTTTAATGCCAATGGCTGCCAGTTTCACATCTCCCACCCACACCCCGGTTAACCCTGGTTGCCGTGTGCCGTCAATACCGAACTGGGCCAGCACTTGAATTATCACTGCTTCAAGCTGGCGCAGATACCAGTGCAGATCGGGCTGATGCTGTTTTAAATCGAGGATGGGATAGCCCACCAACTGCCCCGGACAATGATGGGTCACCTCTCCCCCTCGCTCGGTGCGAAACAGGGGAAAGGGAGGGGCATCCGCTGAAAACTTAAGATTATCTAAAGTCGATCCCTGCCCCAGGGTGTATACCGGCGGATGCTCCACCAGCAGCAGGTAATCCTGTGGGGAAATACTCCCTTGCCGTTGCTGCAAACGATGGGCCACCAGGGATCGTTGCCTGGCCCAGGCCTGATCGTAGGGCATACAGCCAAGGTCGTAAACATGGCAGTTTGGCCTTGATCCCTGGGGTTGTGACCTGATGGTTACCATGCTTTAAGAAACATCCGTGAATGTGCTGGATTAGCCTAATTTTCGCGTCTTGGCAATCAAGAATTATCAACCCATGCAAAGGATTCTAACGGACAAGGTTGTGCAGAATACAAGGTGCTACGGTGAAGACATGAGCCGACGTTTCAAGGAGTCCGCTTTATGAAGCTGGTTATCCATGGCAAAAATATCGAGATTACGGATGCGATTCGGGACTATGTGGAGCAGAAAATCCTTAAGGCGGTCAGCCACTTCAAGCACCTGACCAATGAAGTAGATGTACACCTCTCCGTAGCCCGCAACCCCAGAATTACAGCCAATCAATCTGCAGAGGTGACCCTGTTTGTGGATGGGGCCGTGGTCCGGGCTGAGGAAAGCAGTGAAAGCCTGTATGCCAGTATCGATCTCGTTGCTGATAAGATCAGTCGCCAACTGCGCAAGTTCAAAGAAAAGCGCAATAGTCGCAAGCACGACTTGCAGGGGAAAACCACTGAGGTTTACCTGAACGAAGAACCCACCACTGACGTCACCCACGTGCTTAACAACCACACCCCCCAACTTCCCGATGGGGTGGTGCGGACCAAGTACTTTGCCATGGCCCCCATGACCGTGGAAGAAGCCCTGGAGCAACTGGTGCTGATTGACCACGACTTTTACATGTTCCTGAATGCTACTACCCAGGAAATCAACGTGGTCTATGAGCGTAACCACGGCGGGTATGGGCTGATTCAGCCCCGCAAGCCCAATGGCAATAGCCTAAACGGCACCAGCGCTGAAAAGACTTCGTCCCCAGTGGCAGCGTCTTAGGGTTGAGTCAAGTCTCGCATTTAGGGTTGGCAGATGTAGAGATTTGGTAGCATCGAGGTCCGAAATCCCCTCCTTTGGAGGCCTGCGCTGAGCTTGTCGAAGTGGGTAGGGGTGGGTCAAGCAAGCCTGAAGGGACCCACCCCGCCCTCCGGGCACCCCTCCCAGGAGGGGACCACCCCGCTCTTTCCTGCGGAACGCTTTTCCTCGGAACGCTTCGCGAACGTGAACGGGCACCCCTCCGTGGGAGGGGATGGTAGGTTTTGCTGTATTGAGGCAACCTCCCTGAAAATCCAGGGCTTTTGTGCAGAGCGTCTACCCTCTATCGCCCCTACAGAGCTTCTGGCTCCTTGCCTGAAACCACTGGGGCCGTGGTGCTGAGCTTCAGCTCGGGGTGATCGGCCTGGACCTGCTGGCAGTTCCACTCGTTGCGGAATAGCAGCACCGGGCGGTCCCAACTGTCTTTGACAGTGACAGTATTGAACAGGCGGCCCACTTTTTTCAGAGCCTCCCAGCCGCCATCCACCCAGCGGGCCACAGAGTATGGCAGAGCTTCCAGACGAGTATCCACGTTGTACTCATTCTGTAGCCGGTACTGCACCACCTCTAGCTGAAGTTGGCCCACCGCCGCTAAGATCGGGTCTCGCTTTGATTCGTCAGCAGAAAACATAATCTGCACGGCCCCCTCTTCCCGCAGTTCCGAGACCCCTTTCTGGAACTGTTTGTACTTGGAGGGGTTAGGATTTTTCAGGTAGGCGAAGATTTCCGGCGAAAAGCAGGGGATGCCTTCGTACTCCAGGCGCTGACCCTGGTAGATGGTGTCGCCAATGGCGAATACACCGGGGTTGTTGAGGCCGATCACATCGCCGGGGTAGGCTTCTTCCAAAGATTCACGGCCCTGGCCAAATAGCTTTTGGGGATGGGACAGGCGCACGGACTTGCCCGATCGCGCATGACTGACCACCATATCTTTTTCAAACTTACCGGAGCATACCCGCACAAAAGCGATGCGATCGCGGTGTTTGGGGTCCATATTCGCTTGCAGCTTGAACACAAACCCGGAAAAATCTTCGTGGGTGGGGGGAATCTCTCCCTGGGTGCTGGGGCGGGCAGAGGGCTTCAGGGCGTAGTCCAAAAAGGCATCTAGAAACAGCTGCACCCCAAAGTTGGTCATGGCGCTGCCAAAGAAGACGGGGGTTTGCTGCCCGGCGTGGACGGCCTCTAAGTCCAGCTCGGGGCCCACTTCTTCGATTACTTCCAGCTCTTCTTTGAACTGGTAATAAAGGTCTTGCTCCAGCAAATCTTCGATCTGGGGGTCCCCCAGGTCGATCACCGTGTTTTTCGCTGCTTTTTTGCCATGGATGCTGCGCTCGAACAGGTGAATCTGGCGGTGACGCCGGTCAAACACCCCTTTGAAGCGATCGCCCATGCCAATGGGCCAGTTCACGGCATAGGTTTGCAACCCCAGCCGCTGCTCGATTTCATCCAGTAGTTCCAGCGGTTCCCGGGCCGGGCGGTCCATTTTGTTGAAGAAGGTGAAGATCGGCAGCGATCGCATCCGACAGACTTCAAACAGCTTCAGGGTCTGGGGCTCCAGCCCCTTGGCGGCGTCTTCTAGCATCACCGCATTGTCGGCGGCGGCCAGGGTGCGGTAAGTGTCTTCGCTAAAGTCCTGGTGACCTGGGGTATCCAGCAAATTGATCGCGTAGCCGCCATAGGCAAACTGCAACACCGTCGAGGTAATGGAGATGCCCCGCTGCTGTTCCAGCTCCATCCAGTCCGAGGTGGCACTGCGCTGGGCTCGCTTCGCTTTCACCGCCCCCGCCTCCTGGATCGCACCCCCGTACAGCAACAGCTTTTCGGTCAGGGTGGTTTTACCGGCGTCGGGGTGGGAAATGATCGCAAAGTTGCGTCGCTGCTCCACCGCATCGGCGATCGAGGCGGCAGGGGCAACGGTGGAAACAGCGGTGTCAGTCATGAACGGGCGATACTCGCGAAATGGGTGTTGTTATCCATTGTAGAGGCTAGTACAGAAAGGCAGAAGCAGGAACCCACCCCGCCCTCCGGGCACCCCTCCGTGGGCAGGGAAGGAAACTGGCTCGGTCTGCTGCACCCTGAGTCATTGCCCAGGGTTAAACACTTGATGAACCGTCAACCCCAGGTCAGGAAAAGTGGGAGAGAAAATAGGATCACACCCCCGAAATTGCTGTAGCTCGTATTCTCCATCCACCAAGCTACATACCGTCAAGGTCGGTTGTTTAGGGTTGCCAATGTAGCGTCGTCCCCCCAAACCTAAATAGTCCACAATCCAATATTCACCAACGCCCATCCCTTCGTAATCGACCATTTTCAGGGCATAATCATCTCGCCAATTGGTTGAGACGACTTCCACCGCTAATAGCGCCGATTCCCCCCGCTCCAAAACCGAAGCCGATTCCCAACGGGGCTCATCCGACAAACTGGGCCGAGACACCACGGTAACATCAGGTTCATAGCCTGTATCTTCAGAAATCTTGAGGATGCATTCTTTGGGAATAAATGCTGGTCGTTGACTGCGATCGATCGCCTGGTTCAGAACTTTCGCTATGAACCCGGCAATTTCAGAATGCTTACCTTTGGGCTTTGGCATCTCAATAATGGTCCCCCGGCGCAATTCATACCGCTGCCCTGGGGTCTCTGGGTACCAGGCCAGAAAGTCATCAATAGAAATGGGGGGGCGATCAAAGACAGCAATCATACTAGTGCAGCGTCAAGTCTTGAATTTAGGGTTTCCAGATGTAAAGATTTGGTGTCATCAAGGTCCGAAATCCCCTCCTTTGGAGGGGTAGGGGTGGGTCAAGCAAGCTCGAAAAGACCCACCCCGCCCTCCGGGCACCCCTCCGTGGGAGGGGATGAAAGGTCCTGATGTGTTGAAACAACCTCCCTGAAGATCAAAGGCTTTTGCAAAGCGCTTACCCTAATTTTTAGTCTTGACAAACCACTAGTCATCGCTTTTTCTTTTTCTTTTTCTTCTGACTTGCCGTCCCCCCATCGTCGCCAGAGCCAAATCCTTTGGTTTTGGGTGGCTTTTTGGGCTTTGATTTCTTTTTGGCCGGTAACCCCGTGGTGCCACCGCTGGATAGCTGCTGCAGTGCTTCCCCTAGCTGTGAAAAGGGGGAGTTGCCCTCTCGCTCTGCCTGCAGTTGAGCGTTGTAGGCCATCTGGTAGGCGGTGGCACCTTCCTGAGTGGTCATGTCAAACCCAGCCTGCATGCCCCCCATCATAAAGCTCTTGGCCATGCCAGCCCTGGCCGGATCAACCATCCACTGGGGAAACTTGGTTTTGATGCTGTCCAGGTAGGTGAGGATGTCGGCGGCATTTTCCAGGTCATATTCCCGCTGCAAAAATGACCAAAACGCTATCAACTCAGGCACTGTATCTGCCGCCTCGGAGGCGTCCATCAAGGTGATTTTGCGGGGTAGGAGCTCACCCATGACCAGATCCACACTGGCTCTGGTCATGGACGTTAGGGTGAACCCTTCGTAGCGGTAGGCGTAGCTGATAAATGACGCAGTCCACCGACCGAAGCCTGGGTTTTCTTCCCCATAGGCCTGCCCTTCGGGAGACTCGACAAAGGCCTGAATCACCTGATTGATGTAGTCATCGAGCTGGATCTCAGCTTTTTCATATCCCAGGTTATCGAGCAAGTAAAGATCAAATGCCATAGGTCTACTGGCTTTTTAGCTACAGGCTACCGTTTTACCATAGCCCGTAACCCAAGCTGGCGTCCCTACGAGACCGGACCACCGCTCGGCCAACCGCCCGGTTACACCAGGGCAAACAGGCTGGCAAGCTTGGGTAGCAGGGTCTTACAGGCAGTGGCTAATTTGGAGGCATCGGTCAGGGTCTCGGCCATGCCTTTGAGGGTGGCGGTGGCGCGCTTTACCAGGCCTTTGGTTTTGTCGTCGGGCTGGGGGGCGGTGCCTGCGGCGGCAAGGCGGCCCACGGCTTGCAGGGCTTCGGCTTTTTCGTCGTCGCTGAGTTCGCTGTCGGTTTCCACAGCGGCCTGGAGCTGGGTGAGGATGTCCTTGAGGCTGGGTTGCTCGGCGGTGGCGGTGGCGGGGATTTGGTTGATCTGGTTGCTCACCTGGCCGCTGATTTCGCCCAGGTTGATTGTGCTGCCCGAGAGGTTGACGTCGCCGCCAGCGTAGAAGCTGCCGTCGCCGGTAGACACATTGGGGTTTTGGCTGTGGTTCATGGCGGTGTTGTGGATGGTGAGGTTAGAGAGAACGCTGCTGATGCTGTCGATGCTGCGGTTGGCCAGTTGAATGATGTCTTGCTTGCTGCGGCGCTCGGCCTCTAGCAGGGCCTGGGCGGTGGCGGCGGGCAGGGCGGTTTCGTAGGCGCTGTCGAAGGTGCGGGCGACCTCGGGCTTGGCCGCCCCGTCAGGAATGGCCACATCGATCAGCACATCGCCGTCGCGTCTGGAGATGCTGCGCACGTCCCCAGGGACAATGGCGTGGTTTTCCATCAGGGCTTGGAAGGCGGTTTTGAACGCCTGGGGATCGACGCCGCCGCGAATCAACAGCCGCACTTCGTCGAGCACTTCGCGGAAGTATTTTTCAAAGTCGCCAGGGGCAAAGCATTTGTCGGGGTTGTGGGGCAATCGCTCACGCCAGCCCAGGGCGTTGGGCTGGGCTTTGAGAAACACGTACTGGCAGTCGATGGCTTGCAGAATGGTGGTGTCGTCGTAGTTCCAGGCTTCCAGGCAGGCTCCGGTGATCTGGGCGGCGGTGAAGTCGGTGCCGACGCAGTTGGCCTCGGTGAGAATGGCCCCCTGGAGTTCGGCGTTTTGCAACGTGGCCCCGCTCAGGTTTGCGCCAGTGAGGTTGGCCCGGTGCAACTTGGCCCCGGCCAGGTTGGCCCCGCGCAGGTCGGCGTTGGAGAGGTTTTGGTCGATGCCGTTGAGGGTGGTGAGTAGTTGGCGCACCCGGAGGTCTTGCAGGTTGGCGGTGCCGAGGCGGGCGCGATCGAGCTGTTGGGCCTGGTGCCAGCGGACGTGGGTGAGAATGGTGGACCGCTGGTGGAAGTCGGCAAAGTTGGTGCTTTTAAGGGTGGCCTGGGCAACGGTGGTCTCGGTGAGGTCTGCGCCGCTGAAGCTGGTGCCGCCCAGGGCGGCAAAGGCCAGACCGATGATGCGAAGATTTTCAAACCTGGGGTCGTATCTATGGATTCTTCGGTTAAGATAGACTCCAAGCAATAAGCTTGCGACAGCGACAGCGACAGCGACAGCGACAGCGACAGCGACAGCGAAAGCGACAGCGAAAGCGACAGCGACAGCGAAAGCGACAGCGAAAGCGAAAGCGACAGCGAAAGCGAAAGCGCCAGCGAAAGCGACAGCGAAAGCGAAAGCGACAGCGAAAGCGACAGCGCCAGCGCCAGCGACAGCGACAGCGAAAGCGACAGCGCCAGCGACAGCGACAGCGAAAGCGACAGCGACAGCGACAGCGAAAGCGACGCTCCCCAACGCTCTAAGAGTGAAGCCTTGGCGGGCGATCGCCCAGAAGGTAACCCCAAATACAAGCAAACCGGCAAGGCCAGCAATTAGTTCTTCCGAGGTTCCTTCTGTGAGAAGAACCCCGATTAAGGCTCCGGCAAATCCTTGCAAAAAACCGGCGAGGGCAGCAAGGATCACCACCAGAACTAGCTGACCTATCATCCACCGCCGCTGTAATCCAGCCCTGGCATGGCTAAAGTTCACCCCCCGCAGGGTCGCCTCCACAAACCGGGCGCTGCGAATATCGGCCCCGCTGAAGTCGGCCCCCGACAGGTCGGCCCCGCGAAAATTGCAGCCGCGCAGTACGGCACCGCGAAAGTCGCGCTCTCCGGCGGCGTAGAGGCGGGTGACGTCTGTGGCGCTCAGACGTTTGCCTTGGTACTTGCCCTGGCTCAAAGGTGCAAACCTCGCGTGGGTTGTCCCTAATTTAAGCGCAACTCACTCTAAACGGCACTACCCACGCGGGTACGCTGCCTTACATGGCTTAGGTGACTTCTAGGAAACTGTCTACCGAGTGGTGGGCATTGCCCACCCTACGAAAGTTGCGATCGCTAGCTTAACGTGGGGATCTTCTTGCTTGAAAATCACCCTAAACATTGAATTAAGCTAACAGCCCTGAACGCCAGCCGCTGGCTGACGTAGAATTCCATCAATAGTTTTAGGCACACCCCATGCTAGATCGGTTCTGGGAAGTACTGGGTTACGTGTTTACCCTGAATGCAGAAGCCTTTCGCATTGCCACCACGGTACCGACTGGCTTGCAGTTGGCCCTGGTGGTGGTGGTGCTGGCGGGGTTGTCCCAGGGCATTGGCCAGGGCATCGTGCTGTTTCTCAATCAGGTAAAGCCCATCCGGTTTGCCATTAGCCTGGCGATCAACGCCCTGCTGTTTTCCTGTGGCGTTTTGGCCCTGGTGTTGAGCACCTGGCTGGTCACCCTGGCCCCCTGGTCCGAGACTGTCTCCTTTTCGGCGCTGGTGACGGTGCTGGGGTTGGCCTATGCGCCCCTGTTGTTTAGCGTTTTGGGGGCGCTGCCCTACCTGGGGGTGCCGATTTTGACCCTGCTGTCGGTGTGGCACTTGCTGGCCCTGGTGGTGGGGTTTGGCGCGATCGCCGCTCTACCCCTACCCGACGCCTTTAGCTATGTGGCCATCGGCTGGATTTTGCTGCAGGTACTGCAAAACACCGTGGGTCGCCCCATTGCCAACCTGGGCAAGCGCATCGCTAACCGGGCCGCTGGGGTCGACCTGATCACCAGTCGCCGAGCTATCGCTAACTCCTTCCAGGCCCGGCTAGAGCAAGCCCCCACTCGCTGGCAAGAACAACTGGCCCAACAAACCGAGGCCCTGAACCGGGGGGATGTGGTGGCCGCCGCCACGGGGGAGTCCACTGCCCTGGCGGGGGCCAGCCAGGGGGGCAGTGTAATTGCTGTGACCAACACTGGCCAGAGCCAGCCGCGCGGGCTCCACGGGAGCGTGGTCACGGTGCTGGGTTTGCTGGCGATCGCCCTGGTGACGGCCATGGTCATTGCCCTACTGCAGCCCTTGCGACACTGGTGGTTTGGCTGGTTGGCGGGGCTGCCCCCCCTGGGGCGGCTGGTGCTGAATTTTGCCTGGATGGGGGCGATCGCCCTGGTGGTCGCTGGCTTATTGGCCCCCCTGGAAACCCTGGGCTGGTGGGCTGGCTGGTACGACGACGAGGTCAACACCAGCGTCAACGTTGGTAAATTGGCCGCCTCGGCCCCAGATGGCGATGGCTTTAGCCGCTATGTGGTGTATTTAGACGGCATTGGTATTTCTAGTTTTGAATATCTGCCTGATATCGAAGAATTTCTCGATACCCTGGCCCCCACCCTGCCCCCCGACATCGCCCTAATTCGCGGCATTATTCCCTACTCAGTGATGAATGCCCCCCTCGATCAAGACCGACCTCTGGCCTTTTTCTGGCGCTATGCCGACAAGCTGCGGTTTGCCAACCCGGCCAGCCTGCTGGGGCTGATGGTGAACATCCGCAATATCTTAATTGTGGGGGTATCGGCGGACAAGCGCTACGGCCCCCTTTATAACCAGGGTATTGCCCAGGTGGTGTTTAATGGCCTGGTCAACAACGGCTATCCGTTAGATAGTGGCATTCCCGTCACCTTTATTGGCTATAGCGGCGGCGGCCAGATGGCCTGCGCCTGTGCCCCCTACTTAAAGCGGGCGATCGGCGCCCCGGTGGATACGATTTCCCTGGGGGGGGTGATCAGCGCCAACTGCAACATCTTGCAGCTGGAACACCTTTACCACCTGGTCGGCCAGAAGGACGGGGTCGAGCGTCTGGGGCCGATCATGTTTCCAGGGCGTTGGCCGCTGTTTCCCTTGTCCTATTGGAACCGGGGCAAACGCCGGGGCAAACTCACCTTTGTGTCTTTGGGGCCTGTCGGTCACCAGGTGCCAGGGGGGATCATGGACCCCAATTTACTCCTACCCGATGGTCGCAGTGCCCTGGGGCAAACCCTTGACACCATCAATGCCATTCTGAAAGGAGGGCTCTTAGAAACTAACCTGGTTCAAGACCGGCCACCTAGCCATTACGACATTTTTCAGGCCAATCCCCTGGTGCAGTACCAGCACTATCCATTGAATCAGCAGCCCGATCGCGATCGCTATGTACCCCTGGGCGACTGGATTGGCCGCCTGATTTTGCCCCAAAAGCACGAGCGGTTTGGCGGGGTATGGTACGAAATTCACCATGCCCCAGCGGCACATTGGGGATTAGTGGGGCAAGTGGTGAAACTCTGCTGGTCTGACCATCCCCTCACCCAAAAGCTGGTGCAGGCGGTGACCCATGATCTGCACTTTAGTGCCGACGCCGACTATGCCAGCCGATTTAAGGGGGCGATTCACCCGGTGCGGCTGAACCACTGGCGACAGGTGGACCCCCTGGAGTCGTTGGCGGGTTCCCTGCCGGATGACGTGATGATCGTGATGGTGGAAGCCCCCCAGGTGGTCACCCAGGCTGGCCAAGTCACCCTGCTGATCAGCACCCAACCCGTGGAGGTGACAGGACGGTACTATGGCCTGGTGCAGTTCATCGGCCCCGGCCCCCAAGACCACTGGCGAGTCCGCCACTTTAACCGGGCTAGCCGCGCCTTTGATGGCGGTGAAGAGCAGGTGCGGCTGCCCCCGGTGGCGGTGATGGATCAATATGGCAGCGCTCCATCCACCACCCAGGGGCTAGAACAGTCCCCCTACAATGAATCGGGCTGGTATATTTACGGCGCACCCGACTGCAATGGCACCTTTGTGGTGCAATCCCTGGGGCCTCGGGCCCTGTTTCGCTTGCAACCTAATCGGGTGGTGTTTGGCGGCCCCAGAGCGGCCTACCGTTACATTCGGCGAGACGCCTGGGCCGATGTGGCGGCCCAGAAGGGGAAGGTCTCGTCGGTGCTATGTACCGACCAGGACAACAGCCACCCCAGGGCGATCGCGGCCGCAGTGGCAGACTGGCAGCAGGGCGATCGCGCCTTGCTGCTCCATACCTATGGCGGCATTGGCGGCATCCACAGAGAGCCTGCTGCCGCTAGCCCGATTTTCTTTGGCCACTTTGCCTATGGTCGGGCTGACGTGGTGCATGATCCCCTGGCGGACGAACTGCGGTTCGATATTCGCTACTACCAGGTCTATTGCCACAACATCGATGGCTTGATTGCTGGCACCATCCACTGGTCTCGCTATCAGGGGGATCGCCAGCGGGGGTGGCTGGGGACCCGTCCCACCTGCGACATTGTGGTGAAGCTGGATATGTTTAGCCGTCAGTACCGGTTTGAAGACCATCTGCGATCGCCCCTCAGCCGCATGGAAGCCCACCTGCAAGCGATGACGGCCCGTTACCGCATTGGCGATGGTACTGGTGGCACCTTCGTCGGTCCTGCCAACAACTGCGCCCAAGACTCTAACCAGGCCCTATTCGCCAGCTTACAAAGTACTGGGCACAGCCTGCGTCGTCACGCCGACACCCTACAAGCCTGGGCTGACCAACATCCGGAACAGGCGGCGACCCTGCGTCAGCTCACGGCCTTTGGCCAAGACCTGAAACGTACCCTACAGCCCCTGGGCAATCTGCGCCCTGACTGGGAGCGCAATGAATTCAACCTAGGTAGCTCCATCGAAGACGAACCCATCCGCAACCTGATCATGGGCCTGGGCAGTTGGCGTACGGTGCTGCCCCGCAAAGCCAGCGATGTGGTAGTACACCAATTTCTCCATTATGGGGCGGCCGCCTGGGTACTCCGCACCAGCCAGGTGGGGGGCCATGATCCCGACATCGCCCCGATCGCCCCGATGACATTTTAGAGACGCCCTCAGCCGATCTGCTATGAATCGTCTACCCTGGGGGCATCACTCTCTTTAGGGCCGATCCTATGCGCGTCGAAGCTTGCTGCCAGGGCCTACTTGAGCATCTGTTGCCCGATCTCGATCCGCAGCGACAGGGACTTTGCCTAGACGTGGGAGTCGGTACCTTTGCCTTTTATTGTCAGTTGTTTGCCCGGTTGGGCTATGCCACTGTGGCGGTTGAGCCGACCCCCACTGATAAACTGAGGGCCATTTGCCAGCAGGACTCGATTCAACTGATTGAGCAGTGTCTGTCGGATCGAGTCGGTACTCAGACCCTGCACTTGGGTCAGTTTGCCCATGTTGCCAACAGCAACTTTAGTTCCCTTGCTGCCGACTGGTTTGGGGCCTCAACCCAGACCCGGCAAGTCCCCACTTTGGATGTGGCCACCCTCTTGCAGCGAATCAACGCCACCCAGATCACAGCCTTTAAGCTAGATATCGAAGGGTGGGAACCGGTGGTGATTCAGCAGTTTGCTGATCTCGCTGAACCACGGCTGCCGCAGGTTGTCATGTTTGAGTATGGAGGGGGGAGCAGTCGCCAAAAGGGCGAAAAGGGCTGGTCACCTAAGTTTTTGGCTGGCACAGTAGACTGCCTCAAGACGCTACAACAACGGGGCTATGGGGACAGCATCATGATTGACTATGCTCCCGGCACGGCTCCCAAGCTGTTTGACTTACAACAGCTCCGCTTAGACCAGGATCTGCCCTTCTATCCCAACGGCGTCTATGGCAACCTGATCTGCTTTTATCAGCATCGGGTATCCGCCGCCCGGGTGAATCAACTCTGTGCGCCTTACCAGGGGGGGCTCACTAATTGGATTGTGAGTAAAGTGGTGTCTTAACCGGTTTATATCTTACTCACGATACTGCGGATTCAGCCTCAGGCAGCGACGCCATAGCGACAGCGACGGTCGGTCGTTGAGCTGATCCTGCTAAAAAGGTAGAGGGATCAGCCCGGTAAGCCGCTAGCAGGGTTTGTTCCTCGCGCGAGAGATCGGGGGTGCCGTTCTGGTCTATTTCTAGGAAGGTGGCTTCCACTAGCTCCATCTGTTCTTCGGCGATGACCAGGTCTTGGTACCGCTCCGAGGTCATCAGACTTTCTAAGGGTTTTAGTTCGTCCAAATGTTGGGTAAGATCCTGTATTTTCTCTTCGTAAGTCCTGGTGAGGGCCTGCATCTCCTGGCGATGCTGATCGGCCAATTGGTTCAGTTGGTGTTGCAGCTGGGCATTGTGGGCGTTGACCTGCTGCACCTGGTCTTGTTTGGTCTTAAGAACGTTGAGCAGAGATACAGTTTGCCCCTTTAGGGTCATGTGATCAACATCCAACTGGTGGAAACGCTCCGCTAGTTGCACATAGGATCGGCAGAGACGGGTGTAGCGCTCCGCCAGTTGGTTCATATGCTGGAAATTTTTGACTGCCATGTCTAGCCGTTCTGTTGCCATCAATTCCTCCAGTCTTCCAGGGATGAGTTATCGGGGTGAGCTATCTAAGTGGCTTGATTGCGCAAGGAGGTATCAAGGGTGACCGAGTATCCTGCGACCGGGTTAGGGGCTAAGGGCTTGAGGGTTCAAGGTAGACCGTGTACCCTATCTCTTGAACCTTAAACCCTGCCGCTCTGTCATCTTTGGCTTGGCAGAGTACTAGGCTACCGGAGTGCATGCTGTTTGCCCTGCCTTTATTTCTGCATGTTTAGCCTAGACATGGCAAGCTACATTGGCTACATTTTTAACCCGATTTCAGAAATGGCTGAGGCCTTTACCCAGCAGGTGATCGCTCCGTTCAGCCCCTGACTTGATCCCAGCCTGGCTTGTCTTCCAGAAGAGGTTTAGCTAATGTGTCAGAATAAGGTTAAACCAGAGTGAGGGGGCAAAGTTACCTGAGGGAAATGTTCTAACCTTCAATCTGTTTGGTATTGTCTGTGGCCGCTGGCTCTATTCCTATTTATATATTTGTCGCAGTCCTGTGCGTACTTACAAAAGCCAAAAGATCGACCAGTCCGCCGATTATCCCTGCCCTTGTCGTCGCCACGGTCGCATCAAACCCATTGCACTTACCGAGGCGTTTGGCTGCGATCGCTGTCAGCAGATTTTTGTGGTGCAGGAGGATGGCTATGTGATTGAGCAGTTATCCACCCATTACCCTTACAAGCGAGCCTGGCGGTGGACGGGGCAACAGTGGCGACTCGATCGCTCTGCCATCAACATTAGCTACATGCCCCTGTTGCTGATGGTTTCGTTTGGGGTGATGGTTCTGTTTTTGTTGCTGGCTACCCTACAGTCGCCTGAAGGAGGGCAAGCGATCATCCGTTTATTGGCCACCCTAGCGGTATCGATATTGGTGGTGGTAATGTTCTGGCTGGCCTCTCGACGCTGATGTAATGGCACCTTTCGGATCTCAAACTGATTTTAGTGATGCCATCGCCCAAGTGGGCCAGGCCGGTCGCCAACTGACGGCCGCAGGGGCTGACGTTCAGAGTCAGCTCCTCGACACCATGGCCACCTACCTCCATGACAGTCAAGATCAAATCCTTGAGGCCAATACGCTGGACCTTGAGGCCAGCTTAGATATGGCAGTTCCAGAATTGGTCCTCGACTGGCTGAAACTGACCCCAGAGCGCCTACAAACCGCCTGTAAAATCCTTCATCGGCTGGGCTCCCTTGGGGATCCTCGAGTTCTGACCCCCCAGCCGATCAGCCGTCTCACTCAGGCTATGTCAGGCTATAGCCAAGTGGTGCCCCTGGGGGTGGTGGCCTTGATTTACGAAGCCTTTCCAGAATTGGCAGCGATCATGGCTGGCCTCTGTATCCGCACTGGCAATGGGCTGATCTTGAAAGGGGGCAACGAAGCTAGCCAAACCACCCAGGTGATTTTGCAAGCCCTGTATGCGGCTCTTGAGCAGGCCGATTTACCCGAAACTTGCATTTTATCCTTGACTGAAAATGAAGGGGATGCGGCGCGACAGTGGCTGCTACAAGACCAAGGGGTTGACCTGGTCATTCCCTATGGTCGCCCCAACCTAGTGCAGCAAGTTGTTCGCCAAGCGGCGATCCCTGTATTGCCCACCGCCATGGGCAATACCTATCTCTACTGGTCGGCCAGTGGTAGTTCAGAGACTGTATCTACCATGGTGATCGACAGCCATCGGGGGGAACCGGACGCCATTAATGCGATCGAGAAAGTGCTGATTCATCAGAGCCTGAGCCCGTCCAGCATCCTCAGGCTTTGCCATAGCCTTTGGGAAAAGGGCTTTCAGCTGTTGGCCGATTCAGCCCTAGGGGCTGACATACTTGACCTCCAGGTTGCCGATCCCAAAGACTGGTCTCGGCCGTTTTTAAGTCGCACCGTGGCCCTTCGCCAGGTGACAGATGCACAGATGGCAGCGACTCTAGTCAACAGCGATGGCAGTCACCATGCTGTCAGCATCGTCACCGAGTCCTACAGTGAAAGTAACCAGTTTACTCAGTTGGTTGATAGCGCGGTGGTTTACATCAACACGTCACCTCGCTTTGTGCGCAACTCGGCCCAGGCCTCAGCTATTGCCCTGGGCATGACCGAGCAGCGGGGGCGATGCAGCGGATTTATCGGTTTAAATGCGCTGTTAACCACCCAGCATGTTTTGCAGGGGTTGGCTTAACTGGCCAAGTATTCCCGAATGTCGGACTGGCGCTTGCGTAGCTTAGTCAGGGCTTCCCGTTCGATTTGCCGGACCCGTTCTCGACTAATGGCAAGCATGTCCCCAATTTTGGCCAGGGTCATGGTCTTACCGTCCATCAGCCCAAAGCGTAGGGAGAGTACTTCTTGCTGCTGGGGGGTTAGGTCTCCCAGTAAGCGGTGTATGTCTTGCTTCAATGAAGACTGGGTAGCAAAGTCTTCGGGAGAGGGGCCATCATCCTCTAGCAGTTCCACCAGTTCAGTGTCCTGGTTGTCGCCCACCCTTAGATCAAGGGAAAGGGGCTGACGAGACTTTTCTAAATAATCCCTGACCTGCTTAACAGTGAGATCGCACTCTACCGCCAGTTCTGCCACAGTGGCCGAGCGGCCATACTTTTGAGAGAGTTGTCGCTGGGCTTTCTTAAGCTTATTCAACTTTTCGGTGATGTGGATGGGTAAGCGAATGGTGCGACTCTTTTCCGCGATCGCCCGGGTAATCGCCTGACGAATCCACCAGTAGGCGTAGGTGGAAAACCGATACCCTTTCGTCGGGTCAAATTTTTCGACTCCCCGCTGCATGCCAATGGTGCCCTCCTGAATCAAGTCCAGCAGGTCAACATTGCGCTTGATATATTTCTTGGCCACAGACACCACTAGACGCAAATTGGCTTCCACCATTTTACGCTTGGCCAAGTTGCCCTCTTGCACCACCGTTTGCAACCGTGCTAAGGGCATATTCACGGCATCCGCCCAAGCCTCCAGGGTCAAGGGCTGATCCAAATCTTTTTCTATGGCTGCTTTCTTCGCTTCAAGCTGAACTAATTGCTGGACTTGCTTACCCAGAATGATTTCCTCTTCATGGGTTAAGAGGGGAACTCTACCTATCTCTTTGAGATAGGTGCGAACCATGTCGGTGGAATTTTGTGCAGTTCTCATCGTGTGGCGAAGCTAGATTAACAGGGGCCGGGTCAAAAACAGGGCCGCCCTGGGGCGGTTACTTGCTAGTAGCGATTAAAGCGATTAAGCTGCCATCGCTAGATGATATCTCTCAAAACCCTGACTGGAAAAGCCATTGACCTTCAAGGCAGAGAGCTAAACGTAGAAGAGGTTTGCCGCAGCTTACAACGACCGGTGGCAGCTAAAGCGGCAACCCAACTTATGACTGAGGGGTGCGATCGCGAACTGGTACCGGAATCAACTCTTCTTGCTCCACTGGAGCCTTGGCCAATTGGCCGAGGTAAACTCCTGCGGCTCCTGCGATAAGCAGTTCAAGTACAAGGGTTAAAGCATTCATGGGATTCACGTGGTTTCTATGTGAACTAATGTAACATTTATTAAAGCTGTCGTGAATGAGCGTTAATACTCATTAGCCCCTGACGCAAGTCTGGGAATAACGCCGCAAATGGTTTATAGGATAAAGCTTTCACTCCTTAGTTATTGCATTCCCTGAGACATATTTTTTAAGCTAAAACCGAAGAAAAGCTTAAAAATGCGTAGAAATATGAATCGCTACCGCCAGTCTTGTTCACAAAACGTCGTGATTAGTAATGGTCGGTTAGAATAGCCAGGCTAGGCGGATAGGGCAAGCTGGGATCCCTGACTGGTTTTGGTGACATCAATGCGGGCCTGAAAGGCATCCCGGAAGTGGGGAATATGGGTGACGGCCAGGATGCAAGCAAAGTCCACGGCGATCGCGTTGATGGCAGCAATCAGGCGATCGCACCCCTGTTGGTCTTGGCTGCCAAACCCTTCATCGATAATCAGCAGTTGCAGAGCGGTACCAGATCGCTGGGCCAAGAGTCGGGCCAGGGCCAGCCGAATGGCAAAGTTGATCCGAAATCCCTCGCCGCCGGAATAGGTTTCATAGGGGCGAGTCCCCTGGGCGTCGGCAATCACAATGTCGAGGGTGTCGATTAGTTTGGTTTGGCGGCTTTTGCTAGCCCGCTGGGTGACAAACTGCACATGCAGTTGGTGGTTGCTCAGGCGGCCTAACAGCCGATTGGTTTCGGCCTCCAACTGGGGCAGCAGGTTTTCAATCATCATCGCCTGAATGCCTTTGCGGCCAAAGGCATGGGCTAGTTCTTGGTAGACCCGCTGCTGTTGCCGGGTCCCCAGGAGTTGCTGCTGTTTTTGGCTCAGTTGCTGCTGCAGGGAGGCCAAATGCTGTTGTTTCTGGGCCAAAGCGCCCCCTTGGGCTAGTAGGGTCTCCCGCCGCTGCTGCCGCTGCTGCCGCTGGTTTTCTAGGCGAGGTAGTGCCTGGGGATCGTAACCCAGGTTGTCTAGTTGGCTGGTCAGGGTGGTTCGTTGCTCAGCCACGGCTTGCAGCTGCTGGTGTTGGGCCTGGTACTGGGCTTGCAGGTCCGTTAGCTGTTGGCTCTGCTGGGGCTGCTGCTGCTGCCACTGATGTAGTTTTTGCTGCCGCAGTTGCCAGGGCTGGGCCGCTTGCAGAGCCTGGCGCACCTGCTGATGGTGGTCGACGGCATAGTTGAGGTGGGCGATCGCCGCCTCTATCTGGTCTAGTGCTTGTTTCAGCTCGCTGGCCGCTAGGCTTTCCAACTCGCCATTAATCTGGCCCAGGGCCTCGGTCAAGTCTTGCTGCTGGCGTTGCAATCGCCCCTGGCGTCGTCGGGCCTGTTTGATCTCGTGGTACTTGATATCGGCCCAGCGCAGTCGGTCCACCTGACCTCGGGCCAGGGCATGGTCACGGTCGTCGTAGGCGAGCTGACTGAGGGTCTGGTCGATATGGCGTAGTTCGGCCTGAATGTCGGTGGCGTAGCTGTTGGCCTCTAGGCACTGCTGTAGTTGTTGACGCTCTGTTTCCAACTGTTGCAGCTTGGCCTCAACGGTGGCCTGGTTGGCCAATTGAGCGTCCAGCTGCCCTTGTTTGTGCAGTACTGGAGCATACAGCGCCAGTTCGGCTTCCACCGCTCGATATTCTTGGCGTAGCACCTGGATTTCCCGTTCTGACGCCGCCAGTTGCTCGCGAATCACCCAAATGTGAGCTTGGAGATCCTGCTGTTCCAACCGATGTCGTTCTTCCACCAGGGTGCGGTGGTGGTGGTCTAAGGGGCGATCGCATAGGGGACAAGCCGCTTCAGGTTGGGTCAGCAATTGTAGCTTTTGGGCCACTTGGGCCAGCTGTCCTTCACAGTTCCGCTGGGTGACTTGCAGGGCTTCCATAAAGCTGCGCCGTTCCAGCCCCTTTTCTCGCACCTGTTCTTGGTAAAGCCGCCGCCGCTCTAAATAGCTGCGGGTGGCTGATACATCTTGGACGGTGGCGACCAGTTGGGGTTGCTGCTGCTGTTGCTTGGTCAGTTGGGCGGCGGTGGCGGTCAAGTCTTCTAAGCGGGTTTTGAGCTGGGTCTGGGCCTGGCGCAGATCCCCCTGTAGTTGTTGGCGGCGCTGCAATAGAGGCTCTGCCTGGAGTTGCAGCGCATCCAGGTGTTTGAGGTGGGCCTTGGCCGCCGCCAGTTTTTGCCGAGCCGCTTTGACCTCCGCCTGCGGCTTGAGGATCTGATCTAGGTCCGCCAGTTGCGCGGCGATCGCTGCCAACTGACTTTCTTGCTGCTGCCGCCGGGTCTGGAGGGCCTGCTGCTGAGCCTGGTATTGGGCGCGCACAGGTTGGAGCTGTTGTTGCAATGTCTGGTACTGCTGGAACTGTTGATTGAGCTGGGCATCCTCTGCTTCTAAGGCTTGTAGGCGATCTATCCCGGCCTGAATGTCCGCCGCTTGGGCCAGAATCGCTTCCCCCTGGCGGCGTTGGGCTTGCGCTTGAGCCAGGGCCTCAGCGGTTTGGCGGCAGACCTGAGCCAGGTGGTCGTGCTGTTGGCTGACCAGTTCCAACTGTTGCTGTTGCTGCTGATAGTCCTGTTCTAGGGTTTTCAGGTGTTGCAAGCGTTGGCGATCGTCTGTTTGTTGCTGCTCCAGGGTCTCCAATTCGGTTTGCATGGCCTGCAAGCGCTGGACCGTAGCGTCATAGTCTTGTAAGGCAGCCTGCATATCGTCGATTTGAGCCTGGCCCAGGGTCAGCTCCGCCTTCAGTTGTCGGGCCTGCTCTTTAGCCCGGTCCGCCAGCTGATCGTAGTGGTCTAACTTTAGCAGGTCGGCCAAAATCTGCTTGCGATCGCTGGGCCGCTTCAACATAAAGTCATCCGTCCGACCTTGCCGCAGATAGGCGGAATTGATGAACGTATCGTAGTCCAGTTTGAGGTGACGGCAGATTAATCCCTGGGTCGCCCTGACCCCCCGCTGGGTCAGCACCCGATACCCCGCCTCGGTTTGTACCTGAAATTCGAGGCTGGTGCCCTGCACCCGGTGTCGGCCCCGCAGAATTTTATAGATGTGCTCCCCCTGGTGAAACTCAAAGGTGACCCGCGCCTCCATCGCCCCCTGGTGAATCACATCGTCATCGGCCGCCACCCGACTTTGACCCCAAATGGCCCAGGCGATCGCCTCCAGCAACGACGATTTACCAGCCCCATTGGGGCCAGCAATGCAGGCCACATGCAACCCAGCAAAGTCGAGGCTGGCCTGACGGTAGCTGAGAAAGTTTTGTAGAGTAATGTGCCGGGGAACCATCGAAGCTAAAGCACCAAAAGCACCACTGTATCAAGGGTACAGTACATGCGAACTCTAAGTACACCTGATCTTTAAAGATTCTGCAACCTCCCACCTCCCCATCTCCCCACCTCCCCATCTCCCCATCTCCCCATCTCCCCACCTCCCCATCTCCCCATCTCCCCATCTCCCCATCTCCCCATCTCCCCAC
>NZ_SMDQ01000038.1 GCF_012911975.1 Nodosilinea sp. P-1105 | reverse complement strand
CCGCAGAGCTTTTCTTTACAAGTATCTATTGATACACGACAATTAACCCCTTAACGTCCCGCCTTGTGGAGTGCTCCCCTGAGACTGGCTTTGCGTACTTACTAGCAAGGCCGATTTGGACTAGGTCAGGCGTACTACGGCGTAGACAGCCCCCGATAAGGACCCTTAGAACCGATCAGTGGGGAGTTGGTTAACATCGCTTGGAGTGACAGTAAGTAAAAGTTAGCTTTGGCATGAAACCTGGTTTCTACTTTGCAGTTGCCCAAATCTAGAAAATAGTCATTCAAGAAACGGAGTTTTGAGTCAGCCCGTGCTAACTCCCTAAACATGCCGGATTGAAAGGCTAACCCGAGTGTCGACCAGTTGATTGCCGACGGCCATGCGATCGCCGGTGATCCATGCCGCCTGGGGCCGAAATTGGTAAAATCGCCGGGGGGAGTCGCCCAGATAATCGGCGGCGGCGCGGTGGGGGCGATCGCCCCCGGCCCGGTCAAATAGTCGCTCCATAATGGCGGCTACCCGTTCGGGCTGCAATTCCGAGGCGGTGCCCCTGAAGTACAGCCCCTGGCCCTTGAACACTGGGCTATGGGTGCCATAGACGGTCACCGCCATGCGGCCCTGGTTGTGGTAGATATGCTGTGAATGGACCGAGGCGATCGCCGATGACCAGTACAGGGTCCAGTCGGGGTCGTAGACAAAGAACACAGGCGAGGCCCAGGGCACCCCATCGGCGGAACAGGTGGCCAGAGTACAGTAGGGGGTGTGTTGCAGCATTGCCTCCGCCTTGGCCAAGAGCTGGGGCTGAGGGCTGTCAGGGTCACTGACCCACTGATTTTCAGCACTGGCGGCCGTCATCATCATGCTCCTATGGTTATGCTCCTACGAAGCTGGAACCCAGGTTTGCACCACGCGCCCAGCCAGGGACTGGCCCAACCAGGGGGTATTGGCTGATAGGGATTTCAGGGTTTTGGGGGTCACAGCCCACCGGGCGTTGGGATCAAACAGGGCCATCTCGGTGGGCTGATGGGCCTGCAAGCTGGGGGGCGATTGTCCCCAAATGGTGGCGGGGCCTGTACTCAAGGCCTGTACCAGGGTCAGGGGTGACCAGTCCCTCTGGACAACCAGGCGCTCCCAGAGAATGGACCAGGCCAGCTCCAGGCCAATCACCCCTGGCGGGGCTGAGGGAAAGCCTACGGTTTTGTCTTCGTAGCTATGGGGGGTATGGTCAATGGCGATCGCATCTAGTATTCCTGCTTGCACCCCGGCCAGCAGGGCGGCCTGATCCGGTGGGTTGCCCAGGGGGGGATTCAACCGCAGATTGGGGTCGTAGCTGTGTAAATCTTGGCTGTTAAACAGCAGATGCATCCAGGGGGTGGATGCGGTCACTGGCAGACCTCGGTCTTTGGCCGCTTGGATCAGCTCTACCCCGCGGGCCGTGGACACCCGCATAATATGTACCGGGGTACCCACCTGGGCCACCGTTTCCAGCAAGGCGGCCAGGGCCGCCGTTTCAGAACTGGCTGGGTCCCCCGGTAAGCCATAGACCCGAGAAAAAGCACCTTCCCGGATGACGCCAGTGGCTTGCAGAGCCCGATCGCAGGGCCACAGGGCGATGGGCTTGGCCAGCGGTGCCCCATACTCTAGCAGCCGCTGCACTAGCAGTGGGTTTTGCAGGGGGCGGCCGTCCGCAAAGCCAGCGATCGCCCCAGTGGCCAGTTCCGCCAGTTCGGTCATCTGCTGCCCCTGGGTGCCCCGGGTCAGGGCCGCCCAGGGGTACAGGTGCGGTAGCGAGTTAGATGGCCGGGATTGGGCGATCGCCTGCCGTCGCTGCAACAACTGGTCTACTAGAGCCAGGTGATCGATGGCTGGACTGGTGGTGGGCAAAAGTCCCAGTCGGGTAAAGCCCCCCGCCTGCCCCCCTTGCAGCAGCGACTCCAGGGTTTCCAGGGGTTCGTGTCCCGGTTCCCCTGACTGGCTGTACAAATCCACCAGGCCCGGCAGCAGGATCTTCCCCTGACCATCAATCACTTCGGTGCCATCGATAGTTTCTAGGGTGGGGGCGATCGCCTGGATAATCCCGCCTCGTACCTGCACATCCATGATCTGGTCAGTGCCGGTGAGTGCATCCACCACCCGCACCTGCTGAATCAGTTGATGCTGCCCTCGAGAACCCGTGGTCACAGCGCCCCCGCCGCCGTCTTATCTAGCACACTGCCAGACAGGTGGGTGGTAATGTTGGCGGTAGTCAACACCGGGGCGCTATCAATGCCATTGGGATAGTCAACCACACTGACCGCCCCATTTCCCTGCTTAAACCGCCAAAAGGCCTCTGGCCCCAGCCCCGCCACATGGCACAGCAGGGCCTTATTGACGGCATCGTGGGCCACCACCAGCACCGTTTGCACCTGCTCACCGCCGCTGTGGGCGGCCACAATCTGCTTCCAGGCCAGCACCGAACGCTGCCACACCTGCTGTAAGTTTTCTCCGGCGGGCATTTGCACCGTTTCCGGGGCGGTTTGCCACTGGTGCAGCATCCCCGGATAGCCCCCTTCGATGTCCGCTTCGTAAAGCCCTTCCCACTCCCCGTGGCTAATCTCTCGCAGCTCGTCCACAGCGGTGAGGGCAACCCCAGGGTGGTGCTCGAGGATCAGTTCAGCGGTTTCCTGGGGGCGAGCCATGGAGCTGGTGTAAGCGGCATCGATGGTCACTGTCTTCAAAAAGTCAGCGGCTTTTTCCCCCTGGGCCCGGCCATTCTCATTCAGAGGTACATCAATTTGCCCCTGAAAGCGACCCTGGCGATTCCATTCTGTCTCTCCGTGGCGCACTAACAATAGGCGCGGTCCCCGATGCCCCCGTCGCATGTTGGGTAGCGGCGCCCCCAGATGGCTGGTCAGGTTCATGGCCTCGATCTGCACTGGGCTACCCCAGCCGCTGGCAAAGTTGAGCACGCTGATGTTGCAGTTGGCCTGTTGCAGCTGGTTGAAATGTTCTGGCCCCAGGCCGCTGGCGGTGCTGATTAGGGCTCGATTGATGGCGCTGTGGGCAATGACCAGCAGGGTTTTGCCCTGATCCTGAGCCAGGAGTGTTTGCCAGAACCGGGCGGCCTGCTGGTAGAGATCCCGCACCGGGTAAACATCAATGGTGCTGCCCCCCTGGGGAATGGCCATTGAGAAGTTGGCCGGGTCCGTGCGCCAGCGGTGAAACTCCTCGGGAAAGTTGGCTTCGGCGTCGGTAAAGGCCATGCCTTCCCACAGGGGCAGTCTAATTTCTTTGAGGTCGTCGGTAAAGCTGGGGGCCGTCAGACTGGGAAGCGTCTTTTGCAGGGTCTGGGTAATCAGTTCTGCGGTCTTGCGCGCCCGCTTCAGCGGACTTGCCCAGACCCCATCAAAGGGAATGCCATAGAGGGCCTGGGCCACCTGTAGCGCCTGGGCCTCCCCCTCTGGGGTCAGGTCTGACTCGTCGCAGTGGCCCTGGATGCGTTTTAGTTGGTTATAGGTGCTTTGCCCATGGCGGACAATGATGACACGGGTTTTCAGGGGTCTATCCTCTCAGTTGCTCAACCAAGCACAGATCTTACCCTGTCACGGCAACCCTCCGCAGCCGGTCAGGATACTGGGTGGCCCAACAGCGGCGACTTAGCTCCAGCGACTATCACTGAGGCCGTTTCAGCTATACTTCGGACATGGAGCAACCTGGCAAAGGGAAACTATGGGTGTTGAAGTCTTCTTCTCCTATTCCCACCAAGACGAAGACTTACGGGATGACCTGGCCAAGCATCTCAGTATTTTGCAGCGCCGAGGTGTCATCGATACTTGGTACGATCGCCAAATCGAAGCCGGAACCGAATGGGCCGCCGACATTGACCAACGGCTCAACCAAGCCGACATCATTTTGCTGTTGGTCAGTGCTGACTTTGTAGCTTCCGACTACTGCTATGACGTAGAAATGCAGCGGGCCATGGAGCGCCATGAGGCCGGGGATGCCCGGGTGATTCCAGTGATTGTGCGCCCGGTGGATTGGCAAGATGCCCCTTTTAGCAAATTGCAGGCCTTACCCAAAAACGCCAAACCCATTACCACATGGCTCGACCGAGACGAAGCCCTACTGGATGTGGCCCAAGGTATCAAGCGCACCCTTCATGAGCTCACTGAAGCCCGGCAGGTATTTAAGGGCAATCTCTACAAGGCTCTGCTGAAGCTGGGATATCAGCAGCAGGCAGAGTTGTTTTTACGGGCGATCGCAACAGAATCGGTAGCCGCTTTTTTGATCCATGGCCTGCCAGAATATGGCCAGCGTTGGCTGTTGAATCGCCTGGTGGTGGAATATGTGCCCTTGCAAACGGTCAGCAAAGTTGTAACCATTGATTTGAGTCGCACCGGTCGCCGCCGAGATGTGGAAGCCTGCTGGCGAGAAATGGGTAAACGCTTAAATCTAAAGAGCCAAGAAATCACCGCCACAACCGTGGCCGATGGTGTCTATCGCTGGTGGCTGAATCAGGATGTGATTTTTGTGTTGCACGATGTCAACACCATGCCAGAGGCTGCCCTGCGAAATCTGATTGAGCAGTTTTGGCTACCCCTGATTCAGCGCATACAAATGGCCAGCCTGGGAGAGAGCGATCGCAAACTGCTGATGTTTCTGATCGACTACGCTGGTAAGGCTGCCCAGTGGCAACTGCCCTGGGTTGAAAAGCTAGACGCCAACTGGGATCCCCGTAAACCAATAAAACCTCCTCAACTTCAGGAATTTACCAATCAGGAGTTGATGAACTGGATAGTGGCCCAGTACCGTGACCTGCCCCCGGTGCTAACCCAGGGCATTGATCAGACCGTGGATAAGATTCTGGCGGAGAGTGACCAGGGCATTCCAGAATTGGTCTTGCAGGAAATTTGTAAGCAGTGTGGATTTGATTGGTTTGAGGAACTGGATAAGTGGCTGAAATATTGACTGATATACCCGAGTACAGCGGTAACGTGCAGCCACGTCCGGGGGAGCGCGATGCAGTTACCGGGCAGTTACTTACCCCCTATTTGCCCAGCGACGAACTGGTAGAGGCAGTAAACCTGGCCATTTTTCTAGAGCGTCCTTTATTACTCAAAGGGGAACCCGGCTGCGGTAAAACCCGCCTGGCCCATGCCGTCGCCTACGAACTAGCCCTCCCCTTCGAGACTTGGTACGTCAAATCCACCAGCTGCGCCAGGGATGGGCTGTATACCTACGATGCCGTAGGGCGTTTGCGAGATGCCCAACTGGCCGCCAACGCCATGCTTGCCGAAGCCGATCGATCCCGCATCCACAAGCCAACTGAGTACATCAAATTTGGCCCCTTGGGGCGCGCCTTTCGTAACCCACAGCGCACCGTGGTGCTAATCGACGAAATTGACAAAGCCGACATTGACTTCCCCAACGACCTGCTGCTAGAGCTCGACGAACGCCGATTCACCATTGATGAGGTGGGAGCGCAGATCCAGGCCCAGACAGCCCCGATTGTGTTCATCACCAGCAATGATGAAAAAGACCTACCCGATGCCTTCCTGCGGCGCTGCCTGTTCCACTATGTGGCGTTTCCCAGTCGGCAACGGCTGGTGGAGATTATTCAGGCTCTGTTCCCAACCCCAAAATACTCCGCAGCAACACCCCAGGTAGTCAACACCTCCGTCAGTCGCTTTCTAGACCTGCGGGAAAAACAACAAACTGAGCGGGCTTTTATGGGAAAACAGGTTAGCACTAGCGAGCTGGTGGACTGGATGAAGGTGCTACTGCGACAGCCAGAGTCGGCGATTTTGCAGCAGCTTGACGGCCCTTTACCCTATCCTGGGATACTGCTCAAAAGCCAGGATGCCTACCAGCGCTATAAAGCTCAAACCGCTTGATGCCATGCCCCCAGAAGAACTGCCCTTACTGGACTTGTTTACCCAACTGCGCGAGTGCGGGCTGCCTCTGGGCATCGGCGAATATCAGCTGGTGCTGAAGGCCTGGCAGGCGGGATATGGCACTAAAAATCGTGCTGCTTTAGAGCGGCTTTGCCGCACGGTATGGGTCAAGTCGCCAGAAGATGCGCAAGTTTTCGAAGTGCAGTTTAATCGTCTGATTCAGCAGTTGCCTGAGCAGATTGCCGCAGTAGCTCCACAAGCTTCATCGCGCCGCAAATGGTTCAACTTTAAAGCCGCTTCACTGGCAACATTAGGAATCAGCACTCTAGCTATTGCCGCTGCCTTGATGACATTACGCCAGGACATTAGAACTGGTTTGGGGCGAATGCCACTGCAAATAAATACTCAGTCTGATGTGCTCTACAAAGCAGCTAATCAGCTAGTTACAGACAACCAAACGGATAGCCCCGATAATAACTTAGAGACTCAGTTGCCAGTCGGATCCTTGCCTAATTTATCGAATATTCCTGCTCTTATGGTGGTGCAGCCAGAACCGATTCCGTGGTGGCAGCAGCATGGTTTGGCGATATGGATTGTCCTTTGGCTGTTGTCAGGGGCGATCTGGGGGTGGTCGCAGTTTAAGTCATCTCAGAATCAGCGCCAACGCTCAAAGGCACCTTCTGGACTTACTTTGGCCCTGACTCAGCAAATACGTGATGAGGTTCAAATTGCCCGACTAAATCAGCCCTTGCCTACTGGAGACTACCTACCCGTCACGCAACGGCAGATGAAGCAAAGCTGGCGCTACCTAAGACGTATGGTGCGATCAGGCCCGCCCATCGAGCTAGATATAGAAGCAACCATAGACGATATCGGTCGGCAGGGCATGTTGCTAACCCCGGTGTTTCGTCCCCGCCGGGTGAATCGGGCTGAGGTATTACTGCTGATTGACCAAGATGGTTCTATGGCACCGTTTCATGGGTTGTCTCAGCGGCTGGTGGAGACAGCCCTACAGGGAGGCCAATCAACCCAGGCCAGGATCTATTACTTTCACAACAGTCCAGCTCAAGTACTGTTTCATGACCCTTACTGTCAGTCGGCTGATGCCGTTGACCAGGTGATTCAATCGATTAACTCAGACTATGCTGGATTGTTTATCGTCAGCGATGCAGGAGCGGCCTACGGACGCTGGAACCCAGGCCGGTTAGCACTTACAGAACGGTTTTTACAGCAGATGTCTTACCGAGTGCGCTATCTGGCCTGGCTCAACCCAATGCCCCAAGATCGCTGGTCGGGCACCACCGCCGAGGCGATTGCAAATCGGGTGCCGATGTTTGAGTTTAATCGGGCTGGTTTAGATCAAGCTATTGCCGTGTTAAAAGGCCAGGGAGGGGGCTACCCATGACAGCAAGACAGACTGATCAGCAACTAACCCACTTTCTCCATAAATTTGGCCAGGCCCACCTCGATTTGGCCTACCACGCTGCATTCCCCATAGCCCTAACCCCCGATTTGCTCTACCGGCTCTGGGCTCATTTTCGTTCTGATAGCTATGGCCACTCTCTCAATATTCCCTGGGTGGCAGTAGCAGACATTCTCTTAGCTCCCTTTTGTCAGGAGGTAGGGTTCAACCTCTATGAAATCGATGCCGATATTCGTGCTTCCCTGCTTGAACAGCTGAAAGCAGATCCTCGTTTTGGCGCTAAACGACTCAATGAACTGGCCACTTTTTTATTGACCTACCATCAGGCCTCCCAGCTTCAAAGTGCAGACCTAGACTTGCGAGACCTGGCTCAAGCTCAGCGCTGGACAGCCCTGGCCCAGATTCAATCTCCTAGGTTGATGCACGATTTAGCCCGCAGTCTAGTGGGTGTACCCGGAAAAGATGGAGTCGAATGGGGGCGTATGGCAACTCTGCTAGAGCAACTGCCTCTGGCTGATGGGGCAGGCCAAACCCTACGACATTATGCTCGGGGCATGGCGCAGCTGACCCAAGGAGAGTCGGAATCGGCCATGGATCAATTTAGGCAATTACCAGGTGGCGGGCGGCATTCAGTTAAGGTGGCCGGAGTGTCTCTAGAAGTGCCAGAAGAGATGCGGCCATTCAATAATCGCCCAAAAGCAGCCCGTCGCCGCTGGCTGCAACTGGCAGCATTGATAGCTGTAGGGATAGTCGGAATGATTTGGATAAGCCAGGCCTTCGCTCCTGGCAAGTATCCTGCTGGGCTTGATCGCAGCACTACTCAGGTTCAGCACCGCCGGTTTTTGTACATTGGCGCGGCAGGCGACGAAGCCAATCGCCTGGTGTTGGCCGAGCTAGGCCGCCAAGAGCGCACCATCCTCACCCCCGACAACTTAGCGATAATTGACTTCGAACCCTATCCACTTGGAGATAAGGTTCTGTTTATGGCCGCTGACACCTCTGCCCAAGCTAGTTTGCTTGACTTCAAACTCTACACCGTCACTACCGGCATTCAGCCCCCTAGCAGTAGTTTGTCCCTGTGGCGAAGACTGTGGCTTTGGCTATCAGCCCCAGCTACTCCGGGAGAATTAGAGCTACTGCTAGACGACAAAGACTATCAGAACTTAAAGTTTGACCTGTCTCCAGACGGACAAACCATTGTAGTGCAGCGGGTAAACCAACAAGATCCAAGCGATTTTGGCCCTTGGGTATTGCATAGGGGCAGAGCCAGGCCCATACCTACAGAGCCAGGGGGTGACTTTACGATCGGCCCCGACAGTCAAACTCTGCTGCTTTTGCAGGGGGAGGGCACTGCCATTCTTCAGTTTGAACCGTTTGTAGGCCGCTCCGAGGTCATCGATTTTTTACCTGACTATGGGCGAGTGCTCGATATCAGCAAGGATGGACTAACAGCAGCCATGGTGAATTTTAATCAAAATGATCCTGAGCGGCGGTTTACAGAAACCCTTGCCCTAGTGAGTTTAGCCAGAGGGGAAGATATTCCACTGCTGAATATCTCTAGCTACTTCCTCGACGCACAGTTTGCCCCCACCGGGCAGATTCTCTATATTTTGGCCACAGAGTTAGTCGAAGTTCCCGATACTGACTTGTACTTGGAAGAGCCGTTTCTAGCAGCCATTAATTTAGAAACGCAGGAGGTGAGTCGGCTTCTTAATTTGCCCTCAGATTCAAGAATTCACTTTGATATCGCCCTGGATGGGCTAGTTGCTTTATTAGACTTAACACCAGTAAATGCTTCGGATGGAACACCACAACTAGATGGTATTTTGCTTCTGCCTCTGTTCTCCACCCCAGAAGAACAACTCACGAGTATTCCGACCAAGGTTGAGCCGCAAAGGCTTCCCCATGCAGGCGTTCAGGCCGTGTGGTTACCCTATTAACCCAACCGACATTCCGCAAGTTGACAGAGAATAGGAAATGCGACATGTGGCCAGTCAAACACGGGCAACCCTATGCTAATGAAATCGAACGGTGGATGTACGCCAACTTTGTGGCAGCATTCTTTGAGAAATTCGACGAGCTGCGCGACCTCAATGTTGACGATCCGTTTGAGTGTATTGATGTCACGGAGCAGTTTGATGCCCTACCCAGCGACGCAAAGCTAGCGGCGGTCTGTGAATCGGCCATAGCAATTATGGATCCGTTATCTCCCCTTGGGGGGCAAAATGCCATGCTTGCTGAAGCAGGGGCGATTCCATTTGAGTGCATGAAAGGCCTCATTGTTATGGAGATTGAAACGACCCAGGAGCTTGAGTCTATGGAGCCTGGCCTCTCAAAATGGGGCGACTTCTGGCGTCGACAGGTGCTCCTATTTTTCTACGCTCTCCATGGCTTGTCGTTGGTAGACATGGTTGAGAGCATTCTCTATGAAGAGGCCGGTGAGCCGGGTGAACTGTCTGAAGCCCTAATTCAATCGTGCAGCGCTCGGGCGCAAGAGGCGATTGACCAGAAAACCTATCTAGACTTTCTGCCCTGGATCCCGAAGTCACCCCAAGAAACGGACATCGAGCAATGGGAAGACCTGATTGAAAGTTACCTGATGGACGATCGCCTGTTTCAAGATCACGACTGGCTGATCAGTTTGCCTTCTTCCCATCCTGAATTGCCGGATGCGGCGGTGCTGGAGTTGCAGTTCAAAAATCAGGACATTCAAGAAACCATCGGCATTGCCCCAGCCTACTTTGACATGGGGCTGAGCCAACGACAGCTCAAGCCCTGGCCGGATCTCAGGCGAGAGCTGGAGACCTATTGGGTTACGCCCCACTTACAGACCCCGGTTATCGTCCACAGAATTGTGGAGGCTCTGGGGCAAGGGCATTTGCTGGGGGCGCATCCAGCCGAGGACAGCGAACCAGAGGTATGGCGTTTGGGTGCGCCGAAACGAGTGCAAGACTTGCTGGGGAAAACGACCTTTCGCGAAGGCTGCCACCTGGCGCTGAATATTGCTGAGCCGGGCGAGGTCGATCAGCTGGTTCCGATCACCCACATCAGCGTGCTGGAAGCGGAGGCGGGCTATGGCGTGGGAGGAAGAATCTGCGAGTTTGAGACTGAAGCCGGTGCTGCTGCGATCGGGGATGAGCTGAACCCTGAGGCGATCGAGGAGGTGGTTGTCTTGGCAGTGGAGGGGTTGGGGTCGTTTTTTAGACCGATGGATGACGCGGAGGGGTAACTACCGTTTGCAGAGCCTGGCTGACCAGGGCGAAAATCGGCGTTGTCCTTGCCAGATCACGGAATTGGCGCTTGGACATTCAATCAAATTCGACGACTGACCCCAAATTAAAGCCGTGGGCCAGGAAAATGTGAGAGTGATCTAATTTTTGTGTAAGCGGGTTTTGGTTCAAAGCTTGAAGCGTTCTGGGAACAGGATAGCAAAATGTGAGGTAGCGGCCTTCCAATTTCTGATGGGTCGAGTCCATCGTTTTGAAATATTGTCCAAGGCCAGATACATCAACTTGAAGACGGACTCTTCGTCAGGGAAGACGGCTTTGATCTTAATCACCTTGAGCCAAAATTTGGCCCCTTCCGCTTCGGCTTCTCCAATCCAGAGCCCAAGGACATCTTTGCTACCCTCGCGGTTGATCCCCAACACGACGTAGACCGCGCGTTTACTGACCCGCCCTGCGACCTTGATGTTGACGTAGAGGGCGTCGAGATAAACAATCGGATACAGCTCGTCGAGGGGTCGATTCTGCCAGGCTTTGACGTCTTCACTGACGGTATCGGTGACCTCGCTGATGAGCGACGCCGATACCTGTGCCCCATACAACTCTTCCAGTTGCAGGGCGATATCACGGGTGCTGAGACCCCGGGCATAGAGTGTCACAATCTTCTCATCCAGACCCCTGAGCCGGCGTTGATGTTTAGGCACCAACACCGGTTCAAAGGTGCTCTGACGATCTCGCGGAATCGACAAGTCTAGCGACCCGTGTTTAGACTGCACGGTTTTAGCGGAATACCCATTTCGGCTGTTTCGTGGTTTGTCCTCCGTCTCATCGGCAGAGGCGAGGGCTTCGGTCTTAAGGTGGTGATTGAGTTCTCCTGCCAGGGCACGCTCCACTAGGCGCTGCGTGAGCTGTTTCAGCAAGCCAGACTCGCCGAGAATGTCTTCGGGACTCTGGTCAATCACTCAACAGGTCGTCGAGCAGGTCATCGACGCGATTGGGTTCTTGCTTTCGTCTTGGCATAATGCGGTCTCCTCAGGTATCGGGATTGTAGACCGCTTACACAAAATTCTGAACAGTCTCGCCGGATGATCTCGGCAGCTCCCTACCGCGATCGAGTGGTACATCATGCCCTATGCAATGTGATTGCTCCGCTGATAGAGCGTAGCTTTATCAACGATTCTTACGCTAACCGGGTGGGTAAAGGCAGCCACAAAGCCTTAGAGCGGTTTACGGACTTTGCTCGCTCCAGTCGTTACGTGCTTCAGTGCGACATTCAAAAGTACTTGAGAATAGCTAAGGCGTATAAAGAAGAGTCCAGCCCTGCTCCTGTGAAGCTGGTGACGGCTTCCAAAAATCACCCAGAGTCAGCCAGGTTGGTAGGGGCAACTCAAAGACCCGGCTGACTCTCTTCTGATCCCGTTTTATACCAAGTCCAGCTTGGGATCTGGAGTGTTCCCCCGGGCATAACTCCAGGTCTGGACTTGGATTTGGTTTATATCCACCAGAGCAACCTACCAGCGGCGCCAGTGGCGTTTGCCGGTGACAAAGACGCCCAACAGCACCCCTACCAATTGGGGGTAGCCCATGGCCACAAAAAAGCCCGGTAGGGGCAGGGTACCCTTTAAAAACAGCACCAGGGCCACACAGGGGATCAAGGCCCACAGGACAGCCGTGTCCAGGTAGACCTGGCGGAATAGCCGCTCCATCACCGCCAGAGTCAGCGCCCCGATCGCATACCCCACAGCCACTGGCAACACTAACAACACCAATTGCACAATCGGCATCAGGCCGCCCGTGACCCCGCTGAGTAACCAGTTCAAGACCTGCACCAACAAAATATCGCCCACCGTAGCGATCGCCACCGCCAACCCCGCCGCCTGCAACAGGGTAATCCAGGGCAGTGATTTCAGCCTCCAGAGGGGGTTACGCATAGGGAAAGTGTGGAATTAATGGCTATTATGGTGCTGATTATCCAACTTGAGTCAGCCTCTGGGCCTAATGTGTCCAGTCGCGGATAAAGGCACAGGTTAAGCCTTTTTCAAGGGTTACCATACCTTAGACCTGATGCTGTTTGAGCCAATCTTGACAACCAATAGCGCGATCGCGCCCACCACCCTGCTTATGCTAGCCCATTGTGCCATTGGCCTGGGAGCCGCTCTGGTAGCCCAGCGCAAAGGCTATGACCTGGGCCTTTGGATTTTGTGGGGCGCCCTGGGGGGCACTGTGGCCCTGATTGATGCGCTGCGGCGTCCCCGGCGCCCCTTACCACCGCCGTCATGAACGTTGTGCTAACTCGTCTGCGCCAGTGGCTGCCTGACCTGGATACCCGCATTTGGATTTTGGCGGGGGGGCGGTTGCTCTCCCAGGTGGGCATTGGCTTTACCTTGTTTTATGCGCCCATATTCTTTGTCAGCCAGGTGGGGCTATCGGCCACCCAGGTAGGCATCGGCATTGGCCTCGGCTCTGTCACTGGCCTGTTCGGGCGGATTTTGGCCGGGTCTTGGGTCGATTCTCCCACCTGGGGCCGCAGACCCACGTTGCTGGTTTCAGCCCTGGTCTCAGCGGCCGCCGATGGAGTACTGGTGTTGACCCAGGGGTTTCCGTTGTTTTTGCTGGGTAACCTGTTGATGGGGTTTGGGGTGGGGCTCTATTGGCCCGCCACTGAGACAGTCGCAGCTGATCTCACTACAGCGCAACAGCGCAACGAAGCTTACGCCCTGGTGCGCCTGGCGGATAATGTGGGCCTGGGCCTGGGGGTGGTACTGGGTGGGGCACTGATTTCCCTGACTGGGGCCTATCGGGCCTTGTTTGTGGTGGATGGCATTACATTTTTGCTGTTTTTCGGCATCATCTATGGGGCCATCGCCGAGACCCGACCGCCGGGCAACCCGCCCAAAGCCTTCTGGCAGGGGTGGGGACAGGCTCTGAAAGATAGGCCACTGCTGGTCTTTACCCTGGTGAATATTCTGCTCACCAGCTATCTGGCTCAGGTGCAGAGTACCCTGCCGGTGTACCTCAACCAGGTGGCCACCCCCGGCTTTTCGGAAGGCACCTTAAGCCTGTTATTCACCGGCCATGTGGTGCTGGCGGTCGTGGCCCAACTACCCATGGCCCGCTGGCTAAAGCAGTATCCCCCGACCCAGGGGCTGGCCGGGTCGGCCCTGTTGTGGGGGATGGGGTTTTGCCTGGTGTGGCTGGCCGGTACCCAAACCGGCAGTTACCTGTGGGCCGGATTGGCTTTGGGGGTGATGGCACTGGCGATGGTGGCCTATACGCCCATTGCCTCGGCTTTGGTGGTGGCGATGGCTGCCGATGACCAGCGGGGGGTTTATTTGTCGGTTAACTCTTTGGCTTGGGCCTTTGGCTATCTGGTGGCTCCCCCGTTGGGGGGGTGGGCCCTGGACCAGGGAACGGCTGTGGCCCATGGCTTTTGGTTGGGATTGGCCTTGACGGTACTGCCCCTCTGGGGCATGTTGTACGGGCTAAATCGACAACTAAGGCGACGGGGCTTGTAAGGTGATGTCAACTCGTTAAGGACAATGACGCTATGCGTTACAGCATTATGTTGCAGCTAGTCGTTTTAACCACCCTGGTGCTGGGGGGGGCAGCGGCGTTTTTCGCCTGGTTACAAAACCGCCCCATCGAAACCATTGAGTCTCGGCGGCCTGGGCTGTCTCTAGTAGCAACGAGCACAATAACTCCTAACTAGTACCGCTGCGCGGAATTCAAAATGCAAAGTTCAAGGTGAAAAATTGCTGCTGCGCAAGGATTTTAAGCGTCCTGAGCAGTAGGTTGTTTTCTGCCTTGGTGTACTAGTGTTCAGGCAAGCCAGACGTGACGGGGCAACGAGGTCTACGGTAAACGGTACACGGTCTACGGTTCACGGCTTGCCTTCAACCGCTCACCATGAGCCGTGAACCCTAAGTCACATCTCCCGTCATTATTTTTTTGACTCAACACGAGTGCTCTGAGGCAGCCATGACTCACCCACCGCCGCAAGCTCAAACCTTTGCTTAGAGCAGGATTCCCTTTCTACCTGCTATGCACAGGCTACGCCCTTCTCCCTTCTGCCTTCTGCCTTCTGCCTTCTGCCTTCTGCCTTCTACCTTCTGCCTTTCCGCCCTAGGCGGGCTGCGGGTAGGCCATCCCCCCAGTGAGGTCTGTAGCGGTAGTGGTGGGGGCGCGATCGCGGACGGGTAGCGGTTTCCGGGCAGAGCTCAGTTGGTTGAGCCAAAATACATCCTCGGTGCGGACGGCCTCGAACCCAGCAAAGCCCAGCCAGGCATCGACATTGCCCTGGCTATAGTCACGAATAAAGGGTTCTTCAAAAATGTTGCTGAGCCAGTCGGTGGCCCGCAGGGTGCGTTGATTGCCATCTAAAATCAATACCTGCCCCCCTGGGGTTAACAGCCGAAAGCTTTCCCGCAGAATGGTTTTGGCGACGGCAGGGGGCGTTTCATGAAACAGCAAGGTGGCACAGACCACATCAAAGGCGCCGTCGGGTAGGCCCGTCACCATGGCATTGCCGTGGCGAAAGGTAATATCCAGGTGAGCGTCTCGGGCTTTGCGATCTGCCATCACCAACATTTGGGGAGAGAGGTCTAGGCCCACCACCTCCACTTCGGGAAACCGCCGCTTCAGCATCAGGGTGGTGCTGCCGGTGCCACAGCCCAGGTCTAAAATCCGCCGGGGTGCCCCGTGGATAGCCTTGATCAGGCTTTCCCGCACCCAGGTTTCGTGGGGGGGCAGCACATATTGAGTGATGGGGTCGTAGGTGAGGGCGGCATCCACATTCAGGTAACCCTGTTTAACCCCATGGAAGTTACTGGTTTTGTAGTACTCGGGGTAAACCACCTGGGGATTGGTGAAACTGGCGATCGCCTGTTCCCAGTCGATGCTATCTCGCAGGCGCAGAATGGCTTCTCGATCAATCAGGCGAGAGAAGATCGGGGCCAGGTACTGCTCGAACAGGGTCTTGGCTGGGGTAGTCATGGCGTCATACTGTAGGGTCAGGGCAGCTGCCTTTCAGGGTAGCAACTTGGGTTCGTCTCAGCCAGGGGAACCACGGCCTTGTGCCCCATCCCTTTTGCTATAGCATTGGGCCATGGCATTTGTGGATCTTCCCTTTTTCCCCAGCGGCACGAGCCGCTGGCACGATGACTGGCTAATCGGTGTAGCCCCTCAGGCGTTCTGGCCGCAACGGGAGTTGTTGGAGCAGGCCTTAAGCCGACGGCAGAGCCCAGCGGTGCTGATTGCCGAGGTCGATCCCCAGCGATTTTGGCTGGCATTTTTGGCCGCCTGGGGGGCAGGCTGTGGCATCGTGCTGGCGAATCCTGGCTGGGGCGATCGCGAATGGCACCCCGTCAATCAACACTTTCAGCCCGATTGGGCTAACCCAATTCAAGCAGGAATCAGCAGCTACCCCTGTGCCTGGCCCCTGGCGACCCCGGCTGACAAAATCCTCATTCCCACCGGGGGAACCTCGGGCCAACTGAAATGTGTGATCCACACCCGGCAGAGTTTGATGGCAGCGGTGCAGGGCTTTCGCCAGCACTTTGACGTCACTGTAGTGAATGCCTACTGCGTGTTGCCGCTGTACCACGTCAGTGGGCTAATGCAGGGGCTACGGGTGCTGGCCTCTGGGGGATGCCTGGCGGTGCAGCCCTATGGCAATCTGAAGCAGGGGAAGCGACTACCACTGCCCCAGCCTGGATTTCTATCCCTGGTCCCCACCCAATTGCAGTGGCTGCTGGATCAGGGCCCAGAGGTAGAGTCCTGGCTCCGCAGCTTTCGAGCGGTTTTGCTGGGGGGCGCTCCCCCCTGGCCTCGGTTGTTGCAGCGGGCCAGAACCCGGTACATTCCCCTGGCCCCCACCTACGGCATGACCGAGACCGCCTCCCAGGTGGCCACCCTGCTACCCCAGGAGTTTTTGGCGGGCCAGGGGGGCAGCGGTCGAGCTTTGCCCCACGCCAGTCTGCGCATTCTCGATGCCCAGGGGCAGCCCCTGCCCCCAGAAACAGTGGGGACCGTCACCATTGCCGCCACCTCCCTGGCAGCGGGATATGTGGTACTCAAGCCTGGGAAGGGGGAGCCCTGCCCGATCACCAGCCTGACCCCCACCGACACCACAGCCTCACAGCCCCACAGCCCCCAGGGCGAACTCTGCACCGACGATTTAGGCCATTTAGATGCATCAGGCTATCTGCACCTGGTGGGCCGCCGCAGCAACAAGCTGATCACCGGCGGCGAAAATGTGTTCCCCGAAGAAATCGAGGCCGCCCTGCTGGCCACCGGCCAGGTGCAAGATGCCTGTGTGGTGGGGTTGCCCTGCGATCGCTGGGGACAGCAACTGTGTGCCCTGGTGGTGATTTCCCCCACCTTGCCCCTGGCTACCCTACCCCGCTTATTACAAGGACAACTGGCCCCCTTCAAGCAGCCCAAACGCTGGATCGCGATCGCGGCCCTGCCGAGAACTCCCCAGGGCAAGTTGGTGCGGCCTCAGGCTTTGGGGTTGGCGCGGCGGGTTTGGTAGGGGTGGATGGGTGGATGGGGGGATGGGTGGATGGGGGGATGGGGGGATGGGTGGATGGGGGGATGGGTGGGGGAGATGGGGGAGATGGGGGAGATGGGGGTGGATGGGTGGGAAGGGGGTTTTGGGTTTCGGGTTTGCGGTTCTAAATTTTGGATTTTGGATTTTGGATTTTGAACTTTGAACTTTGAATTGCTCCGCCTTCTCCTAAGAAACAAAGGCTAATCGATGTCAAAACACCCTGATTGTCGCCAAACTGGAAACAGTTTTGTTTCTTCCACCTTCTGCTCACCCCAGCGGGGTTAGTGGGAAGCTGCCTTCTGCCTTCTCCCCTTCCTCATCCCCTCCCCTTCCCTAGGGCTTTAGCAACCGCTAAGCAGTCCGCCCAGGGGGCGTCGGTTTTAATCGCCTGCCGGTCGCAGTGGGTGGGGGCTGCCTGGTGGCCGTGGGCCTGGAGGGCGGCCATCAGGCGATCGCGGTTGGGAATATCCATCTGGCCTCGGCGGCCAATGTCTCCTAAGGGATAGTAGTAGGGGGGAAGGGTGGCTTCCTGTTGCATCACCCTGAGTAAGTTGGCCTGGGACGGCCAGTCCCAGGTATCAGCCAGGGAGGCCATGGCCTTGAGGGTCTCTGGGTCGTGCAGTGGTCCCAGCCACAGGGGGCCACTCAAGACCACAGTGGGAGCGGCCTGGGACTGGGTTTGGCAAGGGCAAGTGACCCGGCTGAGTTTGCCCCAACCTACGGTTTGGAAATGGCCGCAGCTGTGGCAGTAGGCCAGAAAGCCATAGTTTTTGGGGGTTAGGGTGGGCTTGCGCACCAGGCGCACCATCACCCGGTGGACCTGGCCGGTAAATAGCGAGAAGACGGGTTCAAGGCCCAGGCGGCGGGCGGCGGCGATCTGCGCCCCATGGCCCAACAATAGCCGCAGCCCTTGTTCGTGAACCGCAGGATGCGATCGCACCCCAGCCCCATACACCTGTAAACTTCGGCCCAGGTCATGGCCACTGGTGGAGCGGCCATCGGTATTGGTTAAGTACAGCAGGCCGCCAAGGCGGGTGGCCCAGAGGCCCGTGCTGGCGAAGGGGGCTGGGCCGCCAAAGTTGTCGATATCCACCAGGTCGTAGAAGTCCCGATCCTGGTAACAGCTAAAGAACACCTGGTGGGCATCCTGGTGGGTGATGCGATAGGTGTCGGGGGGTAGCACCGCCAGATTCTGGGCCAGCAGCTCAGCTTGGTCGGGGTTGCCCTCATTGGCCCAGACCCAATCGGCCCCCGCTTCCAGCACATAGCGCAGGGGGCGTACCCCACAGCCGGTCATGGCGTCTAGCACCCGCAGTTGACCCCGCCGCTGACGATAAACCGCAGCCGCCAGAATGGCCAGATCTCGAGCGATCGCGCTCTTCGCCCGATAAAACGCCCCATCCACCCTAAAACTAGCCTGCCCCTCCTGAATCAGGCGACTACTCCGCGACATACATCAACCAACCATCCCCCACACCCCACACCCGACACCCCACACCCAACACCCAACACCCAACACCCAACAGAAGATTCCCCTTCTGCCTTCTGCCTTCTACCTTCTGCCTTCCCCCTCACGCCGCCTCAATCGCCTGGGCAATAGCCGCCTCCAGATCCGACTTCTCCAAGTCTGTCAGCACAAACACTTCCTGCACGGTTTTACCCTTGCGGGCAATCAGCTTAAACCCGCCCCGAATCGGCACCGAAACCTTGATCCGTAGGGCTGGGGCATGGGCTCGCACCTGGGCAATCACCCCAGGGGTAACAGTACCAATGCTGGGTTGCTGATCGAGGAGTTTTTCAAGGATAGGAATCAGCCCGGGTAAATGAGTGGAGTGGTTCCAAACGAGACGACCATCCGAAGCTTGTGCCATAGGTAGGGGTAGTTAGGGCTGTCAAAAATTCGATCAATAAACGCAAGTGTCCAGTCAAAAAAATAATGGCAGGAAATGTGACTTAGGGTTCACGGTTCATGGTAAGCGGCTTAAGGCGAGCCGTAGACCGTGAACCGTAGACCGTGAACCGTAGACCCTGTTGACCTGTCACGTCTGGTTTGATAGCCGACTAGGCTTGTTCCAAAGGTGCCATGGTCAACCCGGCCCGGTTCAGTTGGCTGTGGTACAGTTCCGCCTGTTCCAGGGGGCCGACCCACACCACGGCTTGCCCTTCGTGGTGAATTTGATTGGTCAAGTCCCAGGCGCGATCGCTCACCATGCCGGGAATATACTTCACCAAACACTCCGCCACATGCTGAAAGGTATTGAAGTCGTCATTTAGAACAATAATTTTGTACTTGGGGTACGGCTTGCGAGTCGTCTGGCGTGTTTTTTCAGGAGCTATGGTAGGCGCTGAGGAAACCGCTTGAGGCAAAACCGAGATCATAGGAGGTCCTGGAAGAGAGTCCAAACACTAGAACAACCTCTAGTCTACCGAATTCCAGAGGGCGCGGTCAGGTGGGGTTGGGGCAAGCTTTGGCAAAATCTTGGCCAAAATGCTTTACAAAGTGACCTCGGTTTCTCAGCATAGTAGAGGTCTTGTACTCGCGTTAGGAATTGGTATCTATGGAACGGACGTTTTTGATGATTAAACCCGACGGGGTGCAGCGGGGGTTGGTTAGCGAAATTATTGGCCGGTTTGAAACCAAAGGCTTTACCCTGGTGGGCATGAAGCTGATGTCAGTGTCTCGGGACCTGGCCGAAAAGCACTATGCGGTCCATAAAGAACGGCCCTTTTTTGCTGGCCTGGTGGACTTCATCACCTCTGGCCCAGTGGTGGCCATGGTGTGGGAAGGGGAAGGGGTGATTGCCTCGGCTCGCAAGATGATTGGGGCCACCAAACCCCTGGAAGCTGAACCCGGCACCATTCGCGGCGACCTGGGTGTGACCGTAGGCCGCAACATTATCCACGGTTCCGACGCCCCCGAAACTGCCCAGGCTGAAATCGCCCTGTGGTTCAGCGATGCCGAGCTCACCAGCTGGACCCCCGCTACCCAGGGGTGGATCTACGAGTAGTTTGGGGATTGGCAGCGTGACATGTAAGCCGGGAAAGTTTGATTAGGCCAGGAGTCAGAATCCAGGAGTCAGAACTCAGGATAGTCTTGTGTTCTGATTCCTGGTTCTTGAATTCTATACCCAGTCCAGCTCGGGATCTGGAGTTTTCCACACCTTGCCCCCCATCCCGTTTACCGTAAACCCTGCGCCGCGCACTGTCACCCACCCCTACCCCTCCCAGGCTACCGTGTATACACATCTTGGCCCTCTCCCCCAAGCCCTCTGGGCAGGCTTCGCCAACGGTCCCCCTCTCCCAAAAATGGGCGAGGGGGAGGCCAGACAAGGCTTTCCGGCTCCCCTTCTCCCGTTCTGGGAGAAGGGGTTGGGGGATGAGGGAAAAGTCCTGCAGCCAAGGCTTTCAGGACTTATGTGTACACAGTAGCCCTCCCAGGAGGGGATGCCGATACCTGACACCTGATACCCGACACCTGATACTCTCAGCAACAGTGGTCATATTTCTGCCAGGCAGTGCTCGTTAGTCCGCTGCCAACAATTCATCCAGCTTCGTGCGCACTGTCTGAATGTCTTGCCACATCAGCCACTTGGGGCTGCCTTTGTCGCGGGAGGGGTTACGCAGCAAGTAGGCAGGGTGGAAGATGGGCATACACAGGCGGCCTTCCCATTCCCGCCACTGACCGCGGATTTTGGTGATGCCGGTCTTTTCGCCCGTGATCCCCTTCACCGCTGTGGCCCCAGTCAGCAAGATGATTTTGGGGTCCACTAGACGAATTTGTTCCAGCAAATAGCCCTTACAGGCGGCCATTTCATCGGCGGTGGGCACTCGGTTGCCGGGGGGGCGACATTTGACAATGTTGGCGATGTAAACGTCTTTCTCGGTATCCAGGCGGACTGAGGCCAAAATCTTCTCCAGTAGCTGGCCCGATTTGCCCACAAAGGGTTTGCCCTGCTCGTCTTCCTGTTGGCCGGGGCCTTCGCCAATGATGAAAATTGGGGCGGTGGTGCTACCCCGGCTGACCACCACGTTGGTGCGGCTGGGGGCCAACTCGCACCGTTGACAGCTGCGGCAATGGGTGGCCAGGGTGTCTAGGGAGTCGTAGGTGCCCGGCGGGATGGGGATGGATTTGCTGGTGGGAATAGCATCAAAGTCGGTGCTGCTGGGGGCGGCGATCGCCCCTGCGGCGGCATCAAACAGGCTAAATTGATCGTCTGCCATGGATGTGTCAGGGTTAGGACATTGCTCTGGGCAATTATTGTAAAGGGTCTGGGGATGCCCTGCGGCTGATGTGGAACCCCCTAAGAGACGTTGTATAGTAGAAAGTCAACTATGTTTGTCCGGGAGAACCTCGCTTGACTTTTTCCGCCGAAGATTTTGCCAAAGCCCTTGAAGCCCACGACTATGACTTTCAGGTGGGCAGTACCGTGCGCGGCACCGTGATTTCCTGCGACCACGATGGGGCCACGATCGACATTGGCGGCAAATCGGCGGCCTTTCTGCCGATCCGGGAAGCGGCGGTGAAAGCGATTGGCTCTCTAGAAGGGGTGCTGGAACCGGGGGTGGAATACACGTTTCAGGTGATCCGCGACCAGGATGCTGACGGACAGGTGTTGCTGTCGATTCGACGGCTGTTGCTGAAGCAACTGTGGGAGAAATTGCAAACCATGGCCGCCGAGGGGACAGTGCTGGAGGTGAAGGTCACTGGCTTTAATAAAGGCGGGGTGACTGTGGATGTGGAAGGATTGCGGGGGTTTGTGCCGCGATCGCATCTGGGCCGCAGCTACGAAAATTTAGAAGAGGCCGTGGGCCAGCGGCTGACCGTGGGCTTTTTGGAGGTCAACCCTGGCAATAACAAACTGGTGATGTCGGCCCGGATGGCCGCCCGCAGCCAGGTGATGGGCCGCCTGGAACTGGGCCAGCTGATCGAAGGGACCGTGGCTAGCCTCAAACCCTTTGGCGCCTTTGTGGACTTTGAAGGCATCACTGGCCTGCTGCACATTAAGCAGATCAGCAAAAACTATGTGGAGTCGCTGCCCACGGTGCTGAAGGTGGGGCAGCCGATTAAAGCAGTGGTGGTGGGCCTCGACCCCGAACGCAACCGGATTTCCCTTTCCACCAAGGTGCTAGAGAAGTACCCCGGTGAAATGCTGAAGGAGGCCGAGGCGGTGTTTGCCGATGCCGAAAATCGTCTGGGCGACATCAGCCGCATTCTGGCCGAAAGCGAGGCATAACCTATGGGCAGCGTTTGGGAACTGGACTTTTACTCCCGGCCCGTGCTGGACGAGAATGACAAAAAGCTGTGGGAAGTGCTGATCTGCGAGGGGCTGACGGATACCCAGACGGACCCCGATCAGCTGTTTCGCTATAGCAAGTTTTTGTCCAATACAGATGTAAATTCGATTAATCTCAAAGCCGCGATCGCCGAAGCCATCGATCAAGCCCCTGCTCCCCCCAGTCGCATTCGCTACTTCCGCTACCAAATGCAAAATATGATCCAGCGGGCCTGCGACGACGCTGAGATCCCGGCCAAGCCCAGCCGTCGTACCCTGGCCTTGCAGCAGTGGCTGCGCGATCGCCAGGATAACTACTACCCCCAACAACCGGGCTACACCAACGCCCCCTCCCCCTCCGTCGCCGCCCCGCCCCCCTCTCCCCAGCCTCTACCCGATGCCCTGATTGGCCAACGGTGGGCCTTTGTCACCCTGGAAGCCGCCGCCTTTGCCGACCTACCCGAGTGGGATATCGACTTTGGCGAAGCCTTTCCCCTGGATATGGCTGGAGTAGAGCCCAATACGCCAATTCCAGGGCTGTTGATTTTCTCGTCCCGAGCCACCGCCCTGGCCGCCTGGATGTCGGGGCTGGAGATGGCCTACTGGCGGGTGGACGCTGGCAAAACTCCCCAGCTGATCCTCGAAACCGGTGCCGCCGACAGCTGGATCTTGGCGGGCCTGACCACCCCCGCCCTGCTGGCTGAGGCCCAAGCGTTTGAAGCCGCCAAGGCTAAAGCTAACCAGGTGCATTTCATTGGGGTGCAATCCAGCGCCAACAGCGAGTCGTTCGCCGGGTTCTGGCTGTTGCAGTCTATCCAGTTGGGGTAAGGGGTCGCCAGGGCAAAGAGACCCACCCCTGCCTACTTCGACAAGTTACCCCCCTGGGGTCGCTGCGCGCTAGCGAAGCCATGCCGCAGGCTATACAGCACAGGCCTCCCAAGAGGGGATTTGGCGTACCGTCCCCTCCTCGGAGGGGTGCCCGAAGGGCGGGGTGGGTAATCTCGCCTATGGAGCAATTCACCCATTACCAAGAACCTTGCAGACCCACCCCTGCCTACTTCGACAAGCTCAGCACAGGCCTCCCAAGAGGGGATTTGACGTACCGTCCCCTCCTCGGAGGGGTGCCCGAAGGGCGGGGTGGGTGAGTTCGCCTATGGAGCAATTCATAACAAATCCTAGTTGTATACCCCCGAATCAAACCCTGTACCGCTCAGGCTGAGCCTGTCGTTCACGAAGTGGCTCCCAAAGGGAGCAAGCCCTAACTTGTTTCGGGGTTTTGTGAACCGGGTTTGGTATAAGCCAGATCCCAGCAAGTGAGATCCCAGGGTTCTAGTTCCAGATCCTCTGGTTTGAAAGCAGCTATAGCCAGAACCCTGTGATCTGAAGCCATAGCACTTCCTAACAGCGAGGATGGCGCTGCACCCGTTACAATGGGGCAACCACAAGGGCAGCACCGGGCATGGCAGGCGAGGCGCTAGACGTATTTATTTCCTACTCCCACCGCGACGAAGGGCTCAAGGATGAGCTGGTCAATTACCATCTGAAGCTGCTGCAACGGGAGGGCAAAATTAACACCTGGCAAGATCGCCAGATCGAAGCCGGGGCGGAGTGGGCCACGGAGATCAAGGCCAACCTGGAAAAGGCCGACATTGTTCTTTTGCTGATTACCCGCCACTTTTTGGCCTCAGACTATTGCTACGAAACCGAAATGCAGCGGGCCGTAGAGCGGCACCACGAAGGCACTGCCCGGGTGGTGCCGATTATTTTGGAAGCCTGTAGCTGGAAATATAGCAATTTCAAACACCTGCAGGTGTTGCCCAAGGATGGTAAACCCATAGAAAGTTGGGATAGACGGGCTGAAGCTTTTTTTGATGTGGAAGAAGGCATTCGCCGGGTGGTGAATGCCCTGAATGCGGAGCGGCAACAAGCCACCGAACGAGCCCAGGCAGAGGCCGAGCGCCAACGGCAGCAAGCCGCCGAACAACGTAGGCAACAACAAGCAGCTGCTGAAAGCCAGGAACGGCAGCGAAAAGCGGCAGAGCAGCGGCAACAGGAAGCAGCGGAACGGTTAAGGCAGGACTACGAAGCTGAACTCCTGCGGCAGCAGGCTGAAGCGGAGCGCCAAGAGCAAGAACGTCAAGCCCGAGAAGCCGCTGAGCAACAGAGACAGCAGCAGGCCGAAGCGGAACACCGAGAACGAGAACGCCAGAGGCAGTTGGCTGAAGAACGCCAACGCCAGCGTGAGGCCACTGCTGCCAGCAGACAGCCAGAGCAAACTGGCCTGGGCCGACGGCGAGTCTTGCAAGTTGCAGGCCTGGGGGGAGGAGGCTTGATTTTGGCGATGGCGACTCATGCGCTGATTACAGAACGACCCGATAACGATCCTCCGGCTCCTGAACTTCCTCCAGTTTCAGGAAGCAGCCCGGATGACTTGAGTACCGTAGTCATTCAACCTGTCAAGGTTAATGACACAGGTAACATCACCGAACGCAATCAGGTCCAGGTGAGTGCCTTTCTCGAAGACTTGGGTAATGGCATTGGCCTGGATATGGTTGCCATCCCCGCTGGAGAGTTTGTTATGGGATCACCACCGGAAGAAGAGGGGCGATTCGACAACGAAGGGCCACAGCGTACGGTCACGGTGCCCAGTTTTTTTATGGGGCGGCTTCAAGTCACCCAGGCGCAGTATGAGGCGGTTGTAGGCAACAATCCATCGTACTTTCAGGGGGCGAATCGCCCGGTTGAGCAGGTATCTTGGGATGATGCCGTGGCTTTTTGTGACAAGCTGTCGCAGCAGACCGGGCGCACCTATCGCCTGCCCAGCGAAGCCGAGTGGGAATACGCCTGTCGAGCCGGCACCACAACGCCCTTTCACTTTGGGCCAACCATCACAACAGATTTGGCGAATTACAGAGGTACCGATCGGGAAATTGCGGGAATTACTTATCCAGGGAACTACGGAAAAGGTCCAAAAGGTGTTTTTCGAGAAGAAACTACGGATGTGGGCAGCTTTCCTCCCAATGCCTTTGGTCTACACGACATGCATGGCAACGTGTGGGAGTGGTGCCAAGACCACTGGCACGATAATTATCAGGGTGCCCCCACCGATGGCAGCGCACGGTTATCCTCTGACGAGAGTGGACCAAGGCTGCTGCGCGGCGGTTCGTGGTTCAGCATTCCTGATATCTGCCGTTCGGCGGGTCGGTACCGCTTCTCGCGCGTCTTCATCGACGGCCATGTTGGGTTTCGGGTGGTGTGGGTTCCCGCGTAGGGTTGCCCTTTACCCTTTTTCCCTCTTGCTCTTTACACTTCTTAATCTTTTCCCTCCGCGCGAAGCGCGTAAAATTTTTTTGGCAATTTTGGCCCTGCTGCCGGGGGTGCTGTAGAGTGGCAGTGCGCCAGACTTCTCACCCGTTGAGACCTGGCGTTGAGGCAGGCAGCCTAGCTGCGCGGCGGTTCGTGGATCAACAATCATGATAACTGCCGTTCGGCGAATCGGAACCGCCTCTCGCGCGACGTCATCGACGACAATGTTGGGTTTCGGGTGGTGTGGGTTCCCGCGTAGCACTCCCCTAGGGCCAGAATCGGTGAAAGGGATTTCATCGAGCGTGTGTTGGGGAGTCCAGACCTGTTTCAGTGAGGCTGGCGACAGCCTCCGAAAATAACCAGGGGTCGGTTGCTTTGGTAGGTTCGCCGAAGATTCAACCGGCCCCGCTAATCTTTGCAGACCCACCCCTGCCTACTTCGACAGGCTCAGCACAGGCCTCCCAAGCGGGGATTCTGATGCGTCGTCCCCTCCTCGGAGGGGTGCCCGCAGGGCGGGGTGGGTAAATCTCGCCTGTAGAGCAACCCACCCATTACCGAGGGCCTTGCAGACCCACCCCTGCCTACTTCGACAGGCTCAGCACAGGCCTCCCAAGAGGGGATTCTGAGGTCCCGTCCCCTCCGAGGAGGGGTGCCCGAAGGGCGGGGTGGGTGAGTTCGCCTGTAGAGCAATTTCGCCCACGACAAAGCACATTGCTGACCACAAGCAAGCAGCTTTTGGCCTGGACCCACCCCTAACACCCCTACCCCCTTTTGGTTGGGGGCTTGTAGGCAGGGCTTGTCCACTGCAAACACAGAGGAACACAGAACCGATGTTGCAATACCTGGAACTGGGCGCTGGCGCAGCGTCCAACTTGCCGCTGTCTGCCAACAGTCCACAACCGCCTCGACCTGAGCGGGTGCGCCATCTACTCTACGGCAGCCTCCCGGCCCTAGATCGCACCATCAAAAGCCTCCCCCCACTGCCAACCCCACCGAGGGGGTTCCACCGAGCGCAGTCGAGGGGGTTCCACCGAGCGCAGTCGAGGGGGTTCCACCGAGCGCAGTCGAGGGGGTTCCACCGAGCGCAGTCGAGGTGTGGATGGTGATCTTCACCAAAACCCCGCTAATGGAGTCGTCTGAAGCACCACCAGATCTCCGGGTTCTGCATACACCCAGCTAGCTGAGCTGAGACCCGGGCTAGAACCCGGAGATCTCGATTCCTCACCACAAACCTGGTGTTAGCGGAAACATTGCTGCGAGGCAAGCAGCCAGTTAGGTGGCCGTAGCTAGGGCAGGCGATCGCCGTACCGATCGCTCCGTGATCAACTCCACCACATCCATGCCGTTGTTGATCACCCCCGGCACGCTGGGATACCCTGCACTAGCCCCCACCAAAAACAAGTTAGGCAATTCGGTTTGGTAGCCCAAACGATTCAGCCCCACCTGCTGAGGCACCAACTTCGCCCCATAGATATTCCCCTGGGGTTGGCCCAGGTAATGTTCGCTGGTAGTGGGGGTGCCATAGACCTTCATGCGAGCATAGTGATTCACATCTGGAATCAAGTCTTGCACACTGGTCATAATCGACTGGTAGACCTCGCGCTTTTTCGCCTTATAGGCTTTGGGGTCTGTTTCCCGCAGTTGCTTGAAGGGTTCATAGGGGCAAACCGTGGCAATTTCCAGCACGTGGTGCCCCTCGGGGGCCATCCCCGGAGCAGTAGACTTCAGGGTGGGGCAGGACAGAAAAATCCATGGGTGCTCCAAATCCCCCGCCAATTGCTTGGCATATTCGGCATTCAAATCCCCGGTAGGGTAGTACCAGATATTCCAGTTGCCGATGCCATAGTCGGCGGGGTTAAAGCGACTGTCGAGGCCCAGGTACAGGTTAAAGGCACTGGCAGAATAGTCATAGCCAGTCAGGCGCTGCCGCTCTCCAGCACTGAGGGCGGCCCCATGCATCAGGTCCACCGTCAGCTTGGGGTCAAGATCGCTAATGTAGGTTTCCCGGGCCACATAGTCGGTGCCGCCAGCGGTCACCCACTGTACCGTGCCGTCCCGCACCTCAATGTGTTCCACCGGGGTCATATAGCGAACGGTGCCGCCCCCGGCCACGATCGCATCGACAATGGTGTCCACAAACCCCTTAAAGTGGTGCTTAGGATAGTAGGCCCCTTCAGCATAGTCCCACACCAGGGCGGTATGGGTAATTAGGGCAATGTCGTTGGGGGGTAGGGCATAGTCGCCGCTTTGCCCGGCCAAAAGCGCTTGCAGCTTGGGTGAAAGCCCTACCTGATCGTAGAGATCTTGCAGGGTCCAGGTGCGCTTTTGAAACAGATTCAGGTATTTAGGCAGCTTTAGCCAGTCCGTCCACTTCTGGTCGTACCAGTGCACCTCCTGGCTTAGCTGACGCATGTCGTTATGCAGGTGTTGGATGGCGTCGCAGTAGCGGTTAATCGGTCCGGCTTCGTCGGGGAAGGTGGCCAAGAGGCGATCGCGAAACCGATCCCACCCCAAGGGGATGGCAAAGTCTACCTCGGGGGTAATCACCCGATCGATGCAGTTCGGGTCAAGGGAGTTGAAAGAGACCTCGCGACCAATGTAGTTGAGAAATTGGTCAATGGTCTGCCCTGGGCCACATTGAGAAATGTAGTGAACATCGGCGCAAAACCGGTAGTCCCCATAGTCAAAGGTGTGGCAACAGCCCCCCGGCAGGTAGTGTTGTTCTAACACCGCGACCCGATGGCCCTGGCGAGTCAGGCAGGCGGCCGCAGACAGTCCTCCCAGTCCGGCTCCTAAAATCACATAGTCAAAAAGTTCCATAGTCATTTCCTCTCCGTTGAGGATGACGTCTGGTTTTATCATCGCTCCAGACGCTACAATCCCTTGCAAAAAGATAAAAAACGATGACAACAGTAACGAAAATAAGCATTTTTTCTCTGCTTTAAGCCGCTTGGGACCCAGGCAATTCGTATCGTAAACTACAGCTTTACCCCTACTCGCCCAAGTATTGATTAATACGGTTGCCCTATGATGCGGGGCGTTAGCTCAGGTCGTTATCTTGCTTCAGGTCGTTATCTTTTCTTTGGGAGAACCCTTACTGTGCTATTCGATGCCTATGACCCCGGCGACTTCTTTGACGAGTTGTTTCTTGGCCCTGGACAGCCCAGGCCCGAAGCCGAGTTGCTGATCAAGCGGGTCAACGCCATGTCGCTGGTAGAGCTACAGCAGCGGCAGCGGGCGGTACAAAATACGTTGTTTAAGCTAGGGGTGACGTTTAACGTCTATAGCGATAACGAAGGCACCGAACGAATTTTTCCCTTTGATGTGATTCCCCGGGTGGTGCCAGGGCATGAGTGGGAGTGGCTGGAAAAGGGGTTGAAGCAGCGAATTCAAGCCCTTAACTGCTTTATCCATGACGTTTATAACGATCAAAAAATTCTCAAAGATGGGGTGATTCCCCGCCATGTCGTGGAATCGGCCCCAGGGTTCTTGAAACCTTGCATGGGCCTCAACCCACCCAACGGCATTTGGTGCCACATTACCGGTACTGACCTGGTACGCGACAAAGACGGTAAGTGGTATGTGCTAGAAGACAACATGCGCTGTCCTTCTGGGGTGTCCTACGTGCTAGAAAACCGGCGGGTGATGAAAAATACCTTTCCCCACCTGTTTTCGGCCATGGAGATTGCCGCCGTAGATGACTATGCCAGCCAGCTGCTAGAAACACTGCTGAGCCTCGTGCCTGAACCGCTGATTGATCCCCGAGTGGCGGTGCTGACCCCGGGAATGTATAACTCAGCCTACTTCGAACACTCCTTTTTAGCCCAACAAATTGGGGCCGAACTGGTGGAAGGGCGCGACCTGGTAGTGTCTGATGGCTACCTGAAAATGCGCACCACCAAAGGCCTAGAGCGGGTGGATGTGGTCTATCGCCGCATTGACGACGACTTTATTGACCCCCAGGCGTTTCGGCCTGACTCGCTGCTGGGGGTGCCAGGACTGATGGAGGTGTACCGAGAGGGGCGGGTGGCGATCGCCAATGCCCTGGGTACTGGCGTCGCTGATGACAAGCTGGTTTATGCCTACGTGCCTGCGATGGTGCGCTACTACCTGGATGAAGACCAAATTATCCCCAATGTGCCCACCTATTTGTGTGAAGACCCCAGCCAACAGGCCCATGTGCTAGACAACATCGATCAGCTGGTGGTGAAGGCCACTAATGCCTCGGGGGGCTACGGCATGCTGGTCGGCCCCCATGCCAGCAATGAGGAACGCCAGGACTTCTGCGATCGCATCCGCACCAACCCCCGAGGCTACATTGCCCAGCCCACCCTCTGCCTCTCCCGGGTACCCACCCTAATTGGCGATGGGTTTGAAGGTTGCCACGTGGATCTCAGGCCCTACATTCTTTACGGCCAGGATATTTACGTTAATCCCGGTGGCCTCACCCGGGTTGCCCTGAAACGGGGGTCGTTAGTGGTGAATTCCTCCCAGGGGGGCGGCAGCAAAGACACCTGGGTCGTGAAATCCATCAATCCTGATGCCATGGTGCAATCTTAGTAACGCCTGGCAGGAATATGGCTACCTTTGCTGAGGGTATCAGGTGTCAGGCAAATCGTGCTCCGTGAACCCATCCCCCCACCTTCCCCATCTCCCCATCCCCCCATCCACCCATCCACCCATCTCCCCATCCACCCCTATGCTAAGTCGCGTCGCTGACTCCATTTACTGGCTCAACCGCTACGTCGAGCGGGCCGAAAATGTTGCCCGCTTTGTCGATGTCAACCTGAATTTGCTGCTTGATGCCCCCCCCGGCATGGAGCAACAGTGGAAACCCCTGGTAATCACCACGGGGGATCAAGATATGTTCAAACAGCGCTATGGAGAGGCCACCGCCGAGAATATTTTGCGGTTTCTCACTTTCGATCGCGAGTATCCTAACTCGATCATTTCTTGCCTGCGGTCAGCCCGAGAAAATGCTCGCTCAGTGCGGGAGGTGATCTCCTCGGAAATGTGGGAACAGGTTAACACCTTTTATCTAACGGTGAACGAAGCTGCAGACGTGGGGCTATTGTCTGAGTTGCACAATTTCTTCCCTGAAGTCAAAATGGCCAGCCACCTGTTTGCCGGGGTGATGGATGCCACCATGTCCCATAACGAAGGCTGGCACTTTGGTCGCCTGGGACGCTTGCTAGAGCGGGCCGACAAAACTGCTCGAATTTTGGACGTGAAGTATTACATTCTGCTGCCGTCGGTTACCGATGTGGGATCCCCCCTGGACGATCTACAGTGGATTGCCCTACTGAAGTCAGCCAGTGCCTACGAAATGTATCGCAAGCGCCAATACCGCATTACCCCCAAAGGGGTGACCGAGTTTTTAACTCTGAACCGAGAATTCCCCCGATCCATTCAGTTTTGTTTGCTGGAAGCCGAACAATCCTTGCATCAAATTTCTGGCACCCCAGCCGGTACCTGGCGCACCGAAAGCGATCGCGCCCTCGGTCGCCTGCGCTCTGAACTGGACTTTCTAACCATCGATGAAATTACCCAGCAGGGGCTGCACGAGTTTCTGGATCGCCTGCAAGTTCGCCTGAATCAGGTGAGTGAGAAGATTTTTGCTGACTTTTTTACCCTGGAATCGGTTTAGGGTGGAGGGTGGATGGGTAGATGGGTGGGGAGATGGGGAATGTGTGGGTGATGGGTGATGGGGTGATGGGTGGATGGGTGGTAGACGCGTTTCGCAAGCGACATGGAACGCGAAGCGTGTGCAGCGCACTTAAGCGGCTTCCCGGAGGGTAGGGATGTCCGGTTCCCCTCTTGGGAGGGGCTAGGGGTGGGTTTGCGAGAATTTTGGATTTTGGATTGAAGGGAAATTGGATGGGGTGGGGAAGCTGGCGTAGGGGCGGACCTGTGTGTCCGCCCTGAGAGGGAATGGGAAGACGGGGAATTTTGGGTTTCGGGTTTTGGGTTTCGGGTTCACGGTTTGCAGTTTTACCTAACACCTATCACCTGTCCCCTAACACCTCTCCCCTATCCCCTGTCCCCTTTGCCCACCCCTACCAATTCAACCAATCGATCGCCCCTGGGACTCCCGTCACGGCCAGGATGCCAGCGGTGGCGGCGGTGGTGGCAGAGGTAAGGGCGATCGCGACGAGCCACCAGGCGGCAGCGGCGACCACTCCTCGGGCATCATTGATCCGATTCAGGGCCATACGTTTGACGGCTTGCTGGCGGCTTTGAATATCGTCTTCTACGGCGTCTAGGCGCGATCGCGCCCAGGTCTTAAATCCCTGGGTCTGCATTTGTATCGTATCCGACACCTGCCCCTGGGCGGCTAGCACCTGGTCCAACAGATCCTGACTCAGATCAGCCAGGGTGTCGGCTAGGCGACCCGATCGATCGATCAAGGTGAGGGGGTTAGTCAAGCCGGCTAGGGCGGCCGGGGGATTTTGCCACAGCGCCTGTAGATCGGCCTTCAGCTGATTGCGGTCTAGGTCAATCTGGCTAGCCTGGTGCCAGGCCCCTTGGGCCTGGTCTAAAACCAGTGCTAGCAGGGCTTGGGTGCGATCGCGGCCCTGACCAAGAATCGACTTAAGCTGGTCTAGGATGGTACTAATCTGGTCAGCGGCCAGGTCCTTACGTTGCATCAGGGCCTGCTGCAGGGCGTCCCAGTCTAGACGGTTCACCTCCTCCATCAGGGCTGCCTGAAACCCTTCCAGGGGGTTTTGGCTGAGGCTAGAATGGCGCAGCAGCCAGGTCAGATTACGGCCTATGGCCTGGGGGGACAGCTGCTCAACCGGGCTGTGGACCAGATAGTCCATCAGGTTAGACCCAAGATCTTGGGCCACATCCGCCTGGCGCACAACCCAACGCCGGGGCGGGTTGAGGGTGGTGGCTAGGGTGGATTGCAGTTGCTGCAAGCTGTCATCCACCCCCTCAGGGGAGCTGTCGGGTTGCTGGAGTAGGGGCGATCGCACCGTGGGCCAGTCAATCTGCATCAGAGCCTGACGTGCCCGTTGGGGTGATCCCAGTTCCGCGTCCAGGGTAGGCAGCAGGTCATCGCTGGAAGTGCCCGTCGCGATCGCCTGGCGGACAAGATCCGTCGCTGTGGCGATATCTGCGGTGGTCAGGGTTTCCTCCTCCCTAGAACGCTGCTGCCAGCATTGTTCCAAATGTCGTAGCCACTGGTCGGCCTGATCGGGGTCCAGCCCCCGTCGTCGGTGCAGAATGTCAGTCAGGGTAGCCATCGGTAGATGGGTCTGTTGCAACTGAGCGGGAGTGAGATCGGCAGTCAGGGCTGCCAGTTTTTGCTCCAGGGTGTCTGGGGTAATTTGGCCCAGGTTGGTGTAGCGCAAATAGTTTTCTAACCCCTGGTGCAGGGCGGCCACATCAGCCTTGGCAAGGGGTTCTCCATCGCTGTCCAGGTTGGCCAGCACCGACTGCTGCACTGCCTCTAGGGTCGTGGCGATGCTTTGAACCTGTTGGTGGGACAAGTCTTCCCGTTGTTCCAGGCTGTCAACCCACTGATCTCGATTTAAGACCGCCACCTGGCCCTTGACCAAGTCTGCATCGGCATCCGGGTCCACCAACACCTGGCGAAACTCTGGCTCTAAAATCTCTGGGGCAAACCGCCAGGGGGGCACCGTACTCAGATAGTCCTCCACATCGTCTTGCACGGTCGAGTTGGTCAACGCCAGGGGAGGATCATGATCCCCAGCCAACCATTCTGACAGCAGTGGGCTAATCTGACTCCAAACGGTCTGCACATCCAGATCACTTAAATCCAGCCGCTGCCGCAGAGTGCGTTTTAGCTGACGACTCACCGTTACCAGCCCCTGGGCCATCAGGCCGGGATCGGTGTCAGTGTCAGTGTCAGTGTCAGTGTCAGTGTCGGTGTCGGTGTCGGTGTCGGTGTCGGCCCCCGGCTCGGTCTCCTGCTCGGTCCCCTGCTCAACTTCAGTGAACCACTGGCGCAGCTGCTCAGGGCTCAGGTCTTCCAGGTTAGCCGTGCTCAGCCGCAGTTCTAAGCGACGCAAATTAGGGTTTGACCGCTTCATCTGGTGTTGCCAAATCGTCGTTAGCTGGTCCACCAAGTCAGGTGCAGCCGGTTCAGGAATCCCCTCCTGCTGAGCCACCCACTGGGCTACAGTGCTACGAATCTCCTGCTCTGCTCCCTGGTCCTGGGGTAGCAGCAGAGGGCCTGTTTCCTGGAGCAACTGCTGAAATAAGCTGGGCAGGGTGTCTACCGGCGGGGGCTGGGTGGTGGGCAACTGGGTGTCCACATAATCTTCAATCAGGGCCGGGATATCGAGATTATCCAAGGCCGCCGCCATTTCCTGACGCACCAAATCGCTGGTCTCAGCGGCATCCAAGGGTTGTTCTGGGCGGCCTAGGGTAGCTTGCCACAGCGATCGCGCCCCCTCAAACACCTGCCGCAGCCCCGCCACCGCTGAACTCACCACCAGCCCCACCACCGAATTTGCGGTGCGAGCACTCAGCCAGGTCATCACCAGGGCGTAGGCGGCCCAAATCATCAGGCCCAAAATGGCCCCGGCATAGACTTCATCTGGATCGCAAAATCGTACTGCCAGGTAGCAGGCAACAAACACCACACCGTTGATGGTGAGCAGCAACCCCAGACCCACCACCAAGCCCACCCTCCCTGGGGACAGACCAGCTGCCGAGGACTCCTCTGCCGCCGCTGCCGAGTCGCTGACAGGATGCTCAACGGTGCTATCCGATGTACTGGCTTCAGGGGCGTGATTGTCTACGGCCCTAACTTCAGCCCCAGAGGTTTCAGCCCCAGACGTTAAGGACCGCCCCCACAGGGTCAACCCCAAAGCAACCCCCAACCCGGCCAGCAGTAGTTGACAAGCAAACGCCAGCAGTAGCCCCACAATCAAGGCAGCAATGACAGCAGAAGATAAGCCAGGAGCATCCATAGGGCAAGGGTGAGGCAACCGTTATGTTTACGGTACCTCACCCCCATCCCGGTAGAACTCTACCCGCCGAATTACCAGAGGCCAGGCTGACGCCATCGAGCCCTCATCCTCTGTGGCATCAGTCGGCCCACTATTCCCGATACCTGGCACCTAGAACCTGACACCCTCTGTACTGGCACCCTCTGTAAAGGTGGCCGTATTTCTGCCAGGTGGTCCTAGTTCACCGCTGCCGGAGCCTCCAGGTAGCCCATAGCCTCTAGCTTGCCCAGCACCTTGGCGGCACTTTCTTCAATGGTTTCCTGGTCCGTATGACAGTGCACCTCCGGGTTCAGGGGCGCTTCATAGGGGTCATCGATACCAGTGAACTGCTTGATTTCCCCAGCCCTGGCCCGTTTATACAGCCCCTTCACATCCCGATCTTCGCACACACCCAACGGGGCATCCACATAGACTTCGACAAAATCACCGATGCGATCGCGCACCTCATCCCGAATATCCCGGTAAGGGGAAATTGCCGATACCAGTACCAACACCCCATTGCGGCTCAACAGGTGAGAGACAAAGCCAATGCGGCGAATATTTTCGTCTCGGTCTTCCTTGCTAAACCCCAACCCCTTGGTCAGGTTAGTGCGCACAATATCCCCATCCAGCACCTCGATTTGGCAACTCCGCTGGCGCAGTTCAGCCTCCACCGCCCGAGCAATGGTTGACTTTCCAGATCCGCTCAACCCTGTAAACCAAATGGTGACACCGCGTTGTTTCATGGGGACTTCGTTACTCCTAACAGTTTGCGTCGATTTTATACTGTATGAAATGGCGAATACCCCGGTCAACTCTGCCGCCAGTCTTCATGAATGCTTCGAGGTTAACCGCTTCGATCCTCGGCGGCTACCAAACAAATGGGCATAGACGTAGGTGAGCTCGCCCCCCAAAAAGAAAATTTGACTGGTCAGGTAAATCCATAACATCAACACCATGAAGCCGCTTACAACCCCATAGGATCGGAAGCGACTCCCTAAGCTAATCACACTATTACTAATCAGCTGCTGCAACATCACCCACAACAAAGCCGTAAAAAGCGCCCCCAGCCAGAGATCTCGCCACGCCACCTTGGTTCCTGGTAAAACCTTGTAGAGCACCATGACCACTAAGGTTAAGGTCACAAACGATACCCCCAACCGCAGCCAAGGCAGTAGCTGGACTTGGTCAATCGTGACCACCGTGAAAAAGCGGTTGAACTCCTCTAGCAATCGCAAAAAGGTATCTATGGCAATGTTAGACACCAGCGAGACAAACACTAAACCACTGCAACTAATCACCAGTAAAAACGCTAAAAAGCGTCGCCACAGAAACGTCAGAGCCAGCGCCCCCAGAGGATTTAGATGCTGATGGCGGGGTTGTACATGCCAAATTTTGTCAAAGGAACGACTCAATGCTCCAAAGAACCCAGTGGAGGCAAACAGCAAAATACTAAAGCCAATAATGCTGGCCTGGTAACTGCGGGTATGGAACTGAACCAAGGTTGTTTCTACAATCGAGAAGGCATCGGGGGGCAGTGCCTCGTGGGCAAAGGTCAAAATGGCATTGAAAGCCACCGTGTTAGGCCCAATTAGCAGACCAACAATACTCAACGATACCAACATCAGCGGAAACAACGAAAACATCGCATAGTAAGCTAGGGCAGCCCCCATTTCTAGGCAGTCATCCTGCTGCCATTTCAGAAAGGTGCGGCCCATTAGCTTGGCCCAAGCAGATTGACCCACCCGGTATTTGATGAAATCGAGCATGACAGAACTATTAATCCAGTGGTGGGCGACCGCCCAAGCGCGACGCCAATGATTCAACTGCGCTAACCGTCTTTTCACCATTGTACCGACCCAATTCGACCGCTGAAAGTGCTCCATGCAGCTACCTAGATTGGCATAAAACCAAGCGAGTGAAGTATATTCAGCCAAATCCTCTGCGATTCGTCATGATTCCATTAGGGTTTTACCCACCCCCTGGGACATGGCCCTGGGGCCACAGTTGAGCCTGCCCCCCGGCCAAACCCTGGGGTTCATGCCCCTCAGCTGGCATACTGCTACCATAAGACAACGTTGTTTATAGGGCGACTAGGCAGGGACATGCTGCTAAAGCGCCTCCATGATTGAGCATAATGCAGCGCTAAGTACCACAGCGCCAAGTATCGGCTACGGCTCAACCCAAGTAACTGTTCACCTTGACTGATTGCATGCGCGACACCACCCTCAACACCATTGCTGTGATCATTTTCGTCATGACCATGGCCAGCCTGCTGGGGCCATTGGTCAACCTATCACCACTGGTGGTCGCCACTGTCGCCGCTGGGGGCCTCGGTATGATCACCCTGGATCAGTTGGGCCTGCAAGGGCGAATCGGCAACATTTTAATGGATGCTTTGGCCTGGATGTCCCCAGACCATCGTCAGCGGGTCCTGCACCACGAAGCTGGGCACTTCTTAACCGCTGTCCTGTTAGACATCCCGGTCGAGGCCTACACGCTCACCACCTGGGAAGCCTGGAAACAGGGGCTGCCAGGGCAGGGAGGGGTAATTTTTGGGCTCAACCACCTCGATTCCCAGGGGGAACCCAGCCAAATCACCCCCCAGTGGATCGATCGCTATTGTCAGGTGTGGATGGCTGGCACCGCTGCCGAGCAGCTCGTCTACGGCAACGCCATCGGGGGTGACGATGACACCCGAGCGCTGATCATGCTGTGGAATACCCTCAATCGTCCTGCGGCAGAAGGCGTGATTAAGCGCCGCTGGGCTACCCTACAAGCCAAAACGTTGATTGAGAAGCATCGCGAAGCCTTTGACGCCCTGGTGTTAGCGATGGCAGACCGCTCTCCAGTTGCCACCTGCCGTCAAATCATCGAGCACCATCGCCCCTTGGTGGACGCTACGCTTTCCTGAGGTTTGCAGCCATGCCCGATGATCTGATTCCATTTTTAGGCGGTGTTGCCCTACTGGTGCTCTACCTGGTGTGGTCCGCCACCACTGAAATGGGGGCTCGCTGGCCCAGGTCTAACGCCAAAACTAAAGACCAAGACTAACCAACCACTCGCCATCACTCCGCCAAATGACGTAATGGCTGTAGCAGGGCTCAAAATGGGGCTTGCAATTTAGTGCAGGCGTACTATACTGAAAGCCTGGCAATATTTCCCAGAGGGTGAGAACCGATGCCCCGTAGCACTGAGGCAACTATGGCAGCACGAAAAGGCAATAAAGAGCAAAGCGAAAAGGAAAAAGCCCTGTCCATGGTGCTCAATCAAATTGAGCGCAACTTTGGCAAAGGCTCGATTATGCGCCTGGGGGATGCCGCCCGAATGAAGGTGGAAACTATCCCCACTGGCGCGTTGACCTTGGATCTGGCCTTGGGGGGTGGTTTGCCCAAAGGTCGTGTGATTGAAATCTATGGTCCTGAAAGCTCTGGTAAAACTACCGTTGCCCTCCATGCCTTGGCGGAAGTGCAGCGGCTGGGCGGCGTGGCTGCCTTTGTTGATGCTGAACATGCCCTCGATCCAATCTATGCCTCAGCCCTGGGGGTCAATATTGAAGAACTATTGGTGTCTCAGCCGGACACCGGGGAAATGGGGCTAGAGGTGGTTGACCAACTGGTGCGATCTTCCGCTGTAGATTTAGTGGTCGTGGATTCAGTAGCCGCCCTGGTGCCCCGGGCCGAAATTGAAGGGGAAATGGGGGATGCCCATGTGGGGTTACAGGCTCGCCTGATGAGCCAGGCTTTACGCAAAATTACGGGCAGCATCGGCAAGTCCCAGTGCACCGTTATCTTCTTGAACCAGTTGCGGCAAAAGATCGGGATTTCCTATGGCAATCCAGAGGTGACCACGGGGGGGAATGCCCTCAAGTTTTATGCCTCTGTGCGTCTGGATATTCGGCGCATTCAGACCCTCAAAAAGGGCACCGAAGAATATGGCATTCGCGCCAAGGTTAAAGTGGCCAAGAATAAAGTGGCTCCACCTTTTCGGATTGGGGAATTCGACATTTTGTTCGGCCAGGGGATTTCCACCATGGGCTGTCTGGTAGACTTGGCCGAGCAACATGGGGTGATTACCCGCAGGGGAGCTTGGTACAGCTATGAAGGAGACAACATCGGCCAGGGCCGCGAAAATACGATTCAGCGGTTGCTAGAGGATGCTGAGTTTGCCCAGAAAGTAGAAGCCCAGGTGAAAGCCAAGTTGGAGATTGGTGGCTTAGGAGATGTGGCTATGGACATCGAGCCAGAGGACGAAACAACCGCAGCTTTGGCAGAAGAAGAGTAAGGATTTCTGATTTCTTTCCCTCCTACGGAGGGCTGCCCGTTCGCGTTCGCGAAGCGTTCCGAGGAAAAGCGTTCCGCAGGAAAGGGCAGGGTGTTCCCCTCCTGGGAGGGGATTTCGGTACCTTGACCCTGCAAAATCTCTACATCTGTCAATCCTAAATCTCAAACTTGACCCTGCGCTGGGGCAGACCCCTGGGATCTGTACCGGCACGCTAACTTGGCCCCAGGCATTGCCTATGGGTCCAGTACCTCCGCCAGTGCCGTCTGGTAGATTTGGGAAGCCCGATCGCTAAAGCAGACAAATCGCACTTGGGTAATCTGGGCGGTATCGTCTTCAGCGGTCTGGTCTAGGGTGGCGGCTACAGTGGCGATCGCAATCTCAGCGGCTCGCTCCAGCGGGAACCCGTAAACTCCTGCGCTAATGGCTGGAAAGGCCAGGGTGCGAATGCCATGCTCCACAGCAAGGGTCAAACTATTGCGATAACAGCAGCTTAGCAACTCATCCTCATGGTGTTGCCCCCCTTGCCACACCGGCCCCACGGTATGAATCACCCATGGGGCGGGTAGGTCATAACCCCGGGTAATTTTTGCCTGTCCGGTAGGACATCCCCCCAGTTGGCGACATTCCGCCAAAAGTTCCGGCCCGGCGGCGCGATGAATGGCACCATCTACCCCGCCACCCCCCAGGAGTGACTCATTGGCCGCATTGACAATGGCATCAACGGTTTCACGGGTAATGTCACCCTGCACGACCACTAGGCGGTTCAACGGATCGGGGGTGGGCATGACGGCGACCTCCAACTTCCTGAGCAACAACATTGGTTCCTATTGCCCATTAAATAACCCCTGCTGCACAGAGTACCAGGGGCGGTTTAGTTATCAAGATTTAGTGATAGATAAGTTGAAGGATTGTCGACTGACACTCGCCAGGGCAATCAACAACCTCGGTAACAATGCAATATCATTGGCAAAAGTCACGGGTCTTGAGGATGCGATCGCTCGAACTATGCAGATTTACAGCCCACTGTACCAACTGTCCCAGACCGCTGTGATATCTGGGAGCAAACCCAGGACAATAAGCGTCTCACTCGGGACCAAACACCAAACACAACGGTGGCAAAGCTGATGATGCGGCAGAACCGAATTCTTCGTCGAGTACGCTGGCTGGCCCTAGGACTATTGGCGGTCTTTGTGTTGGGCCAACTGTCGCCCTATGCAGCCCTGGGGGCAGCTACCCCCTCAAGCAACAGGCCTGGCGCCGAGGTGGTCATCCCGACCATAGATCTGCTGGCTCAGTTGCACCAGCACCCAGGGGGCACCGTGTCCCTAGCTGAGTTTTACCCTACGGTTAACACCTTCCAGTTTTCCAACCAAGAGCTGATCGATGCCATCGACCTGGATCGCCATGCCCAGGACTGGGAAGAGGTGCTGACGGGCCAAATGCAGCGATTGTTTGGCACCCAAGTCTGTATTGCCCAGGACGGGCGCAACTGTTTGCTGACTGCCGCCGCCCACGACTGGCTGAACACCCAATTGGGCCGACTGGATCAGGGCATATCTGAGGGCATGGCCGCCGCAGTGTTAGATCTATGGCAACCGCGATCGCAACCGCGACTCCCCTGGTGGCAGCAACTGATTAATTTTTTGCTGGGGCGTACGGTGTTTGGCCTGGCCCGTACCCTATTTGACCTGCAAGCTTTCATTGCCAACCTGTTTCTGATGCAGGGGGTGACCGAGGTGTTTCAACCCACCCAGGTGATCCGCGATACCTTCACCCCCACTCAGATTTTGCTATCCATCCTCAACGTCTTTCTCACCGGCTCCCTCGATCCCTTCACCATGGGGGTTTATCGTACCATCCAGGGAGCGTTGACCGAAGGCCATGCTCTCACCCCCTATCAGGTAGAGGAGCGGGAGAACGGTAAATACTGGGTTTATGTGTACGACAGCAACTATCCCCTGGGGCGACCCACTAGCCCCACCGACCTACACATCGAGTTTGACACCACCACCGACACCTGGACCTACCAGCCCACGGCCAATGGCCCCACCTTCCAGGGGGACACCCAGAGCAAAAACTTAGATTTAACCCAACTCTCCTGGCGGCAGCTACCGGCAGAGACGGATACGGCCCCAACTGTGCAAGGTGCCTTTAGCTGCCCCTTTTGTGGTCTCGACCCTGAACCCGAGACAGCCCCAGCCCCAACCATCGACATCACCTTAATCGGTGAAGGGCAACTCTCGGTTATGCCCTATGACCTCAGCCTAGACCCGGCGGTCAAAGCACCGGTTGACCTGGTGCCCTTTAAAGGCGGGCTCAACCGAGATGTGCCCGCCAGCTACCACCTGCCCGCCGAGAGCCTCAACCAACCCCTGCAAGTCACCCTGACTGGCATTCCCACCGTTCAACCGCAGCCCACCACCCTACACCTGACAGGCCCCGGTTATACGGCCAGTTTCGCTGGACTCAGGCTGCCCGCTGATCAGTCCCTCAGCCTCTACGTCGTGCCCACCACCACCGGCCCAGAGCTGACCTTTGTGGCGAATCGGACCACCGCCATTCCCCAGATGTCCATTCACCTGAGCGATGACACTCGGGTCTATCAGTTTGATTCGTCTACCCCAGAAACTGGATTTTCGCGCACAGAGCGGCAGGTGTCGAAAAGCTCAGGATTTGACCTGAGCGGGTTAACCCTACCCGCCGGTCAGCGAGTTGCCCTATCCGCCAAAGGCGATCGCAAACGCCTCTACTTTGCCGACGACAACCCCGCCGATAGCCGTTACACCCTTAGCGTCACCAACCGCATCGTGATCAAAGACCACATCCAGCTAGGGGAACAACAACCCGACTGGATCAACTACACCCTGACCTATGACGAACAAATGCGGGTCAGAAACATACAAGTAGAGGGCCAAACCCAGGCCTTCTTTGATTACGACCCCGCCTTTATTGACCCCAGCGATCGCCCCCGCCAAGAACTCCTAGCCATCTTCGAGCAGCGCGACTTTCCCGTCACCATTGCCTACGAACCCCTCACCCCCAACCCCGCCGACTCAGGCCCCCTACGGCTAGAACCCACCACCACCGCTCCCATCAATCAGCGCATATTTCAAGGCACCCTGCGTAAAGGGTAAGAGGGAAGAACGAAGAGGGAAGAACGAAGAGGAGAGGTGCAAGGTGAACGTTGTACGGAAAAGCCACAAATCGCCAACCCGAATAACCCACCCCTACCATTCCCAGAAGGGGGTTCTGATATCCGATATCCTCCACTTCCCCATCCACCCTACCCTGCAGGAAGCCGCTCCGCGTCTACACCTCCCCACTCCATCACTCCCCCACTCCCCACCCTCCCCATCCCGATCTATCCTTAAAACCCCCCTTCCTAGGACACCTGTCCCATGTCAGATGTCTTCATCTCCTACTCCCGCACCGATCAAGACTTTGTGAAAGTGCTACATCAGGCGTTGATGGCCAGCCAGTACGACGCCTGGGTGGATTGGGACAATATCCCGCTCACCGCCGATTGGTGGCAAGAGATTCAGACGGGCATCGAAGCCGCACACATGTTTATTTTTGTGATTAGCCCAGATTCGCTGGTTTCAAAAGTGTGCTTGCAAGAGGTGGACTACGCCGCGATCCACCATAAGCGGCTGATGCCGATTGTGCACCGGGATGGATTTGCCCAGGAACAGGTGCCTGCGGTTTTGCGGCGGCACAACTGGCTTTATTTTCGTCACACCGATGACTTTGATACCGCCTTCAAGGCCCTCGTGGAAGGGTTAGACACTGACCTAGACTACGTCAAGTTTCATACTCGGCTATTGGTGCGATCGCGGGAGTGGCAAACCCACGATCAGACCGAAGATTATCTGCTGCGGGGCCAAGACCTAGAAACCACCGAAACCTGGCTAGCCGAGGCAAGTGAAAAATCCCCCAGCCCCACCCCCCTGCAGCGGTCCTTTGTGTACCACAGTCGTCAGGCAGAAACCCGGCGACAGCAGCAGCAACGGCGTCGGCTGCGGCGTTTCGGCATCAGTGTTTCCATCCTAGCAGCCCTAGCCTTGGCGGCTGCTGCGATCGCCTGGCAACAGCGGCAGCGGGCGATCCAGCAGAGTAATCTGGCCGAGCAACAGAGCAAACTGGCTTTTGCCCACCAGCTAGCGGTCGAAGGCCAAACCCTGACCCAAAGCCAATTGCTGAGTCAACAACAAGCTCGCATGGGCACCACCGAAACCAGTCTGGCCTTTGGTTTAGCCAGCCTGCCCCCAGACTTAGCTCGCCTGCTGGGGCAAGAAAACCCACGGCAAATTACCTTTAGCCCCTCCCGGCAGTTTGTGGCAGCGATCACCGAAACCTTTGACCTGCGAGTATGGCATATTCCCAGTCGGGGCACAGCCTTAGCCTGGGGGACTGTGGCCGATGTGGCCGATGTGGGCTTTAGCCCCGACGAAACCCTGCTGACCGTGGCCACCCGCGATAGTGTCTTGCATATCTGGGCCATCGACGGCGATGACTATACCAAAGTAGCGGCTCTGACCGGGCACACCGCTGGGCTAACCGATACCGCCTTTAGCCCCGATGGCCGCTGGCTGGGTACAGCCAGTGAAGATGGCACTGTGCGCTTGTGGAATCTGGCCGAAATTCTGGAATCCCCAATGCGGCAACCTCCCCAAATTCGGCACAACCGACCCATTGGCAGCCTCACCTTTAGCCCTGATGGGCAACACATCCTCACCGGTAGCGACGACCAGACCCTACGCATCTGGGACATGGTGGGCCAAGAAGTGGGCTGCATTTCCCATCTGGCTCCGGTGCAACGGGTCAGGTTTAATGCTGATGGTACTCAAGTCGGCAGTGTCAGTGGCTCCACCCTGGTACGGGTGTGGCCCTGGCCCTCGCTATTAGCGGAGGGTTCAGGGGCCGATACCGGGCTGGCTGAGGGCGAGCTGTTTTGCCCCTAGAGCATCGGGACAGTAGGTCGAGATCCCTGGGTTCTTTACCCCATCAGTCGAAATTTTGGATTTTCGTCAGTTTATGTCTGATGAAACTGTAACGGCTTTATTGGCCTCCTGAAAACTCAATTATGCGGCAAGCGGCCCGATCGCTTATACAGCGGCACCCTCAATCAGCCGTTTTCATTCCCCGCGCAACCCTTCAATGTGGCCTAAAGCTAAACGTAATATGCTGACTATTTCAACAGCTAGTCAAACTCAATATTTTCGTAGAGGTCTGCAATGGTTACGTTGCATTCAAACGTGTTGAACGTGAGTTTCACATCTGGTGAAGCATACTCAGAGAGCAGCCACTGATGCGGCGACGTTTTAACATGATGTTCTACATGAACCCTGTACTGGTCTATCAACAAATATTCCTGAAATGTTGGAATTGTGCGGTAAGTCAGAAACTTGTCCCCCCGATCGTAGCTCTTGGTCGAGTTCGACAGCACTTCAGCGATAAAGCCAGGATTGGTCACCGTATCGGTGCGCCCCATTTGCAACTGAAGCGGCTGAGGCACCACCATAATATCTGGAAGGTGTAGGTATTACGAGCCGGAATCCATAACCGTTGGTCTACTATAAACGTGCGATAGGGTTTGCCCCGTAGGGCTGCTTTCAAGGTGACCGGCAAATTTCCAGCGATGTCGTTATGGTCGGGTGTCCTTCGATGCGTGGCCATAGCTTGAAACAAATCAGGCTGCATAACCATGACGTTAACCGCCGTACCGCTGGTAATTTCTCTTTTGCCTGGTCGAGCAACTCTCCAGTCGCCTCAAGCGCCCTGTTCCCGCCGTTCAATCACCGGCAGCTTCAGCACAATGCCAGCTGCCAACCAGTAATAGATGTTAACCGGATCCACATCTAGGGGATAGTAATAGGGAAACAGGCTAATAAACAGCACAAACATGGCCATCACCGCCCCATAGCCAGACAAACTCGGATCATTCAGAGAACCATAGGCCTGCCATACCGCGATCGCCAGGGTGAGATAAAGGACTACCACCGCCAGTAACCCTAGGGGGCCTAGCTCATACAGCAGTTTGGGATGATAGGTTTCCACCAGTTCAGTCTCCCCAAACAGGCGGGCTGCATTGGTGGCCCGCCCGACCCCACGGCCCAGCAAGCCCCGTTGCTCGGCCCAAGCCCATTGCCACTGTTGCGCCATAAAGGTCTGAGGGGGAGCAGCCACCCAGCGGTCCTGGAAACTCTCCCAGCGATCGCTGACCATCGCCGGGTTTTGGGCCACAAAGGTACCGATTACCAAAGCCAATCCTATCCCTACCGGAATCACCCGCTTCAGGTTAACCACTTGCCCGGTCACCAGCAGTAGCCCAATCACGGTCAACGGCACCAGGGCCATAGCGATGCGCTGACCCGACACCACCGCCATGATGCCCACTGTGCCCAGGGTCAATAGCCCTATCCAGCGCCACAGGGGACTGCGATCGCAAAACGCCGTGGCAAAGGCAAAAAAACTGCCAGAAATCAAAAACCAGCCCCACTGCCAGGGGGCATTAAAGGTACCTGGTAGTCGAATTTGCCCCTGCTCAGGGGCATACAGTAGGGCCCCCCCTACAAAACAACGGGCCTCCAGGGATGCCCTAAACAAGGCCTCTCCTTCCCCCACCGTCCCCTGGCAAACCCCAGTCCTGAGCAACCAAAACTGAATGAGCCCTAGGCCGCAGCACACTAAAATCAACCCCACCTGCAACCGGAATAGACGGTACAGCTGATCGCGATCGCGCAGCCCATAATATATCCAAGGAATAATCAGCACATAGCCCAATAGCACCTTGAGCCCCACCACCCCCACTAACAGCGGCGACTCTCCCTCAACAGAGACCAGTTGTTGACCGCCATTCACCACCACCAATATCAATAGGCAAAGGGCCACCAGCCCCAGCAACGGCAGCTTGAGCAGGGGCGGTAGAATTAGGGGTTGCCGAGTCCGCCGACAAAAGCACCAGACCCCTACTATCGCTGGAAGATAGATCAGATCTTTAGCCAGTTGCAACAGTTGGCTACCTCCCAGGGCATAGGTAACCGTGCCGCTAAACGGTAGATAAATCAGTAGTGCCACAATCCCCTGACGGGGATATTTAAAGGCCCCGCCCATCGCCGCCACGGCTACGGTAGCCCCTAGGGCCAACGGCGGCTGACCCACCAGCACCATGGCAAGACCCACCAAGATGGCGACTACCAGCACCCTCCCCCAATGCACCCCGGTGGCTGGCTGGGCCGACTGTCTCTGGAGTGCTGGGGCCTGGGGCCCAGCACTGACCCCTAACCCTCTAGATTTCTGGGTTGCCCTCGCCATTCTGGTGTCGTCAGTTAACCACTCTCCCCACTGTAGCCGAGACCCTAGAACGCCGGTACAGATCCCAGGGGTCTGCCCTGGGATGCCCCGAAACTCATGGTCAATGAGTCCAAGCCCCCTGGGATCTTGACGGACTTTACCGATGCGCTAGCCCCCTGGCCCACTTTAGACCCTCGGGGTCTGAACATCCATGTCACCAGCTCAACATCACCAGTTCAACATCACCAGAGATCTCCGAGCACATCCTCCATTGCCGCTGGCTCTGTTCTGATCGAGGGCTCTGGGGTAGAAGGGCTGCCCGCAGTGGCAATAAACTGGGCCAACTGCTGCCCCACCCAGTGATAACCAGCGGGACTGAGGTGAATATGGTCTCGATACAAGGAATCCGCCTCTAGGGACTGCAACTGAGGCAAAAAATCTAAATAGGGGATGGCTTGGGCTTGGGTCAGGTTCTTTAAGCGCTGTCGGGCAGCTTTTTCATAGTCTTGCGGACCCGCCTGGCCTAATTCTCGTTTTAGGGGGGTCATGGCTAATACTAACCGGCCTTGGACCGCCTTAACCGTTTGTTGCAGCTGGCGAATCGCCTCCAGGTTAACCCCCACCCGATCGCCGGGTTGGTCATAGAGGGCTTGCAGCCTGGGGCTGGGACGGTAGGGCTTGATCTTAGCCACTAGCTCCCCCAGGGCCAAGGGCGGGCGCCGGGTAGGATAGGCCGGATGACGCCCTAGATCATAGGCATTAGGCGCGATCGCAAATAGATCATCGGTATTCAGCACCATCAGCACAATCTGGGCCCCAAAGGTGCCAAACTTCCGCACATAACCCAGTTCATGGCGCGGCCCCCAAGAGTTAGCGGAGGCATTCAACACCTCAACCTCCTGTCCCTGGGTCGATAGCTGCTCTGACAAAGCCGCTTGCACCCTCACTGATAGCAGCTGCGACTGATCGGTCCACCAGCCACCATTGACAACAGAATCCCCTAACATCAGTACTCTCAGGGTGTGGCTGTCTGGCTGGGGGGCAATAGCCGGTCCCCGCATGGAATATTGGTTAACCGCCATGTAGTTTCCCCGACGCCGTAGCGCCTGATTTGGAGCCAGGCGATACCCAGACCGGGTATCGGCCACATAGAGCGGCGGGTTCCCTACCCCATAGATAAACCGCAAAACCAGTTCTGCGATCGCCACCGCCGCCAAGCTCCCCACCAACCCCCATAGGGCTATCTCCATGGCCATGGCGTTCCTCACAGTTCCCCAGTAGAGCGTACACCATTCATACCGCTTCCTGGGCCGCCCCCTTACCCCAAATCGTCATCGACCGCTAAATCGTCCCAGTCATCCAACCCCGCCACCGACTGGGAAAGGTCATAGCACAACTCATCGAGGGTCTGGTTTTGACGACGGCGGGACACGCGCCGATAGGTCTTAGCTGGCAGCCGAGGTTCATGGTGGACCTGCCCCATATCCCCCATCTTCACCTTCAAGGTCGCATCCCTCTCTTGACGATGGTAAGCCTCTGGCTCCGCGGCCAAGACCTCATCCAACAGGGTCAAATAGATATCGTGGCGATCCCAATCAGCCCCCACAGCACAGCCGGGTTCATCCCGATGCAGACAGTCATTAAATTGACAGGGGGCTTGGGCCAATCGCTGACGAATTTCAGGGAAACAGGCCCCCAGTTCCGCCGGGGTCAACGCTAAATCAGGCTGGTTAAAGCCTGGGGTGTCCGCCAAAAAGCCTCCCCCTGGCAGCTCAAACAGTTCCACATGGCGGGTGGTGTGGCGACCTCGCCCAAGCTTACCTGATACCGCCCCCGTCCGCAGAGTAGCTTCGGGAATCAGCTGATTAATCAGGCTAGATTTTCCTACCCCCGACGGACCAGAGACCACCGTAATTCGCCCTTGCAGTTGAGGCTTTAACACCTCTAGGACATCCCCTGCCTGCACACTCATCACCATGACTTCGTAGCCCCACTGGGCCAATCGCGCTTGCCACCGCTGCCGCTCCGCTAGAGAGACCAAATCTTGCTTATTCAGGCACAATCTCACTGCTAGCCCTGTGGCCTCAGCTTTGACCAAAAATCGACTCAATTGCTGAGGATCCAGCTCTGGCTCCGCTAATGCAAACATCAGCAACAGTTGGTCCGCATTGGCCATCGGTGGTCGATCCAGCATCGTCTGGCGGGGGTAAACCGCTGCGATCGCCCCGCGTCCGCCCGCCCAATCCGGATCGTCGACCCGCACCCGATCCCCCACCATCACCTGTTGGCCAATTTTCTTAAGGCGCGATCGCCGGGTGCAGAGCAATTGCCGAGATACCTCCAGCCCAGTTACCCCGGCATCCTCAGTCGAGCCCGATCGCTGACCAGAGCTAACCTGGGGTTCAATCTGCACCTGATAGAAATTCGCCTGCACAGCCACCACTACTCCCCAGACCCCGTCTCCAAGTTGGGGCATTGGTGAGCCGTGGGGCAGAAAAGTCTTCATAGACTAGCTAGCCCGCCGCACTTGCAGCGCAAAATAGCCAGCACAATCTCGCAAGCTTTCAATCACATGACCTTCCATCCGCAAGCTGTCAGGTACTTGCTCCACCGGCTCGCCCCCGTCCAGCCACACCTCTAACACAGCCCCTACGGGCATTTTTTCTAGCTGTAGCTTGGTGCGCACAAAATTAATCGGGCAGGGGGTACCCCGCAAATCCAACGATGCATCCGGTTTCAGGGTTGCAGTCGAGTCTACATGGTTCATCCGCGAAACAGCCCCCCTAAAAATCCTTCAATGCCCCCTCGGTTCACTTGCTCCCCTCGAACTTCCGCTAGCTTTTCCACCAGCTCCCGCTCCTCTGGCTTCATCCGTGTGGGAATCTCTACCCGCACTGTGATTAAATGATCTCCCCGACTGACCGGGTTACCCAGCTTAGGTACACCGCGATTGTCTAGGGTGAGCACGGTGCCAGGCTGGGTACCGGCAGGCACATCCATCTCTACCGGGCCATCGACTGTATTGATAGTTAGCTTACAACCCAAAATCGCTTGTAAATAGCTAATCTTGAGCTCCGACAAGATGTTGATGCCATCTCGCTTAAAGGTGGCATCTTCGCTGACAAATAAATACACGTACAAATCGCCCGCTGGCCCACCCCGCTGGCCAGCATCCCCTTCCCCAGACACCCGCAACCGAGTGCCATTGTCAACCCCAGCCGGCACCGTAATCTTAAGCTTCTTGGTTTCCTGGGTTTGGCCACTACCGCCACAGACATCGCAGCGGTCCTCAATCACCTCGCCCGTGCCGCCACAGGTGGGACAAGCCGATACCTGGGTGAAACTGCCAAAGGGCGTACGGGTGGCTCGCCGTACCTGCCCCGTCCCTCCACAGGTACCGCAAGTGGTGGGGCGGGTACCAGGCTTAGCCCCACTGCCACTACAAGTACCACAGGTTTCTAAGTGGCTGATTTTGATTTCCTTTTCACCACCAAAAATCGCATCTTTAAAGTCCAGCTTTAGGTCAAGCCGGAGGTCATCTCCACGGGTAGGACCCCGTCGCCGTCCCCCTTGACCCATACCGCCAGAAAATCCACTGAAGAAGCTTTCGAAGATATCAGCAAAGCCTCCCATATCTCCAAAGTCTTGATAGCCAGCCGCAGCCGCACCACCAACCCCCGCTTCCCCGAATCGATCGTAACGAGCTCGGATTTCCGGCTCTGAAAGCACTTCATAGGCCCGGTTAATTTCTTTAAATGTATCCTCGGCACCCGGTTCCTTATTGACATCAGGATGATATTTACGGGCTAGGCGGCGGTATGCACGCTTAATCTCATCCTGGTCAGCATTGCGCGAAATACCAAGAAGGTCATAGTAATCACGGGCCATAGGGGGCTACCTAGACAACTCCAGCAACAGTCAAACTCTCAACCATATTAAAGACAACATCCCCCCCTGACCAGGTGGGATACCCGTCCATCCCAAACATCCAGCCTTACAAAATTAATCGATCGCCTCGTAGTCCGCTGTAACAGTGGCATCAAGCCCTAAGTCATCATCCTCATAGCCAGCGGTTGTATCGTCTTCATAGGCTGAAGCCGGAATTTGCATATCCAGGTCATCGTCTGCTTCCGCCTCTCGATACAGGTCAGAGCCAACGGCAAACAACGCCGACTGTAAGGCATCAATGCAGGCTTGAAAGTCTTGGGGCTGGATATCAGGGTCATGGGTTGCGGCCCGCAATTGGCTGGCTTTCTCTTCCAAACTAGCCTTAGCGGCTTCGTCCAAGGACGCCCCATGATCCCTCAGGGTAGCCTCATAGCTATAGAACAGGTTATCAGCTCGATTCACCAGTTCAGCCAGGGCTCGGCGACGGTTATCTTCATCGGCAAAGACCTCAGCTTCTTGGCGCATCCGCTCCACTTCACTGGCGCTGAGCCCACCTGTGCTGGTAATACAAATACTCTGAGCCCGTCCAGTACCTTTATCCAACGCTGAAACCTTGAGAATGCCGTCGGCATCGATCTCGAACGACACTTCAATTTGGGGAATCCCTCGGGGGGCAGGGGGAATACCCGTCAATTCAAACTTACCAAGGCTTTTATTATCCTTCGCCATGGCCCGTTCCCCCTGGAGTACATGGATCTCCACGGAGGTTTGGCCGTCGGTGGCAGTGGAAAAGACCTGGGATTTGCTGGTGGGAATCGTCGTATTGCGCTCTATCACCTTAGTAAAGACTTCCCCTAGGGTCTCAATCCCCAAGGACAAAGGCGTCACGTCTAGCAACAGCAAATCTTTGACTTCGCCCCCCAAAACCCCAGCCTGAATGGAGGCCCCCAAGGCAACTGCTTCGTCTGGATTCACAGAGCGATCGGGAGCCTTGCCATTAAAGTAAGTGCTAATCGCCTGTTGCACAGCTGGAATCCGGGTAGAACCACCGACTAGGAGAATTCGATCAATTTGATCAGGCCCCACACCAGCATCTTTCAAGGCTTGTTTGACCGGTTCTAGGGTGGCTTTTACTAGGTCGGCGGCCAGCTGCTCAAACTGAGAGCGGGAAAGGGTCATCTCTAAATGTTTAGGACCGGATTCATCGGCTGTAATAAAAGGCAAGTTAATAGATGTTGACGCCATATTAGACAGCTCGATTTTGGCCTTTTCAGCGGCCTCGCGGACCCGTTGCAGGGCCATGCGATCGGCAGAAAGATCGATGCCCTCTTGGTTGCGAAATTCAGCTGTCATCCACTCCACGATGACGTTGTCAAAATCGTCTCCCCCCAAGTGGTTGTTGCCAGCGGTGGCTTTTACCTCAAAAACGCCATCTCCCAGCTGCAGAATAGACACGTCAAAGGTGCCACCTCCCAGGTCAAACACCAACACCATTTGGTCTTGGTCTTGTTTGTCTAGACCATAGGAGAGAGCTGCTGCCGTAGGCTCGTTAATGATCCGCAACACATCTAGCCCAGCAATGGTACCCGCATCTTTGGTTGCCTGCCGTTGGGCATCTGTAAAGTAAGCCGGCACGGTGATCACCGCTTGGGTGACGTCGGTGCCCAGGTAAGCTTCCGCATCCTGCTTTAGTTTCTGCAGGATCATGGCGGAGATTTCTTGGGGAGTATAAACCTTGTCGCGGATCTGGACATCTACCGTGTTGTCTCGGCCGCTAGTGCACATATAGGGGACCCGGCTACGTTCGATCTCGGTGTCATCCCAACGACGACCAATGAATCGCTTGATGCTATACACCGTATTTTCAGCATTGGTCACAGCTTGCCGTTTAGCCAGTTGGCCAACCAAGCGATCGCCATTTTTACCAAAGCCAACAATACTGGGCACAGTGCGGCCGCCCTCGGTGCTGCTAATCACGACGGGCTGTCCACCCTCAAGCACGGCCACACAGCTATTGGTGGTCCCTAAGTCGATGCCGATTACTTTACCCATAGTCCACGGTGCTCAACTAAAAAGTCATGTAGTAGATGTCAAAGCCACTGGCTGATAGTGCTGCCTTAGCAGTGCCAATGGGGTTAGGATGCCCGCTTACCCCAGTAAAGTTACGCACTAGGTTGAACTTAACCAATGTCCATGCTTTGACACCTACTCTTATGCCGCCATGGCCCTTTCCCTTATTCAGCCGTCGTCGTCTGGTCAGCGCCAGCGGCCTCAGCCCCATCTTCTGGAGGAGCCGCCACCTTAACCATGGCGTGGCGCAACACCCGCTCTCCCAGTTGGTACCCCCGCACAAATTCCTCAATCACGGTGCCGTCGGGGTGAGCAGCGGTCGGCTCGCGCATCACCGCCTCATGGAGATTAGGGTCAAACTCCTGGCCTTCAGCCCGCATCGCCGATACACCCAGCCGCTTCAGGGTTTCTACCAGCTGCTTATAAACGCTCTGATAACTTTTGTGAATAGTCATCTCAGCTTCAGTTTGGGGCTTAATCTGCGAGCGAGCTCGCTCGAAATTATCCACAACGGGTAAGAGCTCAGTAATCGTATTGCCCTTAATCTGGCCCTCTAACTCTTCCTTCTCTTTACTGGTGCGCTTGCGATAATTCTCAAAGTCAGCCGCAATCCGCATGGACTGGCTGGACCGTTCTTCAAGTTGAGCCTTAAGCCCGGCTATCTGCCGCTCTAAGTCGGCGATCGCGGCACTACTTTCGCCACCTGGTTCAGCTGATGTCTCAGAAGCAGCACCCTCTGCTCCAGCCTCCTCAGTCGCGACAGCCGCGACATCATTGATGACTCCATCAAAGTCAATGTCTACATCTGCGTCTTCTACCCGTAACTCTTGCTCATCTTGTGGAGAAGGTGCCTGATAGTCTTCAGTTTGATGCATTTCGTCAACCATGCTGATCTGTAACCAACTCCATAAACTCAACAAATCAATCGGGACAATGGCCCAACTTTACCCTAAGCGGTAGGGGTTTTGTCTTCGGTTTGCCCTACCTACACCGCCCCAATTCTATCGCCTATTTCCCCATCCGCCTGCCCCCAGTCAGTAGAATGCCCTATTTATTTATAGGCTGCGTTAGCGTCAGGGTAACGCATCAAAGTCTTATGGGGCAGCACGTTACGGCTACACCTAACAGCACCCTACAAGGGGAGTGAGCCATACCCTTACCGTTCAGCATTTGTTAGCCTCATGATGCAGATAGATAGGATAAGGGTATTATCGAAACTAGACAGGGTAAGCATTCAGGCCTACAGGCGATACCAATTACACACCCATACCCTCAGTTACCCTCAGGATTTAAGCCTCAGGGGTCTTACTTCCTAGAGCCCCGGTCGAGGCTCTGTGGAGTGTCATAGACCGGTGCTGGTACCCAGTGTTGGGGCTGCAATTAATGCACAATATTTCGAGTCTGAGCATCCAATGGCAGGAACAGAGAGCTGTAAAAATTTATCTGAGGATCAGGTAACCGGCGATTGCGACCCGTTGGGTTAGGGCATATTGCATAAAAGCCAGCTTTTGATTTTGGGCCTGTTCTGTTATCAATTCTTAGCGTCAGTACTATGACTAATTCCTCCTCCCCCCGGCGAGCCCTAGTATTACAGCGTAGCTTTTCGCCCTTTGGCAACAAGCTAATTCAGGTAGTGCATTTTAGTGCAGGCCAGAGGAAAAGACCGGATGACCTTGCTTGGCCAGCTTCTCTCTGATGCAGCGATTGTAGTCATGGATGAATAGCCAGATGGCCCCGATGTGGTTCTCGAGCTTCTTGGAGAACGACAGGGTCTTTCTCACCAGTCGCGCCACCCGCTGCCTCAACGTGTTGTTCAAACGCTCGATGTAACTGGT
>NZ_SMDQ01000037.1 GCF_012911975.1 Nodosilinea sp. P-1105 | reverse complement strand
ACGACCCGTCTAAGTTGCTGCCACCTAAATCAGCGGCAGCGACCCCTTGACACCCCAAGGCCAACACAGTATCTACGGTTTCAATTCAAAATTCAAAATCCAAAATCCAAAACCCCCCCATCCCCCCATCCCCCCATCCCCCCACCTCCCATCCCGCCGCAAACACCGCCTCGAACGGTTCGGTATCCCCCCCTTCAGAGAATCAGGCTTTGCCAGCACTATAGATATAGCTGTCAAGCCGGAGCAAAAAAAGTATGGGAAAAGTAGTAGGAATCGACCTAGGGACCACCAACTCGGTGGTCGCCGTTATGGAAGGGGGGAAACCCACCGTTATTGCTAACGCTGAAGGCTTTCGGACTACGCCATCGGTTGTCGCCTATGCCAAAAATGGCGATCGCCTGGTGGGGCAAATTGCCAAGCGCCAGGCGGTAATGAACCCCGATAACACCTTTTATTCTGTTAAGCGCTTCATTGGTCGCCGCTTTGACGAAGTCAAAACTGAATCGACAGAGGTGGCTTACAAAGTTGTTAACGTTGGCAACAATGTCAAAATTGACTGCCCCCAGGCGGGTCAGCAATTCGCCCCAGAGGAAATTTCAGCCCAAGTGCTGCGTAAGCTAGCCGATGATGCCGGTAAATATTTAGGCGAAAAGGTCACCCAGGCGGTGATTACTGTACCCGCCTACTTCAACGACTCCCAGCGGCAAGCCACCAAGGACGCCGGTAAAATTGCTGGTCTAGAAGTGTTGCGGATCATCAACGAGCCTACCGCCGCTTCGTTGGCCTATGGCCTCGATCGCAAGAGCAACGAAACCATCCTGGTATTTGACCTAGGGGGGGGGACTTTCGACGTTTCCATCCTGGAAGTGGGCGACGGTGTGTTTGAAGTGTTGGCCACCTCTGGGGATACCCACCTGGGCGGCGACGATTTTGACAAAAAGATCGTTGACTTTCTAGCGGCGGAGTTCCAGAAACTAGAAGGCATTGACCTGCGGAAGGATAAGCAGGCCCTGCAGCGGCTCACCGAAGCAGCGGAGAAAGCCAAAATTGAGCTCTCTAGCGTCACCCAAGCAGAAATCAACCTGCCTTTTATTACCGCCACCCAAGATGGTCCCAAGCACCTGGAGATGACCCTGACCCGGGCCAAATTTGAGGAACTGTGCGCTGATCTAATCGATCGCTGCCGCATTCCTGTGGAGCAGGCCCTGAAGGATGCCAAAGTCGCCAAGAGCGCCATCGACGAGGTGGTGTTGGTGGGTGGTTCCACCCGGATTCCGGCGATTAAGGATGTGGTGAAGCGTACCCTGGATAAAGACCCCAACGAAACCGTGAACCCTGACGAAGTGGTGGCCATTGGTGCCGCTATCCAGGGGGGCGTACTGGCTGGGGAAGTCAAAGACATTCTGCTGTTAGATGTTACTCCCCTATCTTTAGGGGTGGAAACCCTGGGCGGGGTGATGACCAAACTAATTCCCCGGAATACCACCATTCCCACCAAAAAGTCTGAGGTCTTCTCCACCGCCCAAGATGGCCAGACCAACGTGGAGATCAAAGTGCTCCAGGGTGAGCGGGAAATGGCCAGCGACAACAAGAGTCTGGGCACCTTCCAGCTGTCTGGTATCCCTCCGGCTCCGCGCGGTGTGCCCCAAATCGAGGTGATTTTTGACATCGATGCCAACGGCATTCTCAATGTCACCGCTAAAGATAAGGGCACTGGTAAAGAGCAGACCATTACCATTTCTGGGGCCTCGACCCTGGATGAGTCTGAAGTCGACCGGATGGTTAAGGATGCCGAAGCCAACTCTGCGGCTGACAAAGAGCGGCGCGAACGCATTGACGTGAAGAACCAGGCGGACTCGCTCACCTACCAGGCGGAAAAACAGCTGGCTGACATGGGTGATAAAGTGCCTGCTGCCGAGAAGGAAAAAGCTGAAGGGCAAATCCAGTCGCTGAAAGATGCGATCGCCGCAGAAGACTTTGACACCATCAAGTCACTCACTAGCGAACTCCAGCAAACCCTGTACAGTATCAGCACTAACCTGTACCAGCAAGCCGGTGGCGAGGGGGCTGAAGCCCCAGGTCCTGACGCTGCCGCCGACAGTGGTAGCACTGGTGGTGAGGACGATGTGATTGATGCTGAGTTCTCTGAACCTGAGTCCAAGTAGTTTTAGAGCTTAGCCCTCGACCTTGCTCCGGCTAGCAAGATAGAAAGGCGGATGGTTAGTACCATCCGCCTTTTTTTGGCTGGGCACTAGTGCTCAGTCAAAGAAATAATGACGGGAGATGTGGCTTAGGGTTCACGGTTCATGGTAAGCGGTTTAAGGCAAGCCGTGTACCGTTTATCGTAAGCCATGCACCGCACACCTTTTGTATGTCGGCGTTCTAAAGTTAGCACTGTCGCTTTTCTGCAGCATAGCCTATGACCTATCCCATGAACCTGGTATCTCCCGCCTGGCTGGCGGCCCATCTGGACGACAAACGGGTGGTCGTAGCCGACTGTCGCTTTGCCCTGGCAAACCCCAGCCAGGGGCGTCAACACTATCAAACGGCCCATATTCCTGGAGCCTACTACTTAGACCTGAACCAAGACCTCTCCAATCCAGCCCAACCCCACGGGGGGCGTCATCCCCTACCCGATATCCAGCGTTTCAGCCAGCGGCTAACCGCCATGGGGGTGACGTCTGCCGCCCAGGGCGATGCCGATGTCGCCCCCACCTGGGTAGTGGCCTATGACGACTCACGCTTTGCCTTTGCGGCTCGCCTCTGGTGGTTGCTGAAGTACCTTGGTCACGATCGAGTTGCAGTACTGGACGGCGGCTGGCAGGGCTGGGTACAGGCCGGATACCCGGTCAGTCAGGACGGACCTCGGCCAAAGACAGGACAATTCGTACCTTGTCCCAAGCCAGCGATGGTGGTCGATCGCCATGGTGTCAGCCATAGAAAAGACAGCCCAGGGATCTTACTGATCGATTCGCGATCGCCAGAACGCTACCGGGGTGACGTGGAGCCAATTGATCCAGTGGCAGGTCATATCCCTGGGGCCACTAATTACTTTTGGCAAGATGTGTCAAGCCCTGGCGGGTGGATGCGGTCCCCAACCGACTTGGCTCAGCATTGGGCTGGGTTAGACGCCGCCCAATCGGTCATGGTCTACTGTGGTTCAGGGGTTACCGCCTGCGTCAACCTGCTGGCTCAGACTCTGGCCGGTAAGCCCATGGGCCAACTTTATGTCGGTGGCTGGAGCGATTGGTGCACATCTCCCGAGTACGAGCCTCGGTGACGTAGTGTCACTGTTGAAGCTTGAGAACGCGCTAAGAGGGTTCAGCCACATTCACTTCTGTGTCATCTCCGGCCAGGGTAGTGTCCTCTGTGTAGGCCACGTCATCCGCCAAAATGGGCGCTTTGCCATTTCCGTTCAACCGATGACCGGAGGATTGATTCTTTTCCTCTAGAGCCTCATCATCCGCTTCGGTGCGCTTAGAAAACCCCCAGGCAAACACGACCGCCACCATCGCCACCATCACCCATTCCGGCGGTACCAAACTCGGATCAATCACGCGCACCAGTAGACGAATGCCCACAAAAGCGACGGTGATAAAACCAGCATCCTCTAAGTGCTCAAATTCATCTAGCCAACGAATAAATAACCCGGCCATAAACCGCAGGGTAATAATGCCAATTGTCCCCCCCATCAAAATGACGACCACATCCTTAGACAGGGCCAACGCCGTGGTGACGCTGTCCAACGAAAAGGCTAGATCTGTAAATGCAATTACGGGGATGGCCTGCAGGATGGTATTAAACCGGGGGCCATGGTGGTGAGACTCATCGTCTGTTTCCGATGTAAAGTGCTTAAACACCAACCACAGCAAGTAAGCTGCCCCCATCACCTCAAACTGCCAAAACCGTAGCACCCAGCCTGCAGTTAAAATCAATCCTACCCGTAACCCAAAGGCCAGCATCAAGCCGAAATTCAATGCTCGCCGCTGAATTTTCTCGTCCTCTAGCCCTTGGGCAATGGCGGCTAGGGCAATGGCATTGTCAGCCGACAAAACTGCCTCCAGGATAATCAGCACTGGCAACAGCAGCAGGGTGTCAACCCCAAAGTTAGTCGAGATATCAAGCAGTCGATCTAGCATTCGGTTCAGCTTTAGCGTATTCCATCAAAAAAGTATCCCGCTCTAGGCTATTGAGCTCGGAAACAGGGGCAGGTAAGTTTTCCTAGGGTAGGCTTCAGTCTAACGTGCCCTGCTTCTTTAGAATAGATCGGAAGAATAGATCAAAATACTTTCCCTAGGCGGAGTCTTGTCCAGCGTGCTGAGCTCACTTTTGACCGCATTTAGGCAGCAACACCCAACGGGTAGCCTAGTCTCGGAGCTATTGACCATCCACCATGAGCAGTACCTGGTCCGGGTAGTCGTTATGATTGATGGCCACACCCTGGGTACTGGACTCGCGGCCCATAAAACGGTAGAAACCGCAGAAGACCAAGCCTGTATCCGAGCCTTAGAGCGCTCGGGTCTGTCTGTCCAAGATGGGGCTGAACCTCTGGCTTCAGACTCGGTGCCATCTGTCCTAGAGCCCCAGTCCCACCATTCCTCGCTGCACACAGAAACGCCCCTAGGCCATGAACAAACACCCCCTCCAACCACAACTGCCTCCCCAGTGACACCATCCGTCACCGCTATACCCAATGCAGCTGTCTCTGCTCTAGAGGAGTCGCCGCGATCGCCAACCCCACTGACCCTGGCAACGCCCCCTGCGGCCCAAATCAGTCCTTTACCAGCCCCAGACCTAGCCCCCCCAGAGCAGCCTGCGACAGACCAGACCCCGCCGCCAATACCGAGCTTGCCGATCGAGGCCGCTGCGCCCGTGGATCTCTCCGATATTATTGCCCAGACCGATGTAGAACTGCAGCGGTTAGGCTGGGACGTTAACCAAGGCCGCGAATTTTTGGAAAAAACCTACGGTAAGCGATCGCGCCATGACCTTACTGACGAAGAACTGCTTGAGTTTTTGCTTTACCTAGAAGCACAGCCATCCCCAAGTCATCCTTAGGGGTGGCCTAACAAGTCATCGCTAGATCGTTTCGCCTATTCGCCTGTAACCTGTTTCGGGCCAGACCAGGCCCATCGACTCCCTGGCCCCGCCAAACTGGACTTACATTACGGCCATGGGGCGGCTGCCCACTGAGGTCCGATCAATCACCTGATCAATCAATCCGTAATCCACTGCCTCTTGAGGACTCATAAAGAAGTCTCGCTCAGTATCTTCGGCAATCTTGTCCAGGGATTTACCAGTATTTTTAGCCAGAGCTTCGTTCAGCCGCTGCTTTAAATACAGGATTTCCTTGGCTTGAATTTCAATATCTGTCGCTTGCCCTTGAGCCCCTCCCAGGGGTTGGTGAATCATGATGCGGGAATTGGGCAGGCTCATCCGCTTACCCTGTTCGCCTGCCGCCAGCAGGAACGCTCCCATGCTTGCCGCCAACCCTACACAAATGGTGCACACCTGGGGCCGAATGTGATTCATGGTGTCGTAAATGCCGAGACCTGCCGTCACCGACCCCCCAGGGGAGTTGATGTACAGGTAAATATCTTTTTCAGGATCCTCAGCTTCTAGAAACAGCATCTGGGCCACAATCAGGTTAGCGGAATCGGAGGTCACTTCCTGACCCAGAAAAATAATCCGCTCCCGCAACAGGCGAGAATAAATATCAAATGCGCGCTCACCACGGCCGGATTGTTCAATAACGGTTGGGATCATGGGGGAAAGCTACTTTTTTCACTGCTGTATATCTGATTGTAGCTAGTTGTGTGGCCTAGGGGCACTATGGGGAGGGTGGATACCCGAATTCACCCCACCCCGTCACCCCTACCCGCCAAACCCACGCTACGAATTCAACATTCAACATTCAACATTCAAAACTCCGTCCCCCCTTGACCCGACCAACCCATTTCCGCCCCATCGCCCACTCCAAAGCACCCCCGGACAGGGCGAACAGCAGCAGACTTTCTAACCCAGCCGCCAGAAACGGCCAGCCAGACAACTCCAGGGCGGCCGCCACATTTACCAAGGCCAGACCACGCACCACACTAAAGGCCAAGATCACCCCCGCTTGAATTTGCAGATTATGGTCTTGGCGGACGGCGTAGCGATAGGTGACCCCAAACAAACTACCCGAGACAGTGGCAATAGCCACACTGACCCAAAAGGTGCCGCCACTGAAGCCGCCAGTCACTGAACCCAAAGCGGCCACCCAACCGAGGGAGACACCTCGATGGGCCAGCAGTATCACCGCCCCCACCAGACCAGCGATCGCGCCAGTTAAACTAGCGGCTTTGAGCGATTCCACCCGATCGGGATCCCCAGGGAAATACCAGTTTTGCATGATGTCGGTGACGGTGATGGTTAACAGGGGTTGAACGGTAGCCTTTACCGTATGATAAAAATAGCTGTGTTGTCGTACGTTTACTGAACTGGACTTATGGATATCTTGACGCTGGGCTGGGTTTCACTACTGGTGGTGTTCACCTTTTCGTTATCGATGGTGGTTTGGGGCCGTAACGGGTTTTAGAAACGTTTGGTTTTTGGTTCTGTTATGGAAGCCACAATGCAATCCCAGGCATTTAGCATTCTTGCCACGTTGGCCCTAGTGCTAATGGTGGTGGTTACCGGTGGCGTGATTTATCTTACGGCGGCTGACTGGCGCGATCGTCGCCGCCGCAAGCGTGACCAAGACGCCACTAAAGCGGCTAAGGCCAAATCGGGGGGTAAGCGCTAGACGTTGATTATGGTTGAGAGTGGCTTGGTAGTTACACGGTGTAAGGTACACGGTGCAAGGTAAAAGCTGTGAGGTATACGGTCTGCCTTCAACCGTTTACCCCGAGCCCTGAACCGTTAAAGGCGATCAAAATCAACTTGGTCAAGTACTAGTCCTATCGCCTCTGTTCCACTGCTATCTACCCCCATGCCTGATCTGATCGACTCACCGCCAACCCAGGCCCGCCAGGTGGCGCTCAATGCCCTACTACAGGTGCAAGCAGGGGCCTATACCGATGTCGCTCTCCATCGGGCCTTGGGAAAGCAACCAGAGTTATCGGCTCAAGATCGGGCCTTTGTCACAGCGTTGGTGTACGGTAGCGTACGACGGCAGCGCACCCTAGATGGGCTGATCACTCAACTGGGTACCAAACCCGCAGAGAAACAGCCGCCGGTACTGCGGTTGGTGTTGCACCTTGGCCTATACCAACTGCGGTACTTGCAGGCGGTGCCCCCGGCGGCAGCGGTCAACACTAGCGTTGATTTAGCTAAAGCCAACGGTCTGGGTAAGTTATCAGGGGTGGTTAACGGTCTCCTGCGTCAGTACGATCGAGCCACCGCCGCCGGAGCTGATCCCCTGGTGCTGCCCAATCATGCTATCACTGCCCTGGGGGTACGCCACAGCTACCCCGACTGGTTAGTCGCCCTGTGGGTCGATCAATTGGGTTTAGACGAAGCTGAGCAGCTCTGTGAATGGTTTAACCAGGTGCCTGCCATCGACTTGCGCGTCAACCCAAGCCGCACCACCGTAGACACCGTGCTCGGGGCATTGGCGGCGGCGGGTATCCCGGCCCAACGTCTGCGGGGGCTGCCTTGGGGACTGCGGCTAAGCCAACCTCCAGGGGCCTTGACCAGCTTGCCGGGGTACCACCAAGGGTGGTGGACGGTACAGGATGCCAGTGCCCAACTGGTGGGGCATGTGGTGGACCCCGAACCCGGACACCGGGTGCTGGATATGTGTGCGGCCCCTGGGGGTAAAGCCACCCATCTAGCGGAACTGATGGGGGAGACGGGGCTGGTGTGGGCCTGCGATCGCACCGCCTCTCGCCTGCGCAAAGTGACCCTTAATAGCCAGCGGTTAGGGTTGACCACGCTGCACACCCATTTGGGAGACAGCACTGAACTTCCCCAATTCCATCACCAAGCGGACCGGGTACTGGTGGATGCCCCCTGTTCTGGGCTAGGGACCCTACATCGCCACGCCGATGCCCGTTGGCGGCAGCACCCAGCGGCGATCGCCTCTTTGGTTACCCTACAGCTAGCTTTACTCACAGAGGGAGCCCGCTGCACAAAACCAGACGGCCATCTGGTCTATGCCACCTGTACCCTGCATCCCGATGAAAATGCAGGGGTGATTCAGCACTTCCTTGAGCATCACTCCGACTGGGCTATACAGCCCCTGGCCCTAGAACTGCCGTTTGGGTTGGCCTCTATGACTGAGCAGGGACTCCAGCTTTGGCCCCACCGGCATCATCAAGATGGCTTTTTCATTGCCAAGTTAGCACGGCGGTAAGGAGGGAGACGCCTTCAACGTCTGACTATGACTCTTCCGCCTCAATTTTTTGCCGCGACTCGCCCCAATAGGCGCTGACGGTAATCACTTCTTTGGTGCCTTTAATCTCTGACGTCCAGCGGTAGATGGTGTTCTTGGGGTTAACCCCCACCTCTAGCAGCTTGGCCCCCATGTAGTATTCCATGGAGTCCCGTTCACGTTTTTTGAAAAATTCTGATTCGTCTTTGGGTACAGTGCGGGACAGATGTGCTTGGGTGTGCTTCGGCTTGGCCATAGACGTTTGCATTGATTCTAAGGATTGTCAGCTTTCATCATAAACGATGCCACCCAAAAGCCTTGGCCTCCCTGGTGGGGTCTAGGGGCGGTTGGTAGACGTCTGAATCAAAACAGCAAGTCCAAGTCCATCTTGGCCAAATCAAAGGTACATAACTGACTCCCCTGATCGGTGGAGAGGCTCCATAAATACTGGGTCGGTGACATCGGCACCATGGCCGTAGGGCAAGGCAGTCCACTCAGACGATTGAGGATCTGCCCCTCGTCATTGAGCAGGCAAAATTCCCCCTCTGAACTCAGCAGACCATAGCCCACCGCCGTTTCAAACACCCACTGGGGCTGAATGGGCACCCGGTAACGAACCATTCTAAAGGGCTTGACATCCAGCACCAACACCGACTGGGGTTGATCAACCTCAAGGGCTAGGTAGCGGTAGGGGCGGGCCGTGGCAATCAGTCGATCGCAGGGCACCTGCACCCCTTCGGACCCCAAATAGGTGCCTCGACGGCTGATGATATGGATCTGGGTGCTCCGCCCTTGGCGCATCACTACCATGCCATGGCGATCGTCTAATGCCAGCAGGTCCACAAAGATACCGACTTGCCCTGGTAAGGTCACTGAACGGGGAGCTCCAACCGTAACCGGCTGCCCCATGGCCATGGTTAATCGGTGGATCAGCAAAGTCCCAGGCTCATCCCCAGACTGGCTTGGGTAAGTGGCAAACCACCGACCACTGGGGGCCACCGCTGCCGCTACAGTCGTATCTGGGCTTTCGGTGACCCGACCAAGACCATGGGCCATCGACAGTAGATGCAAAGAACTGTCGGTGACCAGCATGCCCCCCTGGGGCAGCGGTATAAACCGACGTATCGGATGGGGCAGGGTAAATCCCTGGGTGGGGCCTGGCACATGGGTTTCCCCCTGGGGCCAGTGGTAAAACCAAACATGATGTTGATCACAGGCGATTAACAGCTGGGTGTGCTGATCTAGCGCCACCATCCCCATCACGGTGACCGGATGGGGCATGGCCACAGGGGGCATGGGGGGAGCCATCACCGTCGGCGGTAGCGATCGCGGCGGGAAGGGGGTGTTTTCTAAGGTCCCCTGGCGCAATTGCTGACTGACCTGCCACAGCTCACGCTGCATCTCTCGGGCTGTCTTGAATCGTTTGGGCAATAGTTTTTGCAGCGCTTTGAGAACAATCCGCTGCATGGGTTCCGGCACGCTGCTAGGCAGGGCGGGGCGTTGATTCAGGTGGGCCACCATCAGCTCCATGGGGGTACCTGAAAACGGGCGGTGACCCACCAGCAACTCATACAGAATCACTCCCACAGCGTAGAGGTCTGAAGCGGCAGGGTGCTGATTATAAAACCGCTCTGGGGCCATATAGGCGGGGGACCCTGTCTGGCCGATGTCTGCTGCTTTGGCCTCTTGGCTTAGGCGGGCGATACCAAAATCAGAGATGCGAGTCACCCACCCGCCAGGGGTCAGCTGTAGCAGGATATTTTCGGGCTTGATATCGCAGTGGACAATGCCGTGGTGGTGGGCCTGATCTAAAGCCCCTAGAATATCCGCCACAAACCCGATAATTTCCGCTAAAGATAAGGGGGTATCGCTTTCCATCAGCGATCGCAGGGTACCCCCTTCGCAATAGTCCAAGACCAATTGCCGACCATTATCAGAATGCTCTAGGGCATGGCAGGTGACAATATTCGGGTGCTCTAGACTGAGCAAAAACCGCAGTTCTCGCAGAAACTTGTGGGTGGGGAACCGGTCTTTATGCAGATCTTTAATCGCCACCAGTTCCCCGGTGGTGCGATGGGCGGCGCAATAGACCCGGCCAAACTGCCCATGCCCCACCAACCCCAGTAACCGGTAGTGAGAACGCCTAATCTGCCGAGTTAAGGAGGCCACATCCTCATCCCTGTTGGGTCAGGGCTTGCATGATGCTCTGGTGAGATTGGCCATCAGCCACCAGGCTATCCACCGTCTGCAAACGTGGCTTCAAACCCAAAATAAACCGATTACAGTCATCCCCTGTGGTCGTACAGCTAGTTTGAACGCAGTGCAACTCACGACCTGTGAGTTGGCTAAAGAAAATCTCTAGAATGCCCCGCTCTAGGTCCCCAGAGGGGGTTTGACTGCTGGGGGCCACCCCAGTAAACGGCGAGTGCCAGATGGCCACCCCAATAAAGCCATGGTCACGGTAGGTGACATCCAGGGTAATCTGGCCCCAGCCATGGGTTTTCCAACACTGCTGCAAAGACTGTAAAAACTCCACCATGGCTAAACTCGCCAAGGGCTGATTGTAATAGTCAGCCAGCTCTTCGCAAAAGCGAGCATAAAAGTTTTTGCCCCACCAGCGGCCACAGTTATACAGCACTAGCTTAGAGGCTTGGCCAGTTTCTTTCTCTAGGCCACTATAAATCGCTTGCAACAGGGGGTCAGGAATTGCCAGCAGGCGATCGCCCCGGCGATTTTCCAGCAGTCCCAGTTCCGTCGACCCACGCACATACAGGTCGTGGGCAAAGTAATTACCGGGCAACCGGCCATCAATCAGCAGATCTGCAACAGATACCATAATCGAGCTCCCTTCTATAGGGGGGATGGACAAGGGGAAGGCACAGGGGGCAACGCCCCAAAAGATTGAGTCAAAGCGGGCAGCGACCCCTAACGGGAGGGCGCCACTGTCTGATCTGCCTGCATCAGCGCCTGGGCGGCCTCGAGCCCTGGCTGCAGCAAGCGGCACTGGGCTGGAGTCAACACTTTGGCCAACTGTTGCTGGAGCAGTTGAAATAGCTGCTGGTCCAAGCTTTGGGTGTCATAGGCTTGGGCGATTTCAGCCATCCAGCCCTGTAGCCGACTGGCCAGATAGGTGGGGTCATCGAGCAGCATGCCCATGGCCACATACCGCAGCACCATCAGCCCATTGCGCACACTCCGTTCCACCACCCTTTCCGGCTGGCTAGACACCTGCTGTAGGGCGTCAGCAATGGGCTGCATAATCGCCACTTCCTGATCCCGCAAGATGCGATACACCGCAGTGCGGTCGGGAATAGAGCTGATGTACTGGCTTAGGATACTTAAATCATCAGTATCCAAATAGGGCTTACCAGGGGCATCAAATAGAGCGTCTAGCTTCAAGGTCATGGTGACATCCTCAATATCAATCTCAGCGTGTCCAGCGAATAGTCTGTGATTGGGTGGGCTCTGACCATTAGGGGCGATTATGACCAGAGGGGACTAGCCAAACAGATCCGAAAATCCATCTAGGGTTAAATCGTCCTCTTCTGGGGCGGGGATGGCCTGGGCGGAGGGTGCGGCTAATGGCGCAATCGGCACCCCAATTTCCGGCTGGCCATCCCACGGAACCGTCCCAAAGAAAGCGTCCACCGTCATGGCCAGGGTTGCCTCTGACGAAGTTTGGTCTGTCGTCCTTGGCCGATGAGATGGACTGGCCGCCCCCGACCAGGCCACCCCGGCAAAAAAGGTTTGGACAGTCTCCCGCAGCCAGAGTGGCTGCGCCGTGGGCCTAATGCCAGGGCCAGAGCCATGATTGAAAGCGTTGATGGTGACAGAGGTCATGCGGCACCCTCCCCAGCTCGTAGGCGCTTCTCGATATCCCGGGCATTAGCCCCTTCATTCATCCAAAATGCTGCGGCATCAATTCGCTCTCGACCCCCCAGCAGGAATTTGCAGTAGGTTTCCCCCATGGAATAACACTGAATTTCAATGCAGCTCAGCTGCTTGCGCACCATCTCGGTAAAAAATCCAGCAAATAGGCCAGCGTAAAGATGGCACACTGGCTTGCCCACATCCCCCAGGGTACGGGCCACTGCCGAGTCAAACAGGTTGATAAACATAAATCCCTGCTTGCGATCGCTCATATCCACTTCCCAGCGGCCCCAGCCTTGGGAAATATAGGGCCACCACCAGGTTTCTAGCAGAAACATTAAATTTGCTCGGCGGGGGCTCATGGAAAATTCCCGCTCAAACCAGGTTTCAAACAGCAGGGAGTCAAACTTGCCCCATTCCAACCCCACCGTGTACATGATGGCGGCTGAGGCATCGCCCACCTCTTCCTGCAATCCTTCCAGCAACCCAATGATAAAGTCCTCGCTGGTCAACACGTTACGGGTATCATTCCAGTCGGTGATGGTACCGAACTCGGTATTGAACTGAAAGAAATCCTTGAGGGCATAGTGATTGTGCTTTTTAGGAAACTTCAGATGCCCTTGGTGGGCAATGTCTGTGGTTGTGACCATGGGCTGACCAGCTCTGAAAGACTGTTTTCACTGTTAGCTGTAATGTGCCCAAGGGTGGCCAAGATTAACCACGTTGTCCCGCTGATTCGTCCCAAATGAGGCGGCGACCATAGTCCAAAGCCCTTTCTAGCCGGGGTTTTGGGCTATGGCAACAGCTCTGAGGCGATCGCCTTTGATACAAAACTTATATGAAGTCATGGCGACCAGCCCAGCGGCTGTAAGCCTTATGGAGCCCCCTTTTTGCAACAAAACTTAAAACCGTCAAGGCCATGAGACTGAAGGAGTCGTAGTAATCTGTACATCATGGAAGTCAACCTGAACCAGGCTTACAGCCAAGGTTTCTGCCGGTGGCAGGGCTTTAGGTTAATGCTTGGTCTACTGCCATCAATAAAATAATTTTCAAGAGGGCATTATTCATGGTTCAACGTGGTTCTAAAGTTCGGATTCTCCGCAAAGAGTCCTACTGGTATCGGGATGTGGGCACTGTCGCCACCATCGACCAGAGTGGTATCAAGTACCCAGCGGTGGTTCGCTTTGAAAAAGTTAACTACTCTGGCATTAACACCAACAACTTTGCCCTGGCCGAGCTCGAAGAGGTTGCGGCCCCTAAAGGAAAAAAGTAGTGCCCTAAGGCATTGTCAAGCGGGTTAACTATCACACCACCCCTAGCTTTTCCCCTAATTTGGCCATCCTCTCGCTCGGGCTACTAAGTACACATATCGTGTGAACAGCTCCGAATTACCAACTTTGGCCCCCCTAGCCCCCCGATTTCGGGGGGACCGAAACTCAAAGTCCCCCAGAATTGGGGGATTATAGCCCTACGGGCATACCAGAAAAGGGGGCCGAAGCGAGGGAATGGAGTCTAGAGCAACTTATGTGTATCAAGTAGACCGCTCGGGAGAGCGGCTGATGAAGGGTAGAGGTAGGGGTTTTTGGCCATCCCTGTCAAAGTGACCTAACGGAAGGGGTCTTTGGCCAATAACAGTGGGCTGTGCTACCGATAAACCACCTATAGTAAGGGAACTATCGGCAAGAACCAGCGAGCAAACCAGTGCCAGAGCTACCGGAAGTTGAAACCGTTCGGCGGGGCCTCAATCGAGTTAGTCTCGATCGCCCGATTACAGGGGGATCTGTCCAACTAGCGCGATCGGTGGCCTATCCCGAATCTGATCAGGCTTTTTTGGCTGGTCTTACAGGTCTTACCCTGGGAACCTGGCGGCGTCGAGGTAAGTATTTGTTGGGCGAGCTGCGCGATTCCAAGGGACAACCGGGGGGATACCTGGGGGTCCACTTGCGCATGACCGGACAACTCCTGTGGGTGACTCCCGATCGCCCTGTAGAAAGCCACTGCCGGGTGCGGCTTTGGTTTCAGGATCGCCACGAGCTGCGCTTTGTTGATCAACGCACCTTTGGTCGTCTGTGGTGGGTGCCCCCAGGCACAGCCCCCGACATCATCATCACGGGGCTACAGCGGCTGGGGCCAGAGCCCTTTGATGCAACCTTTTCAGCCGCGTACCTACGGCAGCGGTTGCGGGGGCGGCAGCGCCCGATCAAAAATGCTCTGTTAGATCAGGCTCTGGTGGCAGGCCTTGGCAACATCTATGCCGACGAAGCCCTCTTCCTGAGTGGTCTACGCCCAACCACCCTATGCAGCAAAATCAGTCTGCCACGACTCCAGCACCTGCACAGTGCCATTCTGAAGGTACTAACCACCAGCATCGAGTCCGGGGGCACTACCTTTAGCGACTACCGTGATGTCTATGGGGTCAACGGCAACTACGGCGGTGTCGCCTGGGTGTACGATCGCAAAGGCCAGCCCTGTCGGATCTGTGGGCAGCCGATTCAGCGGCTGAAGCTGGCCGGTCGATCAGCCCACTACTGTCCCCATTGCCAGCGATAACTGCTGTCCCCGCCCTAGATCAGGTCAATAGGCCGTACAATTTAGTAGGCCGTGGGACAGCTCCGTGACTGTCTTTCGTGTTGTTGTACTGCATTCAACGTAAAAAGGTTTATGGCAGATACTCTTAAGCGTGGTGACCTAGTCCGGGCAGTGAAGGAAAAGCTGGAAAATAGCCTAGAAGCCAAAGCCAGTGATACTCGATTTCCCCCCTATTTATTTGAAACCCAGGGGGAAATTGTGGAGACGAACGAAGACTATGCCTTGGTGAAGTTTGGTGTGGTGCCCACACCAAACATCTGGCTGAGGCTGGATCAGCTGGAAAAGTTTTGATCTGCCAAGGCCAGTGCAGCGTCAAGTCTTGAATTTAGGGTGGGCAGATGTAGAGATTTGGTGGCATCAAAGTCCGAAATCCCCTCCTTTGGAGGGGTAAGGGTGGGTCAAGCAAGCCCGAAGAACCCACCCCGCCCTCCGGGCACCCCTCCCAGGAGGGGACCACCCCGCTCTTTCCTGCGGAACGGTTTTCCTCGGAACGCTTCGCGAACGCGAACGGGCACCCCTCCCAGGAGGAGGAGACTACCCCGCCCTGCGGGCACCCCTCCGTGGGAACTGAACACTAACCTACAGGTCAGAGTCCACGGGCAAGCCGCCCTTGTCCTGGATGGAAATTCCATCGGCGGGAATGGCCGCTGAGGCATCAGGGATGGGGAATGCCGGTTGGTCTATGGCAATACTGAGGGATTCGGATTCTGGTGCCAGAACCCAGCGCCACAGGAGGTTGCTAGAGCCAAGCCCTGAGGAGCTGAAGCTACCCGACAGCAGATTCAAAGCCCCAATCACCACCACTCCGACGCTGGCCATACTAATCAGCTGGAAGCGGTGGTTCAAACTGCGAAACACCCCTGACAGGGTGACATCCACATCGCAGTTGTCAATCTGAGCATCGTCCCGCAACCCCTGCCGCAGGGTGATGAGGCGGTTATATAGGCACCGCACGTCAGGATCATCCCGCAGCCAACCTAAGACCAGTTGACGCTCGTCTGGGGTCACCTCCCCATCTAGGTAGGCACTGAGTAACTCAAAGCGATCGCGCTTCATAGCATCGAATTCTTGGTAACAGCTGGTAGGGATAGCAGCGAACTCGGAAGCTTGAACAGCACCCCCACTGGAGCGGTGATGAATCGAGCTAGGCGTGTAAGGAGAGGTAGACATACCGACAACAACACCTAAATAAGCAACCTAGAGGACAAAGACGACGAAATAGGTGATTAGGTTCTCTAAAGCCCGATTTTTTGAGTTAACCCAAGCGATCGCAGCCGGAAAGAACCCCAGTAATTCTACTGTCGCTCCTGATCATAAACCCAATCTCCAAAATCGGTAATACCTACCTTGGATGATTCACCTGACTTTAAGGCTGGCATCGTCGCCCTAGCCTAGTTGGTTCCTTGGTCCTCACCCCCCTAGATAGGGTTGTAAGTCGCTCTGTAAGCGCTGTCTGGCCCTAGCGATTCGGGACTTAACAGTGCCCAACGAAACGCCGGTAATGTCAGCAATTTCTTCATAGGACAGCCCTTGAATCTCTCGCAAAACTATGGTGGTGCGAAAGACGTCGGGTAAATCCGCGATCGCCTGGCGCAGATGATCGTAAAATTCCTGGGTCATCATCGCATCCACAGGGCCAGGATCCGGGGCCGGTACATCCCAGTCAATGGAGCCATCTTCAAGGTTAAGCGGCGCATCCAAGGACAACGGTGCCCGGTTCCGCTTCCGTCGCCGCAGCTCGTCGTAAAACAGGTTGGTGGTAATGCGCCCCAACCAGCCCTTGAATTTGGCCGGATCGTTCAAACGGCGCATGTTGCGGTATACCCGAATCCACACTTCTTGGGCTAAATCAGCCCGGTCTGGCCAGTCAGGGGCGAGGTGGTACAGCAACTTGTCTACATGGCTTTGGTAACGGCGCAATAATTCCGCAAACATGGCTCGCTCTGGCCGCAAGCGCTGCTGACATAGAGCGACTAGTTCGGTATTGCTGAGCTGATCGGGGCTAACCGGGGACTCTGCAGCCCCCAAAGAAATTGCCCAGGTGGAAAACATGGATTGACTCATAACTTCCAAGGGAACGCCGACACTTCATTGACTCTTGAACACCTGTAGACTGGCAAATCGACAGTGCTGTGGCTCCTGACGCAAAGCATCTGTAATGATTGTGAAGTATTGTGCCTGGGGTGGGGAGATGTAGTAGACCCCTTTGTGCCTGTGAATTGTCTGGCACACCCTGGCAAGTTGTCCCTGGGTAACCCCTTGTATCTGGCCAGATGCCCGGTGAAGGCGATCGCTGCCGACGAAGGCGACAGATGAGTAGTGCGGCCTGGTAGGAACGGGGCTACTGTTGCTGAGGGTGTCAGGTTTTAGGTCTCAGGTTTCAGGTCTCAGGTCTCAGGAATGGCTGGCTAACGGATGCCACAGATTACTAGGTAACCGCTGGGGATGGGTGATATAACAGAAGGGCAACTATTGCACACCTTGGAGAGGTGGCAGAGTGGTCGAATGCGCCCGACTTGAAATCGGGTGTGCCGAAAGGCACCGTGGGTTCGAATCCCACCCTCTCCGTATTAGCTTCAACATTGGCTTCAAACTCAGGGCTGGCCAACACATAGGTCAGCGATCGCTCCATCGCCACGTTCACATCAACATCACTGGGCTTCGCCTGTTTTCTTATGTCTGCTTCAGGCTGCTCTCAGGCAAGGGGATTAAGGTTGCCATTAGGTCCCAGAGACCCATGCCCCCAGAGGTGCGCGCCAGGGCTGATGTCTGCTGAGCCAACTTAGCCATGAAACCAACTTATTGTCTGCTCGCTGCGGGTACTGTAGGGCTATTGCTGGGGCCTAATTCCTCCTTCACTCCAGGAGAATGATTTGCGTTCTGCTCTGCACCAGGTGGTCAAATTGGCTGGAAACTTTGGCACCAGCTACTCCAGTGAAGGGCTGTCCTTTGGTAATACCCCAGCCTCGACCTCAGCCCCCGATTTCAGATTGGAAGGAGAGCACGACATTTAAACCAATATGCACCATGAAAAATCCCCTTGATTTTTTCGCAGACTTGTTTCAACAACCCCGCTGGATACCGATTTGGGTAAGCACCTTGATGGTGGTCAACCTGGTCAGTGTCACTTTTTGGGTTGAACCAGTAGCTAAGGCTATTTTGGCCATCTTTATAATCTCTGCCCTGGGGATGATGGCCCTCTATGCCCAATTTGGATTTACCAAAATCTTAGGCTTAGGCCACAGCCTCTGGGTGCCCCTGCTGATCGTTGTGTTGCTGGCCATTCCCAACGCCAGCGGTCTATTTCAGGGCTATCTGATCCTCTGGTCTGGGTTAACAACGGTATCGTTAGCCTTTGACATTATTGATGTGTGGACGTATTTCACGAGCTGACCCTATGACCCCAGAACACCAGCGCCTGCAAGCGGCCCAAAACCCCGATACCCCCTGGCAAAAGTGGGGGCCATACCTCAGCGATCGCCAGTGGGGCACCGTGCGCGAAGACTATAGCGCCACGGGGGAAGCCTGGGATTATTTCTCCCACCAGCAATCCCATAGTCGTGCCTACCGCTGGGGCGAAGACGGCCTGGGCGGCATCTGCGATCACCAGCAATTACTGTGCTTCGCCCTGGCCCTGTGGAACGGCAACGATCCGGTGCTGAAAGAGCGGCTGTTTGGCCTGACGGGCAACCAGGGCAACCACGGCGAAGACGTGAAGGAATACTACTTTTACCTGGATAGCACCCCCACCCACAGCTACCTCAAGTTTCTCTACAAATATCCCCAGGCCGAGTACCCCTACGCTGAGCTGGTGAGGGAAAACCAACGGCGGGGACGCCGCGATTTGGAGTATGAACTGCTTGATACCGGCGTGTTTGCCGACAATCGCTACTTTGATGTGTTCGTGGAGTACGCCAAAGCCGCCCCCGAAGATATTCTGATTCAGATTGAGGTGATCAACCGAGGGCCAGAACCTGCCCCCCTACACCTGCTGCCCACCCTCTGGTTTCGCAACACCTGGGCCTGGGGCGATGGCGGCGAAAAGCCCAAGCTACGCCAGGGCACAGTCGATGGCGTCTGGGGTGGGGCGGTGGTGGAAGCCATCCACCCCGAGCTGGGCCACTACTGGTTTTACGCCGAGGGCAGCGCCATGGCGGGGGGACCGCTGCCCCTCTATTTCACTGATAACGACACCAACGCCAGGGCGCTGTTTGGGGCCAACAACCCCTCGCCCTACGTCAAAGACGGCATTCACAACCGGGTGATCCATGGGCAGACCGAGGCCGTCAACGGTGAGGGCATTGGCACCAAAGCCTCGCCCCACTACTCGCTGGTGCTGGGGCCGGGGGAACGCCAGACCCTAAGGTTGCGGCTGACCTATGCTGACCCGCTGGAGCAGCCCTTTGGCCCTGACTTTGATGCCCACCTACAAGCCCGGCAGCAGGAAGCCGACGACTTCTACGCCGCCCTCACTCCCTTTGATCTCACCCCTGATCAGCGGGCGATTCAGCGCCAGGCCCTGGCGGGCATGCTCTGGAGCAAGCAGGTCTACCGCTACCCCGTACAGGACTGGCTGCGGGGCGACCCGAACCTGCCACCACCGCCCGTCCGCCAGCGGGGCCGTAATGCTCAGTGGCACCACCTCGATGCCGCCGAAATCATCTCCATGCCCGACACCTGGGAATACCCCTGGTTTGCCGCCTGGGATCTGGCCTTTCACTGCATTCCCCTGGCGATGGTAGACCCAGCGTTTGCCAAGCACCAACTCGATATCATGACTCGGGAGTGGTACATGCACCCCAACGGGCAAATCCCCGCCTATGAATGGGCTTTTGGCGATGTCAATCCGCCGGTACATGCCTGGGCTACCTGGCGGGTCTACAAAATCGAGCAAAAACAGACGGGAAAGGGTGACAGAACCTTTCTAGAGCGGGTGTTTCAAAAGCTGCTGCTTAACTTTACCTGGTGGGTGAACCGCAAAGATGTGGACGGCAAAAACATTTTTGAAGGAGGCTTTTTGGGCCTCGACAACATTGGCGTGTTTGACCGCAGCGCCCAGCTACCCACAGGTGGGCACTTAGACCAGTCCGACAGCACCAGCTGGATGGCCATGTATTGCCTGAACATGCTGCAGATGGCCCTGGAGCTAGCCCGTGAAAACCCGGTCTACGAAGACATGGCCACCAAGTTTTTTGAGCACTTTATCTACATTGCCGATGCCATGAACCACATTGGCGACGGTGATACCGGACTGTGGGACGGCGACGACGGCTTTTTCTACGATGTGTTGCACTTGCCCCATGGCGAACCGGTGCGGATGAAAATTCGCTCCATGGTGGGGCTGATTCCCCTGTTTGCGGCGATGACCATTGAGCCCGACTTGCTGGCGCGGCTGCCCAACTTTGCGGAGCGTCTGAAGTGGTTTATTCAACATCGGCCCAACCTGAAGCGCAATGTGGCTTGCATGGAAACCGAAGGGGTGGGAGCCCGGCGACTGTTGGCCCTCTGCTACGCCACTGTGGACCACGCCAAACCCCAGGATAAGCTCTGCCGGATTCTAGAGAAACTACTGGACGAGACGGAATTTCTCAGCCCTTATGGCATTCGTGCCCTGTCCAAGTACCATGCCCAGCAGCCCTATACCTTTACTGTCGACGGCCAGGAATACCGGGTGGACTATGAACCCGCCGAATCTAGCAGCGGTCTATTTGGCGGTAACTCTAACTGGCGTGGGCCCATCTGGTTTCCGGTGAACTATCTGCTGATCGAATCCCTACAAAAGTTTCACCACTATTTGGGCGACAGCTATCGGGTGGAGTGCCCCACCGGATCGGGGCAGTGGCTCACGCTGTGGCAGGTAGCCAGCGAGCTATCGCGACGGCTCATGGCCATTTTTGAGCGCGATGGCACTGACCACCGCCCCGTCTACGGCGGCACCGAGGTGTTTCAAACCGATCCTCACTGGCGCGACTATGTGTTGTTCTATGAATATTTTCACGGCGACAACGGCGCCGGGCTGGGGGCCAGTCACCAAACTGGTTGGACGGGGCTGGTGGCGAAGCTGATTCAGCAGCAGGCAGAATACGCCCAGCGATCGGGATTATAAGTTTCAGGCTGTACCGCCCCTTGTCTGAGGTCTCAACGTATAAGGATACGATAGTAGCCTTCTGAAAGGCTTGTTGCTGTTGGGTTCTGCTGGCGCGCCACCCAACCTACAAATTCAGAATTGACTGAACACTAGTCGTGCTGGGGTTCGGTTGCGACCACCTGGCCGATACGCTGCATAATCTTCAGCACTTCATAGAGGTCGTTCCCCGGATTGACCTTTGACGCTGTTTTCTAGCAGCGGCGGGCTTTTCAAGAGGCGTTTGAAATGGGTTTTAACCCGATCCAGATACTGTTTTTCCAGTTCGGTCAGGTCCCCTAGCCCCTGGGTCCATTCTGAAAAAAAGTCTGGTTGGGTGGCTTCCCGCAGGCCATAGCGCGCTTCGAGCAGGGCAAGAGAGACGTGACTGGCGGGAATAACACTGACCATAGGGCTAGGGCTAAATCTTATGGATAGGCATTCGGTCGATAGGGCAAAGCGGCTAAGAGTCCTCGTCAGTGAGCACATCACCTAAGTACAACCGAGCAAACTCTTCAGCGGCCTGCTTATTCAAGATTTTAAGGGCTTTTACGATGTCTAACAGAGTTTCTGCCGTGGGGTCTCTCAGCTCATGTACCCAGCGATAGACGTTAGTGCGCTCTACCCCTAGCGACTTCGCAAGGCTGTATTGGCTAACGCCGTATTTCTCTAGAACGTGCTTGAGCACCTGACCTGCTTTACCCATAAACCTAATGGTGTCAGAGGTTCAGCGCCCAGTAAACGTATGCCTAGTAGTTGACGAATACCTAATGGATAACTATATTCATGCGTATACCTTTTGGTTCACGCTGTAAGGACTCTAGTTATGCCTCAAGCTTTTCTGACTTCACCTCTGTCCAGCATTGATACCCAGGCCGCGATCGCTATCGAACCCATTGCCGAACCTGGTAGAGAAAAGGTCTTGCTTACTCTCACGGGTTCCGCCTTCGCCATAGAACGAGTGATCCATGAACTGTACCGGGTTGGCTTTGCAGAGGTGCGCGAATGGAGTAAACCTGTCCCGACAGGTAAGGTTAATGAGGTGATGAGGGTCTTAACCCGATATGTGATCATCGAGTGATTATGCTTAGCATTGCTTGGAGCATAAGCAAGAATCACTAAAGAACAGCGCTACAGCTCCTACTCTTCTCAAGGTGAATCGGTGACGATCGCAAGGAAAAGTAGGAGCTTTGTTTTATGGTCAGTTGTTTTCTACTTGCTCTAGAGGCCTTTCAGCAGCAAGGCGAGAATCGGGTACTGCTTCAACCATATCTTTGTAGTTGTGAGTTCAAGCCAGCAGTAGCTATAGCCCTTAAGTGCTCATTTACCGTTGAATCAAGTAAACCTATCTTCGAAACCAACGGGGATAAAGGCAAAACCGGCTCAAAACTGGCTCAATAAAAATTTACGACCTCTAAAACCATTGATATACAATGATTTCAAGGCTAAGCTCATCCGACTTGACATCGGGTGTGCCGAAAGGCACCGAGGGTTCGAATCCCTCCCTCTCCGTATCGGTTTCAAATCCTTCAGCCAGTTAACTGTCACCAACCTGACCACAGTTAGGCTGGCGCTTTCTCCTGGGCCTAGGCTCTGGGCAAAAGGAATAAATCAAATAAATCCGATTGGAAACTGGTGGCTGTAGGGTTGTTGCCCGCCTCACTCCAGCGGACGATTTGACCCCAACGGTTGTCAGGGCGAGGGGTCACGGCGTCCACCTGCTCAGCGGTGCGGCGGGTGTTGTTGGTCAGGGAACTGTCAACCGCCGCTCAGGTCGCTCTCAGCTGGGCGTGACAGGCTAAACACGGGAGGCAATAACCAGACTGATACCTGCCCCCTGTCCCGTGTTTTGCCCAACGGTTTAGAAAAGACATCGAGGTTAATTATGCGAGTGAATGATTGGGGAGTCATGGCTATGGCATCGCTGATTGGCCTAACTGCGATCGCCTGTAGTCCAAGTGCGACGGTTGAGTCTGGGGTGGATGAGCAGATCCAGGCCGTTGATCCTTGTGCGGCGGCTGATCCCTGTGCGGCGGCTAAAGCTGACAGCACCGCTCAGCAGCCTGGCGTATATAGCTTTGACGATGTCGCCCTGCGTGGCGCCGATCCCGTGGCTTACTTCACGGAAGGCAAAGCCGTCAGAGGGGTGGCTGACTACGAGTACCAGTGGAATGGGGCCACCTGGCGGTTCAGCAACGCCGACAACCTGGCTCAGTTTACCGCCAACCCTGAAGCCTACGCCCCTCAGTATGGCGGCTATTGCGCCCTAGCCGTCAGCAACGGCTATCTGGCTTCGATTGACCCAGAAGCTTGGCGGATTGTAGATGGCAAACTCTACCTGAACTATAGCCCTGGGGTACAGCGCCAGTGGCAAAGGGATATTCCAGGAAACATTGCCAAAGGTAGCCAAAATTGGCCCGGAGTGCTGGCCAGCAGTACGGTGCAGGAGAGTGGTAGAAGTTGGTAGATTGGCGGCCAGGGCCAAAATCATGAAGGAAAGCTTAAATCCGCCTGTTTGACCCCTCTGGACTGGTTTACATCAAGGTGTATTGATATATACAATATCTTCCCATGGAGCATCCCCCAGGTGCTGCAAAGACAATGACCGGTGTAGGCTACGGCCCGGTCGATCCAGCCAACGAGGAGACTAAACAGGTGGTGATGGCAACAACGATTGCTGACGACATGACTGGCTCTGTTTCCCAGCAGTTGCTGAAGCAGGCGACTCGATATGGATTAGTTTGTCAGGTTGCCGACAGTGGGGAGCACTGCATTCAGTCCAGTTTGTCCATGGCAGACTGGCAATTGGTAAGTCAGCAGGGTGGTTGGATTTTGGTGGTGAAAGGGGTACCCCAAATGCGCCTGCACTATGCTGAAGCCCTAAAGTTTGTGGAGCGGAGGGGTAAGACCTCTACTTAATTCAATTGCCCGGCACCCGGGGCTTTAGCTAGAAAGCTAGAACTGGCACCCCAGAGAATCTCAGTGTGGCCCATTCATTCTGCCCAAGCGCTCAGGGCGCGGAGTTGGGATGTTTTTTTCAGTTGGTGGGCTTCCATACGGGTAAGCACATCATCCAGAATGGTAATCGCTTCCACAATAAACGGGCCTTTATTGAGCATGACACATTCTGCCCGCTCAGCCATCGCAGCGTCGGTCATCTCCCCCCGGGAAGGGGCACCTTCTTTCACCAGGCTTTCCAGGACTTGGGTCGCCCAAATCACCGGCACATGGGCCGATTCACAGAGCCACAGTATTTCTTCCTGGATTTCAGCTAGCCGCTGGTAACCAATTTCTACCGCTAAATCGCCTCGGGCAATCATCACCCCAAAGGGCTGCTTGCCAGCCGCATGGATAATTAACTCTGGCAGGTTAGTGACAGCCACGGCAGTTTCTATTTTGGCGACAATGGCAGGGGGCTTAGGGCCATTACCCAAGCGTTGAGCAATAGCCTGCTGCAATAACTCAATATCCGCAGGGAGCTGCACAAACGAGTAGCCGATGATATCGGCCTGTGTGACGACGAAGTCTAAGTCTTGCAGGTCTTTATTCGTGAGTGGGGCTAGGGGCAAAACCGTATGCGGAAAATTTAGACCTTTTTCGGGCCGCAGCTTTACCCCTTTGGGCCGAGCATGGGTGACTTGAAGCAGCAGTCCTGGACGTCCCTGGACATCTGGGTAATGAGTATCAATAACGGTGGTGCGCAGCTTGCCATCGTCAATATAGATAGGGGCACCTACCTCTAGCAGGTCTAAAACCTCAGGTACGCTACAGCAGGTTTGCAGTGGATGGGAAGAGGCTGGTAGGGTTTCTGGCTGGGACATAGCTTCTGGGGTGCAACGAGACAGCACAAAAGTGTCTCCGCGAAACAGACGCTTTTTGTCCGAGGGAGTTCGCACAGGCCCAGTACGAATTTTTGGTCCCCCTAGATCCATCATGATGGTGCAGCGGTTGCCAGTTTCTGCCTCTGCCTGATGAACGTGGGCAATCATTTGCCCCCATGCTGTCAAGCTGTCATGGGCACAGTTAATCCGAGCACAGTTGGCCCCCCGCTGCACCATGGCTTTGACCAGTTGATAGTTACTGGCGGCTTCGGGCGGCAAGGTAACCATGATTTTGACCCGGCGATGGGGTTGGGTTTGGCCAAACAATTCTTCCGTATGTTGCAGCAGCAGGTGTTGTCCCTCGAAAAAGGCCCCTAAGGGAGGGTGCTGAAGTTTAAGGTTATAGTGACCACATAGCTGGCTCAGAGTGGCAATGACGGCGTCCAGGTTGGGCATAACTCGGGCTTCAATCCGCCCTAGGGAGGAAAGCCCCCAGGGCATTAGCGCGGTCTGCAAGGAACGCAGGTCGTGTCTTCGCAGAACCAGGTAATGGGCCAAGTTCAAAGCACTGGGTAAAAACTCGCGACGGTGGATGTGCGATCGCCACTGGTTGAACATATCCAGCCCATCTTGATTAACGGTTTCTCGCAAGGACCGGAGGGTATCTAGCAGGTCACTGGGGCTGGATAGAGTATGGGGTTCAGCATTGGAGTTTAGATTTGAATTGACCATATCAGACCTCCTACTACCGATTCTGGGAAATCTAGCTATGGGCTAGGACAATTGGCGTCTTCTAGAGGAGTGCTCAGCAGCGATCGCCATTCCTGGCGAAAGTGAGCCGAGAGGTACTGCCTTTGAAAGGGTTGCCAGGTCTGCCAAAAGTCAGTCTGCTCCTGTTGGAGATAGCTGGCAACTGACGGCAACGCTACAGAAAGAGGCGAGGTGAGTGCAGTGTCAAAAAACGCATGCATCACCACGTTATCTTGCAGGCTGCCCAAAACATCCTGCATGGTTTTGAGTTCTTCGGTTCTTTGATGAAATATGTCTGGGTAAAAACCTGAGAAGAACTCGGCCTGGTAGCGGACGGCTTTGATTTGCTTACGCAAGTCGTGGAGAATTTCCCCTAAGTCCTGAAGTTGCCGGGTGAGTTCTGTCTGATTATCTAAGGAAATGGGGATTGCTACGTTTGCTTGAATGGTGGTCCCAACCAGCCAGCCAGGATGCAGAAACAGTTGGCTAACCAAGGGTAGTAGTAAATCGGGCACCATCGGCAGCGTGGGCAGATGTCCCATCAAGGTATATGTCGGTTGCTCTAGCCAGCTCTGGCAAGCTCGCTTAAAGTTTGGGTAGCGATCGCCCTGGAGGGTTTTTTCTAGGCGATGAAAACTGCGATCGCGTTGATCATGTAAGTGTTTCAACACAGCTTTGAACGTGGCCCGTTCTGGTTTCTGAAGCAAGGGTTTATAGCGTTTTACCAGTGCTTCTTCCAAGACATCGAGGTCTCGTGTCTCCCCCAGGGTTTTAGCCACTTTACCAATAGATTGACGGGTCATTCCTTTAGAGGGCACAATTGCGGTTTCAAAGATAGTCAAGGCCGTCCTCAGCCGTCGCATCCCAACCCGCATTTGATGCAGGGGCTCAGGATCTTGATCCATCAAAACGGCTTGTTCTTGACCGACAATTTTCTGGAAGTTTTGATTGATAATCTGGCGAGCAAACTCTCCCAGAGCAATCGAAGGATCTACTGACTCAATCTTCATGATGTTTTGTCTTCATAACATTTCACTAAGATTAGACATAACGTAGCAAATTGATAAGCGTCAAGGCTAAAGTTAGGGCTCTCGTCGGTTGTAGTGAAATGCCGGATAAATCAAAAAGGGTAAGCGTACTAGACTTTGCTATCGTGCCATCTGACCTACAAATTTAGGACTGGCCTACCACCAGTTCTGAGCCGATCTTCTACTTGTTAACATCGTTTTAGGTGGTCCTGTATCCAAGATGTTCGTACCTCTCGCTGCTGGTTAGCTTGCCAAACCCGACCGCTGAACACATCTAGGCAGGTAAGCCACTGTCCTGCGCAAGCTGCTGTATCTAAGCAGATGGCATGGCCTAAATTCAGAGGATTCCCATCTCTTTGGGGCGTATGACCACAAATGAAGGTCTTACCCGACATATGCGGCAAGGGGTGGTTAAATTTATCAAAAAACAAAGCCCTCTCTGTTTGCTCGATCAAAGGCTTATCAGCCACAAGAGTGGCATGGACGAAAATGTGTCCTGCTGTTTCTACCCAGTTTAGACAGTGGTGCGTTACAAACCGCCAGTGGGATTCAGGAATGTCTGCAAGACACCCGGCCTGCCCCGGCCTGCCATAGGAGGCCAGGGTGTGACAATCTACTAAGGTTTCTGCGCTGGTTTGGGTTTGGCCCTTTTCTCTGGCTGCCACTAACTTCAGCTCGTGATTGCCCCTTAGAGGAAGTAAAATCCCCTGATCAAAGAGTTGAATTAAGTGATCTAAAACAAGGTTACTTTCAGGCCCCTTATTGATGTAGTCACCAAGACTAATAACCTTGTCACCTGCTTTCAAATCGACAACCTTCAGTAGAACCTCAAGGGCGGTAGCACAGCCATGAATATCACCAATGACCAAAAGACGCATAGGGGTTAACCTCAAAACTCCTATTCCTTCATAGGATTGGTGGCTCAGGCGACTTCTGGAGAATATGCTCCCAGTGATAGATGGCATTCACCCTGTGGGCCAAAAACTACCAACTTTTAATTTGGTTTAGATACTCTCTTCTCCATTAGGACGCTTTTTTTGCAAAGACGCGAGCATCTGTTGCTTGACTTCTGTCGCCCACTCTTCAAAATTTAATACTGTAGTCCCTATCTTTCTGGGGAAATGCATAGCCTCTTGTTTTCTACTATTAGACATAAATGCCTACCTCTAACAAGCTTTATCTTTATTATCCTATGTAGCCATATAGTTGGAGTTTAAGGTTTGCTCAAGCTTAGGTTAATGAAATCACCCTAAAAAAGCCTTTGCCGAGATTACCTCGGCAAAGGCTTTAGACGTCAAAAGCAAGATGATTCAGCAACGCCTAGCTACCGATGACACCACCGTCGTTTTTGGTGATTACCACCGTCGCCGAGCGGGGATAGATGCTTGGGTTGTTGTCAGGCCAGCGAGAGTTAATTTGACCAGCGGCAAATTCATCGGCACTCACCGTAGCGCCAGGGTGTTGCACATTGATGAACATGGTGCGTTGATCGGGGGTGGTGACCACCCCAGTAATCTCCTGGCCAATAGGGCCGGTCAAAAAGCGGCGGATTTCCCCGGTTTCTGGGTTGGCCCCCAGCATTTGGTTGTTACCAAACTGGGCAAAATCGCCGGTGTTCATCACGCTTTCGCTGATGTCGGTCTGAATCCACAGACGACGGCTAGCGTCAAACCACAGACCATCGGGGGCGGCAAAGATGCTGTTATCGTTCAGGGATTCCCCAGACAGCTTCTCACTGTCATTTTCAGGACCCGCCAGCACAAACAGATCCCATTGGAAACTGGTGGCTGTAGGGTTGTTGCCCGCTTCGCTCCAGCGGACGATTTGACCCCAGCGGTTGTCAGGGCGAGGGTTCACGGCATCCACCTGCTCAGCGGTGCGGCGGGTATTGTTGGTCAGGGTAAAGTACACCTGGCCGTTGCCCGGATCCACAGCCCCCCACTCAGGTCGATCCATCTTGGTGGCCCCGACAAAATCGGCGGCGGCCCGGGTGTTGACCAGCACCTCAGCCTGGTTGGCAAAGCCATTGGCGGCGGTCAGGCCATTTTGCCCGTAGTTCAGGGCGATCCATTCACCGCTGCCATCGTCATTAAATTTGGCCACATACAGGGTGCCATCATCCAGCAGGGACCCGTTGGCGGTGGCCCGGCGGTAGGGTTGGTTCGACACATACTTATAGATGTATTCAAACCGGGCATCATCACCGGAGTAGCAGACGATGGGCTGCCCTTCCACCGGGGTTTGGAACACGACACCTTCGTGGGCAAAGCGGCCCAGGGCGGTGCGCTTAACCGGGGTGCTGTTGGGGCGGAACGGGTCAATTTCGACCACCCAGCCAAAAGTGTTGGGTTCGTTGCGGTAATCGCCGGTGGGACTGCTGGCCTTAGTCGAGGCGTCAAAGCGCACATACTCGTCAGCGCCGTTGTCGGCCAGCTCCCAGCCATAGCGACCGACATCGGTGGCTACCCCATAGCGCTTGTGTTCCCTGGGCTGATTTGAGGTTGGATCTCCCTGGTTGCTGTCAGGCATCTGATCCGTATTGACGAAGTAGCGGGCCCAGTTTTCTTCGCAGGTGAGGTAGGTGTTCCAGGGGGTAACGCCGTGGGCACAGTTATTCAGGGTGCCTCGGGTGCTGGTGCCGTTGGGGCTGTATTTGGTTTTCACCAGGTCGCTGCCCCGCACCGGACCGCTGATCTCCATGGGGGTAAGGCCGGTGATGCGGCGGTTGCGGCCATCCCGCTGTACTTCCCAGGTGCCGTCGTTTTGCTGGCGAATGCGCACCACAGAGACGCCGTGGGCATTCAGTTCCTTCAGCACCTGATCACTGACACGGCTGCCGTCCGCCTGCATCGGCACATTGCCGGCATCCAGGGCCTGACCGATGGCCACCCGGTGCATGTAGCGAGGTTCAATGTACTCGTGGTTCATCACTAGCAGGCCATCACGGGAGCTGCCTTCGTAGGGATCCCGGCCTTCGATCGGGTAGAAGTGCATGCCATCGTGGTGCATACCCACCTGCACCCCTTGATCAGCGCCGCTGTTATCTAGGCTGTAGGCGGGCATACGACCGCTAATGGGTTCGCCCCAGGGGGTGAGGGTACGGGCGGTGTAACCCGCAGGCACCTCAATGGTGTCGGCCTCGCTGACGGGGATGGGAGTGAACCCCAGCATGGGGGTGGCCGCTGCCGCCGATTGGGTACGCAGGGCGTTGATGGCGGGGCCAGTGAACATGGAGGTCACAGCCAGGGCCAGGCTGCCTTTGAGCACCTGACGCCGCTGCAACCGGCGGTTAACGATGGATTCAAAGGTGGGGTTGGTCGAGCGGTTACACTGGGGCTCATCCCCGTGCTCTAGTTGGTCAGCTGGTAAGGCCCCCTGTAAAATGCGGACATACTTTGATCGGCGATCGCGCTGATTGGTCATAGTTTAGTCTCCTCTCTGGGTACCCAGGGCTGGAAAAAGGGCCACGCCAAGGAATGGCCCGGCTTTGCCCTGGGCAGATGAAATCCGCTCCCATGCTAGGGGGAGCAGATTATGGAAGCAGGAAGGTTAGGTTATCAAGCTGGGAAGGTTGAGTTATGCCTGGGCTAAGAGATGCTTAAGTCCAAAAAAATGGGGCACCCTAGTGGGTACCCCGAGGGGAAAGCTGGCCATGGCTAGAAGTGAGGGTTACTTGGCAAGCACAAAATTCACCAGCTTGCCCGGCACCACAATCACCTTTTTAATCACTTTGCCGTCAATGTACTTTTTGGCAATGTCCGATTCCCGGGCATATTGTTCCAGGGCGGCTTTGTCCGAGTCGGCGGGCACTTCCAGGGTGCCCCGGGTTTTGCCCATGATTTGAATCACCAGAGTGATTTCATCGGCCACCAGGGCACTGGGGTCAAACACCGGCCAGGGGGCCCGGTGTACCGAGTCTGAATGGCCGAGTTGGTGCCAGAGTTCATCGGCGATATGAGGGGCAAAGGGAGCCAGCAGCATCACCAGGGTGCGAATGCCTTCGCTGTAGACTGGGGAGTTCTGGCAGTCGGCGTCATTCAGGGCGTTACTCAGCTTCATCAGTTCCGATACGGCGGTATTGAACTGGTAGTCGCCATCGATGTCTTCGGTGATAGCCTGGATGGCGGTGTGGATGGCCCGGCGCAGGGTTTTTTCTGTCTTCGTTTCTCCAGAGGCCATTTGTTGCGGCCCCATACCGAAAATAGAGCACAGAGTGTCTAAAACATCCATACCAGCTTGGAACTGAACTTCATCATCGACTCGTTTACGCTGAGGTTCACAGTCTTGAAGCTTACTTAATAGACCTTCGGGTTGGAGATCATCAGAGAAGAGAATATGCTGCTTATCCACAGTATCTCCCCACGCTGCTTCACCTTCTTCACGGAAGATATAAGGCAAAGCCAACAAATTCCTACAAGTAACTCCCTTTTGAATATCATCATCAGAATGAGACTCTAGTAGCTCGTCAGAGAAGCTTTGGGTTCTACGAAGCATTATGCCGATCTTTTCAGCATTTAACTCTTCACACGTCTGAAAGACTTGCCTAATGCATAGCAAATCCAGATCTAGAACTGGAATCAAAAGGCACAATAGGTCATTGGGGTCTTCCAGCGTAGGGGCTAGAATCTCTTTCTTCAACCCATACTTACGATTATCAAGGCTCAAGGCTTGACGTAGAGGAAACTCAACTAATCGACGCTCAACAAAGTCCGTCACCAATCGCCAAACTCGATTCAAAAAGCGAAACTGCCCTTCCACATCGGCATCATCCCACTCCAGATCCTTTTCCGGGGGGGCCTTAAACAGAATGAACATGCGGGCGGTGTCGGCACCGTACTTGGCCAACACCGCTTTGGGGTCCACGCCGTTGTACTTGGACTTGGACATTTTTTCGTAGAACACCTGGAGGGCATCGCCGGTCTCGGGGTCTACGGGGTTTTGGGGATCGGCGATCGCGTCTATCACCACATACTTGCCGGTCTTGGGGTTTTTGTAGGTGACATTTTGCACCATGCCCTGGGTCAGCAGCCGCTGGAAGGGTTCATCACAGGTCAGCAGGCCGCGATCGCGCAGCACCTTGGTAATAAACCGGGAATACAGCAGGTGCAGAATCGCGTGCTCAATCCCCCCCACATACTGATCCACCGGCATCCAGTCATTGGCCTTAGCCGGGTCAAAGACCTGGTCTGGGTTTTGGGCATCGGCGTAGCGCAGAAAGTACCAGGAGGAATCAATAAACGTGTCCATGGTGTCGGTTTCCCGCCGGGCCGGGCGACCACAGGTGGGGCAGGGCACATTCACCCAATGCTCTAGCTGGGCCAGGGGGGACGCCCCCCGCCCCGAAAATTCCACATCTTCCGGCAGGGTGACCGGCAGCTGGTCATCGGGCACCGGCACAATGCCGCACTCGTCGCAGTGCACCACCGGAATCGGTACCCCCCAATAGCGCTGACGGGAAATTAGCCAGTCCCGCAGACGGTAGTTGGCTTCCCCGTGGCCCTTGCCATTGGCTTCCAGCCACTGAATGGCCGCCGCCACGCTCTGCCCGTCCCCTTTGCCAGCGGGAACCCCATCCAGGGGACCTGAATTAACCATCACCCCCTCACCGGGCCAGGCCGCTGTCAGGGTATCGCCCGCCAGGGTTTCTCCCTCTGGCTGCACCACCACCGTCACCGGTAGGTCAAACTTGCGGGCAAATTCAAAGTCCCGCTGGTCATGGGCGGGCACTGCCATAATTGCCCCGGTGCCGTAGCCCATCAGCACATAGTCGGCAATCCAGATGGGAATTTTGGCCCCATTCACCGGGTTCACAGCATAGCTTCCGGTCCATACCCCGGTTTTCTCTCGATCCTCAGCGGTGCGGTCGATGTCGCTTTTAGCGGCGGCTTCCTTGCGGTAGTCGTCGACGGTGGCCACGCGATCGGGGGAGGTAAGTTTTTCCACCAGGGGATGCTCTGGGGATAGCACCATGAAGGTAGCCCCCCAGAGGGTATCGGGGCGGGTGGTAAACACCGGCAGGTCATCCCCCGCTTCGGTGGTAAACACCACCTGAGCACCAGTGGACTTACCAATCCAGTTGGCCTGCATGGTTCGCACCCGCTCGGGCCAGCCCGGCAGTTTATCCAGATCCTGCAGCAGTTCTTCGGCGTAGTCTGTAATTTTTAAAAACCACTGGCGCAGCAGTTTTTTCTCCACCAGGGCTCCCGATCGCCAGGAACGTCCCTCACTATCCACCTGTTCGTTGGCCAGTACGGTTTGGTCGATGGGGTCCCAGTTGACGGCGGCTTCTTTTTGGTAAGCCAGCCCCATCTCCAGCATTTGGATAAAGATCCACTGGGTCCAGCGGTAATAGTCGGGGGCACAGGTGGCCACCTCTCGGTCCCAATCGTAGGACAGACCGAGCTCTTGTAGCTGCGATCGCATTTGGTCAATGTTTTCGTAGGTCCACTTCGCAGGGTGAATCCCCCGATCAATGGCGGCGTTCTCCGCCGGTAAGCCAAAGGCATCCCAGCCCATGGGGTGCAACACCCGGTAGCCCTGCATTCGCCGCACCCGGGCAATCACGTCGGTAATGGTGTAGTTACGCACATGGCCCATGTGCAGGTTCCCGGAGGGGTAGGGGAACATCGACAGGGCATAAAACTTCGGCTGGTCTGCATTTTCCACGGCCTGGTCTAGCCCTTGTTCAGCCCAAACCTGTTGCCATTTTTTCTCGATGTCTGCGGGGCTATAGTTAGACGCCACGTACCCTAACTCCTACTGCTGCACTGGTGTGGACTGTACACCATGATAGCGATGAGTGGGCGTGCAGTTGCAAGGATTTGGGGAGGGGCAGACACTCCGGTCTGGGCAGACACTTAGGTCTGCCCCTACGGTTTACCCTGCGACCTCGTCGGCGAAGCTGGCCTTGCGCGTAAACTCAAACGGCCCCGCTAACGACCCCCAAAGGTGCTCGTGGGTGTCTGGATCGCGGCCTCGGTCCCAGCTCATAAATCGGTCACCGTCGATCTCAAATTCGCTATCGAGGTAGGTGAGCTTGCCCTTGCGGGTGACCATGCAGGCGTTACCCGGCTCCACGGCTCCTTTAAAGCTATGGCCGGTCCAATGGACAATCAGGTTGCAGCCGGGGGTTTTGTCGAAGTGGTCTGGGGTGAACTTGCCCAGCTGATCCAAATCGCGGGAGGCACCGTAGAAGCTTTCCCCCTCCTTAATCATGTAATTCTCAATCAAGATGTGATCCCCCTGGGCACTGAGCTTCATGCCACGGGCGCGATAGGGCTGCTGGAGCTGAAAGTCGTAGGCTTGCTCGATGTAGAAACCGGTACCACCGAGAATGTCAGGGGGCAGGGGGCGCATGCATACCCGAATGTGGGCAAACAGGGGTGGGTTATCGAAGGCCTGCTGCTGGTTGCTGAAGTCTGCCGCCATCCAGCGGGCCAGGGTATGAACGTCGGTGGCGTGGGTCATGGATGGAGTGGAATGATACAAAACTAACCCTAGTCTACCGGGTGACGGCAGCTTAGCCGCTAAAAATGAATTCTCCATCATCTAAAGTGTAGATCTCTGGCTCTTCTTGCCAAAATGAGAAACTGCCCCCTTGCTCAGCAAGATGCATCATTTCGCTGGTGGAGGGGTAAGGAATTTCACCTAGTAGCTTATCCAGGAGCAGCGCTTGCTCGGTGCTTGAAAGAGACAAAATCACCTGAATCAGGGAGTCAACGAGTTGGGTATTAGTGGTGGCTGCGGTTGATTCCATGAACTAATCTCCTAGCTAATGACCCGATACAGTAGTGTTTTGACATATCTAAACCAGATCCAATTCAGACCTGGAGTTCTGCCTGTAGGAAAATTCCAGATCTCGAGCTGGACTTGGTATAGAACCCATGCTAGCTGAACCTCATATCAATTAAGCTGTGCGTTTGCCAAGGAGCTGATCCCGTAGATTTTTGATCCGATCGCGGCATTTAGCGGCTTCTTCAAACTCCAGGTTCTTGGCGGCTTCTTTCATTTGTTTTTCAATTTGGCTAATCAGTTCAGGAATATCCTCCAGGGGCAGTTCTTCCTTGTGTTCATAGGCCTCTTCTAGCTCGTGGGCACTGAGCCGTCGCGAGACCTCCAGGAACGAAAGAATAGAGTTGCTGTTGCGGCGAATGATTGAGGTGGGAGTAATCCCATGTTCTTCGTTGTAGGCGAGCTGGATGGCCCGGCGGCGCTCGGTTTCGTCGATGGCCTTAGCCATGCTATCGGTCAGGTTGTCGGCATAGAGAATCGCTTGCCCCCGCACATGGCGAGCGGCCCGGCCAATGGTCTGAATCAGCGATCGCTCGGCCCGCAGAAACCCCTCTTTATCGGCGTCCAGAATGGCCACCAGGGACACCTCGGGCAGGTCGAGTCCTTCCCGCAGCAGGTTGACCCCCACCAGCACGTCGTAGTGGCCCTCCCGCAGGTCTTGGATAATTTCAATCCGCTCGATGGAGTGGATTTCCGAGTGTAAGTAGCGCACCCGGACGCCGTGCTCATCCAGGTATTCCGTCAGGTCCTCGGCCATGCGTTTGGTCAGGGTGGTAATCAGCACCCGCTCCTGCTTGGTGGCCCGCTCTTTCACCTCCCCTAGCAGGTCGTCAATTTGCCCCTCGGTGGGACGCACAAAAATCTCGGGGTCGAGCACCCCCGTGGGCCGAATAATCTGTTCGACCACCTTGCCTTCAGAGATCTCAAACTCCCAGTTGCCAGGGGTGGCGGACACAAACACACACTGGTTCACCTTGTCCCAGAACTCTTCGGCCTTTAGGGGACGGTTATCGGCGGCGCTGGGTAAGCGAAAGCCATGGTCAATCAGCACCATCTTGCGACTGCGATCGCCGTTGTACATGCCATGGATTTGGGGAATGGTGACGTGGGATTCGTCGATCACCAGCAGCCAGTCTTTAGGGAAATAGTCCAGCAAACATTCCGGCGGCGACCCGGCTTTACGACCGGCCAGGTGGCGAGCGTAGTTTTCCACCCCATTGCAGTAGCCCACCTCGCGGATCATCTCCAGGTCATAGCGGGTGCGCTGTTCCAGGCGCTGGGCCTCCAGTAATTTACCTGCTTTTTCCAGATCCTCCAGCCGCTCCTTCAGCTCGTCTTGGATCGCCTGGCAGGCTTCTTCCACCCGGTCTTCGGGGGTGACAAAGTGCTTGGCGGGGTAAATGCTCAGCCCCTCCAGACTTTGTAGGGTGGCTCCGGTGATCGGGTCCACATAGCGCACGGCGTCAATTTCGTCCCCAAAGAACTCCACCCGAATCACCCGGTCTTCGTAGGCGGGGCCAATCTCCAGCACATCCCCCTTCACCCGAAACCGCCCCCGGCCCAAATCCAGGTCGTTGCGCTCGTACTGGATCGAGGCCAAGTCTCGCAGCACCTGGCGCTGGTTGACCTCCATGCCCACCTTCAGGGGAATCGAAGCCTTCAGGTACTCCGAGGGAATCCCCAGGCCATAGATGCAGCTGATGGAGGCCACCACGATCACATCCCGCCGCTCGAACAGGGAGCGGGTAGCGGAGTGGCGCAGCATGTCAATTTCGTCGTTGATCGAGGCGGTTTTGGCGATGTAGGTATCGGTGGTGGGAATATAGGCCTCGGGCTGGTAGTAGTCGTAATAGCTAATGAAATACTCGACGGCGTTGTCGGGGAAAAACTCCCGTAGCTCGTTGCAGAGCTGGGCCGCTAGGGTTTTGTTGTGGGCCAGCACCAGGGTAGGTCTGCCGACGTTGTTGATCACCCGAGCGATGGTGTGGGTTTTGCCGGTGCCCGTTGCCCCCAGCAGGGTCTGGTACTTGGTCTGGTCGTTGAGGAACTGGGTTAACCCCGCGATCGCCTTGGGTTGGTCACCCGTGGGTTCAAAGGGAGCCTGAATGTTAAAGTCGCCCATCGGTGATTCCCCCGGATCGGTACAAAGACACCATTACGTTTCTTCATGATGCCTGTTTTTTCCGCCGAGCGGCAGCTAAATCTGGCTAAGATGTGCTCGAAGCCCTCACCACCTTCATTTATGCAAGTCAAAGATCTCACCATCGACCAATTCAAAGCCCTGATCCAAGAAGTTGTGGAAGACACCCTGCAAGATCTCCTGCTTGATCCAGATATTGGTAAAACGCTTAGACCAAATGTCTGCGATCGACTTACCCAAATTCGCCAGCAGCGTACCACGGGCCAACTCGTGGTCCATAGCCTTGCAGAAGTCGAAGCCCGTCTAGATTTGCATGAGCAATGAGTTACCAGGTTCAGTACACGACCCAAGCTGTGGAAGACCTAGAAAAACTAGCAATGGATATTCGTCAGCGCATCATCAAAAAGATTAGCTGGTTAGGCCAGAACTTTGAAAATATTCAACCTATTCCCCTTGCTGCCAACTGGGCAGGATTTTACAAGCTTCGCGTAGGTGACTATCGAGTTATTTATGAGATTGATAACGATATCCGAGTCATCACTATTGATCAAGTTGGTCACCGTCGAGACATTTATAATTAGCGCTGATTATGTTTTGCCTGGTAAGCAGCAAGCAGAGCTGTAGGGTTGGTTGACCAAGCGGAACCTATTTAACATATTTAGGTTACCCATTGCCAAACTCCAGAACCGATGACAGGAGCTGACACCACCCCCACCGATGACCGGCAAAAAACACTCCATAGGGGCGATCGCCTGCGCCGTCACCTCAACACTACCGATACCCTGCCGGGGCGGTTACTCAATGGCGCCATCGTGTTGCTGATCTTTGGCTCCGCCGCCATCTTTGTGCTCAAAACCTATCCGATTCCCCCGGCCTTAGATCTTTGGCTGAACCGCATAGATTGGGTGATTGTCCTGGCCTTTACCATCGAGTATGGCCTGCGGCTGTGGGCCGCTGAGCACCCCTGGCGCTACGTGCTTAGCCTCTATGGGCTGCTCGATTTGGTGGCTATTTTGCCGTCCTGGATCGGTGTCTTCGACATTCGTTTCTTGCGCTTCTTTCGCTCCCTGCGGATTCTGCGCCTGGTGCGAGTCTTCAACGACCGGCTTTGGTTTGGGCAGGTCACCAGCACCGACAGCCTGATCTTGATTCGCATCCTATTTACCCTGGGGGCGATCATTTTCATCTACTCTGGCCTGATTTTTCAGGTCGAGCATCCCAACAACCCAGAGCGCTTTACCACCTTCCTGGATGCCCTCTATTTTGCGGTGGTAACCATGACCACCGTGGGCTACGGCGATGTCACCCCCATTTCCGAAGCGGGCCGGGGGCTGACGGTGATGATGATTTTGACCGGCATTGCCCTAATTCCCACCCAGATTAGCCGCTTAATTCAACAACTGGTCAAGGTGACCAACGTTCGCCACCACCCCTGTCCCAGCTGTGGCTGGGACAGCCACGATCATGATGCCCGCTTCTGCAAACGCTGTGGCGCCGCTTTGGAGTAGGGAGATGAAGCCTTAGGTGCTAAAGAGCAGATCAGCAGATCCCCCGACACTGTCAAGCGGAGCAAGTTTTGGTAAGGTGGTGAGAATAACCATTTTTATTTTTTTACAAAAGTCCATAAATAAAAATACCCAGGCGTTGTGATACAGCCGCCTTGGCCGCCCATCACCTCGGTCCGCTACTAAGCCTTTCTAGGCTCCTATTCATTGTCCAACCCCAGATACTAAGCAGGATCAACCCGTGACTCTTCAAACTGAACCCACCGCTACCTTAGGACAGGAATCGTTGCCAGAGGTCAACCGCCAGATGCTGGTGATCCTGGATTTTGGCTCTCAATATTCCGAATTGATTGCTCGCCGCATCCGCGAAACCGAAGTTTATTCAGAAGTGCTGTCCTATCGCACCTCAGTTGAGCAGCTCAAGCAACTGAATCCCAAAGGCATTATTCTCTCTGGCGGCCCTAACTCTGTATACGACGCTGGTGCCCCGCACTGCGACCCTGAGATTTGGAATTTGGGGATTCCAGTGCTAGGGGTATGCTACGGCATGCAGCTGATGGTGCAGCAACTGGGGGGGCATGTGGACCGGGCGGAACGGGGGGAGTATGGCAAGGCTGACTTGTACATTGACGACCCCACCGATTTGCTCACCAATGTGGAAGATGGCACTACCATGTGGATGAGCCATGGAGATTCTGTGTCTCGCCTGCCGGAGGGGTTTGAGCTTCTGGCCCATACCAACAACACTCCCTGTGCTGCGATCGCCGACCATCAGCGCAAGCTCTATGGGGTGCAGTTTCACCCCGAAGTCGTGCACTCCAAAGGGGGGATTGCCTTAATTCGCAATTTTGTTTATCACATTTGCCAGTGCCAACCCACCTGGACCACCGCCACCTTTGTGGAAGAAGCGATTCGCGAAGTGCGCGCCCGGGTTGGCGATAAGCGCGTCCTATTAGCCCTTTCTGGCGGTGTCGACTCATCGACCTTGGCCTTTTTACTGCACCAAGCCATTGGCGATCAGCTCACCTGTATGTTTATCGACCAGGGCTTCATGCGCAAAGGCGAGCCAGAACGCCTGGTGAGGCTATTTAATCAGCGATTTCACATTCCGGTGACCCACATCAAGGCCCGGGAGCGCTTCTTAGGGAAAGTGGCGGGCATCACCGATCCCGAAGAAAAACGAAAGCTGATTGGCCATGAGTTTATTCGGGTATTTGAAGAAGAATCAAAGCGCCTGGGTCCCTTTGACTATCTGGCCCAGGGTACCCTTTACCCCGATGTGATTGAGTCCGCTGATACCAATGTTGATCCTAAAACTGGGGAGCGGGTGGCGGTCAAAATCAAAAGCCATCATAATGTCGGTGGCCTGCCTAAAGATCTGCAATTTAAGCTGGTAGAACCCCTCCGGAAGCTGTTTAAAGATGAAGTGCGTAAGGTGGGGCAGTCCATTGGTTTGCCCGATGAAATTGTTCGCCGCCACCCCTTCCCTGGTCCTGGATTGGCGATTCGAATTATTGGCGAAATCACTGAGGAACGGTTAGAAATTCTGCGCAATGCTGATTACATTGTGCGCGATGAAATTCACAAACAGGGCATGTACCACGATTTCTGGCAGGCGTTTGCGGTGTTGCTGCCGGTCCGTAGTGTTGGGGTGATGGGCGATCAACGCACCTACGCCTATCCGATTGTGCTGCGGTTGATCAGCAGTGAAGATGGCATGACCGCCGATTGGTCACGGGTACCCTACGACCTGTTGGAAACCATGTCTAACCGCATTGTCAACGAGGTGGATGGTGTCAACCGAGTTGTTTACGACATCACATCTAAGCCCCCTGGTACTATCGAGTGGGAGTAGCCTGGGCTAAGGATGCTGTCAACGGTTCATATCCCGAACCCCGCTCAAGAGCATAACGATCCCTCCTAGGAGCACTAGCAGTGCGACGATTCCCAGCACGATATCTAAATTAGTGGTTTCCATACTACTCATACATTAACGAGCGCCCCGCTATCCCCCGGGGGCGCTTTTTCACTAGAGTGGGGTCTAGTGTTGCGATCGCATCATCGCAAGAACGAATTCGCTCGATTGGTTCAAAAACGTTCACTTGATACACCAGCTGATTATCCCAATCTAGGGCCGTTAACCAGCCACTGCGGGGATGGTAAACCCCGGTATCAATATCCAGCCAACCTCGCCCAGCAGCGATTTGCCCGGGGCTAATCCCAGGGAAGGTGAAGGTAATGGTGTGGCCGGTAATAATCAGCTTATCGGCAAAGAAAGGGGTGAGGCTGCTGTGAAAGGTTTCACGAATCCAGCACATCTCGTAGCTACTTTGTTCGACCACTGGCAGCATCGGGTTAACCCCAGCATGGACCAGCCACAGATCCCCTAGGTCGATGTAGAGAGGCAGTTGCTTAATCCACTCCAAATCATCTTCCAGGGTGGATAAGGAGCCATGGTAGCTACTGAGGGTGGCCTGCCCACCACTATAAAGCCACCCCTGCAGGGTGGGGGGGTTAATTTTGCCATCCACAAAGGCGTCTAGGATCAGCTGCTCGTGGTTGCCCCGTACACAACCGCTGGCATGGGTCCGAATAAAGCTGACCACATCGGCACTTTTTGGTCCTCGATCGATTAAATCGCCCACCGAATAGATCTGATCATCGGACTGGGGCGCTAAAATTTCCCAGAGCCGCATCAATCCATCGTAGTGGCCGTGAATATCACCGATAAAAATACGTCGGGGCATGGAGTTATGGGTGCCAGACCTAGTAGATGTAAGTAATATCTACCCAGTCAGCAAATTACAGTCAGGAACAAGCATCCAGGTGATCTGCGACACTGTGCTTATTATGCCTCAAGCTAAGGGGCAGCGTTCAGCTACAGCACAGACCAGCTCATTTTTCACCCGCAAAATGGCTGACCCCATCTGCCCAGCCCATGGCGGCCAGATATGAGCTGTAAATCGCAGATCAATAGCCGTCCAACCGATCTCATTTTCGCTGTTCTCAGGCATAATGAGGGCGCGCTTGGCATAGCCCTGAGAGGCTTGATCTACAGTCCTAATCAGGCCATGGTCTGATCGACTGACTATGGTCTAGTATCAAGGGGTCATAGCCCTCTTTAGATAAGTTGTCAGTCTGATTATTATCGTCACTTGGTTCCCAGGAGAATTTGCCCATGTATGCTGAGGCTCCACCTAAGCCAACGCCGCGCTCTTCAACCAAGCGCCAACGCCGCCAGCGCCCCCAATCTGTCTGGCGGCGGTTGGCCCAGCATACCCCGTTGATGGAAGTCAGTGCCCGGTTAGCAGTGAATGGTGTTTTAGCGGTGGTGGCCCTCGGCGCTTTGGGGCGCCTGGTTCCTTACCTTCAGACCCAGACGCAGCAGTTACAAATGGTGAATGACCAGGTGACAGCCCTGGAGTCATCCACCACCGAACTCAAAGCTGACTTTAGTCGCTACTTTGACCCGGCCCAGTCTAGGCGGATTATGCAAGAGCAAACGGGCTACAAGGTCCCCACTGAACGTCAGGTGGTTTGGACCCAGGACCAATCAGAGATTAAGGCCTCCTATGGTACCTCCCCGTAAGTAAGCTGCATCCTGCTTGCTTTACCTAGTGCAACGTCAAGGGAACAGCTCACAGGTAAACAGGCGGGCGAGAAAGTAGTTGACCATCTTGGTGCCATAGGGGGAATCCCACCAGATGACCGGGTAGCAGCCGACCGGGTCACTTAGGTCATGGCGGGCTTGATCTAAGGTTTTCCACTCCCCCTCGGCGCGCCAGCCCACCTGTTCCCCCAGTTGCTGTAGGCGCTGGGTATCTTGGGCAATGGCGGACTCTAGGGTACCCCCTACCCTCTGGTAGATGTTGAGTTGCACACTAAAGCCAAACCGACCGCCAGTGTAGGTCACCCACAGGCGATCAATCACCCGCAACACACTACAGGGAAACCGGCGCACGGCATCGGGGGTTAGGTCTTCCCGATTCGAGGTACCGGCTTCCTGCAAAATCACGCGCACGGTTTCTTCGTCAGCTTCCAGTAGCTTGCCGGTTTTGAGGTAGAGCTGTAACTGCTGGTAGCGTTCGATGTCTGTCACCAAGGTCAGCGCATCCTCTAGGCGGGCAATGCGTTCCGCTAGCCCTTGCTGGATAAAGGCTTCTAGCTTAGCTTCCATGGCGGTTAGTCGAGTGACTAGATCCTCTTCACCGTGCATATCAAAATCTCCTAACTGATGCGATCGCGATCGGATAGTACTGCCAAGGTTGGGATGGATAGGGCGCTGGAAGTGGTCTAATCATTGGTCGCTGAACTGGGATCAGCAGGGGCTTCGTTGGCTAGGGCCATGCCCGCAGGACGACTGCCGTTGTGGTTGCCTTCTCCCCCAGACGAGTCCCCACCGGACCCATCCTTAGCCAATAACCGTTCTGCGGCCCCTTTCAATATGACGTAGAGCACCGGTACGACCAACAAGCTTAACACCGTCGCCACCAATAACCCGCCAAATACCGTGTAGCCCACGGACCAGCGGCTGGCACTGCCCGCCCCGGTGGCAATCAGCAGTGGGAAAAAGCCCACCAGAGACGAAATCGCCGTCATAATAATTGGTCGAAACCGCTGCTCCGCCGCTGCGATCGCAGCAGGCACCAGCCCCAGTCCCTGACTACGAGCTTGGTTGGCAAATTCCACAATTAAAATGGCATTCTTGCTGGCCAGGCCGATCAACATCACCAGCCCCACCTGGGCGTAGATGTTGAGATCTAGGCCCCGCAAAAACAAAAAGACCAGAGCGCCTAACACCGCCAAAGGCACCGTCAGCAAAATGATGATCGGGTCGATGTAGTTTTCATACTGGGCGGCCAGCACCAGAAACACGACCACAATTCCTAGGCCAAAGATAATCACCGATAGGCCACCCGCCGCAATTTCTTCCCGGGCGGTCCCTTCCCAGGCTTGGGCCACCACCGGTAGAGCGGCCTGGGCATGGGCCTCGGTCATGGCCTCAATCAGTTGACCAGAACTGGCCCCAGGGGCTGGCTGCCCCTCTAGTTTGATCGATCGCAGCAGGTTGAAGTGGTTGATGGTTGCCGGACCCACCACCTCTTCCAGGGTGACCACCTCCCCCAGGGGCACCATGGTGCCGCCATTCGAGCGCATATAGAAGTTGTTGATATCGGATGGCTGGTTGCGGAATCCATCGTCCGCCTGCACATAGACCCGATAATTGCGGCCTCCAGTAGTGAAGTCATTCACATAGCGGGACCCCAAATAAGTACTGATCGTGCTCAAGGCTTGATCGGTGTTTACATCCAACGCCTTCAGCCGATCGCGGTTCATATTCACCTGAATTTGGGGGGAACTGGCCGTGAACTGGGTAAATACCCCGGCCGAAGCCGGTGACTGATTGGCCAGGCCCATGATTTCATAGGTATTACTCAAAAATTCATCAATACTCATCTGGTTGCCACTGCGGTCTTGCAGTTGCATTTCCAGGGCCCCGGTGGGGCTAAACCCGGGGACGGGTGGGGCATTAAAGGCGATCACCAGAGCTTCGCCAATTTGGCTAAGGGAGCCATTCACCTGGGGGACCAATGCCATGGCAGAAGAGGCCCTGCCGGGACGATCGGCCCAGGGGGCCAGGGTGGCAAAGAAAATTCCCCGGTTGGGTGAAGGGCCATCAAAGCCAAACCCGGCGATCATAAAGGTGCTCACCACCTCAGGAAACTCGGAAATCAGCTCGTCGGCCTGAGCCATCACCCGCTGGGTGTAGTCAAGGGAGACCCCGTCAGGGGCCTGAACAATGCCGAGAAAGTAGCCCTGGTCTTCTTCGGGCACAAAGCCAGTGGGGACTAGCCGAGTCATGAACGCCGTCAGCATGACCCCCACCACAAACACCCCCAACACCCCATATCGCCAGCGAATCAGTAATCGCACCAACCGTCGGTAACGCTCGACGGTCCAGATCAGCAGTTGGTTAAAGCGGCCAAAAAAGCGACCTAGGGGTCCCTGGTGGCGATCGCGATCGCGGGGGCGCAGCAGCAGGGCCGACATTGCTGGTGAAAAGCTGAGGGCATTGAACGTGGAGACCAGCACTGTGAAGGCGATGGTGAGGGCAAACTGTTGATAAATTCTGCCGGTACTGCCTGGAAAAAAGGCCACCGGCACAAACACCGCCATCAATACCAGGGATGTGGAGATCACCGCCCCGGATAGTTCCTGCATGGCGTCGAGGGCGGCGAGGCGGGGTCGCATGCCCTGGTCAATTTTGGCGGCGATCGCCTCCACAATCACAATGGCGTCGTCGACCACCAGACCTGAGGCCAAAATGCAGCCAAATAGGGTGAGGGTATTGATTGAAAACCCAAAGGCCAGCAAGAAGGCCATGGCACCGATCAGGGCGACGGGAATGGCGATCGCGGGCACAATCGTTGACCGCCAGTCCTGCAAAAACAGAAACAGCACCAGCAGTACCAGTAAGATGGCCTGAATTAACGTGACCACCACCTCCCGCAGAGACACCTCCACAAAGTCTGTGGTGTCAAACACCAACTCCGCCCGGTAGCCGGGGGGAAAGCTAGTCTCTAGCTCTGCCATCCGTTCTCGCACCGCCCGAGCCACATCCAACGCATTACTATCAGGAAGCTGGTAAACCAGCAGCCCTGCTGCTAACCTGCCCTGGGTTTTGGCATCAAAGCTATAGTCTTCGGCACCCAGTTCAGCCCGACCCACCTCCCCCAGCCGCACCAGGTTGCCCGCATCCCCTACTTTGACCACCAGGTCTTCGAATTCTGCCGCCTCTTCTAACCGCCCCGGCAACTGTACCGTAAATTGAAAGTCCTGCCCCGAGCGGGTGGGGGGTCCACCAACGGCCCCGCCACCAATTTGCACATTTTGCTCTTGCAGAGCCGCCACCACATCTTCGGGCACCATTTGCTGGCGGGCCAGAGCGGTTGGGTCAAGCCAGATTCGCATGGCATAGCGTCCTGCCCCAAACACTTCTGCACTACCCACCCCTGGAATTTGCTGGATCTCGTCAAGAATGAACAGGTCGGCGTAGTTGTGTAAAAACAGGGCATCGTAGCGATCGTCATCGGTAAAGAACCGATACACCAGCAAAATACTGGGGGACTGGGCATTCACCGTCACCCCCAGCTGGGTGACCTCAGGGGGGAGTTGAGGCTCAGCCCGGGCCACCCGATTTTGCACATCCACCTGGGCGATGTCTTTGTCACGCCCTGGGCGGAACACCACGTTAATGCTGCTTTGGCCCGTATTGGTGCTGCTAGAGGTGATATAGTCCATCCCCTCCACCCCATTAATTTCCCGTTCTAGCACCGTTGTCACGGTACTTTCAACCGTTTCAGCATCGGCCCCAGTGTAGTTGGCCGACACCTGAATCTGTAGCGGCGCAATTTCTGGCAGTTGCTCAATGGGCAGTAGGGGAATAGCCACCAATCCGCCCAAGACAATCAGCAATGTACACACCGTGGTGAACACTGGACGGCGAATAAATGGGTCGGCAATGGAAAACAGGGCCATAGAAACAGGGTTAAAAAAAGGGATAGCAATAGACGATTGACAGATGGTATGCCGTCGCATCCAGCTAACGACCTCGCAGTCAGGCCCCTAAAGGGCCGCCGCGGAATCCTCAGTTTCAGGAACAATGGGGACACCGTCTTGCAGTTGCAAAATGTTGCTGACCACAATTTCATCCCCCGCCTGGAGCCCATCAATCACCTGGTAGCGACCGGCTTGAATCGCCCCTAATTGGACTGGGCGTTGGGAAGCAACAGTCATGGTCTGACCGTCGTCGGTGGTTTGTTCGGCGGCCACAAATACAAAACTTTGCCCCGCCAACCGGGACACCGCCACGGTGGGAATTAATAGGGCCGCCGTTGTATCCCAAATCATCCGGGCTCTCACGAATTGCCCGTCCCGTAAATTTCCAGCGTCATTGGGGAAGCGGGCTTTCACCAAAATCGACTGGCCAGCGGGATCTACCTCTGGGGAAATCACGCTCACACCGCCAGTGGCCAAGGGGTTGCCAGATTCAGCATCAAGCAATTCCACGGGTGTGCCCAAGCGTAACTGGTCAGAGCGGGTGGTGGGTACCTGGATGCGCAGCAACAGCGCCTGGTTTTGGGTAATGGTGGTAATCGCCTGGCCCACCTCCACAAAGTCCCCCACCCGCAGGGGAATATCTCCCACCAGCCCCGCAATCGGGGCGCTGATCTGGGTAAACCCTAAGTCTCCCTGGCTGCGAGTAACTTCGGCTTGGGTCTGATCGAAGGTGGCGGTGGCCTGTTGCAACTGAGCCTGAGCCGCTCGCACATTGTCTTGGGCCTGGGTTTGGCTGGTTTGGGCCACCGCCAGCTGGTTGCGGGCGTTATCTAAGTCTTGCCGACTGAGGGCGCCAGCCCCCACCAGACGTTCGGTGCGACTAAATTCTGTGGTCGCCAACTCCACATCTGCCTGGGCCCGAGCTAACTGAGCCTGAGCCGCCTCTACTTGGGCCTGGGCCGCATCTCGACCAAAGCGAGCGGCTTGCGCTCCAGCTTGGGCCCCAGACACCTGGGCCTGGGCCTGGTCAGGGCTGAGCTGCACAATCGGCTGGCCAGGGCTCACAGCCCCCCCTGAGGATACAAAGATACGGGTAATTCGCCCGGCCACCTCGGGCCTGACCTCAACTCGTTGTTCTGCCTCTAGGGAGCCGACAAAATCTGAACTGTCTTCAAAGGTGCCGGGCTGCAGGACCTCGACCTGCACCGGCATGGCTTGGGAACCATCGCCCATGTCGGGTTGATTGGGTTGACCGCAGCCAGACAGGGCCAGGGTAAGGGTGAGGGCAGCCCCTAAAGCTGGTTTAGAGTAGGGCAAGGGAGCAGGCAGCATAAGGTAACGATTAGACCTTGAGCAGAGTGAAACAAACAGATGCCATGCCTATGGTAAGGCAGGGTACTGTCAATCCGTGCACTGGATAAGTGCGTCTGGGGCATTGAAGCACTGATGGCGAGGCCACAGCCAGCAGGTTAAAGCTGCTCAGCCCGATGACCGGCTTGCTCTAGCAGCAACAACACATTGTCAGGCCCTACTAAGTGCAAGGCCCCCACTACGACCAAGTGATCCTCCTCTGTCTCTAGAAAAGATTCAATCTGGGGAAGCCAGGTGCGGTTGCGATCGCTGAGAAAAATCTGCTGCATCTGGGGATAGTCAGCAAAGCTGGCTAACAAAAACGCCTCCATCGCTGCCACATCACCGGTAGACCAGATGTGCCGCAGGTGGTCGAACGATTCTTCTAACAGGTCCATTTCCTCTAAACTCTGGCGCACAAATTGCTGCTGTTCTTCGGCAGACAACTGCTCAAACAGCCCAAGTTGATCTGCCGGAGTTTCTAAAAATAGGATGTCTTTCTCGGCCGCTTCTGCCCGACTATAAAAATGCTGATCGATGCCCTGCTCAGGGGTAAACCCCAGAGACATAAGGTGTATGACCGTCAGGTTGACGGCTAAAAACCAGGGCTTAAACGGTTGAAATAGATCAATCGGAAATCCTAAATCAGCGGCTCTTTGCTCAGCCAGTTGGTAGGTTTCGGCATCCAGGCTATCCGCTAGGGTGACATCTGGTTCAGCACTAGCCACCATCATCATGTCTAGGGCCGCATCCATCATCGCCTCAGGGCTGAGATCGGTCTCAAACACCACCACCTCTGCCGCTGCAAAGGCCGACTCCATGGGGTCTGGCAGGGGGTAAGCCGATGCATCCAGCATGTGGATTGACCCCAGTAGATAAACCGTATTGTTGGGAGATTCTACCTTCCAGAGAAAGTGAGCGTCTGGGCAATCAGGCGGCGAGACCTGGGTCTGTCCCGGCGTGATCGCGATCGCTAAGGTAGATAGCGCGCCTAGTAAGGGCACATAAGCAGGAGCGATCGCCCTGAAGGCAGCAACCAGTGGCACCATCGTTCAACGCCCTCCTTAACCAGGCTGGGGATATAGTCTAAGGTAAACCGTGAACCGCAAACCGCAAACCGTGAACCGCAAACCCGCCTAAATCCTCATCCCTGACTTAGCCATCTACTCCACCCGTTTAGCAACAACCGCATAAAACGGGTCTCCCCCTGGCATACCTAGCATCTGTAAAATAGCCGGAATCGTCGGCGACTGGGCGATTACCTCCGGCTGACTAAATCCTGGTACCGAGCGAAAATAATGCTTTACTAGCTCAACCCGCTGGGGTTCGGTGGCATCACGCCAGGCGGCGATCGCCTTTTGGTAGAACATCCGGTTAGAAAAGCTAACGATCGCGATCCCCCCCGGCTTAAGTATGCGGTAGATTTCGCTAAACACCGCCTCGGGTTGTTGCAGGTATTGAACAGAGACCGCATTCAAGACGGCATCAAAACTTTGGTCATCTAAGGGCAAAATAGGATTTTCGTTTAAATTCCGAACAAAGTAGTGATCAAGACGAGGGTTTTCGGCCAATTCTGCGGCATTCATCCCGTGCCCTTCTACCCACGCAAAGCCCACATCCTCCGGTAAGTGCGATACCCAGCTGCTCATCATGTCAAAAATGTGCCCTTGCGGTACCAGTCGCTGGCGGTATAGGTCTGTCAGCCGCTGAATGAAGCCATCATCTACATGGGTAACCAGACGCGGCACGTCGTAGAAAAATGTATCGCTGGAATCGTCGAGTTTGGTGCGTTGCTCAGGCTGAAGCAGCATAGAAGGGGAAGAACTATTCGATTAATATTTCTTCAAGTGTAAACAAATTTTCGGTTGTCTTCACAGCCACATTAGTAGATAAAAAAATAGAAAGGGCCTGATTCCTTAACAAGAATCAGACCCTAACTTGGTGGCGGGGCATGGATTTGAACCATGGACCTTCGGGTTATGCGTACCACTACAGCTTTCGCTGCCTACCCAAACAATGGGAGTTTGGTGGTCTGGACTGTCCCTTCACCCTCGACTATACGTTAGGGTGTCTGCCATCCAGTCTCTACACCTTCCTGATTTTCAGGCTTGGCTCGGGATTACCGTGCTAATGGCTTCCCCGAATTTGACAGATATACACACAGACGTTTCCCTCTGTGCTGCCCTATCTAATTCAACTACTAAGCACTTAGTTGAACTAGACGACCGAGCCCGACGAGCTACCAGACTGCTCTACCCCGCGTCGGCTTTATTAGTATAGCGATAAATGTTCACTAATAACAACCTTTTTCCTCTAATTTTTGAAAAAACCTGGGCTAGAGCCTACATCCCTTGCTGTTAATACATCAGAGGTAGCTCGCCCACCACATCGAGCCGCTTAAAGTCACCGATTTCCATGTAGGTTTCAGCTAGGGTGTCAGCCACCGAGGGCAAAATCCAGCCCATTTGTCTAAGGGTGAAAATGGCGGTGGCGTACTTGGCTCGCTTTGCCCCGTCCACCACCTTGATCGCTAGGCCCAACCCTTCTCCCACACGGCCAATACATTGGATCCCTTCGGCCCCAGACTTGCTTACCAGTGCCCCATCGGTCAGTTCCATCAAGTAGGTATCAAAGGATCCTGCTCCACCGACCATATCGGGATGACTGGTCATCGCCCGAATGATTCGTTCCATATCCAGGCTATTGCCAGAAGAGAGCATGGCAAACAGGGTCGCCATCTGTCGCAGTTGCATAAAGTAGGTGGGGGCGCCACAGTCATCGTGGGCCATGATGAACTCGTCCGGCGGCATCCCAAGCAGTTCGGCAATCCGGGAAAGAATGAGTTTCTGGACGGGATGGTTACGGTCTAGGTAGCTTTCCAAAGGCCAGTTACGTTGCTGACAAACGGCTAACATGCCAGCATGTTTACCCGAACAATTGTGCTCTAGGGGGCTTTTTTTGCCCGCCGGAGTCGGACAGCGCAAGACAGTGGGATCTAAATCGGCCTGCCAAAGAATATGAAATGCTTGACGAACCTGCTCAATACTGCCCTGATGAGAGCCACACATAATCGCCAGATCTTTATCGTCTAGGTCATAACGCTCCAAGGCCCCCGCGGCGGTCACCGCTAGGGCCTGAAAGGGTTTCAAGGCTGAGCGGATAAAGGTACCCAGTTCAGGATTTCCCGCGACTGAAAGGTTGCGGCCACGGTCATCACAGACGACCACATGGGCCAGGTGGCTAGATTCGACGATCCCCTCCCGTAGCAGTTGAACGTCCAGATGTTTAGTTTGATGGCGGTTGACCCTACTACTCGTCATGATTTCTGCTCGTCACGGTGAATATGGTGTGGTGAAATAGTTTAGAGAAGCGGCCAGGCCATTAGTCCTAGAGCCCCTAAGGCAGCTATGATACCGATGGTGCGACGAATTCGCCGCAAGACCGGCTGCACCTGATAGTCTACGATCAGGCGATCGCGGTTTGAAATGTCTTCAGGCTTAACCCACAGTTGGCCATCGTACCAGCCCGATTCTTCGTAGGGTACCGTAGTCTGGCGCAGTCGCCCGGCCACATGGGCCCAGCCCACATAGAGTTGAACCAAGGCTAGCAAGGGTAAAACCAACGCCCCCATAGCGGCGCTTAGGGCAAAAGGTAGGGGGTTTTTAGTGGGGGCAAAACTGGCGGCCGCCATCGGCCCAGAGATCCCCCAACTAATTACCCACAAGACGATTAAGGGTTTTAGGTAGCCACTCAAATTGCGGCTACCCCAGCTATAAAACCAGGAGCCTCGGATGTCTTGGTACTCGTTTAGGGGCTGTTGCTCAGCCGGCACCGGGCAGCGTTGGGCCATGACCACCGATAGATGACAAATCTAGCTCTAGCCTAAACGAATTACCCCTAATTAGGAATCGCAGTCCAGGAATCACAGCCCAGGGAACGGTCTATTACTCTGAGGCATACGTCGGTCCACCATTCCTGATACCTGACACCTGATACCTGGCACCCTCAGCAACGGGGGGCACATTTTTGCCAGGCAATACTATTCTCAGGAATGTTACTCCGCCGGAGGATACATAATTTGATGGGCGTGCCCCCAAAAGGCTTCTAAGTCGTAAAAGTCTCGGGCCTCGGGCATGAAGACATGGGCGATCACTTCCCCATAGTCCATCAGCACCCAGTTGCCTTCGGATTGCCCTTCTACTCGCAGAGGACGGCGGTTCCAGTGATCGTCAAGGGCGGCTTCGATGGAGCGGGTGATCGCTCGCACCTGGGTTGCCGAAAACCCTGTAATTACCACAAAGTAGTCGGCCAGGTAAGAGACGTCCCCCACCTGCAACACTGCAATATCTGCCCCTTTGCGATCCTCAGCTGCTGCGGCGATCGCAAAGGCAAGACCCAGGGCTGGATCGCTGTCAGGGCTGGGGAATTCGGTCGCTGGTGTAGTAGTTGAGAGGGGGTCGGAATAGGTCATAGGGCATTTATAAGACGTAGAACAATGAAGAAAGCAAGTATTCGGGTGGGGTAGTGCTTAGGATCAGCTAGTGGATCGGCTGCTGGCCAAAAACCAGTTACGGGTGAGTACCGCTCGGGGATGAATGGTCCGCCCTTTGTCGATCAGACCAGCCAGGGTATGATCGCAGGTGTGATAAACCGCAATCGCTAAATTTTGATCACTGAGTTGGCGTAAATGGTTCAGCTTCGGGGTCTGTCCCCGACCTGGTTCTAGGGAATCCGCCAGAAACACAATGCAACTGAGGTCATCCATAGCGGGGCGACCCAGGGTGTGATTGGCGATCGCGGCTAAAATTGCCGCATCGTCTACCCCAAACTGCCGCCGCGCCACTAGGGCACTGATATCAGCATGGAGCAAGTGGGGATTGGCTTCATCCACAGGGTCTATGGGCAGCCCCGCCCCTCGGGCCATAGCCAGTAATGCTTCGGGTTTAAAGTACTTCGCCAAATCATGCATCAGCCCCGCTTGGGCCGCTTGTTCACGGTCAAGCCCATGGTGCTGAGCCAGCTCAATTGCCATGGCCTCTACCCGCAGACTGTGGGCCACCCGCGGGGACGGCACATTCGAGTTGAGCCAGGTTAACACCTGCTGGCGAAGGACACCTTGGGGTTGGGTAATCAAGCAATCTAACAGGCTATGCCTTTGTAATCAGTATGGGCTTATTGTAAAGGAAGCCCTGGGTCTGTTGCAGTGCCCTGCCACTCTGTACCAGGCACCCAACACTATAGTTTGAATAAAAATTGAGTTTCTAAACCAAACGCAGCGTATATCATTAATCGTCAACAGATGGCCTTGACTGAGAGACTGACTGCCCTTATTGTTAACGGTTTTCAGTGGGCCTACGGTCGCTTTTTTGTTCTTTGGGAGATACCCTATGACTCCATCAATGCAGGGCTTTATTACAGCATTGTTAATTAGTCTGCTGGTTGGCGTCATTATTGGGTTTTACCTACGTCAGGCACGGATTAACGGGTTAACGACAGCCCTAAAGCAGAGTCAAGGTCGCGAAAAAGAGCTGGAACAGGAACATGAAAGCCGTCTGCAAGCCGCCACCTTGAAATTACAGCAGGACTACGAAACTCAGCTGGCGGAAAAAATGGAGGCCTACCAGAGCCAGTACGAGACTCAGTTGAGCCAGATGGAGTCCACCTATCAGGCTCGTCAGAGCTTGATAGCCCAGGGTATAGGGGACGGTATAGCTGGGGGAAACGACATGGCGTCCACCATCGAGCAGCGCATTCGTCAGCAGTATGAAAGCCGTCTGAAAGAGGTGGCTCACAAAATTCAGCAGGCCTACGAACAGCACTTGCAAGCCAAATTGGTGGAAGCAAGAGAGGTGGCCCAGGCCGACTACGACCAACGCTTGGCCCAAGTAATTGAGCACTATCAAGATGAGTTAGAGCAACGGTTGGCCCAGGCCACTCCCCCATCAGTAATGCCCATGGATACCCCCATGGATATCTCAGAAACCGCTGCGATCGCCGCTACCCCTGGCCAGTCTCCCCGAGAACAGCCCACAGCAGCATCCTCAGAAACAGTGGCGCTTTTGGAAGACCAACTACGGCAAGAGTATGACCAGCGCCTGGCGGAGGCGATCGAACACCACCAGGACGAGATGCTGCAACGGACTCAGGCCCTAGAGGCAGACTTCGCCAACCGGCTGCAACTGTTACAAGCAGCCCAGCCTGAGGCCGGATCGACAGAATTAGGGGAAGCCGACCGGGCCGCCCTCAGGGCAGAGATAGAAGCCGATCTGCGATCGCAGTATGAGCAACAGTTGGCTGAGAAAATTGAGCACTACCAGATCGAACTCACTCAGCGCACCCAGGAAATGGAGCAGAGCTTTGCGGCCCGACTGGCCATGGTTGAGCAGGCCAGCCCCGAGGTAGCCCCTACCGATGAACTATCCGAAGAACTGTCATCGGCCCTCTCATCCCTAAATGTAGCCGAGATTCAACCAAGTGGTGATGACTTCGGGGCACTACTCGACTTCGATACCAACACCGAAGCCCCAGCCTCCCCCGTTCCAGAGGACTCTGGGTTCGATATTGATCATTTAGATGCCCTACTGAATGAGGCTGTGGACGAGGATACCCCCCCTAATCAGCTGTTTGATGATCTCGATGACCTCAACAACCTGAGCTAGCCTGGGCGAGGCGGTGCCTAGGATGCAACACTATACAATAGGCTTTAGAACAGTGGAAGGAGCCTGCGTCCATTTATACCCGTCCTTTGGCCCGGCTGATTGAAGAATTCCAGCGACTACCCGGCGTTGGCCCCAAGTCGGCCCAACGCCTGGCCCTTTATGTATTGAAGCGCCCCCAGTCTGAGGTTCAGGCCCTGGCCCAGGCGTTGTTAGATGCGAAAGCCCAAGTGGGGCAGTGCTCGGTGTGCTTTCATCTATCTGCCGACCCTGTCTGCGACATCTGTCGTGCCCCTAGCCGTGACCAGCAAGTGCTGTGTGTTGTAGCCGACTCTCGGGATGTAATCGCCATTGAAAAAACCCGTGAATATCGGGGCCGCTACCACGTGCTGGGGGGGCTAATTTCGCCGATGGATGGCATTGGCCCAGAACAGCTCAACATTGGGCCGCTGGTACACCGGGTCTCCAAAGAAGGAATTCAAGAAGTGATTATGGCGATTAGCCCTAGCATCGAAGGGGACACCACCACCCTTTATATCGGGCAGCTGCTCAAGCCCTTTACCCGCGTTACCCGCATCGCCTTTGGTCTACCCATGGGGGGCGATCTAGAGTACGCCGACGAGGTGACCTTAGCCCGGGCTTTGGAGGGGCGGCGGGATTTGGATTAGGTGGGGAGGTGGGGAGGTGAAGAGGTGGGGAGAGTGGGGGAGATAGGGTTGGGTGATGATGGGTGTAGGTGTGGTGCGGCTCCCCCCCCTTTACCCATCCACCCATCCACCCATCCACCCATCCACCCATCCACCCATCCACCCATCCACCCATCCACCCATCCACCCA
>NZ_SMDQ01000036.1 GCF_012911975.1 Nodosilinea sp. P-1105 | reverse complement strand
CATCTCCCCCTCTCCCCCTCTCCCCCTCTCCCCCACTCCATCACTCCCCCATCTCCCCATCTCCCCATCTCCCCATCTCCCCCCTCTCCCCATGCTCCACCCCAACCCCGCCCCCCCACTAATGCACTGGCTGACCAAAACCCTGCCCGATCGCATGGAGGCCCTAACCCGTTTCCTGGGTCGTCGTCAGCTATTGCTCTTGTTGTTATGCCTCGGGCTGTTGGCCCGCCCTCTGGTGATGGTGCAGCTGGCCATTTGGCAGCAGGGGCTGGTGGCTGTGCTGCTGATTGGGCTGGGGTATGGCATCTTGCAATTGGAAGATGCCCATGCCCAAACCAGCACAACCCGAGAGCGGCTGCATCTGTTGATGGTGGTGCTGAGTGTGCTCACCACCGTCCGTTACCTCTACTACCGCACGGTCTACACCCTCAACTTTGCCACCCCGCTGGATGGCACCTTTTCCCTACTGCTGTATGGGGCAGAGCTGTACGCTCTGGGAACCCTGTTTTTGTCCTATTTTCAGACCCTGCGGCTGCGCGATCGCACTCCCATCAGCCTCCAGACCATTCCCCCAGAACAATGGCCCACAGTGGATGTTTACATCCCCACCTATGACGAAGATGTGGGCATTGTCCGCAAAACCGTGCTGGCAGCGGTAGCCATTGACTACCCCCGCGCTAAAAAGCAGGTCTATGTACTAGACGACGGCCGCAAATATCCGGAGCGGCGGGCGGCCCTGGCCGCGATGTGCGAAGAGCTGGGGGCAACCCTGCTGACCCGAGACAATAACGACCATGCTAAGGCAGGCAACATCAACTGTGCCCTGGGGCGCACCCACGGCGACCTGGTGTTAATTCTGGACTGCGACCACATGCCTGTGCGGGGCTTTTTGCAAGACACCGTGGGCTTCTTTACCGATCCTTTGGTGGCACTGGTGCAGACCCCCCACTGGTTCTATAACCCCGACCCATTTGAACGCAACCTGCTAACCCAGGGGCAGGTGCCCGTCGGTAACGAGCTGTTTTATAAGGTGCTGCAAAAAGGGAACGACGCCTGGAATGCCACCTTCTTTTGTGGTTCGGCAGCGGTGGTGCGGCGCAGCTATCTCCTAGAAGTGGGGGGGATTGCCACCGAAACCGTCACCGAAGACTGCCATACCTCCCTGCGGCTCCATTCCCAGGGCTATCGCACCATCTACTACGACAAAATCATGGTGGCTGGCCTGGCGCCCGAAAAGTTTGCCGCCTATGTGGGGCAGCAGGTGCGTTGGGCCCGGGGGATGGCCCAAATTTTGCGACTGGAAAATCCTCTGTTTAACCGCCGCCTGAATCTGAGCTGGGCCCAGCGCATCTGCTACTTTAGCGCCACCTCCCACTTTTTCTTTGGCTTTCCGCGGCTGATGTATGCGATCGCCCCGGCCCTGTTTCTCCTGTTCAGCATTAACTCAGTAAAGGGGTTGGGGGTAGAAACCTTGCTCTATGCGCTGCCCCACATTGTGCTGTCCATGCAGGCCAACCACATTCCCTACAAGCGGGTGCGGTTTTCCTTCTGGAATGAGATTTATGAATTCGCCATGTCGTTTCAGGCGGGCATTGTCACCCTGCTGGCGCTGATTAACCCTGGCCTAGGTCAGTTTAACGTCACCGCCAAGGGGCTAACGGTGAACCAGCGCACCTTTGACACCCACAGCGTCCGCTATCTGCTGGTCCTGGGAGTGCTGACCGCCGCCTCGTTGGTCGCCGTACCCTTTTGGCTGTTGCTCAGCCCCGAAGATACCCAGGCGGTTTTGATTAATGCCCTGTGGTGCAGCTTCAACCTGGTGTTAGTTTCATCCGCTTGTTTGGTGGCCCTAGAACAACCTCAACTGCGCCGGGCCCACCGCCTACCCCGGCAACTGACCGCCATTATTCACAGCGAAGGACGGAGTTGGCCAGGCCAAACCATCAATGTCAGCGAATCTGGGGCCCAAGTCCGCCTGGATGAATGGCCCAACGTGGCCGACCAGGTCTGGGTAGAGTTAGTGGGAGACTATGATGGACGGGCCTTGCTCGAAGCCCATATTGTCCGAGCCACTGCTACCAGTCGCCTGGAAACCGAACTATTTCTTGATTTTATTAACGTCAGCCCCAGTCAGGCGGACGATCTAGTCCTGGTGCTGTATTCCGATGTGCAGCAATGGTACTCCCAAAATCGCAGCCAGGTAGACAAGCCGCTGCGATCGCTGACCTTTATTGCCACCAGTCTGTGGCGGGTGTTTACCGACTTTCAGCCCGCCGATGAGGTCAAGGTACGCAAACAGGTCAACGCCGAGGTGCATCTCACCTGGGAAGGCTGGCACCATGACAGCTACCCAGCCTGGGTCGTCGAGATGGGCACTGGCGATCTGCGGTTGGCCGTGCAGGGGCTGGCAGAACTAGACCAGGCAACCCTAGCCGAAACCTTCCCCACCGTGGGGCTGTTGTTTCCGCCCAGGGGCGAACTATCTGTGGCCCAAAGCCTGGTGGCCCAGGTCACCCAGGCGACTACATTGCCCCATCCCAATCCAGAGCAAACTAAACTGCTCCTAGAGCTTAGCTTTCCCGAAGCATTGGCCCACCAGCAACAACGCAAAATTAAAACCATTCTCAGGACATTAACCTGAACCTATTATCTTTATTTTGCCTTTATATAATTACCACCCATAATTCTAGAGTTTATCTAGCATTTATGGTTTACTCAAAACACCTTGTTATAATACTTGAAAGGCAACGGTTAAGCGCTTCATTCCTGATTATCGACACTACTTAGAACCATTGCCGACAGCTATTTTAGATGTATATCAGCTCTAAATTAATGCTGACATTTATGGTTCACAGGGGTTATATCTACTAGTAATGCAAGCCTGAAATTACAACGTTTAGGTTTCTTAGACAATTTTCAAGGGTCAAACCTTGGCAAAAATATCATCCTAAACCCTACTAATTTAGGCAAGTGTCAATGTTAGATATCCCGCCCCTTCCATCAGGGTCTTCATTTTTTAAGGATATCAGTCCTGGCCTAAGTCCAGCTCAGAAGCAACCGAATCTAGCTCAGATTCTGTAGTTTTATCCCAGATAAAACCACATGTCTAGACTCGATAAGGCTTAGGAATTTTTGCAAAGGCAAACCCCTTCTGAGCGTGGATAAGGTTCAGCCTAATGGAATACTTTCAGTGGGTTGCTCACACAGGCTGGTTAATAGCTGGCCTGGGTCAGCGGTGCCCTGTACTTCCTCTATTGTGACGTTTGTAATGGCTATGCAGCAACCGCTTTTAAACACCGTTCCCATGGCTTCTCTATCTTCATCTCCCCCCTTACATCCGTTAAGCTTGCTAGCCCAAATTAGCAGCCGCCAGGTCACTGGTTGTTTAAAAGTTACAACCGCCACAAACACTTGGCTACTGTGCTTAGAGAACGGACAGCTTAACTATGTCTCTACTGCCGATCGTGCCTTTGACCGATTGGATCACCATTTGCGACGAATGAGTCTGCAAGTGCCCAACTTAGTCAGTGCCGTGCGAGTCCAGGTGAGGCTGCTGTTTGAGCAACGGGCCACCCATGCCGAAGCCATGGCTGACTATCAGGCCATTTGTTGGTTAGTGGATCAACAACACTTGCCCCCCAACCAGGCCGCAACCCTAGTAGAAAACCTGTCAAAGGAGGTATTAGAAGCCTTTTTAGAGGTGCGCCAGGGCAACTACGAACTGCTCGACGGCACCACGCTGGGGAACACCCCCCGGTACTGTCGGCTAAACCTGAGGGCCACGGTAGAGGAGTGCTACACCCGTCTAAAGCAGCGCAATGGATCAGGTAGTCAGGCCCGAAACGGTTGGTTGCAGCGTCCCCCTGTCCCCCGGGTTGAGGCCCCCGTAGCCACGCCAGTGCAGCCGTCACCCCCCCCAGCCGCTCCGGTCAAGCCCAGCACTAAAACCAGCTACACCATAGCCTGTATCGACGATAGCCCCACGGTGCTGCGGGCCATTGAAGGATTTTTAGATGACAAAATGTTTTCAGTGATTATGATTGACGACCCGGTTAAGGCCCTGATGCAGGTCATCCGTAATCGGCCTGATTTAATCTTGCTTGATGTCACAATGCCTAATCTAGATGGCTATGAGTTGTGCTCGTTACTGCGGCGCCATCCAGACTTCAAAAATACCCCAATTATTATGGTGACCGGCAATACTGGGTTTATCGATCGCGCCAAGGCCAAATTGGTTAGAGCCTCGGGCTACTTAACCAAACCCTTTGGTCAATCTGATTTGCTAAAAATCATCTTCAAACATTTGAACTAAGCATTAACTATGTCATTTTTTTTAGATTTGATCTCACGTTTGTTCTAGTAAGTGAGTAGTGAACGCCAGATTTCTAATGCGCAAAGTCTCTAAATAAAAGCGTCATTAGCATTTACAAACTTCTCTTGAGTACCTAGGTAAAATAGCTATGCAAACAACCCTGACAGGCACCATTTTAGTGGTTGAAGACACCCCCTCAGAAATGGAGCTGATGGTGCATTATCTTCGAGATAGCGGCTGCACCGTGATTAGTGCCGCCACGGCCCAGGAAGCCTTAGATAAAGCGGCGCAGCATCACCCTGATGTAATTGTGACCGATGTGGTGATGCCAGGCATGAGTGGTTTTGAACTGTGTCGCAGCCTGAAAAAACAGTCGGAAACGGCCCACGTACCGATTGTGATTTGTACCTCTAAAAATCAAGATATTGATCGCCTATGGGGCATGCGCCAGGGGGCCGATGCTTACCTGACCAAGCCCTACACCCGCGATCAGCTGATCCAGGCGGTGACGGCCGTGATGCGGGTGAATCGATGAGTGACCTATCGCTAACCCCGTCCCCCGGACATACCAGTACCAGCACAGCGCTGGCTGCCGCAGCCCAGTCTTTTTTACGGTTTAGTCTGGGCTCCCAGGCGGCCTTATTGCCCACCCACCAGGTGCAAGAAGCGGTGACAACGGCAGCCGCCCGGATTACCCCCATGCCTAATATGCCTCCAGCTCTACTGGGGCTAATCAACCGACGTAGCCAGGTGCTGTGGGTCGTTGATTTAGCGCTGTTGCTGGGGCTGCCGGTGGCTTACCCCAACTCGCAGCAATACAACCTGGTGTTGATGCAAACCGGCTCCGTGTTACTGGGGTTGCGCGTCGACCACATTGACGGCATCTTTGCCACTTCTCTAAGCCAAATTCAGCCACCCCCCAACCATGTGCCCCTTTCCCTAGTGCCCTTTTTACGGGGCTGTGTTCTCCAGGCGGGGGAGGTGTTGCTGGTGTTGGATGCAGATGCCATTCTGCGAGCCCCGGCCCTGCAAGCTAGCTAATGTATTTTTCCCGCTGTAGTTCACAAGGTAGTTGACCCATGACCACGGATTTCCGCCCCTCCGCTCAACAGTCTCCCCCCAATGGCTCTGGTAATGGGGCCCAACCAGAGGGGGCACCCCTCGAAGCTTGGACGCCGAATGCCCCAGACCAGGGCCAGGACCTTCGGTACCGTGGTGTGGTCTATGGGGTGGATGGCAATAGCCCGGTTAAGGTCACCCATCGGGCTAGATTTGGCTGGATGCAGTGGTTTAATAACCTCACGGTGCGGCAAAAGCAGTTGACTGGCCTGTTTACCTCTGAGGTGATTTCGGTGCTGGGGTTGGTGGGAGTGGGCTCGTTTTTGATTGTCTCTAGCGGTCGTAGCCAACTGCTGAACCAGGCCCAGGCGGAACTGGCGGTCACTGACATTGAGTACAACATCAAGATTGACCAGATGGGCTTTGGCTTTCGAGGACAGTCTGACAACCGGGCGATTATTGATGTAGCCACGGCCGATGCCAATGGTCAGACGGTGTCCTCAGAGGCGATCGCGGCGGTGCAGCAAATTCTAGAAAATGAAATCAACGCCCGTAATATCGAATATGCCACCCTGGTAGGTACCGATCGCACCATTTTGGCCAATGCCAACCGCGATCGCAGCGGCCAAGTCTTTGACCCCAACGGCCTGGTGGGTACCGTGCTGCAAAACCCTCGCCAGATTAAGACCAGTGCCATTGTTAGTTGGGAGGAATTGCAGAACGAAAACCCGCCCCTGCCCGATGGCTTTGCCAACCAGGATGCCCTGGTGCGCTATACCGTTACCCCCGTCACCGATCCCGAGTCTGGGGATGTGGTGGGGGCGCTGGTATCCGGCGATATTGTCAACGGTAAAGCTGTGATTCCCCGGGGGGCGATCGCTCCTTTTGGTAACGGCTATAGTGCCTTGTACCAAATTCAAGCTGATGGCGACATGGCCGTGGCCACCTCCCTCTATGCCCAGGACAATCCCGATGTAGACGCTGCCGCGGCCGATGTTGCCCTCGACCACCCGGCCCTGTTGAACGAAGCCCTGGCAAACCCCGGCGAAGATGTCAGCCTGCGCGATCAGATCAATGGCACCACCTACACCCTGGCCGCCCGCACCATTGCTGACTTTAATGGTGAGCCCGTCGCCGTGATGGTGCGAGGCACCTCAGAAACCGCCCTCAACGCCCTGATTGCCGACAGTCTGCGGTTGCAAATGTTAATTGCCCTGCTTGCCCTGGGGGCCGACGTGGTCCTGGCTGCCCTGCTGGGACGGTCGATGCTGCGACCGATGAAAAACCTACAACATGCTGCCTGGAAATTTGGCATGGGCGATCGCCAGGCCCGAGCCGACGTATTTGCCACCGATGAAGTGGGTCAGGTGGCCCAGGTGTTTAACCACCTGGCCGAAAACATTAACCAGTCTGAAACGCTGCTACGACAGCAGGGAGAAAAAGAGCAGCGCAGTGCCGCCCAGGCTAATCTGCTAGCCGATCTGACCAGCCGCATTCGTCAGTCCCTGAGTGAGGTCACCATTCTCAATACCTCTGTGGATGGCCTGCGGGAGGTCTTAGGGGTCGATCGGGTGCTGATCTACCGCTTTCACCCAGACTATAAGGCGGGGGAGATCACCGCTGAGTCCGTCGGTCGTGGTTGGACGCGGGCCATGGGCCAAACCATCCAGGATCCTCTTACCCCCGAGGCCCTGGAGCGCTACTACGCCGGGCGAGTAACCACCATGGAAGACCGGGCTCAGGCCGACATTTCCCACTGCCACTGCGACATTTTAGAAAGGCTTGGGGTACAAGCCAATATGGTGGCCCCGCTGATGACTGGGGATGAGTTGATTGGCCTGCTGTGTGCCCACCAGTGCGATCGCCCCCGCCAGTGGAGCGACGCAGAAATTGACCTAATGCAGCAGGTGGCTGTGCAAATTGGCTATGCCCTCAGCCAGGCCCGTTTGTTGCAGCAGCAAGAGCTTAGCGCCACCCGCGAGCGTCAGCTAAATGAACTGGTGTCTCGCCTGCGGGAAAGCCTAGAAACAGAGCGGATTTACCAAGCCGCCGTCACCGAAAGCCGCCGCGCCCTGGCTACTGACCGAGTAGTGATCTACAAGTTTGACGAGACCTGGAAGGGCACCTTTGTGGCCGAATCGGTAGAGCAGGGTTGGCCCGCCGCCCTGGGCAGCGACCTCTACGACCCCTGCTTTAAAGATAAATACGTCGAGCAGTACCGCCAGGGCCGGGTACAGGCCACCGCAAACCTCTATGAGGCTGGCCTAACCGAGTGCCACATCAAACAGCTTGAGCAGTACCATGTCAAAGCTAACCTGGTGGCCCCGATTGTGGTCAACGAGCGACTGATGGGCCTCCTGATTGCCCACCAGTGCAGTGGTCCCCGCCAGTGGGATGCGATGGAGATCAGCTTCTTACGGCAGGTGGGCGTGCAGCTCGGCTTTGCCCTAGAGCAAGCAGAACTGTTTGCCCAAACCGAACAGCTGTCTGAAGAGCGGCGCCAAAAGCAAGAAGCCCTTCAGATGCAGCTGGTGGAGCTACTCAGCGAGGTGGAAGGGGCCTCCGCCGGGGATCTGACCGTGCGGGCCGATGTCACCGCTGGGGAAATTGGTACCGTCGCCGACTTTTTCAACTCGATTGTGGAAAGCCTGCGGCAAATTGTCACCAAGGTGAAGACCTCTGCCGAGCAGGTGAACGCCTCCCTGGGGGAAAACGAAGGGGCGATTCAGGCTCTGGCCACCGAGGCTCTGCGCCAGGCGGACGAGGTGACCCAAACCCTGACCTCAGTGGAAACCATGACCGCCTCGATTCAGCAGGTGGCCGCCAGTGCCCAGCAGGCGGCCGTGGTGGCCAACAGCGCCTCGACCACCGCCGAAACCAGCGGCAAAGCGATGGATTTGACGGTGCAGAATATCCTCAGCCTGCGGGAAATTATTGGCGAAACCTCTAAAAAGGTGAAACGCCTCGGGGAATCCTCCCAGCAAATTTCCAAGGCGGTGTCGCTGATTAACCAGATCGCCATGCAAACCAACCTGCTGGCCATCAATGCCGGGATCGAGGCTGCCCGGGCTGGGGAAGAAGGCCAGGGCTTTGCGGTCGTAGCTGAAGAAGTCGGGGAACTAGCCGCCCGCTCTGCCGAAGCCACCAAGGAAATTGAGCGGATCGTAGAAACCATCCAGCGGGAAACCGCCGAGGTGGTCGACGCCATGGACCAAAGCACCACCGAGGTGGTGTCCGGTACCCGCCTGGTGGAAGACGCCAAGCATAGTCTGGGTCGGATTTTAGAGGTATCCCAGCAAATTGACCAACTGGTGCAGTCCATTTCCACCGCCACCGTCTCCCAGGTGGAAATCTCGGAAACCGTGACCCAGCTGATGCAGGCGATCGCCCAAGAGTCCGCGCACACCTCAAAATCTTCCCTGAAGATTTCCAGCTCCCTGCGGCAGACCGTGGATGTGGCCAAATCTCTCCAGGCGGCGGTAGGCACCTTTAAGATCGGCGAGGAGTAAGGGATTGGGCCCACTGCGGTAGGCCCAATCCCTTACTCCCTAAGCCCTCAGCACCCTTCAACCAGAGACACTGACCATGTCCGAAGACAAGGAACTCGAGATTAGACTGCAATTTTTAGACGAGGCCCAAGACTACCTCGACACCCTGGGTAACCGCCTGATCGGTCTGACCCAGACGTTTGAAGCAGATACCATCAATGACGCCCTGCGGGCCGCCCACTCGATTAAAGGCGGGGCCGCCCTGATGGGGTTTCAACTGTTAAGCGATCTGGCCCACCGTCTGGAAGACAGCCTCAAGGTGCTCAAAGTTCAGCGGGGCAAAGTCACCATCGATACTGCCCTGGAACAACTGCTGCTGTCAGCAGTGGACTGCCTGGGTCAGGCCATGGTGGGCCAGCGCCAACAACTTTCCCAAGGGCAGCACCATCAGCCGCCGATGAATGAGGACTGGCTACACCATCAGGCGGAACCGATTTTCCAGCAATTGCGCGATCGCCTCGGCGACCCGGTGGACGAAGACGCCCACTCCATGCTGTCCCCAGAAGACGGGCAGGATATCATTCCCCTACTCTTTCAAAGCGAAGTAGAGGGCTGCCTGGGCCGTCTAGAGGCGGTGCTGGCCGAGCAGTCCCCCTGTGTGCGAGAAGAGGTGGAGATTTTAGCCCAGGAGCTAGGTGGTCTAGGGGAGATGCTGCAGTTAGAGGCCTTTGTCAGCCTCTGTCAGTCGGTGTCCCAACAGATTGCGATCGCCAGCGACGAGGCTTTGATCAGCATCGCAGAAGCGGCTTTGGCCGTGTGGCGACGGACCCAGGCCCTGGTGCTGACCGGCAATCTGGGGGCAATTCCCACCACCCTGTCAGGAGCCGAGACCGTCCCCGAGGCAGACGCCGAAGCTGACATCCATGACTTTGACTTTGCTACAACGTTGGATGACGAAGACACAGGGGAAGTCACTGCCCCCGTGTGGCCCCTGGCAGAACTGGCAACGGTAGACGGGGACCAAGACGTCAACTTTGTCAGCGACGATTTTCTAGGCGACATGGTCCTTAGTGACGGAGCTGATGGGGCCGAGGCTGGCGCTGAGGCTCCTCCCCTATCGCCCTCAGGACCAGGATGGCCAGGGGCTGAAGCCGCTGCCCCTCAGGACGGTGCTGCAGCCCAGGCCTCCTTTACGGCAACATCGTCCCCACCGGCTGACGATGAAGAGGCCGTCAGTGACAGCACCGTGCGGGTGCCGGTTAAACAAATTAACCAGCTCAGCGATCTGTTTGGGGAACTCACCATCGAGCGCAACCGCTTGGAGCTAGAGGTGAGTCGCCTGCGGGGCTTGGTGTCCACCCTGCAAACCCGCATGGGCACCCTGGATTTGGCCAATAATGACCTCAGGTCTGCCTACGATCGCGTCGCCACCCAAGACCAAAGTCAATGGCGGCAGCCGTTCACGGCTCTGGCTAACCCCTTAGCCGATGTCACCCCCACTGCCCAGTTTGATGTGCTAGAGCTGGACCGCTATCGCGATCTGCACCTACCGTTTCGGGAAGTGATTGAAACCATTATTCAGTTGCAAGAGGTGGGGGCCGACATTGACATTTCCCTGGATGGCACCGAGCAGACCACCCGCAACCTGCGCAAAACCTCCCGCCAGCTGCAGAAAAACCTGACCAAGCTGCGCATGCGCCCCCTATCAGATATTTTCGATCGCTTTCCCCGAGCCCTGCGCCAGATGTCATTGCAGTACAACAAACCGGTGCAGCTCAAACTCCAGGGAGAGCGCACCCTGGTGGACCGCAATATTTTAGAAGCGCTGCAAGAACCGCTGATGCACATCATCCGCAACTGCTTTGACCACGGCATCGAGGATGCTGATACGCGGCAGCAGCAGGGCAAACCAGCGGTGGGCACCATCACCATTGCTGCCCGCCAGTATAGCGGTCGCACCCTGATTACCATCCGCGACGACGGTGGCGGCATTGCCGTGGAGAAAATCCGCGATCGCGCCCGCCACATGGGTTTAGACGAAGGGCTCCTGGCCGCCGCCAGCACCCAGGAACTGCTGTCGTTGATTTTTGAGCCAGGGTTTAGTACCGCCAGCGAGGTCACCGATCTATCGGGGCGGGGCATCGGCATGGATGTGGTGCGCAGCAAACTCAAAGAGATTCGCGGCGACATTCAGGTGGATACCCAACCCGGGGAAGGCACGATCTTTACCCTGTCCATTCCCTATACCCTATCGGTCACCCAGGTGCTAATTGCCGAAAGCCGAGGCATGCGCATGGCCTTTCCGGTCGAGGCGATCGAGGAGATCTTCCAGCTGCCCGAAGAAGCGATTATTCTCACCGCTGGCCGAGAGAGCTTCGAATGGAACGGCGAGCTAGTGCAATTGATGCGCCTGTCTAACTGGTTGCACTTTAACTGCCCGGTACCCCTGGAAACCCCCGAAATCACCCCCGCCATTTCCATCCCTACGGTGCTGCTAGTACAGTCGGCTCAGCGCTGGGTCGGCATTCAAATCGAACGCTCCTGGGGCGAACAAGAAGTGGCCCTGCGCCGGGTGCTGGGTAACTTGCCCATGCCCCAGGGCTTTAATAGCTGCACGATCATGGGGGATGGGCAGGTGGTCCCCCTGGTTAGCGTGCCTGAGCTGCTCTACTGGGTGGCCAGTTGTGAAGCCAGTGGCTCCCCTACCCCAGCGACCCCCAATGTACCCACCTACTTACCCAGCAATTTCATCCCCGGCACCGGCCGCCAACCCCACCGCAAACCTACGGTGCTGCTGATTGACGACTCGATCAATGTACGACGGCTGCTGGCCTTAACCCTAGAAAAAGCCGGTTACCAAGTGGCCCAAGCCAAAGACGGTCAAGATGCCCTGGATAAACTCACGGCAGGGCTAGAGGTGGAAGCGGTGATTTGCGATGTGGAAATGCCGCGCCTAGATGGGTACGGCTTTTTGGCCCGACTCAAAGCCGAAACCGCCCATGGGTCATTACCCGTGGCCATGCTCACCTCCCGCAGTAGCCAAAAACACCGACAGATGGCCCTGAGCCTAGGGGCCACCGCCTATTTCACCAAACCCTACAACGAACAAACTCTGCTACAAACCCTAGAAAACATGATTCATCCCGCCTTGGTATCGTAAGGAGCCCGCCATGACCCAGTCCGCCCTGGCTCGCCATCGCCGCTCCCCGGCCCCAGAGCCCACCCTCCGATTGATTGTCTTTCAGCTGCGCCATCAAGGTTTTTGCCTACCGTTGGCCATGGCCCGTCGCGTTATTTTTTCCGCCGCCGATAACCCCACCACCGCCCTGGGTCTAACCCAACTTAACCAGGAAACCATTCCCCTGATTGATATTGCCCACTGGGTATACCACGACACGCCCCTGCTACCGGGAACTGGTCCAGGTCTAGGGGAAGCCGCCGTCGCGCCCAACCCCGATCAAACCATCGTGGTGGTCGATAGTCCTCGGGCCGGTGCCCTGGGGCTATTGGTAGACAGCCTTCCCACCCTACGCCGGGCCAAGGCATCGGCCTTTAGCCCAGTGCCCCCCACCTACCTGGCCATCAACCATATTCGAGGGGTAAATACCCTGGTGAATTTGAGTGCAGAGCCGGCCCCTTTATTGTTATTAAACTTGGAGGCCCTTTTACCCTAGGGCGTTAGCCGAAGCATGGATTCGCCCACTTTACCAGCGAATCCAGCCCGGAATATTTAGAAGATTTACACCTATCTTTACACTTAACGGCAAAAAATAAAAATACAAAAAACCAGGCAAGAATTATTTTAAATCCGGAAACTTTTATGACAAAATGTTACTGAGAAACATATTTTAATAGCTTCCTGGAAAATCCCTTCACTGGTTTTTGCGAGGCAGCCATAGCTAAGAGTTATTTAAAACACAATTAAATTAAATGATCGGACTAGAAAACCATGATTGGAGATTAACATGGTCGAAAAAGCGGTGCGAGATACCGATAGTCCCACCTCAAGCCACCGGGTCCAAAAGCTTGAAATCCTGACTCCATTGAGGGGGCTCAAGTTTTCGGGTCAGCTAACGTGGCGAGATGCCCAAAAGCATCAGTGGGTACTCTTTTTTAATGACGGACATATTATTTATGCCACCGGCGGTGTTCATCCCATGCGGCGATGGTACCGCTACGTTCAGGCCTATGGTTCTGGCTTAGATCTGAGCTATCAAGGGCTACAGCAGGCGGTCCTAGACTGCCCTAGGAATCCATTACCTAATTGCTGGGAACTTTGCCTACTGCTCCAGTGGTTTCACCACCAAAAACTCTCTGCCGATCACTTTCAAGCCATCTGCCAAGACGTCATTGCTGACGTTTTGTTTGATGTGGTTCAGGCCCCAGGTACTCAGTACCAGCTCATCCATGGGGCGGCCATTGATCTGCGATCGCCCCGACCCTGGCTGAGTGACGTCGATTTACGACGCACCATCGCCGATCGCTGGCAAGGCTGGACCAACCATGGTTTAACCGCCTATTCCCCTAACTTAGCCCCGGTGATCCAGCACCCAGAACCGATTCAGGCCGAGGTTTCTCCCCAGGCCTACCAAACCTTAATGCAATTGCTCGATGGGCAGCGAAGCCTGCGGGACCTAGCCGCTAAATTTAGCCAAGAGGTGTTGCCCTTGGTGCAAGCCCTGCTGCCCTACATCAACGCTGACTGGATTACCCTGGTCGACATTGCGGATTATCCATCGTTGCTGGATGGCCAAGCACCCAAAGAGTCAACAACCAAGGACGATCGCCCAGTCCATATTGCCTGTGTAGATGATAGCCCCATGGTATGCAAAGCCATGGGACAGGTGATGCGATCCGCAGGCTATCAGTTTACCCCGATTATGGAAGGCGCAAAAGCCGTCCCTATTCTGCTCAGCCAAAAACCGGACATGATTTTTTTAGATTTGGTGATGCCAGACACCAATGGCTATGAAATTTGCACAAACTTACGAAAAATATCCCGCTTTAAAGATACTCCAATTGTAATTTTAAGTGGTAATGATGGCCTAGTTGATCAGGTGCGAGCTCGTTTGCTAGGGGCCACTGATTTCCTCAGCAAGCCGATGGAACCCATTGTGATTCTATCGATAATTCGCAAGCATCTTGGTCAGAGGGTGAGTTCCTAGTTCCTATTTAAATCTCACTCATTTCTAGGGGAAGACATCTGATTTTACAGCCTCTTCCCCCTGTTCCTATTTATGTATTTAAGGTGTATTTCATGAGTAAAGTGCTTGTTGTAGAAGACAGTTTAACTGACAAGGAAATACTAACCCTGTGTTTACGCAGCAGCGGTATTACGGTGCTGACAGCCAAAACCGCAGGAGAAGCCTTTGAGCAAATTAAGCAACATCACTTTGACGTCATTATTTTAGATGTGGTGCTACCCGATCGCAGCGGGTTTGAAATCTGTCGCGAGTTAAAAGACGACGAGTCGACTAAACAGGTGCCCGTGATTATTTGCTCCACCAAAGGCACAGAAATGGATAAGTTCTGGGGCATGAAGCAGGGGGCCGATGCCTATCTGCCTAAGCCCATTGACCAAGAGGAACTGATGAAAACTGTTCAACAACTGGTCAATGCCAACCCCTAAGCCAATGGGGCCAGGGCAGGGGGGTAACCCATCCCCCTGCACCAGCAGTAGAGCCGCAGTAGAGCCATGGAGCCTGAGATTGAGATGCAAACGGACACCACCCCTGCCCTAGAGGCAGCCCCCATCGCCATTCCAGAGGAGCAGTTTCTACGGATCTACCTCGGGGATGTACCCCTGCTACTGCCTATGACCAACCTGGTGGAAATCATGAAGCTGCCCATTGGCCAGGTGGTGCCCATGTTTCAAATGCCCCCTTGGGTTATCGGTATCCACAACTGCCGAGGAGACATGCTCTGGGTGGCGGATCTGGGACATTTCCTGGGGCAACCCCCCTGGTACGAACGGAACAATCTGGCCACCCAGCACAGTGTAGTGGTGGTGCAAACAACCCTGGCGGCTGAAACCCCTTCCCCCCTGGGGCTCGTGGTAACGGCGGTGGACGGGATGGTGACCTATCCCCTCGAGGCTCTACACCCTGTAGACGCTCCCGAGGCGATCGCCCCAGCCCTAGTCCCCTATATCCAGCATTTGTGTAGGCCAGGGCCAGGGGCAGCCCTGCCAGTTCTCGATGCCATGGCCCTGCTCTCGGCCTTGGCCCGCTCCGATGATTAATTGACCTACATTGACGCTCTAAGGTTTTTTGTTATGGTTCAAACCTCTCCTGCCTCCTCTACCTCCCCGGCTACGGACGTCGTTCCCTCCCAGCGGTCTAGGGTGATGGTACCGGCTACCGTACTAGGCAAAACCATGCAGCGCTTTGAAGGGTGGAGTCTGCGCCAGCGGCTGCTGGTCACGGTGCTGCCCCTGGCCCTAGGGCCGCTTTTGATTGAGGGTTTAGTTAGTTACAGTTTGACCCAGCGCAAAACCCGAATTGACTACACCACAGAGATGAGAGGGCAGGCCCTACTGGCCAGTGAGAACATCAGCAATAACGTAGACAGCACTGTCACCTTTGCCCAAGGGTTTGCCAGAAACCCGTTGGTTCTCGAAAAAGTGCAGCGCGATCGCCAGCTTGCCGAATCCGAAGGTTTACCCCAGCTGCCCGCTGAAACCCTAGAAACCCAGTTTATTGGGCCAAAGCAGCTGGCCCCCGACCCCACCTTCAACGACTACCTAGCTCAAGTAGCTGAAAACCGTAACTATGCTGAAATTATTGTCACCGAAGCCAACGGTCTCAATGTGGGCTACAGCCGCCTGCCAAGCCAGTTTGTGCAAACCAACACCGCCTGGTGGCAACAGGCCAGAAGCCAAGACTCGTGGTTTAGCCCACCGGGCTACGATGCCTCGACGTTTAAGGTGGGCCTAACCTTTAGCCAAGCGATTCGTGACCCCAGAACCCAACAATTTTTTGGGGTAGTCAAGTTCTTTATTCCAACCCCCCAGTTTAACCAGCTAGGCCAGTACCTAGCTAACGCCGGTCTATCCGGCACCCAGCAGGTGCAGCTGCTTGATACCAACTCCCGGTACGTGCTGACGGCCTTTGATCAAACCGGACAGACCGTTGCCCTCACCCCCCGGTCCCTCGACCTGGTGGGGGGTGATGTGGTGGGGGACCTGGCCGCCCAGGTGAATGATCTCATCCAGGGGGAGGACCTGCCCAACCCAGAAGCGGTCCAGCAACAGCTGCGGTCGGCGTTTCCGGTGCGGAATCTAGAGGTGAGGCGGATTTTAAGCCAAGAGTCAGAACTCGAGTCAGACGTGTTGGCCATGACCTTCACCTACGGCGGCAAGCGCTACGGTCTCTCCACCATCCCGACCCTCAACTGGGTAGCCATTGCTTCTATGGACCTGGCGGAAATTCGCGCCGCTGATCGCAATGACCTGGTGACCTTAGGCTTGCTCGGGTTAGCCCTGGGGGGAGTAGCGGTCGCCCTAACCGGGGTGGTGTCTCGGCAGCTGTCTTTACCGATGAACGAGCTGGCCGGTAAAGCCCAGGCCATGGCCGAAGGCAACCTAGATGTACAGGCTGACCCCATCGGCTCCCTGGAAGCCCAAACCCTGGCCCAAACCTTTAATACCCTGGTGGCCCGGGTCCGCAGCTTTTTGCGGGAGCAAACCCTGACCGCCCGCCAAGCCACCCTCGCCTCTGAAATCACCGGCGCTCAAGCGGTTACCTCCGCCGATCTGATTCCCATTTATGAGCGACTGGTCACCGAGGGCCGCGACATTTTGGAGTCCGATCGCCTGGTGGTCTACGAATTTGGCCCCAGTTGGGAGGGATCCATCGTCGCCGAAGCCGTGGGGGACAGCTTGTCCAGCGCCTTTGCCCAAGGGCTGAGCGATCCCTGCATTCCCATGACCACCCTGGACAAATACATGAACGATGGTGTGCTGCTGGAAAACAGCGTGGCCACCGCCACCTTTAACCCAGAACACCAGCAACTGCTCGATGACCTCCAGGTCAAGTCAATTTTGGGGGTACCCCTTGCCAGCCAGGGGCAGCTCTATGGCTTATTAATTACCCACCACTGCCACCAAGAACATCGCTGGCAAGCCTCCGAGGTCTCATTTCTAACGGGCCTGGGTCGGCAAATGGGTCTGGTAATTGAGCGGGTAAAACTGATTGAAAAAACCCAAAACCTGGCGGAAGAACAGCGATCGCTGAAAGAAGGTCTACAGCGCAACGCCCTCCAGCTGCTCCTCGACGTTGACCCCGTCAGCCAAGGGGACCTGACAGTCCGCGCCCAGGTAACCGAGGACGAAATTGGCACGGTGGCTGACTCCTACAACGCCACCATCGCTAACCTGCGGAAGATTGTGCTCCAGGTGCAGGATGCCTCGCGGCAGGTGGCCGACACCACCGGCGACAACCAGACGGCGGTCAAGACCCTGGCCCAGTCAGCTACCCAACAGGCCAATCAAATTTTGGCGGCCCTAGACCGGGTACAAGAGATGTCCACCTCGGTGCGCCTGGTGGCCACCAACGCCGAAAAAGCCGAAGCCGCCGTGCGCCAGGCCGAAGCCACCGTGGTTCAGGGGGATGACGCCATGAACCGCACCGTAGACGGCATCATGGCGATTCGAGAGACGGTGGCCGATACCGCCAAAAAGGTGAAACGTCTGGGTGAATCGTCCCAGAAAATTTCCAACGTGGTGAACCTGATTAGTGGGTTTGCCGCCCAAACTAACATGCTGGCCCTGAATGCCTCCATTGAGGCCTCCCGGGCCGGGGAAGGGGGCAAAGGCTTTGCGGTGGTGGCTGAAGAAGTGCGAGAGCTGGCCCGCCAGTCAGCGGAAGCTACCACGGAAATTGAGAAGCTGGTGGCTAGCATTCAGGCCGAAACCAACGCGGTGGTCACGGCGATGGAATCGGGTACCGAGCAGGTGGTCACCGGTACCCAACTGGTGGATGAAACCCGCCAAAGCCTGAACCAAATTACTAGTGTTAGCCGTCAAATTAGTGAACTGGTCGCGGCTATCTCCAACGCCACCGTGGTCCAGTCCCAGGCTTCGGAGATCGTTACCGCCACCATGAATGACGTTGCCAGCACCGCCACCGAGAACTCAACGGCGGCCAACCAGGTGTCGGATTCCTTCGCCCAGCTGCGGGCGGTGGCCCAGGCGCTGCAAGCGGAAGTGGGCCGATTCAAGGTCAGCTAGAGAAAGAGGGAGCTTTGGGTTCTAAGTTTTGAATGTTGAGTTCTCTCGCTAATGCACCCATTCAAAACTCAACATTCAACCTTCATCTCCCTCACTCCCCACCTCCCCTTACCTCAAACGCATCCCTCGCCTCTATTTTCCCTATCACCATGGCAACTAACTCAGACATTCGCGATCAGGCCTATCAGTTCTTTCTCGAGGAAGCCCCAGAGCTGTTGCAAACCATTGAGACCGGCCTCCTGGTGCTGGGGCAACGGCGAGATACGGCGGAAGTTCATCAAATTATGCGGGCGGCCCATTCGTTAAAGGGGGGGGCGGCGAGCGTTGGCCTTGACCCCATCAAGGTCATAGCCCACCGCCTAGAAACCTTGTTTAAGGCCCTGTACAGTGATCAGCTCATCATTGACAGTGACTTAGAAAGTCAATTGCTCAAGGCCTTTGACTGTTTACGCTTCCCCTTAACCCAGCAGCTAACGGAGGGCCGCTTTGATGGTGATCAAGCCCTGGCCCAGGCGGAGCCAGTACTCCAGGCCCTGGAAGCCCAGCTGGCCAATGCCATTGCGGCAACCGAGAACTTCATTCCCAGCTCTTCGGAGCTGGGGGTGGACATGGCCACCTCCATCTTTGACATTGATGTGCAGCAGGGATTAACTCATCTGGAGCAGGTGCTAACCTCCCCCAGCCAGTATTCCGTGGCTGGGGAACTGCGGGCTCAGGCGGAGATTTTTCTGGGTTTTGCCGAATTGCTGGATCTAGATGGGTTTGCCCAAATTGCCCAAACCGCCCTGCAAGCCCTGGAGGTTAACCCAAACCAGGCCCTGGACATCACCCGGCTGGCCCTGGAGGACTTTCGCCAGGGGCGAGAGGCGGTGCTAACCCAGGGCTCGACCAGCGGGGGGAGCCCCTCGGCAGGGTTGCAGGCCCTGGCCCTGGCAGCGGAGACGGTGGAAGTTGAGGACGATGGGGACACTGAACTGACGGCGACCTGGGGAGAGCCGGTTGAGCTGCCTGAGGAAGGGGGCGATCGCGGGGATCAACCCTCTATTACCGAGGTGTTGGAGTCCGGTTGGCAAGCGGATTTACCCTCGGAAGCAGACGCCCTCCGGTGGTTGACCCAGGCCACCCCAGCGGAGGCGATCACAGCGGATGAACCTATCCCTGACCCGGCCAGGGAGGACACCGGCGATGGACAGATTCCCGAGGGCGATCGCGCCCCCACCCTAGGGACAGACCCCATGCCCTCCCTAGATACCTTCTTTGCTGGCCTCAGCCCCACCCAGGAGGACTGGCTAGAGGCTGGGGCCGACTGGCCCACCCAGTCCCAAAATGTCCCAGAGAGCGAGGACGGCGTCCCAGAGATTATCCCTGAGCCAGCCCCAGAAACCGTCCCCTCCGTAGACATCTCCCTAGCCGCTGCCGCCGTTCCCCTGCCCACGGGCCTAACGGTGCGGGTAGACACCCAGCGCCTCGCCCGCCTCGATAACCAGCTGGGTGAACTCACCATCAACCGCAATGGTCTGGCCCTACAAGCGAGCCAAATTCGCCTGGGGCTGAAGGAACTAACCAGCCGATTTGAGCGGGTGCGGACCACGGTAGAACAGTTGCAAGCCGTTTCTGACCAAATTTTGATTGCCCCAGAGCGCCAGCGCCAACCGGTGGCCATCGGTAGCCTGCCTACCCCCACCGAGCCCACGGCGGGGTTTGACTCCCTGGAAATGGATACCTACACGGCCCTCTACCGCTATACCCAAACCCTGATTGAGGACATGGTGCAGTTGGAGGAAGCGGCGGCAGACATTGCCCTGTTTAACCGCCAGTCCGATCTGCTGCTAGGGCAGCACCGTAAAATGCTATCCCAGGTCCAAGATGACCTGATGTATGCCCGCATGGTGCCCCTGGGACAGGTGCTAAACCGGCTGCCCCGGGTATTGCGCGACCTGTCAAACACCTACGGCAAACCCGCCGATCTCACCCTAGAAGGCACCGACCTGCTGGTGGACAAGGCCGTCCTCGAAAAACTGTACGACCCCCTGCTACACTTGTTGCGCAACGGCTTTGACCATGGCCTAGAACCCGCCGAAGAACGCACCCAGCAGGGTAAACCAGCGGTGGGGCAAATCACCATTCGAGCCTATTACCGGGGTCGCCAGGTGGTGATCGAGGTGAGCGATGATGGTCGGGGCCTCGACATGCAGCGGGTGCGCCAGCGACTCATCGCCCTGGAGTGGCTTTCCCCCACCGAGGCCGAGGCCGCCAGCCCAAAGGCCCTGTCCCACTACCTGTTTCAACCGGGGTTTTCCACCGCCGACCAGGTGAGTGATCTATCGGGCCGGGGGGTAGGCCTCGACGTGGTGCAAGCGCAACTACGCCAGCTCAAGGGTACCGTCACCGTCCAGTCGGTACCTGGCCAAGGCACTCGGTTTACCCTGGCCCTGCCCATGACCCTGAGCATTGTTAACCTGCTGATTTGCTTTGTGGGTTCCACCCCCATCGCCTTCCGCAGCGACAGCATCAATGAAATTTTGGTGCCCCGGGCCGAGCAACTCGAGACCCAGCTTGGGCAAGAGCACCTGCGCTGGCAAGGGCAATCGGTCCCCCTGTACCGCCTAAGTGATCTGTTGGCCTATCGCTGTCTGCTGCCCGAACGGCCCCTCAGTCAGGTGCTGGCCGCGGTGCCTTCCCCCTCTGACTGGGAAGCCCCGGCGTTGATCCTAGAGCGCAATGGTCAGGTGTTTGCCATCCAAGTAGATCGCCTGGTAACGGAACAAGAGTCGGTGATTAAACCCTTTGGCACGGCCCTAACGCCGCCCTCCTATGCCTACGGTTGCACCATTTTAGGGGATGGTAGTCTGGTGCCGGTGATCGATGGCTATGCCTTTTTAGATTATTTGCTGAGTCAAGCGGCGGATACCTCCCTGGGGGCCACCCTGGGGGATGCCGTGGCGGCCACCACTCCTCCCCCCAGTCGCCCCACCCTATACCAGACCACCACTCTGCTGGTGGTGGACGACGCCGTTACTTCCCGTCGCACCCTAGCCCTTTCCCTAGAGCGGGCCGGTTATCGGGTGCTGCAAGCCCACGATGGCCAAGAGGCTTTGGAACAACTGGCCCAAAACCCGGCGGTGCGGCTGGTGGTCTGCGATATCGAGATGCCGAACATGAATGGTTTTGAGTTTTTGACGGCCCGACGGCAGGACCCAGCCCTGGCCCACATTCCCACCCTGATGCTGACCTCCCGCAGCAACGACAAGCACCGCTGGCTGGCCATGCAGCTAGGAGCCACGGATTACTTCAGCAAGCCCTACCTGGAACAGGAGTTTTTAGCCGCGATCGCAACCCACCTGCAAGCCGCAACTCCCAGTTAGGGAGGAAAGCGACATACCTCACTGGCCTTCTGCCTTTTGTGAGTTAAACCACCAGGGGCTCCGCCGAATCTACGGCCACCCGCTGCTGAATGCTGGCCTGCTCCAGGCCATGGCCGATAAACACCAGGCGAGTGCGGCGGGGTTCATCGGAGCGCCAGGGGCGATCGTAAAACTTGTCGAACCGTTGCCCCACCCCCTGTAGCACCAGCCGCATGGCCTTATGGGGCACGGCTACGAAGCCTTTAATCCGATAGATGTCCTCGTCCTGCACGAGGGCTTGCAGGCGCTGTACAAGGGTCTCGGGGTCGAAGGATTGCTCTAGCTCGATGCAGACAGAGTTAATGTCGTCATCGTGGTCGTGGTCCTCCTCGTGATCGTGGTGGCTGGGACGGCGGTCGAGATCGTCTTCGACGGCGGCGTTAAAGCCCAGGAGGATGTTGGGATCTAGATTGCCGTGGTGACAGGGCACCACTTTGATGCCCGCCGGGGCCTGTTGCTGTAGCCACCGTTGAACGCGATCGCAGCTTTCCTCGGTGATTACATCGGTCTTGGTCAGCAGCACCAGGTCGGCACAGGCCAGCTGATCCTCAAACAGCTCTTCGATGGGGGTTTCATGGTCCAGACTATCATCCGCCTGACGCTGGGCCTCCAGGGCCTCTAGATCGCCCACCACCTGTCCCCGGGCCAGGGCATCGCCATCCACCACCGTTAACACCCCGTCTACCGTGGCGCCCGTGCGGATTTCGGGCCAGCGGAAGGCCTGCACCAGGGGCTTTGGCAGGGCCAGACCCGAGGTTTCAATCACAATGCAGTCAATTTGGTCCCGCCGCTTCAGTAGTTCTTTCATGGTGGGCAAGAATTCTTCCTGCACCGTGCAGCAGAGGCAGCCGTTGGCCAGTTCTAGGATGTTAGGGGTGGCACCACCGGTGGGGTCATCGTCGTCGCAGACCTGGCAAGCTTTGAGGATGTCGCCATCGATGCCTACTTCGCCAAATTCGTTCACCAGTACGGCAATGCGTCGCCCCTGGTTATTTTGCAGCAGGTGGCGCACCAGCGTAGTTTTGCCAGAGCCCAAAAAGCCGGTGACAACGGTGACAGGAATCTTGTGCATGATGTAGGTCCTAAGATTGAGTCGAAGAAATAGCAGCAAGCAGGGGCAGCGTAAATGCTGTCGCCCGATGAATCGTGGAGGCTCTTTACTGGTAAGGGCCTGGGCAATCGTGAAAACTTGGTTGGATTGAAGAAATGAGCCCCGCGCTGTCGCAGTGCAGCGTGGTCTCGAAAAACCTTTAGACGGCAATCAGGTCATCACTGCCGTCTTTAGCGTCACCGGAGCTTTGATGGGACGCTCCTGAAATAACACGCCTTGAACCAGGGGGAAGGTAACACAGTCATCATCCGTACCTCGCAGATGTTGAAGAACATGGACAGTTATCGGCGGGCGTTCTGACTTGCAAAATTTTAGATTTGCGATTTTGAATTTTGGAGAGATATCCAGCCAAAATCTACAATCCGAAATCTAAAATCGGCTTACAGCTGCGGGACAGCGGCAGATTCTCACTGCACTTTCCCCGTTACCTCCAGGAGCTGAGTCCCCCCTGGAACCGACAATGCTCCACATCCTATCACTTCCTGCAAGGTGGGCCAGACGGATAGTTATTTTCTTGGATTACTATTAAGCCATTCTCTATGGGGTGAGCGAGTTAGACTGCTGTCGACAGCGTTGGACAAACCCTTGGGGAAAGGCGGGATTGCCGCCAAAGTGCAGGTGAACATAGCTGGCCAGGACATTGTAAACCTGATAGCCTTCCCAGCTCTGATGGCCGCCCCACCCCTGCAATCGATAGGTGAACTGGAAGGGCTGGCTGGGGCCATCCGCTGCATCCCTGGCCTCGGGGGCGAGAGCCAAGGGCTGGCCGATGGCGTCGACAATATCTGAATAATGAAAGCAATGGCCGCGAATGGTGCCCTGGTGAGGAAAATAGCTGTGTTCCCCCGTCACGTCCACCTGGCGATAGCCCAGCTTGACCCGCTTCCCCATCTGGGTCCAAAAGGGGAGGATACCCACAAAGGCATGGGTGGTCTGCTCCGCGTCCAGCAAGCCCTGGGAAAGATACATCAAGCCCCCACATTCCGCATAGACCGGACGCCCCGACCGGCAAAACGCCGCGATCGCCTGGCACATGTCCTGATTCCCAGCCAATTGCTCAGCATAGAGTTCGGGATAACCGCCCCCCAGGTAGAGCCCATCCAGGTGTTCTGGCAGGGCATCTTTTAGGGGAGAAAAGGGGACCAGTTCGGCCCCCGCTTGTTCTAGCAAGGCCAGATTAACGGCGTAGTAGAAGCAAAAGGCCTGATCCTGGGCCAACCCAATCCGCACGGGGGATGGGGGCAGCGGTACCACTGATTGTTGGTAGCCAGTCGGCGGCATGGAGGTTAGCGGTGCTGTCCCGGCGGCAACCTGGACCGACTGGGCGGATTGAGCAATGGCTATCAGGGCATCGAGATCAAGGTGAGTGGCCATTAACTGGGCCAGGGACTCGATGTAGTCCGTCCTGGCCAAATTGTCTTCGCTGGCCCGCCACAGGCCTAAATGGCGCTCGGGAATGCTGACCTGTTCGGCACGAGGCAGCCCTCCCAGGATAGGCATCGGTCCGGTGGCGGCCACCGCCGTTTGAATCCGGTCGAAATGGGAGGCACTGCCAATCTGGTTGCAGATCACCCCGGCTACGTTCAGGGCGGGATCAAACCCAGCATATCCGGCAATCAGGGCGGCAGCGCTGCGCCCCAGAGAACGGGCGTTGATCACCAGAATAACGGGTGCCCCCAGCCCCTTGGCCATCTCGGCGGTACTGCCCGCCTCCGAATCAGCGCCGTAACCGTCAAACAGGCCCATCACCCCTTCGACGATCGCCAGATCCGCCCCGTGACAGGCCCGTTCAAACAGCTCCCGATTTTGGGTGGGGCTCAGCATCCAGCCATCCAGGTTGTGCGATATCCGGCCAGTGGCCCGTTGATGGTGGCCCGGGTCGATGAAGTCTGGACCCACCTTAAAGGGCTGCACCTGCATTCCCTGGTTAGAAAAGGCCCGCATCAGGCCGATGGCGACAGAGGTTTTGCCCACACCGCTATGGGTACCTCCAATGACCAAAGTGGGAATTGGCATACTGTACAGATGATTCCAAGCAGCGAGGGAGTGGACTGCCGCCGATAGTACCCCACGGAATGAGCACAAACAAATCCATGGGCAAATCCATGGGCAAATCCATGGGTCATTGTCTGCAGGCTGGGAGCTCTAATTTTTCCTCAGCTGCTATAAATGCTAACGTAGCCAATGTCCTCCATACCCTCTGTAACACCCAGGGGCAAGGATGCTTCCATGAGCCAATCTCCTCCTCTCCTGCTGTTGGGCCACGGCACCCGTGATGCTAGTGGGCGTCAGGCCTTTCTCGATTTTGCCCACGAGTTTCAACGCTATGATGCCAGCCGTCCTGTGGTGCCCTGTTTTCTGGAACTCACGGACCCCCTGGTACAGGCCGGGATCGATCGCTGTGTGGAGATGGGCTATCAGGACCTGACGGTATTGCCGGTGCTGCTGTTTGCCGCCCGCCATAGCAAGTTTGATGTGACCAACGAGCTGGATCGAGCCGTGCAGCGCCATCCCCATTTGACCCTGCACTATGGCCGTCATTTCGGGGTTTCCCTGCGATGGCTAGATCTCTGGAACCAACGGCTGACCCAGGCCGATCACCAGAGTCCAGTGCCGCGAGACAAAACCGTGCTGCTGTTTGTGGGCCGGGGAGCTTCTGACCCAGATGCCAATGGGGATGTCTACAAACTCGCCCGTATGGTGTGGGAAGGCAGCGGCTATCAAGATTTAGACGTATGCTTCACGGGCATTACCCATCCGCGTCTGGAGCGGGGATTCGAGCGGGCCAGGGCCTGGCAACCCGATCGCATTATTGTGATTCCCCATTTGCTGTTTGATGGGGTCCTGGCTAAGCGAATTCAGACGGTGGTTCAGCAGCAACAGGCGGACCATCCCCAGGTGGAGGTCCAGACGCTACCGGTGATCGGGGCAGATCCGATTTTGTTTGAGCTGATTCGCGATCGCGAACGGGAAGCGCAGTCAGACCAGTTGGCCATGACCTGCTACACCTGTAAGTTTCGTCAGGCGATCGCCGCCCAGGGCCACGGTCACCACCACCATGATCACAGCCATGATCACCACGGCCATGACCACGACCACCCCGAAGGGCAAGCGCTCTACCATGGCATTCCCGACCTCTATCCTAAAAGCGAAGACTACCACCAGCGCGCCTGGCAAGTTCCCTAGGGGCCGGGCAGCCCCCGTTAACTCACGACCCGTTGCGATGCAGCTTAATGCAATCCCACCCTCCCCACTTACTCCATGTGATCGGCCTGGGCCTGGATGGCCTGTCTGGGATTAGTGCTCAGGCTCAGGCCTGTCTCGACCAGGCTGACGTGATTGGGGGTAGCGCCACTCACCTACAGGCGGTGGCGACCCATCCGGCCCGCAAGCTAACCCTGGGCAGCAACATTGCGGCATGGCTTGACCAGGTGGCAGACATCCTCAACACTCAGTCTATGGTCGTGCTGACCAGTGGTGATCCGCTGTTTTTTGGCCTGGGACGCCTGCTAACCGAACGCTTCGATCGCCAGGGCCTGCGGTTTTATCCCCAGGTGAGTTCGGTGCAGCTGGCCTTTAATCGTCTGGGTATTCCCTGGCAGTCGGCCACCGTCGTCAGTGTGCATGGTCGCCACCCTGACCAGCTAGAGCAAGCCTTAAAGCAGGGGCGATCGCCCCTGGCGGTGCTGACAGACTTAGTCCATACCCCGGGGGAGGTGGCGCGGCTGATTCAGGATCTGCGTCCCCCCGTGCAGTACCGCCTGTGGGTTTGCAGTCAGCTGGGATCTGACCAGGAGCAGATCCAGGCGGTCTCCGTGGCACAAGCCGTGGACTTGGCGTTTCCGGCTCCCAATGTGGTCATTCTGGAGGCAGAGCCATCGGCCCCGGTTTTCCCCCAGCCCCTATTCGGCATTGCCGAGGCCGACTTTCACACCTTCCCCGATCAGCCGGGGTTAATTACCAAACAGGAAGTGCGGGCCTTGTCCTTCTGCCTACTGCGCCTGATGCCAGGGATCACGGTCTGGGATGTGGGGGCTGGCACCGGGGCCATGGCCATCGAACTGAGTCGTTTAGTGCCCGATGCCCACATCTATGCCGTCGAAAAGACGGGGGCGGGGGTGACGTTGATTCAGAAAAACTGTCATCGGTTTAGCAGTTCCAGGGTTTATCCCATTGCGGGCAAGGCACCAGACGCCCTGGACTCCTTACCTGACCCCGATCGCATCATTCTGGGCGGGGGCGGCCAAGCTATCCCGGCCATTCTGGCCACCTGCTGTCACCGGCTGCGACCGGGGGGCACCTTAGTGGCCCACTTTGCCACCCTAGAAACCTGTATGCTGGCCAAGCAACAGTTGCAGGCCCAGGGCTGGGGCGTCAATCTATTACAGGTCAATTTGTCCCGGTCTGCCACCCTGGCAACCACTCAAACCACCCGATTTGTCCCTTTAAATCCCGTCATGCTATTGCAAGCTTCCCGATCCCCCATTGATACCGACCTTCAGGGGGACATCCATGGTGCCCAATAACGCCGGTGCAGGGATGCCGGGTAGCCTTGACCGGGCAGAGCTATCCTCCCCATGGGGTCGACTTTGGGGCATCGGCGTGGGTCCGGGCGATGGGGAGTGGCTGACCCTGAAGGGATTGAAGGTTTTGCAGACGGTAGAGGTGGTGGCCTGTCCTCAAAACCGTCAGGGGGAAGCCGGTATGGCCTATGGTATCGTTCGTCCCTATTTGCGATCGGAGCAAGTTGTCGTTCCCCTGCACCTACCGTTTGTCCGTGACCCAGCCCAACTCCACCAGGCCCAGACCGCCGCCGGCCAAACCCTGGTGACCTATCTAGAGCAGGGCCAGGATGTCGCCTTTATCACCGAGGGCGATGCCAGTTTCTACAGCACCTTTAGCTATGTGGCCCAGGCCGTCCATCGCCTGGCTCCCTCGGTGGATATCACCCCAGTGCCGGGGGTCTGCTCTCCCCTGGCCGCCGTAGCTGCCCTCAACATGCCCCTGGCCCTGGCCGCTGAGAAAATTGCCGTTCTACCGGCTCTGTACGATGTGGCTGAACTAACCCAGGCCCTGGCCTGGGCGGAGGTGGTGGTAGTGATGAAAGTGGCCTCGGTCTTTGCCCAGGTCTGGCAACAACTGGCGGCAGCGGAGTTGCTGGAGCAGTCGAGCCTAGTGGAATGGGTGGGATCGGCCCAGGAGAAGCTCTATCCCAGCCTGGTCCCCCTGGAAAACCACACCCCTCCCTATTTTTCCATCCTGATTGTGCGTCGCCATGACTATCGCTTCTAGGCCTTCCCGACCCGTTGATTCGCAGGTTGTGTTAATTGCCCCCACGCCAGCGGGTTATCACCTGGGGCTACAGCTCTGGGAGGACCTGCAATTTCAGGTGTGCTGGACGCGGGAGAGTACGCTGCCCCTGGTTGCCCCCCCCGGCGATCGCGCCGTGAAAGCCTACTGCGGTTCCCTGGCGGTGGTGGTGGCTGAATGCTGGGCCGACGCCACCCAACTGGTCTTTATTCTGCCGGTGGGGGCGGTGGTGCGGTTGATTGCGCCGCTGCTGCATCACAAGGGGCACGATCCGGGCGTCGTGGCCATTGACGAAACCGGACGATTTGTGGTCAGCGTCAGCGGCGGCCATCAAAGGGGAGCCGATGCCCTCACCCGGCGATGTGCCGCCCTCTTGGGAGCTGAGCCAGTGATTACATCGGCGTCAGAGGGGCAGCAGCTCCCCGCCCTGGATCTCCTGGGTCTCCCCTACGGCTGGCAGCGGGGCCAGGGGGATTGGACGGCGGTGGCGGCAGCCCTGGCGCGACGGCAGCCGATCGCGGTGCATCAAACCTGCGGTACCGCCCTGTGGCGGCAAATGTTACCGGCGGATCATCCCTTTTGCTTTGACCCAGGGGGGTTGACCCAGGGAACGCCTCGGCCCCAGATGTGGATCTCCGATCGGGTTGCCCCCGGGGGTAGCCAGGACGATCCGGAGGGCCAGCCCCCCCAGGTCTGCTGGCACCCCCGCACCCTGTGGCTGGGTTTGGGCTGTGAGCGGGGCACGGCAGCGGCGTTGATTGAGGCCAGCCTGCGCCAGGTCTTACAGGATCAGGGTTTGGCCTGGGCGGCGGTGGCAGGGATAGCCTCCATTGACCTGAAACAGGATGAAGCCGCGTTTCAAACCCTGGCCACCCAGTTCCAGTGGCCGCTGCGGTTTTTTAGTGCGGCCCAGCTGGCTCAACCGGCGGTGCCCAACCCATCGCTGGTGGTGGCAGCAGCCGTGGGTACCCCGTCTGTGGCCGAGGCGGCGGCCTTGCTGGCGGCCCAAAGCCAGGAACTGGTGGTGACCAAACAGGTGTTTAAGGGGCAACAGGGGGCCTGCACGATCGCCGTAGCTCGGGCCGTTCAGGAATACACCCCCCGACCGGGGCACCTCTACCTAATTGGTTCCGGCCCGGGCGCTTTGACCCAGCTCACGGCCGCAGCCCGGGCTGCCGTACTGGACTGCGATGTTGTCATCGGCTACGGCTTGTATTTAGACCTCTTGCGGCCCCTCTTTCATCCGAATCAGCTGATTGAAACCAGTCCCATCACCCAGGAGGTGCAACGGGCCGAGCGGGCCGTTACCCTGGCCCAGCAGGGCTTAACCGTCGGCATGGTGTCTTCCGGGGACTGTGGCATCTATGGCATGGCCGGGCTAGTGCTGGAATGTCTGGCCCAGGGGGGCTGGGATGGGGCAACTCCTGGGGTTGAGGTGATGCCGGGCATTACAGCCCTGCAGGCGGTGGCGGCACGGGTGGGGGCACCGTTGATGCATGACTTTTGTACCATCTCGCTGTCCGATTTGCTCACCCCTTGGTCGGTGATTGAGCAGCGGTTGACGGCAGCGGCTCAAGCAGATTTCGTGGTGGCCTTGTATAACCCGCGATCGCGCACCCGCACCCAGGGAATTGATATTGCCTTAGAGATCATGCGTCGCTGGCGGTCCCCCCAAACCCCGGTGGCGATCGCCCGTTCCCTCTACCGACCAGGAGAATCGGTACAATGCGTCACCCTGGAGACCATCGATGTGACCACCATCGACATGCTGACCGTGGTTTTAATCGGCAATGCCAGTACGTTTTTGCACCAGGGACGGATGATTACCCCCCGAGGGTACTCGATCAACGGGCTACCTCAGCCATAGCCAATCCCTGGAGTTGGTATAGAAGCCGCAGTCATCCACCGCCGCCCGCCCAGCCCAAACCTTTGTGTGGAGAGGTTTCCTTGCCGCTGGACAATTGCCGATTTGCCAGCTAAAATCACAACAACAGCTCCGGCTTTCGCTAGGGTCTGCCGAACCTGGAAAACCGCATTATTTCGTTGACCCCCGCGAATCGCTTGCCCCGCGAGGTTTTTAGCTGTTTTCCACAGGGCTTTATTGACAGTAATTCGCAATAATTTCGACCTCCGGTAGACCCCCACGGAAATAGCTATCTAGAGTCCTTGTTCCGTAAAGGTTCTAGAGGGCGGGGGTTCAATTCCTCTTACCCCGCAAGGGGACGGAAACTGCAGTATTCGCATTTATATACCCCAGATCCTGAGCGTTCAATTCCTCTTACCCCGCAAGGGGACGGAAACATGAAACACTAGTTGGCCCCATTTCCATAATCATCAGTTCAATTCCTCTTACCCCGCAAGGGGACGGAAACACCACCAGCTTGAGAGCTTGCCCCGAGACCGAGAGGTTCAATTCCTCTTACCCCGCAAGGGGACGGAAACATTAGCACCCCAAGTTTAGGTTGCCAGGCTAAGAGTTCAATTCCTCTTACCCCGCAAGGGGACGGAAACCTACATCGGTAGGTTGTGGAAAAAATACCGTGTTCGGAATTGTTCAATTCCTCTTACCCCGCAAGGGGACGGAAACCTAACGTTTCCCTTGTTAGGGTTTGTGTTTGAGATGTTCAATTCCTCTTACCCCTCAAGGGGACGGAAACCCTTTAACAGTTCATTTAAACCACAGTTCAGTAGGTAATGTTCAATTCCTCTTACCCCGCAAGGGGACGGAAACCGTAAGCAAGGATGTAGGGCTGTGCCCGCGCGAAGCAGGCAGAAGGATGAAGGATGAACGGTTGGCCTGAGAAATGCTCAGGCTACTGCCTTTGTTTAACCCTGCTTTTGACCCCAGATTGCGCTACGTTTCTGCCTTCTGCCTTCCTCCTTCTGCCTTTCCCCAATCCCTCTTACCCCGCAAGGGGACGGAAACGACGGGGAAAAAAGAAGAGAGAAGAACGAAAATAGAAAACCTTCTGCAAACTTCGAGCCTGTCGGCGAAACCTTTTCGTTCTGCTGCGCACGTGCTACGCCCTACGTTCTTCCTTTTTATCTCTTTCTCTGCTGGGGGACGGCAACAATGGGAAAGAACGAAAATAGAAAAACGTAGGGCTATGCCCTTCCCGAAGGGTAAATAGAAAATTCGCTGCCTACTTTTATTACGTTGGCATAGCCTTTTCGTTCTTCGTTCTTCCTTTTTCTCTCTTTCCCTCCCCTGGAATCTGAACCGGCGTTCAAGTGCTCCGAACGTAGGGTGGGCTCGGCCCACCAGCCCCAGTAGGGTGGGCATTGCCCACCAGCCCCAGGAAACGCCGTCACCGGGTTTCTTACTGCTCTATCGAACGGCACCGCCGTTAGTTAACCGCTGGGATCTGAACCGGCATTCTAGACGATGGTTTCTTGGCGAATTCGTTTCATGGCCGTTACCTAGGCCAAGGCATCGGCATCAGGGCTGGGGCTTTCTGGTGTTTCACAGAAACCTCCGCGAGAAGCCCCGCATCTTCAGGGCGGGGAGGGATAGCGGGCCAGATGAGCGGGTTTCTCCTGCGGAGACGCTTCGCGAACGATGCCCGCGAAGCTGGCTGTATAGGGTCTTGAGGGTCATTTACATTCACCTGTGAACATAGTAAATTTGTTCTCATGGAACAGGTTTTGACGATAGTTTGCAAGCTGAATGCAGCGCCTGAGCAAGTGGCTAAATTGGATGCCACCGCCCAGGCGTTTGCCGATGCCTGTAACTACGCCAATCAGGTTGTCAAGACTGGCATTACCAGCAAGGCAACGATTCAGGCCGAAGTCTATGGAGACTTGCGGGCGCGATTTGGGCTGAATGCCAATTTGGCAGTCAGAGCCTGCGCTCGGGTTGGAATGAATCGGAAAGCGGCCAAAACCAAAAAGAGGCCGGTCAAAGAGTTCCAGGCGTCGAGTATCGACTACGACGCTCGGATCTTTTCGTTCCGGGAATCGGACTGGACGGTGTCGCTCTCCACCCTTGAGGGTAGGGAGCGGATTTCGATACAGGCCGCCAACTACCAACGAGGGAAGTTGGCGGGCCAGTCGCCAACCAGTGCTCAGCTTTGCAAGCACAAAGATGGGTTGTACTACCTCCATATCCAGGTCAAGAAAACTCCGCCTGACCCCAAGCCCTACAAGCGATTTGTAGGGGTGGATGTGGGTCGCCGCAAGATTGCGGTGACCAGCGATGGTCAGGAGTGGAGTGGAAAGGGGATCTCGGATATCCGAGACAGATATGCCAAGCAGAGAGCCGTTCTCCAGCGAAAGGCTGCAAAAGGCACACGAAGCACTCGGCGGCGTTGCCGCCAGCTTCTGAAACGGCTGTCGGGCCGAGAACGACGCTTTCAAGCTTGGTGGAACCATACGGTCAGCTATCGCATCGTGAAGCGTGCTGTCGAAACCAGTGCCGTCATTGTCCTGGAGGACTTGACGGGGATTCGAGAGCGTACCAACCAACAGCCGCGCAACAAAACCGAGCGCCGTCGCTCGAATAGTTGGGCCAACTACCAACTGCGGGGCTTCATCGAGTACAAGTCTGTGCGCGATGGAGCATATTGCATGGTGGTTAGGCCGCACTACAGCAGTCAGACCCACCACGCCTGCCTCCATATTGGGGATAGGCGCGGTGAACGGTTTTTCTGCCCAAATTGTCAGGTTGTTGAGGATGCTGACCATAATGCGTCAAAAGTGATTTCGTTGATTGGGGCTGCCGTAGCACAGCCTCGTGGTCCGTGGCTATCTTGCGAGATAGTTGCAGGGCTCCAGAAAGCCCCGACCCTTTAGGGCGGGGATTGTTACCCCCAGATGGAGTGTTGCCCCATGCGATATGCTGCGAAATGGTTGGGCCTGCTGATGCTGACGACATCTGAGTGATGGATATTGAGCAAATTCAGGCGAAGGTGAAGGTCGATGAGTATGTCTATACCTCCCATGCCGATGTGGAACGCAAGGCAGATGATCTAACCTTGAGACAGGTGGAGGTGGCGTTGCTCAATGGTCAAATCCTTGAGCACTATGCGGATACGGGGCGAGGAGAAAGTTGTCTAATCCTGGGGTATGCCGATCAAGTGCCCATTCACGTTGTGTGCGGGTGGCGTGGGGAGCAGGTTGCGATTATTACGGTATACATTCCAGGGCCACCGAAGTTTATTGACCCAACAACGAGAGCCTAAACCCGATGAGCGAGAAACAGTGCACCACCTGCGGCAGTAGCGCCTACGAAACGCGGCAGATTACCTATCTATATAGCCACCAGGGCAAGTATTTGATTGTGCCCAATACTCCGGTGGAGGTGTGCCAGCACTGTGGGACGGTCTATTATAGTGCTGCGGTGCTGAAGCGAATCGAGCAGCAGTTTTGTGACATCCACAGCGATGCGATGGCCCCGGATGACTACCTCCAGGTGCCGATGAAGGCGTTTGGATAATGGATAAAGGGTGGCTAAGGCATACTCCATCCGACATTCCGCCCTTTCAACTGGCACATTAGATATTTAGGCGGAGTGCAGTTTAGCTGTTGACCAATTGATAAATTAACCAGGAATCCAAACGTGATATGCCGTGATTACAATTTGGCCATCGGGGCTGTAGACGGCTTCAATGCGCCTGTAGGAGGTGTGATTTCACCAGACTTTTAAGCGGTTCCCTTTGGCTGGGGCCGATCCCGACAGTTGATAGTCTGCTTTTCCCACTAATGTTTCAAAGTCTTCCTTTGGCAAAGTCTTTGATGTGATTTGCGGAATGCCGTCAAGCTTGTGCTTGTCAAGGGTCATAACTGCCCTGATAGCTGCTGTAGATGCGATAGTCGGGTAGCACTAGGGCTATACCCACGGGGCTGTGGATAGTACCTGGGTAGGTCTCTTCGGCGGTGCTGCCACCTAGGCGAAGCTTAAGGGGCCCAAGCCACAGATACAGCCCAGGAATCAGGCAGTCGAGGCTGTAGGCGATCGCCTGTAACCTTCGATCTACCGGCTGTTGCTGGTTTGACGGGTGATTAGTCTTTGTGGGTGCCATAGGCCGTCTTGCATGGAAGCTATAAGCTCATTTTACCAACGGCCTCGGCATACTCTCTCCCAGGAAGAAGGCGAAAGATTGCATAAAGGTGAATAAGTGGCCTGGGGTGAGAGCTATATAGTGATGTCACCTCTAGATGGAGCACTGCCCCCATGCGTTACGCGGCGAAGTGGTTGGGTTGGGTTGCACTGATGGCTGCACTGGTGTATTGAGGTGATTAGCAGCCCAACCGAGCTACCCTTGGGCGTAGCCGATCGCCTCAACCATTCCTACTACTGGGTCCCATTTATTTTGATCGGTAATGGCTTGTAGAGCAGACGGATCTGGTTCTGCGCCCGCTACACTACAAACTATAGCGTCAGATGCATCAGGGCTGAGGTTCGCGCAACGACAGCGTCTCAAGCGCCTGCGCCGTTTAGGTCACGCTGACATTCCGGCAGTATGGAACAACGCCAACCTGCGAGGGCAGTTTAATGCACAATCCATTTCCGGGCATGAACCCCTATCTAGAACAACCAGGGTTGTGGCCACAGGTACACAATCGCCTGATTGTAGCGATCGCCGATGACATTACCCCCCAGGTCGCCCCCAAGTATCGCGTTTCGATCGAAGAGCGGGTCTACGCCAGCACCGAAGCCATGCCGCTGCTTGGCATTGCCGACGTAGCGGTTACGCGCCGTTCTGCCGCAGCAGCAGCTACAACAACTGCTGTGCAAGAGATCGTGCCCAGGCAGGTGCAGGTGCCGTTGCCCATAGAGGTGACAGAGCGCTTTTTAGCCGTGCGGCTGGTGCAGACTAATGAGGTGGTGTGCGTAATCGAGATCTTGTCTCCGGCCAATAAGCGATCGGGCGATGGCCGCCGGGCCTATGAGACGAAGCGCCAAAGGATTTTGGGTTCTGCTACCAACCTGGTGGAAATTGATCTGCTGCGCGGCGGTGCGGGTATGGCCGTGACAGAGCCGCACCAAAAGACCTACAGCATTTTGGTCAGCGCCAGTGGCGATCGCCCTAATGCTGAACTCTACGAGTTTGATCTGGCGGATGCGATCCCGAGTTTCCCAGTGCCGTTGCGGCCCGATGATGCAGTTCCAGCAGTGAACTTGCAGCGGCTGTTGAACGAGGTTTATACCCGCGCTCGGTTTGATCTGGCGATCGATTACCATCAACCGCTCCAGCCCGTGCTATCGAACGAGGAGACCGCCTGGGTGCAGAGTCTGGTGGCCGCTGGGGAGCAATAGTGGTTTGGCTGATCTGGGGTGACTGGTTGGCGGGTGGCACAGGGCTACCTTGGAGGGGAAGGCTTGCGGGGAAGGGAAGTTTTTCTAAACTTGTTCCAGCAACGTTTTGGATCAGGAGTTTTCACTGTGAGTCATGCCATGCCGACCACCGCCCCAGAGGTCATGCCCGTGCAGATTATTGGCGCGGGTCCCGGCGACCCCGAATTGATTACCATCCGGGGGCAGAAGCACCTGGCGGCAGCGGATGTGGTTTTCTACACCGGTTCCCTGGTGCCGGAACAGATGCTGCAACATTGCCGCCCCTCGGCGGAATGTATCGACACCCGGTCCCATACCCTAGAAAACTGGCTGCCCTTGCTCCAGGAGCGCGTCCAGCAAGGCAAGCGGGTGGTTCGCCTACAGGATGGCGATCCCTGCCTCTATGGGGCACTCCATGAGCTAATGGCCTTTTTGCTGAAACAACAGATTGCCTTTGAGATTGTGCCAGGGGTCAGTGCCTTTCAACTGGCCGCCGCTCGCCTCCAGGTGGAGTTGACGGTGCCCCAGCTCGTCCAGAGTATTATTCTCACCCGGGTCCAGGGGCGAACTGACGTGCCGGGGAATGAGGATCTGGCCTCCCTAGCGGCTCACCGGGCCTCCCTCTGCCTCTATCTCAGTGCCCGCCACGCCAGCGATGCCCAGGCTAAACTCCTGGCCCATTATCCGCCGGATACCCCGGTGGCCCTCTGCTACCGCCTGGGCTGGCCCGACGAACAAATTCACCTGGGACGGCTGGACAGCATGGCGGCCATCACCCGCGAAACCGGCCATGACCGCACGGTTCTGTATGTGGTTAGTCCGGCCCTGGCGGCCCAATCTGAGGCGCGATCGCAGCTCTACAGTCCTGGTCACAGTCACCTCTTTCGCCCCGCCTCACCCCAGGCCCGCTGCCGGTAAGGCCCTATGCTCTGGCTTATTGGTGGCACTAGCGAAAGTCGCACCATCGCCCAGCATCTCAGCCAGCAGGGATGCCGGTGGGTGGCCACGGTGGTGACGCCATCGGCGGCGAGGCTGTACCAGGGCTTGCCAGGGCAGGTGCAGGTGGGGGCCTTGGATGCCGGGAGCATTCAAGGCCTGATTGCTCAGTATGGCATTCACGCCATCGTCGATGCCTCCCATCCCTTTGCCACCCAGATTTCCAGGCAGGCCATGGCCACCGGGCTACCCTACCTGCGGTTTGAGCGTCCGGCGTATCCCCTGGAGCCCCCCGCCGAGTCGTTGCCAGATTTAGACGCGCTATTTCAGCCCCAGTATCTGGAAAATCGCACGGTTCTACTGACTCTGGGGGTTAAAGCCCTGGCTCGATTTTGTCCCTGGCAGCAGCGGGCCTGCCTCTGGGCCAGAATTTTGCCCACCGCCCAGGCCCAGGCCATCCAGGCCGGATTTGCGCCAGACCGGTTAATCTGCGATCGCCCTGGCACCGATATCGCCGCAGAAACAGCCCTGTGGCAACGGTTACAGGTAGATACGGTGGTCACCAAAGCCAGCGGGGCACCAGGGGGGATGCCCGTGAAGTTAGCGGTGGCTCAAGCCTTGGGGGTGCGTCTACTGGTGATCGCCCGTCCGAGGCTGGCGTATCCACGGCTCACCCATGATTTGGAGGGGGTCATGGGGTTTTGTCTCCAGCACCGGGGATAACGGCCCTCCATCTCTCTCAAAATGGGCGTCGCTTGCTTCCCGAAGGGTGGGGGAGACCAGACAACGCTTTCCGGCTCCCCTTCCTCCCGTTCTGGGAGGAAGGGGCTGGGGGATGGAGGAAAAGCCCTGTCAACAAGGGTCTCAGGACTGATGTGTATCTAGTAGCCCGCCATGGGAAAGAGCTTTAGGGGGAGGGCAACCCTCGGATGTTGTATTAATTGGACTACTCTTAAAGCAACGGTAAGAGGAGGATCAATGGCCCGATCAGGGTATACACTGCCCGTCTTTGCGGTCGCTGCGGCCAAAGCCGCCTTGACCCATTTGCTGGCCCAGCGATCGGCTCTGGCCTCGAAAGCCGATATCGACGGGGCACAGGGCAGGGCGGCTCCATTGTCCTCGCCAGAGGTGCAGGCCAGGGTCCACCTGGACCCTGGGGAAGCCCAGATCCCCATCCAGCAGGTGGCCACCCTTGACCCGACGACGGCCCTGGCTATCTGTCTCAGCGACCCTGGGGACAATCTAGATGTGACCCGCAATACCCCCGTTTGGGCCTGGGTACAGCTGGTGGAGTTTCCCCTGGACCCGCCGACGGCGGTAGAGGCCGAAAGCCTCACCCTGATTCTAGAAGCGGGGGAGGGCCTGGGGCGCACCGCCGCCGGAGAACCCGCCTTTTACACCTATGCCCGCCAGCTCTTTGATATCAATGTCCGTCCCCTAATTCCCGCCCAGCACCAAGCCACAGTCCGCATCATTCTGCCGGAGGGGGTCCGACTCGCCCAACAAACCTCCAATGCCGCCTTTGGCATTCTCGACGGTCTGGCCCTGCTGGGAACCAACGGCATTTCTCAGCCCCACTCGGCCACCGACCAGCTAGACGACTACCGCGCTGTCCTGCAAACGGCTGTCCAGACCACGTCCCATCTCGTATTTTGCATTGGGCACAATGGTCAGCGAACGGCTCAGCGCCTGGGCATTGCTGACGACCACATTGTCCAGACCGGCAACTGGCTGGGGGCCATGCTGGTGGAAGCAGGGTTGCGGGGGGCCGAGTCGGTGCTGTTGCTGGGCTACCAGGGGAAGTTGATTAAGCTGGCGGGGGGCATTTTCAATACATCCAGCCACGTGGCCGATGGCAAACTCGCCATTCTGGCGGCGGCCCTGGCCCAGGTGGAGATCAATTCAGCCGGGGAAGCGACGGATGCCCCAGCCCAGCGTCTCTCGCTGATGCAGGCGGTTCTAGATGCCCCCACCGCTGATGCGGCCCATCAACGGTTGATCGCGGCTAATCTGGCTGATCCTGTCTTTACCCGGTTAGCCCGCCAGGTGAGTGACCGGGCCGCGGCGTATATCCGCAAATATGCCGCCGTGTCGGTCAAGGTAGAAACGATCCTCTGCGATCGCCAGGGCCATGTGATTGGGCAGACTGTTCCCTTGCCGCCCTATTTGTTAGGGCAGGCTAAATAGGCCAGGGCATTGATGATGGCGGCAGCCACAGCAGAGCCTCCCTTGCGGCCTCGGACCTGAATCTGGGGAACATCCACCGCCGCCAGCGCCTGCTTAGCCTCTTCCACCGCCACAAACCCGACCGGCACGCCCACCACCAGGGCCGGTTGCACTTGTCCTAACCGAATTTGCTCCACCAGGGCCAGTAATGCCGTGGGGGCATTGCCAACCACAAAAATGCCGGTGGCATAGTGCTGGGTCAGGGCCAGCATGCCAGCCGCCGTCCGGGTGGTGGCCAATTTTGACCCCTGGGTTTCTAGGGTAGGATCGTCGCCGGGGACAAAATCTAAGGCACAGGGAATCTGGTCATAGCCCAAGGCCTTCAGGGTGCTGGCGATGCCCATTGCTACCATCCGCACATCAACCATCACCGGCAGCCGCTGCTGCAGGGCCATTATCCCAGCGTCAACCGCCCCGGGGCTGAACTCGAATAAGTCCAGTAGCTCAAAGTCAGCCGTGGCATGGATGGCCCGCCGAATCACGACATAGTCCTGGGGAGGCCGGGAGTGGGGGCCAATTTCTTGGTCGATGATGGCAAAGCTTTCAGCGGTAATGGGATGGAGGTTCATAGGATTTGGGCCAGGCTGGTAAGAAGGCGGTCGTTTTCGTCCGGCAGACGCACGGCAAGGCGGACGTAGCCCTCCCCCAGTTCCGGGAAACTCAGGCAGTCTCGAATCAGAATCTGGTGGGATTGGAGTAAGGCCCGTTGCAGTTGGGAACCGGGCATTTCGGTATTGACCAGGAGAAAGTTGGCGGCACCGGGGAGGGGGATGAGGCCAGGGAGGGCCTGCAAACCGGCGATCAGGGATTGGCGGCTGGGGGGCAGCCAGGCCCAGGTTTGCTGTTGAAAGGTGTGATCCTGGAGGGCCGCGATCGCCGCCGCTTCGGCCAGGGTATTCACCGGCCAGGGATCCCGCCATCGTTGCCAGCGGTGCAGGTACCGGGGATGGCCAATGGCATAGCCCAGGCGCAGACCAGGGAGGCTGTAGAACTTGGTGAGCGATCGCAGCACGATCAGATTAGGCCAATCCAGCACCAGGTCCAAGACGCTTTGCTGCTGATCGGGGGGCAGAAAATCCATAAAGGCTTCATCCACCACCACCAGGGCAAACCGTTCCAGGTAGGGCAACAAGTCGTCCCGGGGCATCAGGGTGCCCGTGGGGTTGTGGGGATTGTTAAGCAGCAGCCCACAGGCGGAGGTCTGGGGTGAGACGGGTATCGGTGCCACCAGGTTCGGTGGGCCAGCGGCCAAATCTATCGGGCAGGGGGTTACATGGCCATCAAAGGCCGAGAGAGCCCGGTGGTAATCGGCAAAGGCCGGGGTGACCAGATAGGTGGTGTCCAGCTGCGCTAGTTCCCGACCGATCCAGGTTAGAAGCTCTGCGGCCCCATTGCCGGGCAAAATCCAGTCCATGGGCAGCCCGTGAACCTCACTGAGGGATTGACGCAGGCGATCGTAGCCGGGATCGGGGTAGGCCTGAAGGTGGTTGAGGGAGGTGGCCAGGGCCGCCATGACGGACGGGGGTGGCCCCAACGGATTAATGCTGGCGGAAAAGTCCAGAATTGCTTCCGGTGGGCAATGGGCATATTGGGCCGCCCAACGGCGGTTACCGCCATGGGTGGGACGGTTTGATGCAGGGTGAGGGCAATCAGCGGGATCAGGAAGCTTCACTATGGTTTGGCAGGATGGTTTGGCAGGATCTCCGTAACACCTGCCTAGGGTTCAGGCAATCGGATCATGACGGGAGCTGTAACCTGGGTTCACGGTTTACGGTATGCGGTTCACGGCCAGCCGTATACCCTAAACCGTAGACCTTGCACCGCACCCGTCACTTCTGGCTTGACAGACTATTTAGTATAGCTGCAACGCTTTCCAGAGCCCCCACCCGCAAACACTCACCCCCAGCCATAACAAGAAACTGAGTCTGTTCAGCTCCAAGGCCGCCCGCACCACCTCAGGGGTAATGGGACGAACCGGATCACCCATCAACGGTTTGACCTTAACGACTCCCCTGTAGACGTTGGTGCCCCCCACCTGCACCCCCAGGCTAGCGGCATAGGCACATTCGCTCCAACCCGAGTTGGGGCTGGGGTCAGCCACGGCATCTCGGCGGCAGCGCTTAATCACCCGCCCAGGGTGCCCCGACAGCAGCGCCAGGGTCAGCACCGTCAGGCGACAGGGCAGCCAGGTTAACCCATCCTCCACCTTGGCACTACACCAGCCAATGTGGGTGTAGGGGGCTTCCCGATAGCCAACCATCGAGTCGAGGGTGCTGGCGGCTTTATAGGCCAGGGCCAGGGGGGCACTTCCCAGGGGGGTGGCGGCCCCGACTAAGGCGTAGAATAACGGTCCCATGATCCCATCGACGCTATTTTCCGCCACGGTTTCAAAGACCGCCCTGAGGATGTCTGGCTCCTGCAAATTCTGGGTATCGCGACCCACATAGCGACTCAGCCGCTGGCGAGCTGCTGGCACATCCCCCGCCCCCAGGGGCGCAAGCACATCTTCGGCGGCATCCCGCAGGCTGCGCCCGGCCAGGCAGGAGGCCAGCAAGATGATCTCCAATCCCAGGCCCAACCCGGGATGGAGCCCACGGGCCAGGGTGATTAGGCCCCAGCCGACCGCGGCACTGCCGACCACCAGCAAGATGGTCAGCAGGATGCCAGCCCCCGTCAGCCCTATTGCCGAAGCGGTTGCCGACTTTGTAGCCTGAAACATCAGGTCAGTGTACTGGCGAATCAGCCAGCCCATCCCCTGCACCGGATGGGGCCAGTGCCAGGGGTCACCCACCCAAAAGTCGAGCCCCGCCGCCCCCATCAGCACGATGGCGGCATAGCTGTCTGTCAACTCGGTCATATCAACTCAGATCACACCATGAAATCCATAGTATGAAAGCACTCGCGGTTTTAGGCACATCGTCCAATGCTGGCAAAAGCTGGCTGGTCACGGCCCTGGGGGCTTGGCTGCGGCGGCAGGGGATCAGGGTCGCTCCGTTTAAGGCCCAGAATATGTCCAACAATTCCTACGTCACCCTGGAGGGCGGGGAAATTGGCCGAGCCCAGGCGGTGCAGGCGGCGGCCTGTGGGGTGCGCCCCATTGTCCAGCACAACCCGGTTCTGTTGAAACCCTCGGGCAACGGCACCTCTCAGCTAGTGTTGCTAGGGGAGCCGCAGCAACACATTAAGGCGGGAGACTACTATCGCCATATTGAGCAGATCTGGCCGGTGGTGGCCCAGACCCTGGACGATTGGCGCGATCGCTGTGATGTCCTGTTGATGGAGGGGGCAGGCAGCCCCGTCGAGCTAAATTTGATGCACCGAGACATTGTCAACCTGCGCCCCGTTGACTATCTCCAGGGGCGCTGGCTACTGGTGGGCGACATCGAGCGGGGGGGCATTTTTGCCCAAATCATCGGCACCCACACCCTAATCCCCGACCCGGTTAAACCCCTGGGGCTAGGGTTCATCGTCAATAAGTTTCGGGGAGATTTGCGGTTATTTGCCACCGCTGGCCAGCACTTTGCCCAACATCTGCCAGATTTTCCGTACCTGGGCACCTTACCCTATGCTCCCACCCTGCAGCCCGAAAGCGAAGACAGCCTGTGTCAAGTCGCTGAAGAGACGGGCCGCGGGGCGAAGTTTGCCTGGATTCGCTTTCCCCATCTGTCGAACTCCCAGGACAGCCAACCCTGGCAACTGGATAGCGGCATTCGCACCTGCTGGGTCACCACGGCAGACGCGCTGGTCGATGCCCGGGCGATTATTCTACCCGGCAGTAAGAATACCCTGGCGGATCTGCAGTGGCTGCGGCAGACGGGCCTGGCCGAGGCGATTCAACGGGCGGCTCAGCGGGGGGTGCCCATCGTTGGCATTTGCGGCGGATACCAGATGTTGGGTCAACGGCTGTCTGACCCGGAGGGCCATGCTGGCCTGGCCGGAGACCTGCCGGGATTGGGGCTGTTGCCCATCACCACACAATTCGTCCCTGGTAAGGAGGTGCGTCAGGTCACAGCGATGGCGGGGGGCGAAACCTGGCAGGCCTATGAGATTCACATGGGCCAGACCCACCGGCTGACCCCAGAACCCAGCCCCACCCCTCCACCAGGGGGCTCAGCCCCCCTAAAACCCCTGGTGGAGGTCGATAGTCATGGGCAGCGACGCCCAGAAGGCCTGCAGTCTAGCTCTCCCCAGGGCGCGGTCTGGGGCACCTATCTCCACGGTTTGTTTGAGGCAACGGCCCTGCGCCAAAACCTAGCCCGCCTGGCCCAGGTGCCCGATTATCAACCGGGGACAACGCCCTGGCCAGTCCATCAATCGCAGCTATACGATCAGATGGCCATTATGCTGGAGCAGTATTGTGACCTGACCCCGATTCGCGCCTGGCTCGGCCTAGGCTGAACAGGTTGAGCGACGGACTCCCCCACTCAGTCCAGGTGGGGTTCAGGGTGATAGGATGACTCGCACTGTTCGAGGGGAATCAGTTAACTGCGCTATGCATCGCCTTGCCGCCACCCCCGGGGGGTGGAGCCCAGACACCGACGGGGTGATCATTCTGGAGCAAACCCCCGCCCCCATCGTTGTTCTCACCGCTGCCGACACGGAAATTCAAACCCTGGCGGCCAGTCTGTCGCTGCTACCCGCCGAATTTCCAGCCCTACGGGTGGCTAGCCTGCTGCAGTTGCAGCAGGAACTGAGCATCGACGCCTATATCGAGTCGGTGCTGAGCCAAGCCAAGGTCGTGGTCGTGCGGCTGTTGGGAGGCCGCAGCTACTGGAGCTATGGCCTGGAACGCCTGCGGGAAATCGCTGAATTCCAGGGCATCCACCTGGTGGTGATCCCTGGCGATGATCGCCCGGATCCCACCTTGACCAGCCTCAGCACCGTGCCCCTAGCGATCGCCGATCGCCTCTGGCACTACTTCGTCGAAGGCGGGGCCGACAACTTGAGCTATGGCCTCCAGTACCTGGCGCATACCTTGCTGGATGCGCCCTATCACCCGCCTCTGCCCCAACCGATTCCCCAATGGGGGGACTATCGGTTCCCAGGCAAGCGTCAGGATCGCCAGGCCCAGACGCCTGGCACCCACCCGACCGTCGCCATCTTCTTCTACCGCGCCCATTACCTGGCCGGCAATACCCGGGTGATTGATGCCCTCTGCGAAGCCTTGCAGTCCCGTGGCCTCACCCCTCGCCCCCTGTTCATCCCCTCCCTGCGCGATGGGGAGATCCAGGCCCAGTTGCTGAAGAAACTAGGGGGAGATGCGGCCCTTGATCTGATTCTCAACACCACCGGCTTCTCCCTGGCCAAACTCAATAGCGAGACTCCCCAGGTCGGCTTCTGGCAGCGGCTGGATGTCCCTGTGTTGCAGGTGATTCTGAGCGGCGGCAGCGAAGCGCAATGGCAGACCCAGTGGCGGGGACTTTCCCCCCGCGATATCGCCATGAATGTGGCCCTACCGGAAGTGGACGGGCGGATCATTAGTCGGGCGGTATCCTTCAAGGCGGTGCAGGCCCAACATCCTCAGCTGGAAACGGCGGTCATGGCCTACGAGCCCAAGGCCGACCGGGTTGATTTCGTCGCCGACCTGGCCGCCAATTGGGTTCACCTGCGGCGGACGGCACCGCCCCAGCGCCGGGTGGCGCTGATTTTGGCTAACTATCCCAACAAAGATGGTCGCCTGGCCAATGGGGTGGGCCTGGATACCCCCGCCAGTTGTCTGGCCATTTTGCAGGCCATGCAGCGGGCCGGGTATACGCTCACCCCTGAGGGGGACGCTGGCCCAGGGCTACCGACAACGACGAAGGAGCTGATGGCCTGGTTAACCCGGGGCGTCACCAACGATCCAGAGGGACAAAACTCCCGCCCGGTTCCCCAGGCCCTAGGGGCACAGGACTACCACCACTACTTCCAGCGGTTCCCTGCAGCCGTCCAGCAGAGTGTCATTGAGCGCTGGGGGGAGGTTGATCCGATCGCCGATATCCCAATTCCAGGGGTGCAGCTGGGCAACATTTTTGTGGGGATTCAACCGTCGCGAGGGTATGACCAGGATCCGTCCCTCAACTACCATGCCCCCGATTTAGAACCGACCCATGCTTACCTGGGGTTTTATGCCTGGTTGCGCCATCGGTGGGGGGCGCAGGCGATCGTCCATGTGGGTAAACATGGCAATCTGGAATGGCTACCGGGCAAGAGCCTGGCTCTGTCGGAGCAGTGTTGTCCGGAGGTGGCCCTGGGGCCAATGCCCCATCTGTATCCGTTTATTGTCAACGATCCGGGGGAAGGAGCCCAGGCTAAGCGGCGGGCCCAGGCGGTGATTCTAGACCATCTGACGCCCCCCCTGACCCGGGCCGAACTCTATGGTCCCCTGCTGCAGTTGGAAGCCTTGATCGATGAATACTACGATGCCGAAGTACTGGACGCGAAACGGCTGCCCGTGATCCGCGATCGCATCTGTGCCCTGGTCGTCCAGGAAAACCTGAATCAGGATCTCAGCCTGCTGCCGGGGCTAGGGCCGATCCTGCCTCGGTTGCAGCTGGCCCAGGATGGTCAGCCCAGCCGATCGCTGGTGGAGCCGTCCATCGATGCCAATGCCTTCAACGAATTTCTCACTCGCACGGATGGCTATCTCTGTGAACTGAAAGAAGCTCAAATTCGAGACGGGTTACATATTTTGGGGCAATGTCCCCAGGGCAGGCTGTTGCGAGACTTGATGGTGGCGATCGCCCGTCAGCCCGGTTCTGGTCATCAGGGGTTGACCCGGGCCATCGCCGAAGACTGGGGCTGGGACTGGCACTTTGACCCCCTGACAGCGGATTTAGGCACCCTCGTGAGCGGGTTGGAGATGCCGGATACGCTACTGCAGCCCCACGAGTTACCCAATCTCACGCTACACACCCTGGGCGATGCCGTGGCCGTCTTAGAACACCAGGCCGCCTGTCTGGTAGAGCAGGTGATCAGCGGCCAGGACGATAATCTGGCCATGGAGGCCAAAACCGCCCCCAAAACCGCAACAGAACTCACCTGGATTCGGCAGTGGCTACTGCCCAGGTTAGCCCAAACCTCCCAGGAAATTGACCACCTGCTCCATGGCCTGGATGGCGGCTATGTCCCCAGTGGCGCGGCCGGTGCGCCCACTCGGGGACGGGCCGATGTGCTTCCCACCGGGCGTAATTTTTACAGCGTGGACATTCGCGGCCTGCCCACCGAAAGTGCCTGGGATGTGGGGCGGAGGGCCGCCGAGACCCTGGTAGAGCACTATGTTCAAGCCGAGGGGGAATATCCAACCACCCTGGGACTCTCCATGTGGGGAACCGCCACCATGCGCACCGGCGGAGACGACATGGCCGAAGCCCTGGCCCTACTGGGGGTGCGCCCCGTGTGGGATGGGGTGGGTCGTCGGGTCTTAGATTTTGAGATCCTGCCCCTATCGGTGCTGCAACGGCCCCGGGTTGATGTCATGCTACGCATTTCAGGGTTCTTTCGGGATGCGTTTCCCAACCTGATTGATCTGTTCAATGGGGCGGTGGAGGCCGTGGCGGCCCTGGATGAACCAGCGGCGATGAATCCCCTGGCGGCTCAGGTGAAACAAGAATCGCAGCACTGGCAGGCTGTCGGGTTCAATCCTGAGGAGGCCGCCACCCGTGCCCACTACCGCATCTTTGGATCTAAACCGGGAGCCTATGGGGCCGGGCTGCAGGGGTTAATTGAAGCCCAAAACTGGACGGACGACCGGGACCTGGCCCAGGCTTACATCAACTGGAGTTGCTATGCCTATGGACGATCTACCCAGGTTGGGACTGGGGAGTCGGCAGATCCGGCCAGCCAGGAGGCCCCAGAGGGCTCACCGGAGGGCTCACCGGAGGGCTCAAGGCAGAAGCTGCGTTCAAGCGCTGTGCCGGACGTTTTCCAACAACGGCTCGGCCAGCTGCAAATTGTCCTGCACAATCAGGACAATCGAGAACACGACCTGCTGGACTCAGATGATTACTACCAGTTTCACGGGGGCCTGGTGGCAGCGGTGCGGGCTACCCAGGGCAAGAATCCCAAGGCTTACTTCGGTGATCATTCCCGGCCCCAACGGCCTCGCATTCGCTCTTTGTCCGAAGAAATCAGCCGAGTCTACCGTTCCCGCGTGGTCAACCCCAAGTGGATTGCCGGGGTGATGCGCCATGGCTACAAAGGCGTCTTTGAAATGGCCGCAACCGTGGACTACCTGTTTGCCTACGATGCCACCACCCACAGCGTGGCGGATTTTATGTATGCTGGCGTTGCCGAGGCTTACATCCTGGATCCTGAGGTGCAGAAATTTGTTCAAGCCCATAACCCCTGGGCCTTGCGGGACATGTCGGAACGGCTGCTGGAAGCGCACCAGCGGGGGCTGTGGCAGGCGGTTTCGCCCGACCTGCTGGATCAACTTAGGGCAACCCTGTTAGAAGCGGAAGCTCACATTGAGGAAACACTATGACAAATCAGACCATCACCCCAGAAGAAAAGGACCGGCTGCAAAAGATCAAAGCGGCCAAGGACCAGGCCCGGGCTGAGCGCCAGGGGAATGAAAAGGGCCTGTACCTCCTCTTTACCGGCCTGGGGAAAGGTAAAACCAGTGGCGCGATGAATCTGGTGTATCGCCATTTGGCCCACGACCTGCCGGTGGCCGTGGTCCAATTGGTGAAAAACGACAGTGCCTATCCCGATGGCGATCGCATCATGCTGGAAAAGCTCAAAGCCCAGGGATTTCCCGTCAGCATTGATACCCTGGGGGGAGGGTTCACCTGGGAAACCCAGGACCCCGACCAGGACAAGCGCATGGCAGAACAGGCCTGGCAGAAGGCCGAAACGCTGATTGCCGATCCCAACATTTCCCTGGTGGTGCTGGATGAATTGCACATTGCCCTGAAAAAAGCCCGTCTGGACCTAGCCCCCATCCTGGCCGGGATTCAGTCCCGTCCATTCCACTGCCATGTCGCCAGCACTGGCCGCTATGCGCCCCCGGAATTGATTGAAATTGCTGATTTAGTTACAGAAATGACCCGCATCAAACACCCGATCAGTGCAGGCATTCCGGCCCAGATGGGGATTGAGTATTAGGGCAAGCGCTGGGCGGGCAAACGTCACATCTCGTTAACGGGGGTTATTGTGCCAGGGGACCTTGCCTACACTGGGGAAAGTCCTTCATCTTACAGACTGCCCCCTATGGCGTTGTCCCATTTAGAGTCCAAGTTTTTACTGCGCTTACTAGAGCATGCTCCCCAGTATCGCAGCCCAATTAGTAAAATCAAACCCAACGCTAACACGCCAGCCTCAGAGCAGGACAAAGCCTGCAAGAACCTCTGTAGCCAGGGGTTGGTCGATTACGAAGAAGAGATTTCTCACTACAGCATTACCGCCGCTGGCAAATCGCTGCTAAGCCTCGACACCAGCACCCTGCCAGTCACCCCCGATGAGCGCCATCTGGTCCAGGTCGCCGCTACCCAGGTGGCCACCCCAGGCATGGCCAAGAAGGTCCCGGCCAATGCTCGCCAACGGCTGCTGCGGCAGCTTGTCGATCGCGGCCTGGTCAAGGTTAACAAAACCCAAATTAAACAGGTCTGGCTCACCGCCCAGGGCAAGGCGTTTCTCTGCCACGAATTTACCCCCGCAGGGAATGCCACCTTTACGAAGTCCATGGTTGGCACCTATGTCACGTTTCTGCGGCAATCCTTAGGGACGACCCAGGGCACTGATGCCCCCAGCCCAGGGAAGCCGCTGACTGAGGCTGCCCAGGTCACCCCAGAGACGGTTCTAGCCATGATCCAACAGTTGGATAAACAACTGGGCACCGACAACTATTTACCCATTTTTCATCTGCGCGACCAGCTACAGCCCCCCCTCAGCCGGGAAGACTTAGATCAGCAGCTATATGCCCTGGAACGTAGCGATCGCATTGAGTTGGGTACCCTGCAAGATGTAGCTGCCTACAGTGAAGTGCAGCTAAATGCTGGCATTCCCCAGGATATTGGAGGCCCCCTATTTTTCATTAGTGTGCTCCAGTGATGTAAGACCGTTGAACCCTCGGTAGACGCTTGTGACTTCTCTTCAACAACTGATTCAGCGCAATCTCAATCCGTTTGATGCCAGTACCTTCAAACCGGGTAATTTCTGGCAAGAAAACCAGGACCCCAACCAGGAGGTTGAGGGAATTCATTGGGCAGTGCTACAAACCATTGAGAAAACCCTCGATCAAGTGGCCAGCGATCGCCATACTCGCACCCTTTTACTAACCGGCGATTCAGGCTCTGGGAAAAGCTATTTGCTGGGCCGCCTCAAACGACAGCTCAATAGCAAGGCCTTCTTTGCCTACATCGGTCCATGGCCCGACAGCGATTACCTATGGCGGCATACCCTACGCAGTACGATTGATAGCTTGATCCATGCCCCAGAAGGTCAATCTGAATCACAACTGGTGCTTTGGCTGAAGGGGTTACCCAGTTTGCGCGATCGCACCTTCACCAAATGGATTTTGGGAGAACGGAGCATTTTTATCCGCGACTTAAGGGCCAGCTTTCCGGCAGGAATTTATCACGCCAAAGAGTTTTTTGGGGTTCTATATGACTTGGTCACCAATCCAGAGCTGCGGCCCTTGGCCTATGACTGGCTCAAAGGGGATGATTTAGATCAAGAGGATCTCAAGGCTTTGCGGGTGAAACGCTCCCTTGATTCCGAAGATGCCGCCCACCATATCTTGGGTAACTTTGGCCGTCTGGCGGCAGCGACCCAACCGATCGTGCTGTGCTTCGACAACCTGGATGGCATTCCCCGCCTCAGCGAGGACAAGCTCGACTTACAGAGCTTGTTCAATTTAAATTCAACTATTCATAACGACAACCTCAACAACTTTTTGGTGATCATTAGCATCATCACTAGCTCTTGGCGCCAAAACTGCTCGGCTATCCAACCGGCGGATCGAGCCCGCATTCACGAAATAGTTAAATTACACCCAATCAACCTGGAACAAGCCCAAGCACTCTGGGCTACCCGTCTTGCTCCCATCCATGCCCATGCTAAGCCAAAACCTGATAGTGCCATTGCTCCGTTATCGGCAGATTATCTCAATCACAAGTTCCCCCGAGGTAAAACCCTGCCCCGCAATACGCTAATGCTGGGGCAAATGCTGATTACCCACTTCAAGCAACATGGAGAGTTGCCCGATCTGACGACTCCGCCCCCTGATCAGCCGGTGCAACCCCCCGTTGATCCCCCCATCCAGGCCAACTTCAAAGTTACCTGGGAAAAGGAGTTTAAGCTGGCACAGCAACAAGTCACTCGGATTAGTCAATTTACTTCCCCCGAGCTAATTTGGCGACTGCGGCAGGTTTTAGAAGCCCTGCAGGTGCCCCAGGCTACGCCTCAGTTTTTAACCAGTAGTCGGTTTGCCTCCTATTCCCTTTCCCACCAGCAGCACTCCCGCACTGGCATTGTCTGGAGCGAAGATCGCAACATGAACACCTTTTACCATTTAATGAATGCCTGTCAAAAGCAGGTCAAGAAAAATACTTGCGATCGCCTGTATTTCATTCGAGCCGAAAAGCTCGGCAAACCAAAAAATAGAGGCCAACAAATCTATCAACAGGTTTTTCAGTCCCAGGCCGCCCGCCATCACCTTAAGCCCGATCTGCTATCGGTGCAGTACCTGGAGACTTACCACAAACTAGCCACCGCCGCCCAGGGGGGCGAACTGGTGATTGGCCAAACCACCCCTCACCTTAAGGATCTTCAGGCCTTTGTGCGGCAATCTAAGGTCTTGGAGTCATGCCCATTGCTGCAAGACCTACAGGTGGTAGCGGCCTCAGGCGACCCAAACCCTGGGGGAGGTGACGAGACAATAGAAGTAGACACATCAGCCATCGCCGACTATATCCTGAACATAGTGGCGACCCAGTCCCTGATTGGCCGCATGGTGTTGGTGCAGAATACCCAGAAACAGTTTCCCAAAACAGAGAAAGCTACGATTGATACGATGGTCAAAACCCTCTGCCAGCAAAACCGGATTCAGTTGCTTGATCCCAATGCCGATCCCGCTGGGCAATTGATTTGCTACGTGCCTCAATGACAACTTCCCTGAGTGTCACCAAAGTTCGCCTCGCCTTTGAGTGTCCCCGCTTACTGTATTTGGGGCACCACTTCAATGGCATGACTATGTTTTTGCCAGCGACAGGTGCCCTGGGGATTGGTAGCGCCTTCCACAAATTATCCGATCACTTTGTCCGCCATTTACGCACAGACGCCACCCTACCTGCCTTGTTTGAAGGAGAACCGGACCAGCTAGATACCGACGCGATCGCCCAAACCCTGCAGCAAACCCTCTACAAAGCTTGCTTTTTTCCCTATCTGCAAACCGCGATCGCCAAGGATGCTAGCAAAGCCCCAGCCCTGCATCACCTGTGGCAAGGGCTCCTGGGCTTAATCCAGCGCTGGGCGCGGTTGTTGGTCAGCAATCGCCACTATTGCGACGCCCAGGAGGTGCTACAAAAAACCTTTCTGGCCCAGGAACTCAAGGTTAAGCATACGTTCCCATTGCCCGATGGTACTGAGCAACTGGTGCAGGGCCAGTTCGACAGCCTGGTGTATGACTTTCAGCACCAGCGGCTGTGCGTCGTAGAATATAAAACCTACCAATCCCCCGAACCGTCCGCCCAGCTGGCCCAGGTAGCCCTCTACAGCTACATGCTGCAAAAGCAAATTGGCGTGCCCATCGACTCTGCGGTCTATAGCGTGCTGCCAGACTGGCAGGAGCAGGTCTATCCCTGGGCACAGCTGGAAGCCACCGTCCATCAGCTGATTCCCCCCAAGCTGATGCAAATCCGTGACTGGCTAGCCTGGCAGCCAGGGCAGGGGGAGCCACCGCCCAAAACCATTCAACCCTCCCTGTGCGACATCTGTCCCCAAAAGAAAAAGTGCCAGACCTATTTCCAGGAGTCTCTCCAGTCGGGTACTTCATCGCCAGCCCCCTCAGCGTCGCTTTCTCCCCCCACCATTGGGGGGCCGGGGGGGCCAATTTCCCCACCAACCAGTCCCCCATCGCCCGCTATCAGCCCTGACATTGAAGCGATCGCCCAGCACCTGGTCACCACCCTAGAGTCCTTTGGGGTAGGGGTTGACTTACAGGGGGTGGCCCTGGCTCCGGCCTTTTTACGGATCAAACTCAAACCCCAGCTAGGGGTGAAGGTCAGCGCCATCCTGCGCCTCACCGACGATCTGCGGGTACAAATGGGCCTCACCGCCCCGCCGATGATCGCCCCCCAGGCCGGTTATGTCAGCGTCGACCTACCCCGACCCGATCGCCAAAGTGCGTTGTTTGAGCACTACCTTACAGGCCAAACCTTGCCACCCACGGCCCCAGTGCATATTGCCCTGGGGGTGAATTTAGATGGCGATTTAGTCGAAGCCGATCTATCGGACCCTAATACCTGCCACTTTCTGGTGGGGGGCACCACGGGCAGCGGTAAGAGTGAATTCCTGCGATCGCTGCTGCTCAGCCTGCTGGCCCGCCACACCCCCGAGCACCTCAACATTGCCTTAGTCGATCCCAAACGGGTCACCTTCCCGGAGTTCGAAACCATTCCCTGGCTGCTAGAACCCATCGTTAAAGACACCGAAGGCGCGATCGCCCTGATGGAATCTCTAGTCAGCGAAATGGAACGACGCTACCAGCGGTTCGAGCAGAGTCGCTGCCCAGACCTCAGCCGCTACAACCAAAAAAGCAACCACCCCCTACCGCGCATTGTCTGCATCTTTGACGAATATGCCGACTTTATGGCCGAAAAAGACAGCCGTAATGCGATCGAGCACAGCATCAAACGCCTGGGGGCCATGGCCCGTGCCGCCGGAATTCACCTGGTGATTGCCACCCAGCGCCCCGAAGCCAGGGTCGTCACCCCTTTAATTCGCTCCAATTTGCCCGGACGGGTAGCCCTCAAAACCGCCAGCGATGCCGATTCCGCCATCATCCTGGGCGGCAAACAGGGGGATGCCGTCAACCTGCTCGGTAAAGGCGATCTGCTCTACCTCAAAGGGGCACAGTTGCTACGGCTCCAGAGCCTCTATGCCCCAGAAATTAAGTTGTGAGTATCAGCATCGCCCAGCCGAATAGGCCCGGCAAAACAAAACGCTAGCTCTTAGAATATCAGTAATTAGCTCGATCTTTTGCCATGAATATTGTTATCCCGGACGAAATTCTTCAAGCTTCGCAGCTCACACCAAATGAGTTTCAACAGGAAATTGCTCTGCTTCTGTTTCAAGCCGGTCGGTTAACGTTAGGCTACGCTAGCCAACTAGCTAATTTACCTCTGACTGAATTTCGGCAACTTCTCAAGCAGCGCAGTATTCCTCTTTACACCTACGATGTTGAGGATTTTGAACTAGACTTAGAAAATTTACGAGCATTGGGGCGGTTGTGATTGTTGTTAGCGATACTTCTGCGCTCACCAACCTGGCAGCCGTTAACCACCTGAAACTTCTAAATCAACTTTATGGACAGGTCTTTATCCCAGAGGCAGTGTATCGTGAGCTGACCGCTATCGTTCCACCAGCATCTGGAGCAGTTGAGGTTGACGCAAACAAATGGCTACAGGTCAAAATCGTTGCCAATCGGAGAGCTGTGGAACGTCTTCATAACGAAGCACGTCTGAATCCTGGTGAATCCGAAGCCATTGTGCTCGCACTTGAGTTAGGTGCTGACCTGTTGCTGATTGACGAACGCCGTGGGAGGACTGAAGCAAACCGTCTTGGGGTTAGAATCACTGGCTTGCTTGGTATTCTGATTGAAGCAAAACAAAAGGGACTCATAAATGCTGTGAAGCCCTTAATGGATAGATTGATTGCGACATCGGAATTTAGAGTGTCTTCGGCTCTATATGACCAGATTTTAACCATGGTAGGCGAAGTATGACAGCAGATTTTTGATAATCTGCCATCACACGCTTACTTAACTTGCCTCCCTCTGTGGCTGTCTACTCCAGCGGCGTAATCCGGCGGGTCATTACACTGATGTATTCACCATTGCGCCCGGTGGGGATAGGCTCGACCCAGGCGATACGCTCGCAGTAGCGCAGCAGCTCCATGCGATTGATCGCTTCGACCACAGCGGCATAGTCCCCCAGCAGGATGTGACAGAGGCGATCGGGCTGGTAGGTGGGCAACTTGAACTGAGTGGAGACCTTGAGGTCTCCAGGGTTAGGTTGATACATACGGGCTTCTCCGTTTTCGGTTTAGGAAAACGGGGAACGATCTAGCGGTCCCAAATGAAGGTAAAACAAGACGCTAGCTCTTAGAATGGCTCCTAAGGGCATCTCACTTACCTACGCTAAGAGGGATGTCTCAGGGGATTTGAGAGGCTGCCACCTCTCTCTTCCCCGCCTAGAAGTCATTCCCCGCCAGAATATCTTACGCCAAGTCCGCTGGGAGTTCAACCGTGTTAGGTAAGTGTTAACTATCAAACTCGCTAGACCCTATGATTCAAATAATTACCCTGGCTAAAATTGGGCGAATGGTAGAAACCAATGGGAAAGCGAAATCATCTGAAGACGATTCGCAGTTTACAGAAGTGTATTGACGAGCATCAAGAGAAGATCAGGTTGGAAAAACTGAGGGAACTTCCCAACTTGGGACTAATTCGTCATTGGGAGAAAGAGATTCGGGCATTTGAGAAAGGTATTCAACAAGCAAAAAAGCGGTTAGGGAGATAGTTATGCAATTAGGTACAAGGTCGCTAGCCATTCAAGATGAAACGCTTCGGGTACTGATCCGAGAGTTGGGAGATGAATGTGGTCGAGTTCTCGAACTGATTCATCAACTTCAACTGTCAGGCTTACAGGATGGCCAGAAAGCCAAAATTCTGGCTGAGTTGGCAGCGTCTACAGTTCACCTACATACGCATTGCGATGATGAATTTCAAACTTCCCTGGCCGATGAGCTAGAACAATTGTCGGATGAGTAATTTTACCAGGAATTTTATTGTGATTAAAAATTTTTTATATTTAAAAATAACCAGTCTCATAGGTATAGTTAGCTTGTTCGCTTGTAATAATGAAGTACCCCTTCAACAACAGCAATCTCTCCAAGAAAATGGTTCTGCCAATGAAGTATCGTCCGAACAGCTGCCGCCACAAGAAGACAGTTCTGTTACCGAGTTAAGCCAAAACTCGAATGATAATTTACTTTTCTATTGTCAGACAGAGAATGGAAAACGAATTGAACTTTATGATCTTGGCGACACTATTCGGTATTCCTTTGGCCCTGAAGATGATCCAGAAATTGTTTTAGATGTACCTCGCGATCAGGCTTCGACATATCAATGGGCAGGGGTGGGAAGGTCTATTTACTATTCCGTTGAAATTCCTAATGCCAATACTGTGGGAGCACTCCACAAGGCGGGACGTTAAGGGGTTAATTGTCGTGTATCAATAGATACTTGTAAAGAAAAGCTCTGCGG
>NZ_SMDQ01000035.1 GCF_012911975.1 Nodosilinea sp. P-1105 | reverse complement strand
CAGCAGGGGAATATCGTCAACCCGTTCTGTGATAACGGTTAGAGGAGTTTCCATAGCCCAAATCTAACCTAATTGGCTGACCTCACTCAAAAATGAGCGAACCGGGAGTGAATGGGCATCATCGCCACTTTGCCGCCCACGGCCACCACGCCGCCGCCAAAGGCGTGACTGATTGGGCCGCTGAGGCCAGGGGCCGTCACCCCAATACCGGCCAGGTCAATATTGCGTAGCCCACCAAACACATTGCCTAAGGGCTCGGCGGCTGATAAATTGCCGCCTACTGCCATGGTTTGGATGTGCTGCACCCACTGGGCAAAAATCGGCTGTAGCTGAATACCTGTGTCCGAGAACATATCCTGGGGACGGCCAAAGGCCCGCATGGTGTCGTTATGGCAGTACATGGCGAAGCTGTGGAACCCCAGAAACTGACAAACCCAGGCCAGGTGGGAAATGATCGTGTCTCGGTGGCGCAGGGTGCGATCGAGCACGTTGTTGACATGATCCGCCGGGTTGTAGTCTCGCACCATGAAGATGGCCGCATGGGCCGCTCCCCCCACAATGCAGAATCCAGCGATCCAAACATGGTGGGTAAACAGGGAGGTCACCGTGGCGTAGTCGGTGGCCAGGTAGGGGTAGGGCGGCATGGCATACATGTGATGGGCCACCAGCAAACTGGCTGTGCCAAACTGCACCAGGTGAATGGCCAGGTTGGCATGCCAAGAGGTCTCAAAAATTTTGTCCAGTCCCCGATGGCCCACTGGTCCAATAAAGTTGAACAAGGGGAACATTTTGGGGGTTCTGGCGTCATCCAGCAGCTCTTTAAAGCTGTGGCCAATGCCCCAGTTCGTGCGATAAAAGTGACCGGCAATAATAAATAAAACCGCGATCGCCACGTGGTGGTGAGCAATATCGGTCATCCACAGGCCTCCCGTGACTGGGTTAAGCCCTCCCTTAAAGGTCAAGAAATCGCTATAGACAGACCAGTTGAGGGTGAAAAAGGGCTTCACCCCCTGGGCAAAACTGGGGTACAGGTCCGCCATTAGGCTTTTATTGAGAATAAATTCGTGGGGCAAGGGTACATCCTTAATGGCCACCCCGGCATCCAGCAGTTTATTGGTGGGCAGTGCCACATGAATCAAATGGCCAGCCCAGCCCAGGCTACCCATCCCCAGCAGGCCTGCCAGGTGGTGGTTCATCATCGATTCCCAATTGCGGAACCACTCCAACTTAGGGGCGCGCACATGGTAGTGAAACCAGCCTGCAAACAGCATCAAAGCCGCCATAACCAGTGCACCGATGGCGGTCCAAAATAGCTGGAACTCATGGGTAAACCCGGCCCCCCGCCACATCTGAAATAGTCCGGAGGTAATTTGGATGCCCCGAAACCCATCACCCATATCGGCATTGAGAATCTCTTGACCGAAAATCGGCCATACCACCTGGGCACTGGGTTTAATGTGGATGGGATCAGCCATCCAGGAGGAGAAATTAGAGAATCGAGCCCCATGGAAGTACATCCCGCTCAGCCACACAAAGATCACCGCTAAATGACCAAAGTGGGCAGAGAAAATCTTGCGAGAAATATCTTCTAAATCAGTATTGTGGGTATCAAAATCGTGAGCATCGGCATGGAGATTCCAAATCCAGGTGGTGGTTTTGGGTCCTCGTGATAAGGTGCGATCAAAATGTCCTGGCTTGGCCAACGGCTCAAAGGAAGTCGGCACTGGATTTTGATCAACGACAACCCTGACCCTTGGCCTCTGCTCCGGAGGACTAGTGGTCATGAAAACACTCCTTTACTAAACAAACAATCAGTTACTAAACAAACAATCAGTAGGTCGCTAATACTACGAGTCAGAAATTGGAGGTCAAAAAGGTGACGGCAAGAGAGCTAACAAACTGGTTCTCTCCCAGGCGAGCAGGCCTGATTAAGGTCGTGATGGGGAACGTCATCCGTAGCTGAGTCGGTCTCAGAGACAGTGTCTAGCCAGAGGGGAAACGGATCCGCAGAGCTGCTCTTCATGGCCCGAATACCCAGATTGGCCTGGGTGGTGATGTCGGCCCAAGTGGGCACCACGGTCTTTTGGAGATAGCCCTCCGCCGACCAGCCCGAGAAGCGATCGAACCCAAAGGCGGCCATATCGACTCCCAGCGCCGCTGACCAAATGCCGGCCACGGGAAACGCGGCTAGAAAAAAGTGCAGCGATCGCGAACTTCTAAACCTCATGCCTCGCCAAAGCAGTTTTTCCTGGTTAGCTTGGGCGTGGTCAAAGCTGTAGGTTGGGCTGGGCCTCCTGGCCCAAGCGGGTTTCTGCCATCCCGAGAAACCTTTCTCTAAAGCAGAGGCTTCGCCAACGTCCTGTCGAATCACCGCCGAGGTCACCAGGGACCCGTGGGCGGCACAGAACAAGGACCCGCCGAATACCCCAATCACCCCCAACTGATGAAAGGGGTTGGCCAAAATATTGTGATCGGCCTGAAATTGCAGCATAAATGTAAACGTGCCAGAAATCCCGAGGGGCATGCCCGCCGAGAAGCTCCCTTGACCAATGGGGTAAATCAGCAGCACCGACACCGCTGCCGCCACTGGGGCCGTGAAGGCCAGAGAAATCCAGGGTCGCATGCCCAGGCGGTAGCTGAGTTCCCACTCCCGGTCTTGGTAGGCAATAATACCAATCACAAAATGCAGCACAATCAGCTGATAGGGGCCACCATTGGCGAGCCATTCCTGCAGCGAGGCCGCTTCCCAAATCGGATAAAAGTGCAGCCCAATGGCCGCTGATGTGGGTACTACGGCGGCGCTAATCAAGTTATTGCCGTCTAACAATGCCCCCGCCAGGACTCGTCCTGTACCGTCTAAATCTACCGCTGGGGCAGCAATAAACGCCAGCAAAAAAACAATCGCCGCCGTCGCCATCGTCGGAATCATCAGCACTCCAAACCAGCCGATATAAATACGATTGTCAGTACTGGTAACCCATCGACAAAAGCGTTCCCAATTACTGACTTGTCCCGGCTGGGCGCGTGCCTTGGGCGACGGGGTAGCCGTTGAAGTTTCACGTTGGTTAGGACGATTGGTGGCAACCGTTCTACCAATCTGTGTGATCATAGAAAATTCCTCTCTTGACCATTGATAGCTGCTCAAAATGTCATGGGGGAGGCACTATAGCCATAAGTTGAAAGACTAATTTAAGCCTGCTCAACTTTTTAGGAAGATCTAGCCTCCCATCGAAGTCCACTAGAGCAGCTCAACAAAAACAAGTTCAAAATCGCTGGGCGCCACCAACCCAGCCCGACATCAGAAATCTCTGTCAGACTTTCTACAAGCCATGCCTTTATTAGCAAACGTCGTAGGATAGGCCAAATTGGTTGCGATCAGTGAATGTTCCAACCTTAGGGAAGAAAAATGAAAAACTAATGAAGATGAAAATCTGCTTTAAGGAAAGTTACACTCTAAGCACATGTCATCGGGTACATTCCAGTTATGTAAGTTAGCCCACCCTGGGAAAGGGATGTAGGGTGTAGACGCGAAGCGGCTTCTCTGGGAGTGGGTTCTAACAGTGGGATGCACCTCATTTGATCTCAGGCCACATCCTGATAAGGCTGATTAATATCAGTATCTCTGGCGATTAAGTTGATATTTTATATCTAAAGAAATATTTTGATTTGATTCCACATAAAAATCTAAAACTGGAGAACGTGATAGCTTCAATATAGTGGATGTCAATTTAGTAAAGTGCGTCGTGAAAGATCCCTTTTCTAGTTAAGGGGTGAAACGTACGACTTAATAGCCAGAATCTTTCAAAGTCTGGCCCTTAGAGCATTGTATTAAAGCCATAGTATGAACCTGAGCTCAGAAGTCGGAGCTGATCAGGCTGATATTCTGAGCGAGATATTGTGGTAAGCCTCTAAGAAATCCTGTGACTTGCTCAATTGAGAACCACTGTATTGCAAAGTAGATTTTGAGGAAAATTCAGTGATTACTTCTTTGAAAAGGTATTGTCTAAGACATTTTTTGGGGGTTATGGCACTGACGTTGATCTTTCTCTGTCAGTTTGTCGCTAGCCCAGCGATCGCGGTTGAAATCAGTAAAGCTAACCGCACCATACCTCTCAATGCTTCTGGAGATACCATAACGTTGACAGAGCAACAATTTATCGGCGGCCAGCGAAAGTTTAATGGTAGCTGTGCCCAATGTCACTTAGATGGTATTACTAAAACTAATCCAGACATTAGTCTAGGGCCTCAAGTATTAACTCTAGCTACACCGCCTCGAAGTAATTTAGAAGCCCTGGTCGACTACTTGCACAACCCAACCACCTACGATGGGGTAGCTTCTCTGGAGGAGCTGCATCCCTCGACGGCGAGAGCAGACTTGTTCCCAAAAATGAAGAACTTGACTGACGATGACCTGAGAAATATCGCGGGGTATATTTTGGTGCAGCCTAATATTATCGGTGACAAATGGGCTAGTGGTAAGCCAGGGCGGTAGCAGACGACAGAAGAAGGTAGGAGGTAGAAGGCAGAAGAAAAATAAGATTCCCTCTTTATCGCCTAACTAGGGAACGGGTGCATCCCACTTTTGCAAGTTGGCCCTCATCCCCCAGCCCCTTCTCCCAAAATGGGAGAAGGGGGGCCGGATTCAAAGTCCCTCTCCCGCTCTGGGAGAGGGATTTAGGGTGAGGGCTGCAAAACTGGGATGCACTCCCAGGGAACTAGAGGGGATCTTATTTTTCAGGGATAGTTGGTAGCCAACTTGATAGGCCTAGCAGTTCCCAACCCTACAGATCAGCGCTGGATGAATTGCATGGCGGCGATCGCCCCCAGGAAAAATACAGTTGGCACCGCCAGGGTATGAACCGCCAACCAACGCACCGTAAAGATTGGGTATGTCTTGGTGTCTTCAACATTGTAATTAGTCATCGTTAAGGTCCTCTACTCTATATGGTTTAAGAAGAAAGGCACAGCAGGGCTGTGCCGATAGGGAGTGTTTAGGCAACACTCTGCGACAAACTTAGCTACGGAGCACCCAGGCTAATACTTGGCTGGAAAATTCTGGTATGCCTAGACTTCTCTATCTGCTCGCCCAGCCTAGGCCAGTTCTGATTCAAGTCGACCATAAAAAATACCCTGGACCTTCACATCGACTGGGTCCTTAGCGCCAAAATCAGTGTCTGAGGGCTGAATACTTTCAAACAGTCCAGAGATTTCCCCTGTGCGTTGATCAACGCGATTTATCTGTAAGCTGAGGGTGCCCTGCCCCATGTCAAACACCTTGATATTCGAGCGTTGGAAATCCTCTCGATCAGCCTGACTAGGCAGCCCCACCGCCGTATCGTAGCCCACGGCCAAGCCTCGGCCCTTGGGGTCTAAAAAGCCGGCTGTGCGATAGGACGGTACCTGAAAGGTACCTTCAAATCGAGTTAAGGGGTCAATGCTAAGGGTGTTCGTGGTCGTCTTGGCCACTAAGCCCTTGATGGTAAACAGTAGCGGCACACGTTCGCCATCTGGCAGCTGTACGGTAACGGGCTGAAAGTCAAATCCACCCTGTTCTATAAAGTCAAGGCGGCCATCGGGGTTGGCCCTTAAGCTACCACTGACCTGGTCAAGGGTATAGCTGGCTCGGGTTAGCATTTTGCTGGGCACAAACTTTGTCTCCTGGCGTTTGACCAGCGGCGTTTGCTTCACCAAAAACACCTTAGGCTCAAGGCACAGTTCCTTTAAGGTGTAAGTCTGGTTGGGGGCGATCGCGATCGCATCTCGTCGGGTTTCATCGATCTGTGGGCACAGGTTGGCTAGCCCACTTCCTTTAATTTGCTCATAGCTCAGAGCACCATTACCCACCTGGGAGCCTCCGCCACAGGCGGTTAGCAGCCCTAAACAAAGGGCAAGGGCAAGAGCTACAAATGTGCGGTATCTCATTAGCCTGATTCCAATACTGGTTTTCTGTAATTGGTTTAGCCCAACACCCCTTCTGACCTCCCTCTAAGGTGACTTCTGGAAAACGTTCTACCGAGTGGTGGGTGCTGCCCACCCTACGAAAACTAAGATCGCTGACTTAACGTGGGGATCTTAATTTCTCGGAAATCGCCTAAGGAGAAGGGGGCGTGATCCTGCATTAGGGGGATATGAGGCTGTATTAAATCATCAAAATCTGAAATTCCTGGGAAGAGAGAGAGTAGCTCTCAGGCTAGAAAACCCCAGCCGACCTGCCTAGTCAGCTATCTGTAGGATTGAGGTCAAACTTCTTTATGTAGTTTCTTGAAGCAATACTCATACTTTCATGGGTTCTTCATTTTTATTGCCTACTCTGCTAACTAATCCTTGATTAGAGATATTCATGTCACTGGCAACAAGCTTAATGAAAGACGGGAATCTTTAGTCTCTAGTCAAGGAACTTAAGCTCTAGCTTTGCGATGCTGACTTGATCGTGAAGGTTGCCGATCTAAGTCCTTTACTTAAGGAAGTAGATGAGCTTGAGCTACTCATATACGGCATCTGTTAATAGACATTCGCCAAATTAAACCAAATCCAAGTCCAGACCTGGAGTTCTGCCTGTGGGAAAACTCCAGATCCCGAGCTGGACTTGGTATAAATCGAGTCCATACTTCTGGAGGCAAGATTAATCATGAGCCTGGTGACAGAACTAATCCTTAATGCAGACAGCGAAGCTCGCTATCCCGCCCCTAAGGAAATTCGCATCTTTCAAGACTTTGTCAAAACTGGGGAACAGCGTATTCGGATCGCTAAGGTGTTGGCTGAAAATGAGCAGCGTATCGTTCAAAATGGTAGTGCTAGGTTTTGGGAACGCTGCCCCAATACACCCAGCAATAGCGGCAATGAACGCAAAACCGCTTCCTGTCAGCGGGATCAAGGTTGGTATGTGCGACTGATTGCCTACTCAATTTTGGCCGGTAGCGAAAGACCCCTAGAGGAAATCGGCACCGTCGGCATTAAAGAAATGTACAACAACCTAGAAATCCCCATTCGCAATATTGCCGAATGTATGCGCTGCCTCAAAGAAGAAGCCATGTCTTTGATGAGTGAAGAGGACGCCGCTGAAGTGGCTCCTTACTTTGACTTAATTATTCACTCCCTATCTTAGATCGTTGAAATCCACGACTGCCTAGGCTGTCACAGCCGAGTTAAGAGACAACTAGTATCACTCCTATAAGAGAGGATTTGACCCATGCAAGACGCCATTACCACCTTAATTAATTCCTCTGACACCCAGGGAAAATATTTGGATGATGGCTCGTTAGAACGCCTGCAGAACTATTTTCGCAGCGGCGAACTGCGGGCCAAGGCCGCCATGACGATCAGCGCCAATGCGGCCACTATTGTCACCCGCACCACGGCTAAATCTCTGCTGTATACCGATATCACGGCCCCCGGCGGCAACATGTATACCTGCCGACGCTATGCCGCCTGCGTGCGCGATATGGACTACTTCTTGCGCTATGCCACCTACGCCATGCTAGCCGGAGACCCATCGATTTTAGATGAGCGGGTGCTGAATGGACTGCGCGAAACCTACAACTCTTTAGGTGTACCCGTGGGGGCTACCGTCCGAGCTGTGCAGGCCATGAAAGAGGTCACCACCGAAATGTTGGGGGCCGAGGCTGGCAAAGAAATGGGCCTCTACTTTGACCATATTTGTACGGGGTTGAGTTAGGGAAAGGGGGGTAGGGTTTACGGTTCACGGTTCCGTCTTTTACCTTGCACCGTACACCTTGCACCCTGCCCCCAACACCAGCCTCTTGCACTCTCACCTGATACCAAATCATGAGCATTATTACCCAATCCATTGCCAATGCCGATCGCGAGGCCCGCTACCTTAGCCACGGCGAACTCAATGCTCTGCGTAGCTTTTTTGAAGAGGGTAACCAGCGGTTGCGCATTGCCTCGATTTTGACGGCCAATGCCGATCGCATTGTGGACAAAGGTAGTGACATCTTTTGGCAGCGCTGCCCAGTGACGCCGAGCAACAGCGGCAATTCTACATTTCGAGCCTCCTGCGTGCGTGATCAAGGCTGGTACATTCGCCTGATTACCTATGCTGTTGTGGTTGGCGATATCGACCCGCTCCAGGACAGCGGTATTAAAGGGGCAAAAGCCATGTACACCGCTTTAGAAATTCCTCTGCGCAATGTTGTGGAGTGTATGCGCTGTCTGAAGGAAGCCGCCCTGGACTTGCTGACGCAGGAGGATAAAGCCGAAGTGGGGGCCTATTTTGACTACTTGATCCAGGGAATGACGCCCTAGGAAGGCAGAAGGCAGAACTGAGAAAGTCGGCTGTCTTACCTGAGGGGTTTAGGTTCACGGTTCACGGTTTACGGTTTACGGTTCCGTCTGTTACCTGACACCTGTTACCTGACACCTGGCCCCCCCGCACCTATCATCCAACCCAGAGAGAAACTATGACTGATCGGACTAACGGTGGCAGCCCCGTCACCCATCCGCAACACTTTCACACCGTGCCTAGCACCGTGATTACTGAAGCCGAACGGCGCGATCGCTATCCCAAGCAGAGTGAGTTCAAAGAACTCTCTGCCTTCTTTACCAGCGGACTGAAACGACTGGAAATAGCCACTGTGCTGGCTAATAATGCCGATGTGATCGTGGCAGCGGGGGCCAACCGCATCTTTACTGGCGGGTCACCCATGGCCTATCTCGAAAAACCAGAAGACCCGGTGGGCATGCCAGGGTCGGGGTACTACGTGGGAGAGGACTTTCTGTCCGCTAAGGCGCGTCAGAAGGGCGGGCCGTCCAACGCTTTACAGGAACCCCGTCTGGTGGAACCGGTCAATGCCTTTCTAGATCGAATTAGAACCTTATTTTCTTCAGGTCGACCCAGTACCCCCACTCGGTTTCGCACCATCGACATTCGTAAGTACGGTACCGTGCGCATGAAGCGATCGATGCGAGACCTGGCTTGGTTTTTGCGCTACATCACCTATGCCGTTGTGGCTGGGGATACCAGTATTATCCGGATCAATGTGCGAGGACTGCGGGGGGTGATTCCTGAAGACGTAACCTTAGCCACGGTAGTCGCCTTACAAGATATGCAGTGGCGAGCTGGGCTTTGTTTTTCTCAAGATCCAGCCGCCGCAGCCCTGGTCAAAGGCTATTTTGAAGTCTTGATCACGGAGTATTTGGTTGAAAAGCCAAATCACCAACTCCGGTTTGGGGTTTCGAAGCTGCATCCAGGGCTGCCCTTGCCCCAAAGTTATGCCCAAAGTGCCCTGCCCACACCAAAACTGGTGGTGAAACCAGGGCTGTCAGAAACTGAAACCCAAGACGCCATTCGGGCCGCCTACCGGCAAGTATTCGAGCGCGATATCACCCACGCCTACGGTCTGGCTCTGGAAGATCTGGAGTCTAAGCTTAGAAGCGGCCAGTTCTCGATGAAGGAATTCATTCGCCACCTGGGCAAGTCGCGGCTGTATCGGCGAGAGTTTTATGAGCCATTCACCATCAGCCGCGTGATTGAGTTGGCCAGTCGGCACTTTTTAGGGCGGGGGCTAAGCTGTCTAGAGGAATTTCAAACCTATTTCGAGGTGATTTCTGAGGGGGGTCTGCCAGCGTTGGTGGATGCCCTGGTGAACTCCCAAGAGTATGCCGACTACTTCGGTGAAGAGACTGTCCCCTATCTCAGGGGGTTGGGGCTGGAGGCGCAGGAATGTCGAAACTGGGGGCCGCAGCTTGACTTGTTTAAGTACAGTGCCTCGACTCGCAAGCTGCCGCAGTTTATCACCACCTTTGCCAGGGCCCAAAAGCCGCTGCCCAACCAGCATCCCTATGGGGTGGGCCATGACCCTCTGGAGATTCAGTTTGGGGCTATCTTCCCCCGGGAAGATCAAAACCCTGTGGCTCAACCCGCCCACTTTAGCGCCACCAGTCGCCGCATTTTAATCAGCAGCGGTCTGCACAATGGGCACCACGTCCTGGGCCAAAATGGAACTGTCCCGCTGGGGCGGGTGCCGGGAACGTTTGGCCAGTCGGTGCTGAAGCTGGAACCGTCCCACCAACCCCAAGGACACCAAGCCCAAGGCCCTAACCTGAATGTCAATCACCACTCCATAGAAGCGGTGATTTTGGCGACCTATCGCCAGGTGTTTGGTCGAGATGTTTTCGATAGTCAGCGGCAGGGGATAGCTGAAACCAAGCTTAAGGGGGGACAAATTACCCTACGGGAGTTTGTGCGGCAGTTGGCCCGCTCCCGTCCCTTTCGTCAGATGGCTTGGGAAAACCTGTACATCACTAAGTCCATTGAATACATCCATCGCCGTCTGCTCGGTCGACCTACTCTTGGCCGCGACGAGCTCAACCGCTACTACGACCTGGCGGGCAAGCAGGGTTTCTATGCGGTGGTGGATGCCATGGTCGACGGCCCTGAATATACCGAGGTGTTTGGGGATGACACGGTGCCCTACGAGCGCTATCTCACTCCGAGGGGGTATGCCCTGCGATCGCCCCAGGGGCCTGTGGCTTGGTGGAAACCCCGGAAAAATCCAGACATCGCCGGTGCCTGGATGGCCAATTACGCCACTGTTACTGAGGCTAAACGCCTGGCTCTGGCAACAACTGAGGCTTCCCACAGCATGGAATCCACCAACAATAACAGCCCTGCAGCCAGGGCCGAAAGTCGGCTCAACGTGGCGATCGCATCTCCCCCAGAACCAGCACCCATGCCCTCCGAAGCCCCACAGGCCCAACCCCTGGAAACCAGTACAACCGAGGACAGCTTGCCATGACGATTACCCCAGAGCAGCCTGTTTTTTCAATATCAACATCACGGTTAAATTCCCTGAGTCAGTGGCTGAGAAAGGTGCGAGTGATTTATCACACCTATTCCCCGTTCAGCTATCGCATTGACATCAGCTGGTTTGGTGGCATCCAAATTCACCCCAGGTACAGCGATCTCAACGATTGATCAGCCGTGAGTCAGCGCGGGTCTGGCCTGGGGATATTCGCAGAGTTGGCTTGTTTCCCGATGACCCACGCTGCAGATTCAATTCAAAATTCACAATTCAAAACTTTTCCTCACCATGAGCATTGTTAAACAAGTCATTCTGAACGCCGACGAAGAACTCCGCTATCCCACCCCAGGGGAGCTAAAAATGATTCGAACCTTTTGTAAGTCTGGAGGTGACCGCATTCAAGTGGTTAAACATCTGGAAGAAAAAGCGCCTACCATCGTTGAAAAAGGCACCCGTCAGTTTTGGAAAGTTTGTCCCAGGACCCCCAGCAACTCTGGTAGTCGCCTCAAAACTCAGTCAGCCAAGCGGGATATGAGTTGGTATATTCGCCTGATTAGTTACTGCTTAATTGCTGGTAATGGTCAGCCTTTGCAAGACATTGGCCTGACCGGAATGAAAGAACTCTATGCCAATGTGGGCATTCCATTGACCAATATTTTGCAGTATTTGAAATGCCTAAAAGCTGAAGCGATTAAACAACTGGATGAAGCCGATGCCGCTGAAGTCATTCCCTACTTTGATCAAATTATTCAAGAAATTGCTCTGCCTGGGCCGCCCTACTTTATGAATGATGGCCCAGGGGAGAGTGTGCCGGTGTAAGGCAGATAGCTAAGGCCTGTTTTAGCCAGATTCAACTTAGAATTTGTAGTTTTCTCACTGAAAAAACCCCACTTCTTGACTTGAAAAAGATTTACCATTCATAGATTTCTGTATTCAGAGGAGCGTATCATGACTATCACCATGGGGGCGCTCAAGCCGTCCCGAGACTGGCTATTTACCCTTGACGACTGGCTTAAACGCGATCGCTTTGTGTTTATCGGCTGGTCTGGGCTATTGCTGTTTCCCTGCGCCTATCTGGCAATTGGAGCCTGGTTTACCGGCACCACCTTTGTTACCTCCTGGTACACCCATGGGTTGGTCAGCTCCTATCTTGAAGGCTGCAACTTTTTGACGGTAGCTGTGTCTACCCCCGCCGAAAGTATGGGCCATTCCCTCCTCTTTCTCTGGGGTCCCGAGGCTAATTGGGACTTTACCCGTTGGTGTCAGATTGGCGGCCTGTGGAACTTTACTGCCTTCCATGGGGTAGTTGGGCTCATGGGCTTTATGTTACGACAAATTGAGGTGGCCCGTTTGGTGGGGCTGCGACCTTACAATGCGATCGCCTTTTCAGCCCCGATTGCTGTCTTTGTAGCCACCTTTTTAATCTATCCCCTGGGGCAATCAAGTTGGTTTTTTGGCCCTGGGTTTGGGGTGGCTGCCATCTTTAGATTCCTGCTATTTTTCCAGGGTTTTCATAACTACACCCTCAACCCCTTCCACATGATGGGCGTCGCTGGGGTGCTAGGGGCGGCCCTGCTCTGCGCCATCCACGGGGCCACGGTCCAAAACACCCTATTTAGAGACTCAGAGGGCAAGAATACCTTTCGCGGATTTGCCACCACCCAGGCAGAGGAAACCTACTCGATGGTGACCGCTAATCGATTCTGGTCGCAAATTTTTGGTATTGCCTTTTCCAACAAGCGCTGGCTCCATTTCTTCATGCTGTTTGTACCCGTTACCGGGCTATGGATGAGCGCCATTGGCATGGTTGGGCTAGCCTTTAACCTCCGAGCTTACGACTTTGTGAGCCAAGAAATTCGCGCCTCCCAAGACCCTGAATTTGAGACCTTTTACACCAAAAATATCTTACTCAATGAAGGAGTGCGAGCCTGGATGGCCGAGCTCGATCAGCCCGCCAAAAAGTTTGTCTTCCCTGAAGAGGTTTTGCCTAGAGGAGTTGGGCAGTAGGAGGGGAACCCGAAACCCGGATAACCCACCCCTGCCCACTTCGACAGGTTGCCCCTCCGGGGCCGCTACACGCTAGCGAAGCCATGCCGCAGGCTATACAGCGCAAGCCTTCCAGGAGGGGATGCCGAAACCCAAAACCCGTTACCATTGACTGTTGTCTAGGAGATCTAACCCTGTGGAAACTCCCTTTGAACCCACTGCATCCACCCTTGATAATATTTCCTTAAATACCCTGACCCCCGTGGTCAAACCCGGCGATCGCAATGCCCCGCCCAAAGCTGGCTACGATGAAGCCTCGAGTGGCTATGCCTGGTGGGCTGGTAATGCTCGCTTGATCACCACGGAATTGTCGGGTCGATTTTTGGGGGCCCACGTTGCCCATGGAGCGCTGCTGGCCTTCTGGGCCGGAGGCATGCTGCTATTTGAAGTCGCCCATTACAACACGGCCCAGCCCATGTACGAGCAGGGCTGCATTCTCATGCCCCACATTGCCACCCTGGGTTTTGGGGTCGGCCATGGTGGCGAAGTGACCGATATTTTCCCCTTCTTTGCCATTGGGGTGGCCCATCTGATTGGCTCGGCGGTGCTGGGCTTTGGCGGGGTCTACCATGCCCTGCGCGGCCCCGAAAAGCTGTCGGGCTTTTTTGAGTTTGACTGGGACGATCGCGCCAAGGTCGCTCAAATTTTGGGCTTCCACATTGGAGCCTTAGGGATTTTTGCCCTCTTGTTTGTTTGTAAAGCCATGTTCTGGGGTGGCCTGTACGACCCCTGGGCCCCCGGTGGCGGTGATGTACGGCTGATTACTAACCCCACCCTCGACCCCCGCATCATCTTTGGCTACCTGTTTCGCAACCCCCTGGGCGGCGGCGGCTGGATCGTCAGCGTCGATAACCTAGAGGACGTGGTGGGGGGGCACATTTGGGTTGGTTCCCTGCTGGTGTTGGGCGGTATCTGGCACATTTTGGTGCCGCCCCTGCGCTGGACCCATAACCTCTATCCCTGGAGCGGTGAAACCTATCTAGCCCAAAGCTTAGGCAACATTGCCGGACAAGCGTTTGTGGCTACCGCCTTTATCTGGTTCAACAACACGGTGTACCCCAGCGTGTTCTACGGGCCATCGATCCCAGAGGCCTCCCAGGCGCAATCCCTGGTGTTTCTGGTGCGCGACCAAAATATGGGGGCCGATGTGGCATCAGCCCAGGGACCGACGGGGTTGGGTAAGTACTTGCAGCGATCGCCCACGGGGGAAATCATCTTTGGCGGCGAAACTATGCGCTTCTGGGATGCCAAAGCCCCCTGGCTAGAGCCCCTGCGGGGTACCAACGGGCTCGATCTAGACAAGCTACGCAACGACGTCCAACCCTGGCAAGTGCGCCGCGCCGCCGAATACATGACCCACGCCCCCCTGGGCTCGATCAACTCGGTGGCTGGGCTGGCAACGGAAACCAACGCCTTTAACTATGTGTCCCCCCGCACCTGGCTGGCCTCGGCTCACTTTATCTTCGCTTTCCTATTCCTGGTGGGTCATCTGTGGCATGCCGGACTAGCTCGGGCGACGGCGGCGGGCTTTATCACCGGCCTCGATCGCGAAAACGAACCTGTACTTTCGATGCCGCCCATCGACCCCAGCGAACGATCCGCTTAACAGCGATCGCGGGTAGGTCTGACCCTTTTCTGCCCTACCCGCTTTTCCCTTTCCCCTTCTGCCTTTTGCTTTCTCAAAGGAGAACTACTCTATGGGACTCCCCTGGTATCGTGTCCACACCTCGGTGATCAACGACCCTGGCCGGTTAATCGCCGTCCATCTAATGCACAACGCCCTCTGTGCCGGTTTCGCCGGGTCAATGTTGCTGTTTGAACTAGCCCGCTTCGACCCCACCGACCCCGTGCTCAACCCCATGTGGCGACAGGGTTGCTTTCTAATGCCCTTTGTTGCCCGCCTGGGGGTGACTAACTCCTGGCAGGGCTGGAGCATTACTGGCGAGACCTTTGCCGATCCGGGATTCTGGACCTTTGAAACCGTTGCTGCGGCCCATATCATCTTTTCTGGGCTAGAGTTTCTTGCCGCCTGCTGGCACTGGGTCTACTGGGATGTTGCCACTTTCTTCGACCCCAAAACCGACGAGCCCGTCCTCGATCTGCCCAAAATTTTTGGCATCCATCTGTTGTTGGCCGGGCTGGTGTGCTTTGGGTTTGGCGCCTTTCACCTCACCGGTATTTTTGGCCCCGGCATGTGGGTTTCCGATCCCTTTGGCCTGACCGGCCATGTCCAGGGGGTAGCCCCCGATTGGGGGCCAGCCGGGTTTAACCCGCAAAATCCAGGCGGTGTTGTGGCCCACCACATTGCTGTGGGCCTGGTTGCCATCATCGGCGGCTTATTTCACATTGTGGTGCGTCCGCCAGAGTACCTCTACCGAGGGCTGCGTATGGGCAACATTGAATCGGTGTTGGCCAGCGGCCTAGCGGTATTTTTCTGTGCTGGATTTATCGCCACAGGCACCATGTGGTACGGCACCGCCACCACCCCCATCGAACTCTGGGGCCCCACTCGCTATCAGTGGGATCAGGCGTATTTCCAAAAAGAGATTAACCGTCGAGTGCAGACGGCGGTGGGTGAGGGCAAGTCCCTGGCCCAAGCCTGGTCAGCCATTCCTGAAAAACTGGCCTTTTACGACTATGTGGGCAATAGCCCTGCCAAGGGCGGCTTATTTCGGGTGGGGCGCATGGTCGATGGCGATGGTTTACCCACGGGTTGGTTAGGCCACCCCCTCTTTCAAGATAAAGAAGGTCGGGAGTTGGCTGTCCGGCGCATGCCCAACTTCTTCGAGAATTTCCCCGTCCTGCTGACGGATCAAGAGGGCATCGTGCGAGCCGACATTCCTTTCCGCCGCACGGAGGCGAAGTATAGCTTCGAGCAAACCGGTGTGACCGTGAGCTTCGTCGGTGGTCAACTGAATGGTCAGACGTTTACCGACCCTGCTCAGGTTAAACAATACGCCCGTAAGGCCCAACTGGGTGAACCCTTCGAGTTTGATCGCACGGTCTATAACTCCGACGGGGCCTTTAGAACCAGCAACCGCGGCTTCTTTGCCTTCTTCCATGCCTGCTTTGCCCTGGTTTGGTTCTTCGGCCATATCTGGCATGGGTTACGAGCTTTGTTCCAGGATGTCTTCTCGGGCATCAACCCTGATATCGATATCGAGCAGGTGGAATGGGGCTATTTCCAAAAAGTGGGTGATCCCACCTCTCGTCAGACTACGCAAATTTAGGGCGATCGCAGCGGTGTGTCAGCCATCAGTGATGCTCCGCTGCTCATCTCATTTACTTTACTGATTACGAGCCACATCAGACCATGCAACAGAAGTATGTCTCCAAAAAAGTAGCCCCTATTCAATATCTGCTCCGAGAGCTTAACGCTGAAGCGGGAAAAGTTACCCCCGGCTGGGGAACGGCCCCATTCATGGCCTTTCTTATAGTGATGCTGTTTCTCTTCCTGCTGATTATCCTACAGCTCTACAACGGCACCATTTTGCTCGATGGGGTCAATGTCAACTGGCCCGGACCAAAGCTATAACCCCTCAGGTGTAATACGTCAGGGAAATAACCCCATGCTACTCCTTCTTTATCTTGCCTACGGTGAAGGTCAAACCGCCTCGACGGCTGGCGGTGTTTTCCTCGCCTTGCTGGTAGCTACTTTAGGCTGCCTGGGCTTTATTTTTTATGGGTATAAAACCTACCCTAGCGATCGCAATTAACTCGCTTCTGAACCAACTTCCCAAGATTTTCATAGTCTTTTGCTCTAATGGGTATGTCCATTGCTGTGTTGAGATTTTTTCATTTATAACCCATGACTACAACGATTCAACGCCAAGACGCTAGCGTCTGGGAGAAATTTTGTCAGTGGGTCACCAGCACCGAAAACCGTCTTTATATCGGTTGGTTCGGCGTGTTGATGATTCCCCTCCTGGGCGTCTCTACCGCAGTTTTTGTGATTGCCTTTATTGCGGCACCACCGGTAGATATTGACGGTATTCGTGAGCCCTTATCCGGCTCGCTACTCTACGGCAACAATATCATCACCGCCGCTGTTGTCCCCTCATCTAATGCTATTGGTCTGCATTTCTATCCCATCTGGGAGGCTGCAACCTTAGATGAGTGGCTCTATAATGGTGGCCCCTATCAAATGATTGCGTTCCACTACATTCCAGCATTGCTCTGCTACATGGGGCGGGAATGGGAACTCAGCTACCGCCTCGGTATGCGACCCTGGATTTGCGTCGCCTACAGTGCTCCTGTGGCGGCTACCACCTCGGTATTTTTGATTTATCCCATTGGTCAGGGCAGCTTTTCCGATGGGTTGCCCATGGGCATTAGTGGCACCTTCAACTTCATGTTCGTCTTTCAGGCCGAGCACAACATTTTAATGCACCCCTTCCACATGCTAGGGGTTGCAGGGGTGCTGGGTGGATCATTGTTCTGCGCCATGCACGGCTCCTTGGTGACCTCTAGCCTAATTCGGGAAACCACCGACAGTGAATCCCAAAACACCGGCTATCGCTTTGGCCAAGAAGCAGAAACTTATAACATTCTGGCGGCCCATGGCTACTTTGGTCGTCTGATCTTCCAATACGCCAGTTTCAACAATTCTCGCTGGCTACACTTCTTCCTGGCAGCTTGGCCAGTGGTGTGTATCTGGTTTGTGGCTTTGGGTATTAGCACCATGGCCTTTAACCTGAATGGGTTTAACTTTAATCACTCCATTCTCGATTCCCAGGGACGGGTACTCCCCAGTTGGGCTGATGTTGTCAACCGCGCTAACTTAGGGTTCGAGGTAATGCATGAACGCAATGCCCATAACTTCCCCCTCGATTTAGCCACTAGCGCCCCTGCTGTTCCCGTGGCGTTCCAGGCCCCGGTTATCCAGGCTGAGGCCTAGGGAGGGTCAAGCAAAATAGAATAGGTTTTAATGTGGGCGTGCTCTTTACTCTTTGATTAGAGGGCACGCCTTTATCGATCATAGTGGGTCGCGGCTAGAGCCCTAGGATATGATGATCTTGCTGCACCCTACCGCTGGGCAGGATCCTGTGATGGCGCGTTTAACCCAGATAACATCAGCCCTATGTTTGGTGTTTGGCTTGGCGGTGACTGGGCTGGCCAGTGCCCGCTTACTCCATCCGTCTACCCATGGTCAAGATCGACAGGCGGCGATCGCCCCTTTGGTGCTTTTAGGTCTACCGGTCACCGGCCTGGGAGCCTGGCTGGCCTGGGACTTGCGACACCAGCGCCAGGTCCAGGCCCAAACCCTGACCCAGGCCCACGAGCAGCTGTTTTTAGAGCTATTGCAAGCCCACCAGGGCCGGCTGACCCTGGTGCAGTTTGCGGCGGCGGCCCACATGCCCCTGGAAGAGGCCAGGGTGTTTCTGGACCAACGGGCCAGGCTGTTAGATGCGTCCTTTGATGTCACAGACGCGGGGGGAATTGTGTATCAATTTCCCCTTTAGAGCGCTGGTACAGATCCCAGGGGTCTGCCTTGAGATACCCTGGAATTTATGGCCAATCAGCCCAAGAGCCCTGGGATCTTGAGAAATATGACCACTGTTGCTGAGGGTGTCAGGTGTAGGGTGCCAGGTATCAGGACTGGTGGGCCGACTTCTGCCACAGGGGACGAGTGGTCAGTCAATCTGACAATGACGGGTCTACGACCTGGGTTCACGGTTGACGGCCAGCCGTAGATCTTATACCGATTTTCCAGGCTGGAACTACAAAACCTGCCGCTTCAAAGCCCCTCGCCCAGCTTTGGGAGAGGGGTTTGGGGTGAGGGCTTAGCGGTCAATCAAGGAATGGGTATTAAACCGCAAACCCTGTCAGCCCGTTATCTGTCTACCGGCTAGACATCATCAGCGGTTCGTTGAGGGTCAAGCTCAGATCGCGGCTGGGGGTAATGGTAATCACCTCCACTTGATTACGGCCAAAGATTCTAGCGGCGGTCGCCCCGGTGGCCGCCCCAGCTAAGACTTCTAGGGCATCAACATTTTGATCGCCAGTGGTGCGGGCGATCGCAGCGGCCGCCCCCGACCCCAACACAGCCCCCGCCAGGGTCTGGCCAAAGCTCGCCCCCTGGCGAATCGTTTCTGTGGTGGTCACTGTCTGAGATGTGGCATTAACAGCCATGGTTTGGCCCCCAGGTAGAACCAGCTGCTGGGCCACAAATCGGGTGCCAGAACCACTCGGCTGCAATTCGCCTACCACCTGGCTGTCCACTGGGATCACCACCCGCCCAGCTTGATCGGTAACGGCCTGGGTTACCTTGAGGGTCAGTGGGGCGGTTTCCCCAGGCAGAACAACAACTTTGTCACCTTGCTCGTAGGCCATGGTCAGGACCGTTCCGGCTGGGACATTGGGTTGAGTGATTGCCTGCTGGCCCACGATGTACGGGGAACTAACCGCCGCCACCTGATTCTGGCTGACCAGGGCCTGGTGAATGAAAGCCGCCACATCAGCCCGTGTTGCCGTCTGGTTGGGGCGTAGGGCTTGCACATCAGGATAGTTGACCACCAGCTGCCGCTCTGTGGCCGCTGCTAGGCTAGCCACCGCATAGCCGGGCACCTGGGCCGAGTCGCGAAAAATGCGCCCACTGTCCTGGCTGCTGGCGGTGTAGTTGAGGCCATTGGCTAGGGAGACTAGCACCTGAACCCGGGGAATATTTTGGTCGGGCTGGAAAATATTGCCGGGATAGCCCGACAAAAAACCCATCCTGTCGGCCTCGCGGATCGCACCAGCCGCCCAATAGTTAGGCGGTACATCCACAAAGGATGTGGCATTACGTACCGCAGAGCGATTAAAGGCGCGATTGACCATGGCGGCATACTGGGCCCGGGTGACGGGTTCATCAGGCCGGAAGCTGCCGTCTGGGAAACCGGCAATAATGTCCCTAGCGGCCAAGCTGGTAATAAACGGATGGGCCCAATGGCCAGCGGGTACATCTGCAAATTGGGCTTGGGTTTGGGTTTGGGCGATAACCGGTGCCGCTGACAGAATTGGCGTTACAGCACCAGCGGTTAACCCTAGGGCTAGCAGTAGGGCTGTTCCAGACTGAAGGCGAAAAGCATTAGACATGATTGGGACTCCAAACACGAGGGAAGACAGACATGTGGTTTGAGTAAATTCGGTCTAGGACAGCGATCGCAACTCTGATTTTTTAGACTAACCAGGTCTTCAATTTGAGCAAATTTTACTAAAAAGTAGATGCCCAGAATTGTTATTCCTCTTAGCCCTTAAAGAATCAGATGAAATAAATTCAAAGCCATTTATAAACCTGATGGCCTCTATAGCTGTAGATAAAATCTGGCCTGACTTGAGGAAAACATGCGATCGCGTTAGCCACCTTCTAACACTTTAGAGTCAATTTTTAGCTGGTGAAAGACTAGCTTTCCGCTATTTCAACTGGCACAACATGAACTAATTGCCGCTTGGTCTTTCGATGTTCTCGGCAAAAGGAATGGACTGACGCAGAGATGCAAAAGTTCCGCCAATCTACAAATACTCACGTCGCAAGTAGGGTTGCAGCACCTCGGGCACTCGTACCGCTCCGTTAGGTTCCTGGTAGTTCTCTAGAATGGCGGCCATGGTGCGGCCAATGGCCAGCCCCGAACCGTTGAGGGTATGGACATACTGGGTGCCCTTTTGCCCGGCTGCCTTAAACCGAATATTGGCGCGGCGGGCCTGAAAGTCGAGGCAGTTAGAACAGCTAGAAATCTCCCGATAGCTGTCTGAGGATGGCATCCACACTTCTAGGTCGTAGGTTTTACAACTGGAAAACCCCAGGTCGCCGGTACAGAGCTCGATTACCCGGTAGGGCAACTTGAGCTGTTGCAGAATAGCTTCGGCATCGCTCACCAACGCTTCAAGTTCGTCAAAGGAGTGATCGGGGTGGACGAACTTATACATTTCCACTTTGTTGAACTGGTGTAGACGAATTAATCCCCGGGTATCTTTGCCATAGCTACCGGCCTCGCGGCGAAAGCAAGGGGTGTAAGCGCAATAGTGAATGGGCAACTGGTCGTCACTGAGAATTTCATCCCGGTGCAAGTTGGTCAGGGGGACTTCAGCGGTGGGGGTCAGCCACAGGTCATCGTTACGACATTGGAAGCTTTCTTCGGCAAACTTGGGCAGTTGGCCGGATGCGGTCAGGGCCGCTGAGTTGATTAAATAGGGGGGAATTACCTCCTGGTACCCTGCCCCTGTGTGACGATCTAGCATGAAAGAAATCAACGCCCGTTCCAGGGCGGCTCCGGCACCCATCAGCGCCACAAAGCGACTTTGGGCAATCTTTTCAGCTGCTCGCTTGAAATCTAGGATGCCTAGGGTTTCGCCAATTTCCCAGTGGGGTTTGGCGGGCTGTTGGGGCAAATACTCGTTCCCCCAGCGACGGACTTCTATATTTTCGGTTTCGTCTTTACCAACGGGGGTGGAGTCGCTAGGCAGGTTGGGCAGTCCCAGTAGAATGCTTTCAATGTGGGCTTTGATTTCCCGCTCTTGGGGCTCTAGGGTTTGGAGCTCAGTTTTAACCTGGTTGCCTTCGGCTTTTAGGGCTGCCACCTCGGGGCCATTGGGGGCGGCCCCAGCTTTAATACTTTGCCCCACCTGTTTGCCAATTTCATTGCTACGGGCTTGCAGCTGCGATCGCGCTGTCTCTAGCTTACGCTGCTGCTGATCCAGCTCTAGCAGCGGAGCCAAGTCATAGGCTCCCCGTTTGCCTAAGGCCACCTGAATTGCCTCTGGGTTTTCCCGTACTTGCTTGAGATCTAGCACCGCCGTCCTCTGAAATTCGTCAACCAGCGCAAACCCTGGCCAATAAACCAGGATATCAGCAAACCACTAAAGGCTAGAACACTGACACAGAAACCCGGTTTCTGGGCCAGACAGCAGATGATCTCGTCAGAGCAGGAACAAAGAAGCCGGGCTTTTAACCTTGCTGAACCGCTGATTTAGGTCAACCCAGAATTTAGAGAAATAAACAGGGTAAATCGGCCTGAGCCGATCTACCCGAAACCATGCCTACATGACCTGCTCAACCTCAGCGATTTCAGGAATGAATTCCCGCAGCCGCCGCTCGATACCCATGCGCAGGGTCATGGCCGAGCTAGGGCAGGAACCACAGGCCCCTTGCAAGCGCAGCTTAACCACGGGACCATCGATTTCTACCAGTTCCACATTGCCACCATCGGCTAGCAAGTAGGGACGTAGCTCATCAAGTACTTGTTCTACATTGGGAGACGTGAGTGCCAGGGTTTCCATGTGTTGCCAAAGATATTAATTAAAGGACTACTCCTATTCTAGGGATTTTGCCTCCAGATAAAAGCCCCCGAGGCGATCCCTACCCATAGAGGTCTTGAGGCAGTGAGTATAGAGTCATGGTAATGGCACGGAATCATGGCATAGGGTTAAGCTTAGGCTAAGTCAAAGGAACAAGTCAGATAAGGGAGGATGTCAGAGCTTTGAGCGAATTTCTTTGGCTTCACAGCTACTCTCTGGGACACCGATCCCTCCCCCCTGCATAGTCGGAAAATCAGACCACTTAAGGCGATCGCACTTCTAATTTCTTCACGGCAGTTGCCTCTGTTTATGCTTAAACTACCTTTGGATAGTCAGCATTTGATCACAAAATAAAGCTAGATAGGCTCAACTCTATTTCCCTTGAATACCCTAAGGAGATCATATATCCATGCCATTTACCCTTGACTCAGCCCGCAATATCTTTCCCAATACCCTCACGGCTGACGCTGTGCCTGCCACGATTGCCCGGTTTACTCAACTAAGTGCTGAAGACCAACTCGCATTGATTTGGTTTGCCTATCTGGAAATGGGCAAAAGCATTACCATTGCCGCTCCTGGGGCTGCCAGCATGCAATTTGCTGAAGCCACCATGAATGAAATCCGCGCCATGTCATTCCAGGAACAGTCTCAAGTGATGTGTGACCTGGCCAACCGCGCCGATACCCCCATTGGCCGCACCTATGCCACCTGGTCGCCCAACATTAAGCTGGGGTTTTGGTACAAGTTGGGCCAGTGGATGGAAGAGGGAATTGTGGCGCCCATTCCTGAGGGGTACCAGCTATCTGCAAATGCGGCGGCGGTCCTGCAATCAATTCGTAACCTAGAGTCGGGCCAGCAAATTACAGTCTTGCGGAATGCTGTGGTTGGCATGGGCTTTGATCCCAAGCAAATGGACTCCTTTAACCGGGTGGCAGAGCCAGTGGCCCCGCCCCAAGACATGAATAAGCGCAGCCAAGTCAGCATCGAAGGCGTTACGAACCCTACGGTGCTGGCTTACATGAATAACCTCAATGCCAATGATTTTGATGCATTAATTGAACTATTTACTGCTGATGGTGCCCTGCAACCCCCATTTCAGCGTCCCGTCGTGGGCAAGGCCAACATCATGCAGTTTTTCAAAGAAGAATGTCAAAATCTCAGTCTGATTCCAGAACGAGGGGTGACAGAACCGGCCGACGATGGCTTTACCCAGATTAAGGTGACGGGCAGGGTGCAGACTCCCTGGTTTGGGGCAGGAGTCGGAATGAACATTGCCTGGCGGTTTTTACTGAACCCTGACGGTAAGATCTTCTTTGTGGCGATTGACTTGCTGGCTTCGCCCAAAGAGTTGCTTAACTTGGTTCGCTAACCATTACGGTTACCAACTTCAGCTTTGAACTGGATTAACGCGGTTGTTAGCCCCCCCGATGCGCAATTGGGGGGGCTATTGTAAATTATGAGAGTTTGCAAAAGTCTGTAACATATCCTTAATATAGATGTATGTATATCATTATCCCAATCAATGCAGACTAGTGAACTTCAGTGGACATCCCACGAGCAGGAGATCGTTAAGACGGCTGTCGCCGAAGCCCATCAGCGGGAAATAACGGCCTTGGTACAGGTTGTGCACGACCAGGCGCAGGCAATTGCCTGCATGGATGATCTATGGCAACTACACGATTTTCTGAGTGCCCGTCGCCATGATTTAGATGGCAAGTACGACCAACGGGAGCCGACCCCGCTGTTTATGTTGGCTGGGTTAATTAAGGATGGTTGGCTGAGTCTAGATGAGTTGACCGGGCTTGCTGCCCCCAAGTTGGCCAAGATTAAGGCCCTGGCCCAAATGCTGTAGGTTACGGGCCAGGCTCAGGCCAGATGGATTTGTAAAATCTGATTGAATGATCAAAAAATGGGGGGTGCAACCGTGTTGCACCCCCCTTGTCTTGAACTGAATAACCTTTTACATCAGGCCGATTTGAGACAGAATGCCTTGGCCAGTCAGGAACTCGGTAGCTACACCAATCACAAAGCCCAGCATGGCCAAACGACCGTTCCAGGTTTCAGCGAAGTCAACAAATCCGAACTTGTTTTCGTTGGTTTCCATGGTGAGTAACTCCTTAATGGATAGAGGGGCAATTAATTCAACAACCTTGTTACTTAAGTTAACATAACTTTTCTGAACCCGCATCCCTAAAGCACTATTTTTTCTGATGGGAGCAATAGATAAGCTCAATGCCAAAGGATGATGGTTCGACCACAAGGCAGGCACTACAGACTGGTTAGCCAAGTCACAATACCGTGACCTGTAAGGGCTTCAAACACAATCGCTGAAACAAACCCAATCATCGCCAGGCGACCATTGAGTTGCTCTGCGTAGGCGTTAAACCCAAACCGCTGGGTATCGTCGACATAAACTTTAGGCTCAACGGCAAAGTTGTTCAGCCGTCCGCCTTCCTCTGTGGTGTATCCGCGAGTGGTCATACAAGGTTTTGTTTACGACACCTTAAACGTAACGCATTGTAAATAAAAGTTGCAAACCATTTACGTCTGTGGTCATAGACCCGCTCCATGGCTTTCTTCCTGGGTCTACCCAACGGTGGAGGCCGCAGTGTTCAAGGGTCGCCCAAAGAGTCAGCTACAATCAAATCGTCTATTCGCCACCCTGCCCAAACACCCAACGCCAGACTGCTTTTCCCAACTATGACCTCCCCCCTACCTTCCCCCTCCTCCCCACCTTCCCCACCTTCCCCATCTCCCCCACTCCCCATCTCCCCCACTCCCCCCCGCCTCCCCCCCTGGCTCCGCCGCCCCATTGGCAACGCCAGCGATATCTCTGAGGTGCAGCGCATTATCAAAGCGCGACAGATTCACACCATCTGCGAGGAAGGGCGATGCCCTAATCGGGGGGAATGCTATGCCAACCGCACTGCCACCTTTCTACTGATGGGGGCTACCTGTACCCGCGCCTGTGCCTTTTGTCAGGTGGATAAAGGGCACGCCCCGATGAGCTTAGACCCCCAGGAGCCCGACCAGGTGGCTGAGGCAGTGCGGCTGTTGGGGTTACGCTATGTGGTGCTGACGTCCGTGGCCCGAGATGACTTGCCCGACCATGGAGCGAGTTGGTTTGTAACGGTGATGGATCGGGTGCGTCAGGTCAACCCAGGCACTGAGATTGAGGTGTTGACACCGGACTTTTGGGGCGGCCCCAGCCGTGACCAGGGGCAGGCGGAGCGGGTGGCTCGGGTGGTGGCGGCCAAACCCGCCTGCTATAACCACAACTTGGAAACCGTAGAGCGACTGCAAGGTCCGGTGCGCCGGGGGGGGAAATACGATCGCTCCCTGCGGGTACTGGCTCTGGTGAAAGAACAGGACCCCCAGATTCCCACTAAGTCGGGGCTGATGGTGGGGCATGGGGAAACGGAGGCGGAGTTGATTCAGGCGATGGCGGATTTGCGCCAGGTGGGATGCGATCGCCTTACCCTGGGCCAATACATGCGCCCGTCCTTGGCCCACCGACCGGTGGAGCGCTACTGGACCCCAGCCGAATTTGACCGCCTGGGGGCGATCGCCCGTGACCTGGGCTTTTCTCACGTGCGCTCTGGGCCACTGGTGCGTAGTTCCTACCATGCGGGGGAAGCCCCGTGAGCCGTTCAGTGTGGCGGCTACTACCGCTGATGGCGGCTCCAGGAGCTGTGCACATGGCCATCGACCAATGGCTACTGGATCAGTACCAGCACCACGGCCACCCCCCCTGCTTGCGGTTTTACACCTGGCAGCCTGCGGCTATTTCCCTGGGGTTTAGCCAGCGACGGCGGTTTCCTGAGGCCTGGTCCAGCCTGACCTGGAAGGGGCAACCTGTGCATCTGGTGCCGCGACCCACCGGGGGGCGAGGGGTGCTGCACCAGGGGGATTTAACCTACGCCCTGATTACTGCCCCAGGCTCCGGCCAACGGCAGCAGGTGTACCAAGAATTCTGTCAATTTCTGATTCAGGGCTGGGGGGCCCTGGGGGTGCCGTTACAGTTTGGCCAACCCCAGCGGCAATATGGGCGATCGCACCATTGCTTTGCCCTGGCCACCCAGGCCGACCTGGTGGATACCCAGGGCCACAAACGGATTGGCAGTGCCCAACTATGGCGAGATGGCTACGTCTTGCAACATGGCTCGATGGTGCTCACCCCGGATCCAGCCCTGTACCAGCAGGTGTTTCAAACCGTGCCACCGCCCCCAGGCCCCATGGCTAAAGTCGATCTTGAAACGATTATCAGGGCACTTACCCAAGCCGCAGCCCAGTGCTTTAACTGTGAGTTGCGGCTGCAACCCCTCAGCGATTCAGAATGGCAGCAGATTCATCGCTTACAGCAGGCTATTGGGCCAAGTTGCTCCGCAGACTGCTTTGGGTAGCACCGTCAGATCGCCGCAGGGTGGCAGCCACCCAGGCCCGATAGTCCTCTACCAGTTGACGCTCGATGCGGTGCTTAATCGTCATCAAAATACCATTTAGAAACGCCTTACCGGCCCTGTCGAGCATGGGGTCGGGCATGTATTTAATCGGGGCCGGTAACTCAATGTGAATGCCCAAGTCCGCCCGCCCAGTAAGTTCTGTGTGGCTATCCTGGCGCTGGGGCTTGAGGGTACCCTTTAGGGTCATGCCAAAAGACTCGTTCACAAAACTAAGGTAGTCGGGGCCACGCACCTGGCACTGCACAGACTCCAGGTTCAAGGTACCGTCAGCGGTGGACCACACCTTTAAGTCTGCGGTGGGCTCGACATTGATGCCCAAAAACTGGAGCGATCGCAAACTCAGCCGATACACCCCATCATCCAGGGGGTCAATCCGGCGAGGATCAGTAATGGCTTGCACCAGGCGCTGGGGCTGACGCAGATAGTGCTCAATCGGGATGGCTTCGTTGGGCACTCGCAGACGTAGGGTTTGGTGGGCTTGAAATTCTTGCATAACTAGGAAACTACCGGAAAATGGGTGCCATCTCTCGGCAGATGAAGTTTTGTAACTGCTAGTTAATAATTTAATACGCTTTCTTGGGTTTGGGGACGGATAGGGGAATCCTGGGGCCTTATCTCAGACTCTAGGTATAGCTACGGATGGGGCAATCCCACCGACGCCTGTTCGGCTCTCCCGACCGCGCCAGTTTCTGAGAAAGCGTTACATAATTACATAGAAGAAACAAAACAAGCATTTATCTATAGCCTTGCTAGAGGAGCAGTCCATGTTTAATCCAACCCATATGTTAATTTCGCGCAGTCGCGAAACCCCGGTGCAGCTGGTGGCAGGTCCCAAGGGCTACTGGCTCTATACCGAAAAAGAATGGCTAGAGGGACGCGACCCGGCATTTGAACTACGTCCTAAGCTGGGGTTTTACTGCTTGGGTACCCCGGTAGTGGGGTTTCGGCTAGAGCCGATGCCAACGACGGTTGAGGCGCAACAACCCCAGACCGCCACTATCCAGCAATGATTTTTTGAATCAGGTCGGCTAGCTGCTCGGCGCTGTCTGTAATGGCTAAGGTTTCGGCCGCCGCCGCCATCTGGGTTAGTTTTTCGGGGCTGTTGAGCAGCTCCAGCACCTGGGTTTGTAGGTGCTGAGAGGTTAAGTCTGCCTGGTTAATGGCGATCGCTGCCCCTGCCTGGGCAAATACCGATGCATTAAAAGCCTGGTGGTCTTCCGCCGCAAAGGGATAGGGCACCAGAATGGATGGGGTCTTAGAAATGGCTAACTCGGTCAGGGTACCGGCGCCAGCCCGACCAATGGCCAGGGTAGCTCGGCCCATTAGGGCTGCCATATGGCCGAAGAAAGGCCGATGGATGTAGTGGGGATGGCTGAACTCGTCGGCATCAGGGTCGTTACGGCCCGTTTGATGCACAATCCAAGCTCCTGCATTCAACCAGGCTGGAGCGGCGGCCCGCACCCGCTGATTCACCGTCACTGCCCCTTGGCTGCCACCCACCACCACAATTAGGGGAACCCCATCAGGAATGGTTGGGTCGTCCAGGGGTAGCGGCTCAGCCCCTAAGAACTCGGCTCGCACCGGGGTTCCCACCACCACCGTACGGGCTTTCGGCAGATAGGCTTTGGCCGCCTCAAACCCTAGGGCCACAGCACTGCACCGGGGACTTAACCAACGGGTGACTTTACCGGGGAGGGCGTTAGATTCGTGCAGCACCGACGGCAAGCCCAGAGACCAGGCCGCCATGATCGCCGGGGCGGCGATGTAGCCGCCAGTGGTGAATACCCCTTGAAACTGCCCCCGCTGCAGCAATTGACGCACCTTGATCGTGGCCTGGGCAAACTGCCCCAGCACCGTCAGGGTGCTTAATCCCGGTTTTCCCTGAAAGCCGCCCATGCGCACCGTATGTAGTGGATATTGGCTGGGCACCAGGCTGGTTTCTAGGCGATCGGGCACCCCTAACCACTCGATGGTGTAGTGATGTTGGTCGAGCGCGGCGGCGGTGGCGATCGCCGGAAACAGATGGCCTCCAGTACCGCTGGCCGCCACTAGCAATCGGGTCGATGAGTCTGGCAAAGCACCCTCAACAATGGTGAAACTCCCTGATTCAGGCTGCACCGGCCTAGTCTGGCCAGGCCAAAATCCACCGCAACCTGTGGCAGACTTTGAATCACCGTTTACTATACCAAGCCTTGTCCAGAATCTGGCGAACTTGAGCTAAGGTTAAGGGTGTATTCGGTATGGAGAGGCGGCATATGGGGCGTTTGTGGCAATGGGCATTGGTGGGGGTAGCCCTGGGGGTAGGGATAGATGCGATCGCTCCGGCTGTAGCACAAACCGCGTCCCCATCCACCGCACCGTCGGCAGTGGTCAGCACCCTAGCTGAGATTGAAGCAGCGGCTAACGCCCAAGACCTGGATGCAGTCATGGCTCTCTACAGCGATGGCTTTGACAGCGACACCAGCTTTGACCACAGCCAGCTGCGTCAAACCCTAGAAACCTTGTGGAATCAGTACAGCGACCTGACCTACGATATTGAGCTCCTATCCTGGGAGGCGGTTGGCCCAGATCGTTACACCGTTGAAACCCTGACCCGAATTGAAGGTCGCCAGCGGCGTCCCGAACGAGAACTAAACCTGGTGGCTGAGGTCACCTCCCGCCAGCAGCTAGAGGATGGACAAGTGGCCTATCAAGAGGTGCTAACGGAGACCAGTCGCCTGACGTCGGGCACCACCCCCCCCACAGTGTTGATTCAACTGCCCGACACCTTGTCAGCCGGACAAACTTACTCTTTTGATACGATTGTAATGGAGCCCCTAGAGGGGCGATCGCTGATGGGGGTCGCCGTGGATGAAGGGGTCACCAGCGAAGATTTCTTGGCCCCCCGTCCAGTGGTGTTCGATGTACTGAATGCTGGCGGGCTTTACAAAATTGGCACCGCTTCCGACCAGGCCGATCAACGCTGGGTATCAGCGGTGATTATCCGCGAAGATGGCATGTTGGTAGACACTCGCCGGATTCGGGTGATGGATGAGTAGGTTGGTGTAGAGCATCGGTAAAGTATGCCAAGATCCCAGGGTTCTTAGGCTGATTGGCCATGGGTTTCAGGAAATCCCAGGGCAGAACCCTGGGATATGTACCGGCGGCCTAGTCGCACCCCGCCAGGGCTGCCCCCACAATCGCCTGCACCTGGGGATGGTCCATCATAAACGTGTGCCAGGCCGTCACTGTGATCACCGGGTCGTCTGGGTTGATCGGAATCTCACAGAGGGCGACAATGCCATCGTTGATCGCCTGTCCAAAGGGGCTGAAGGCACCCGTGAACCCCTTAGTGCCAGCCACCAGGGTGTAGGGGCTGGGCAGCAGTGGCAGCCTGCGATAGAACCGCTTACAGGTGAGGTTAAAGCCACACTGCCCCGTGAACCACTGAAACGGTAGTAATCGCCAGGCCAGGGGCGCCAGACGCGGCGGTTGGTTGGGGGTGCCCAGCATCACCACATGCACCGGAGGTGGCACTGCCCCTCCCTCCAGGGCAGCCCGGGTGAGAAGGCCCCCCAAGGAATGGGCCACAACCCCGTAGGAACCCTGGGCCCCCAACGTCTGGAACCGCTGCTTCAGGCGTTGAACGATGGCATCAAAGCTTTCTGCAAAGGCAAAGTAGCTAAATAGCTCGGTCGTGTGGCCCGACCGTTGCAGGTAACGCGCCAACCCGATCAACGACATCGGGGTACGGGCTAACCCATGGATCAACACAACATGCATAACGGTTTTCTGTCAGGCAATCCTAGGACGAGGTTGGCTTGGCGAGCTGTGCCCACACAACCAACAGGCCGATGAATAAAACTGTACCGAAGACCATGGACTCGGTATTCTGCTGGGCCATCAGGACCTTGATGATAGCCAGGGAAGCGATCGCGACCCCAGAAAGCAGGCTGGTGGCGATCGCATATTGTTTCCAGGCCTTAGGCAGGGTCAGGGACGGCATCTGGGGCCGTTGAGGTAGAGGGATCTGAGGCCAGGTAGGAGTCGAAGGTAGACGGGGCCAATCTAAACGCTGGGTCACGGTCTGGGCGAGCTGACTCGCCGGTTGCAGGAGCCGGTCAAGGGTATCTTGGTACCTGGCCCGCCGCTGGGCAGCGGACAGGGATGCCTTCGGAAAAACGTCGATGCCTAAAGCTTTTTTGCGATCGCACCAGTAGCACCGCCCATAGCTTTGGCTGTAGTAATGGCAGTTCACCTTGCCACAGGCTTTCAGGTCAGCCACCGCCAGCTTCAGGGCCTGGAGCCACTCCCCTGGGGTAGGGCGCAGGCTGGCATCCCGGTGACCCTGGTTAAAGCAGCGCAAAAAGCACTGCTGCAGCTCTGGATGCACTGTCTCCAGGGGGATGGTCAGCGGTCCGGGCTGAATCAGGGTAGTCATGCCGTAGGGCCAGTGGCCCTGACTCAGCAGCTGGTTGGGATCGGGGGGATCACCCCAGCCGGTCCAGACTCCCTTAAAGGGCTGGTCGCCAAACAGCAGCAAGTGCATAATAATCCCCAGGCGAAAGCGATCGTGGCCTTCGGTCTGGTCCATGGCGGCCAAATCTTGCCCCAGCAATTCGGGTGGGGTAAACCCCTCAGACCCCACTGGACAGCGAAACACTTCCCCTGTTTGAGGATTACGTACCTGAAAAGAATCGGTGTCAATCACTGAGGGTAAGGCCTGGTTATTGACCAGGATGTTTTGAGGTTTGATATCTCCCAGCACATAGCCCCTGGCGTGGATCGCCTGGGTGATGGAGGCAATATTCATCGCCGCCACATGCAGGTACAGCCAGTTAAACCCCGGCAACACCGCCCGCCGCCGTTGGGGATTGTAGACATCAATCAGCTCGACACTGTTGGCGATTTCAGGCATCACAAACCCTAGCGATCGCCCGCTGGCATCCTGCAACAGGGCCTGGGGCCAGGCAAAAGAGGGGTGATTGATGGCGGCATTGGGGTCAGTGGGCGGGTTGGCGATCATCACCTCCAGCTTGCGGATGCGATCGGGGCTGGGGTTGAAGTAGAGCTTGGCCACGTAGCCATCCCAGTTGGTGTGCCACACTTCCCCTTCGCCACTGGTGGCAAGCCGCGTCGTAAGCTCCACCGACCGACCCTGGCCAACACAGGTAAGGATTTTCGCTGTTGTGCCGATTGCCTGTGCCATAGGGTTGCGCCGATAAACCAGCAACCACTATAAACACTAGCCATCAGAAATGACTAGTGGTCTGTCAAGCCAGAGGTGACGGGGCAGCAGGGTCTGCGGTGCACGGTCTACGGTGCAGGGTCTACGGCTCGCCTGAAACCGCGTACCGTGAACCCCAGCAGCGTGCTTGACATCGGCTTAAGCTTCCTCAACTCTGCGGTAAACATCCAGGCTATTGGACCTATTTCTGCCACAGCTAGAAATATTGTGCTACCTTACGGTTAATGCTGCTACGCCAGGCTAAAGACAAGGTTTCGAGGTATTCCGCGGTAATCGCTCGAAGCATTGTTAGCCTAGGTTACCTCCAGCAGAAAATCTGAAAATTTGCCCTTTAGAAATTTAGGAGGTGGTGCCCATGCAAGAGAGTAGTAAACGTGTGGGTCTTCAGGTTGACGTAAGCCGGCTGTGCGCCGGGGCTGTGCTCTAACTATCGGTGTTATCTGCTGTTGTAGATGACTGAGCTTCTGAAGCTGGCTGATGAGGGTTCCTCCCGGCAGTCAGGTTCAACCTAAGATCCAACTAGACCGCCCCTGTCCCGGAAGTTATCTTCCCCTGACAGGGGCGGATAGCTTTTAAAGGGAGTTTTGTAGGGATATTAGGACAATTTAATCCAGCGGGAAGAGCCAAACGAAGCGCTGCTACTTTCTATTTCCATGAAATTGGGGGGCAACAGCCTTAGGGATAGATTCCCTTGACTTCGCACTTGACCTGGAGGAATGTCCAGCCAGGTTGCCCACACCCGATTGTCTCGGCGATTACCCATGGCTACATGGGTGGCAGCTAAATCAGGCCTGATTGCAAACCAAAATACCTGCCCTGAAGGTAGCTCTCGGAGGTAATAAAATGCTCCCGTATTCGTTTGCCATACCCCACTTAGAGAACTCTCTTCAAAATCCCGTTTTCCCCTAGATAGTGCTGGAAATGAAGGTGCATTACTTTCTGGACTCCATCTTGACCCGCCGAAGCCACCTGTGACGCTTCTACGTACCCATGTTGTTCGTCTACCCAAGTGCTGAAAGTCAACGGCTATTTCTCCACTGCCCAGAAAATTAGACCAGGGCACATCACACCATCTGCCTTCCATTCCTCGAATAATTTGGCCATCCCGTGTCCAGCTTCCAAAAAATACATTGGCCCATCCAGCGTTTTGATTAAAGCCAAACCAGGCGCAACGACCATTTCCGCCTACAGCAAAGTTGCTTTGAAAGTAATACAGTCCACCATCATTACCTCTATAAATGCCAGGGCTTGACATAGCAAAACTCCTTAGAAATTCATGAAACCAGTACAGCCAGGGCAGAACCGATTGAGCCGCACTGAATTTTCTATGAATTAATTGTGGACATTAAACTATGCCTTTGTAAGTACCCATTAGGGTGACTTTAGTGCCGGGAGTGACCTGAAGGTATTTTTTGGAAAAACTGACGCAATGGCTGAGAGGTGTCAGTTGAAATAGGAATAGGGTAGTCAGAAGCTTCACAGTCCCTCTCCTAAGGCGAGCTACTATCCTCACAAAGCCCTTGAGCCCTTAATACTGGGGCTTTTGCCGTCCAACATAGGCACTAATGGAAGCATGCCTTAGGATCTAAGGGTAGTTACCTGATTTTTTACTATGGCAACTCTGCTGAGTGACAGCGACATTCAAACTAAACTAAGTCAGTTACCTGACTGGTCCCTCGACGGTAAAGCCATTACCTGCACGCGCACCTTTAAGGACTTTGTCACCGCCATTGACTTTGTGAATCAACTGGTGGAACCGGCTGAGGCGTCTGGCCATCACCCGGATTTGCAAATTTCCTACAACAAAGTGGTCATTCACCTATCCACCCATGATGCTGGCGGGCTGACGGAAAAGGATTTTGCCATGGCTGAAACCCTCTCTAAACTGGGTTAGTCATCCATTTTCTCTGTGGCCTAACGTCCTCAACAGCCCAGAGTAGCTATGCTCTGGGCTGGACTATACCAAGTCCAGCTCGGGATCTGGAGTTTTCCCACAGGCAGAACTCCAGGTCTGGACTTGGATCTGGTTTAATTTCAGGTGGCGCTAGATGGTAGGCGTCGTAGCGTCGGTACAGTATTTTGAGAACCCTGGCTCTTTGATCTACTGGCCGTGCTTTGCTCAGTATCTATCATTGGGTTAAAACTTGTGGATCACTGCGGGAGAATCTGTGCAGATATTCTAAAGTTAGTTAGTCGAAATGCTTGCACAGCATTCTGCACTGCCCACTGGTTGGTTCAAATTATGAGTGGAAACCCTATCGCTGAGGACCGTTTTACCTTTGAGGTCACTTATGCTGATAGCCAGCATACCGTTAGTATTCCATTCGCCAGTGGCATTGGCAGATCTTCTAACAGCTTTTTCCCTTCCCGCCCCAACCAAAATGTGCAAACCTTGCTAATTTCACAGCATGGTATGGGGGGCAAGGCCCTAGATTATTTGCAAAATGGGATTGATGCCGCAGTGGCAGCAGGGGTCGCGCCCCAAGCCTTAGTGGTGGCTCCCCAATGGGTTGATGTAGGACAAGCATACTCAGACACCTCTAGCGAGTCTTACGACAACCTGGAGGAGGTGCTCGCCAATGAGCCTAATTTGCTTACTTGGGATGGTGGGCGTTTTTTTGGAGCCCGATCGAAGCCGCGCTCACCCGACTATCCAGCCCGAGCCAGTAGCTACCATGTTCTGGATCGACTGATTGAAGATGCAACCACGTCAGGTCGGTTCCCCAATATACAGAGTGTTGTGATAGTGGGGCAGTCGGGGGGTGGACAGATGGTGAATCGCTATGCCGCCACGAGTCAGTTTCCTGTCTCCAGAGGGTTTCAGGTGCGCTATGTGATTATGAATCCTGGGACATACCTGTATATGGGGCCTAGACGGCTGTCCAGTGGTAACAGTTTTCCTTATCAGATGACTACCCCCACCGAAGAAATGATGGCAACGGCGATCGCCGCTAGTAACAACCCGAACCAGACCATCAACCAGTTATCGGAACAATATAACCGCTATCCGTTTGGCCTAGAACCACTCAATAACTATTGGTACCTCAGCAATGCTAATCTTTCGGCTGAGGATATCCGCAACAATTATCGCAGTCGGCGAGTAGCCCATCTGATTGGCGAAAATGACAATAACCCTGAGGCCGCTAGCCTTCCTCGAGCATCTAGGGCTATGTTACAGGGGGCTCACCGGTTGCAGCGGGCTGACGTGTACTTTCAGCATCTTTGTGGTGAGCAAGTGTGGGGATCTGCCCATGCCTTTCGCATCGTTCCCAATGTGGGTCACAATGGACGGAACACCATGCTTTCCCCCATTGGCTTGCAATGTATGTTCGGGGAATGGCCTACTGATAGCTGTCGCTCTGTTATTAGAGATCTTGATCCCCCTGAGCTGGCCGAAAGGGGGTGGTTTAATCGCCTTTTAGGGGCGGCCCAGAATCTATGGCGGGAGGGAAATGCCCGGCTGTTCAATCGCCACTAGAATCCGGCATCGTTACTGATATTTTAGGATTGGCATATTTGATTCTAGTTCCCTAGAGCATAAGTCGGCCAACCTGTCCTGTTACCTAAAACCTGACACCTGACACCTGACACCTGTTACCTAGAACCTGACACCTGTTACCTAGAACCTGATACCTGATACCTGATACCTGATACCTGATACCCTCGGCAACAATTGTCATAATTTCTACCAGGCAGTGCTACGCTTCTTTCTGTAACACCTCGGCAAACTCTAGATCCTCAGAGGCCAATACCAGCAGGGTGTTCGGCAGGGCGGCGGTGCGTCGCTGGACATCGATATAATACTGACTGAAGTTTCCATCGGGGGTGGCTAGACCCAGAAACACTAGATCGGCGGTTTGGGATGAGGTCGTGAGGATGTCATCGAAACTGCGATCGCGAGCTACAATCACCCTGGGAATGGCCCCAATCCGTAGACTTTTTACCAGATGCTCCAGATTTTGTTGGGCGGCAGCCTTAGCGGTTTCATTAGGGACCACCAGGTTTAGATAGACATCGGCATCGCGCCACCGACCGCTAGTCCGCAGTAAGTAGGCCAAGATCAGCATCAGGCCACCATTAGCCTGCAACCCTCCCCACCACACATCGATACGGCGGTTAAGCGCTAGCCCTTTGGTCAGGGCCGGATAGTTTTCGGGTTGGCTGCGGAAAATCAGCACATTTCGCTTCGAGCGATGGCAGGTCGCTACCATCTGGCAAAAGCGATCGCGGGTCTGTTCGGCCTCGGTGTCCCCCACTAAGACCGTATTGGGTACCAGAGGACCAATGCCATAGGCATCCACCAGTTTTTCCATACCGCTAAAGGGGTCTGAAGCAGTGACCAAGCGCACAAAGGCCTCGATCCCCTGCTTTTCGAGATAGTCCTTTAGGGTAGATTCCATGGCATCTTTTTGGCTGGCACTACGGGCTCCCGGGGGCAGAACGTTCGAAAGGGTAATTAGCCCGCGACTATGGGTTAAATCCACAGCCAACTCAGTCAAGTGGGGCCGTTTGGTCGGCGCTCCAGAAAACACCAGCAGGTGGGGGCGCCAGTTTTTGGTATCTGGGGTGGTTTGCAGTTGAAACAACGCGGTGCGGATCAGGGTCATCCACAGCCCATTGCGCACATCCCCCCAGGCCCCTTGTATTTCGCGCCGCTCTAGCCAGATATAAATACCCAACACAATCACCGCAGCCATCACCGTGGCCACTGGATTAATTAAAAACATCACCCCTAGACAGCCCACGGCCCCTAGCAGGGACAGACCCCAGTGCACTTTAAAGGTGGGCCGAAAGGAGGGGCTCTGCAAAAAGGTTTCTAGGCCTGCCGATACATTCAGCACCAAATAGGTGGTCAAGAAAAACATGGTCAGTACCGGGGCAATCAGGTTCAGATCCCCCAGGGACACCGCCGCCAGGGCTAGACCCAGGGTAAACAGCGTCCCCAGTCGGGGTTCATCCATTGGCCCATGGCCTCGACCCAGCCACTTCAGGCTGCGGGGCAAAATGCCGTCGCGGGCTAGGGCCTGCAAGACCCGAGGTGCCCCCAGAATGCTGCCAATGGCACTCGATAGGGTGGCTCCCCACACCCCTAGCAAAATTGCATCTCCCCACAGGGCCATGCGCCGCATCACCAAGGGCTCGGCCACCAGAGTCTCGGGGGTGGCCCACTGGCTCAGCAGTACCGGAATAATCATGTAAATCACGTAGCCTACCCCAATGGCGGCCAGGGTTCCCTGGGGAATGGACCGCTGGGGATCTTTTAAATCTCCAGACATGTTGACCCCAGCCATAATGCCGGTCACCGCTGGGAAGAATACGGCGAACACAGCCCAAAACCCGACGGAACCGGGGGGCTCGGCTGGGAGGGCGGGCCCAGGCTCTACCCCGTGCCCCAGGGCCAGGGATCCCAGGGACAGCACAATCGCTGCCATGATCAAGTACTGAGCTTTAATGGCAATGTTGGCTGATTTGAGCGCCAGGGCTGCCACCAGCAACGTGGTAATCAACGCCACCAGGGTTTGGGGTAACACCGGAAACACCTGCACCAGACTCTCGGCAAAGCCGATGGTGTACAGGGCCACTGACAGCGCCTGGGCCAGGTAGAGGGGAATGCCCACCGCCCCGCCGGTCTCAATCCCCAGGGAGCGACTGATCATGTAATAGGCTCCACCGGCCCGCACCACCTGGTCGGTGGCAATGGCGGAAATCGATAGCCCCGTCAATAGGGTAATGGAGGTGGCAATGGTGACAATCAGCAGGGTTGGCCAAAACCCCACATGGCCTAGCACCCAGCCAAACCGCAGGTACATGATTACCCCGAGGATAGTCAGAATGGATGGGGTAAAGACGCCTCCAAAGGTCCCCAATCCTTGGGACTCTTCTCCTTTCGAGACAATCACATGATCTTTGGGTGGTTTGGCCATAATCCGGGATAAGCGTCGGGGCTGGGTAACGAAGACCCAACGACAGCGTAACCCTTCCGCTAGCCTACCGCAGCCCAATGTCTGTTGTATACCAAGTCCAGCTCGGGATCTGAAGTTTTCCCACAGGCAGAACTCCAGGTCTGGACTTGAATCTGATTTAGACCCCAGCTTCTCTAAACCCCAGCTTCTAGGTTTTGACGGTGCACTTGAGGTGCATTATTCTGGCCATTACACGATTTGAGAGCCCCAGCTAGCATGATTATCGGCGCAGGCGATTCGGAGAACAATCGCCCCACCAATGAAGATATCTGGCAGAAAGTTGGTGAGATCGCTGTCTCCTACCCGCTTTTAGAATGTATGTGATAAGTGTGCGATCGCCCTGGCCCAATGGCTTCAATCAAGGGGCATTGGGGTAACTATTCTTCGGCTACGAACGCGCCGCAAAACAGAAGTGTTTATCACCAGCCAGCGCTATGGTGTTGAGGAGTCGATTACTGAAAACGGTATCCACTACGGTATTGAAGTACATGGGCGGGTATTTGATAACCTGGGCAATGAGGGGCTATTGCGAGATGACTGGGTAGCGGATTTTAACTGCATTAGTGGTCGTTTTGAGATTGAAGAAATTACACTTTCAGACCTTTTAGACAGGGGGAAATAAAGAAATGTCTACTGTCTTTGACTTGTTAAACCGTATTCAAAAAAGTCCAGGAATGTACTTGGGCTATCCATCGGTCAGTGGCTTATTCATGCTGTTGAATGGGTATGAGATTGCCCGCAGTGAACTAGGGGCGGAACTCACAGAAGAAGAAGAACAGTTCTATGAAGAATTTCAACCGTGGCTGCAAAATAAGCTAGAGGTGAAGTCTGTGACCTCTTGGGCCAAGCTGATTATGCTCTCTTGCCATGATGAGAAAACGGGTTTTGAAAAGTTCTTTGAATTGCTAGATGAGTTCCGGCATAGAGAGGAAACAACAGACCTGATGAGTGCTTAACAGGGAGAACAGGTATGACCCAAACCGTAAAGATTTGGTTTGATCCCGAAGCAGACTTCATGGAGGTGCTATTTTCCGACGCCCCCGGCTATATGCGAGAAACAGATAACGAGGCCATCATGGAGCGTGTTGATCAGAACGGTAACTTGCTCGGGTTTTCAGTGTTGAACAATTTTAGCGACGCATTCCCCCACCTGGGAACAGGTGGGGGTCAAGGAGCGGCGGGGTCTAGTCGTCATAGCCCTGGTTCTCGATGTACTGCTTGAGGATGGAGAGGTGGGCACCGCCGCTAGAGACAGCGCTAAATCCTCGTTTCCAGAAAACAGGTTTCCAGTAGTATGGCCGCAACTCCTCAGCGTAGCGCTTCCTAATCTCCCGGCTAGTTACCGTTTTGAGGGTGTTGCACAACCTGGACACCGACACCTTTGGGGCCATATCCACCAACAAATGGATGTGGTCTTTGCTTCCCAGGTCAGCCTTTGCGTCCTCAAGAATGCAGTCAACTTTCAGGCAGATACTTTCAGCCAGCGCTTTGATGTCAGCCTCTATGGCTTCAGTGATGACGGGATGGCGGTACTTCGTGACGAACACAATATGCCCCTTCAGCAAGGCGACACTATGAGAAAAAGATCTGAGCTTACCAGCCATAGACAAGCAGTCTGGGGTTTATTCCTCCCATTCACTGTAGTACAATAGGACTATGAAGACAAAGAAGCCCACCAAAATTATTCGCACCGACAAGTGGACGCTGAACCCGACCGCAGAGCAGCGAGTGCTGTTTGGCGAAACGGTGGCGGTCTATCGTCGGCTGTGCAGACATTTGGTTGGCGTTGTCTTCACGCACTGGCCAGAATTGGGAAGCCTGCCCAGCGACAACCTAGTTCCTGCTATCGAACGACTCATCCATCAAACAGCGCAAAACCCTAGCCCAAAGTATGCGCTGATTGATGGGACGTTCCACAAATTCCCGAGCTACTATCGCCGTGCCGCCATCATGTTTGCGGCGGGGCAGGTTAGCAGCTTCCTGACTCGATACCAGGAATGGCAGAGTGGGCCGTCTCGAAAGCGGAAGGATGCTAAGCCACCTCAGCTCAATGCTGATGCAGGCTGTTACCCAACGCTTTATAAGGGCCAGTGCTACAAGCTGCACGGGTATGAGCAGGTTGAAATCAAGGTATTCACGGGGTCTGACTGGGTTTGGACAACGGTTCAAATTACGGGACTACGTGACCGCCATGAGGTACCCGGCAACAAATTGTTGTCGCCCTCACTGATCGTTAACAGCAAGGCCTGTCACCTATCGGTGCCGTTTCACTGCATGCCAGCGAAGCGGAAGCCTGACGGGAACGTGACAGCGGTAGACCTGGGCATCAACACCACGGCAACCGTGGCAGTCGTGACCCATGACGGTACTGTAATCCATCGTGAATTCATTCACCCTGGAAGAGACATAGACCGTCGAGACAAACGGCTCAAATCCGTCTCAATGCGGGCCTCTAAGACGATGGGCAAAGGCGGCAAGCTCCACAAGGGGTTCTGTGCCAACACCTATCGAAAGTGTCAGAACATCAACCAGCAAATCAGCCACATTGTTTCTAAGCGGATTGTCCAGATTGCCAACGAGTTCAACTCAGAAGCAATCGTTTTTGAGAACCTGAAAGGGTGGAAGGCGACGGGAGGTCGGAAACGCTCCAACCTGCGCCAGCGCTTTCACGGATGGCTCAAGGCCAAAATCCGCGACTTCACCGAACTGAAGTGGCAAGAGTTGGGCGGCAAGGTGATTGATATCGTTGCCGCCTACACCTCGAAGCTGGCCTACGATGGGTCTGGCTTGGTTCGGCGCGATTCCAAAAATTACGCCCTCGCAAAATTCTCCTCTGGCAAGCGGTACAACGCAGACCTGAACGGGTCGCAAAATATCGCCGCCAGGGGCATTCTTAAACTCACTCGCCGAAAGGACAGTGAGGATTGTTCCAGCAAACGTTCTGGACGGTCGCCTAGAAGCTGGGCCTGCCTGTGTGATCTCTGGACTCTGGATAGTTCGAGATTAACATAGGACACTCCCACCTCGGCTACGCCAGGTGGGAGAGCTTCATTGTGAGTCAGCTATCTAAAGAGAAACCCTTATGGGCTCAGTTAATGGCCAGTGCTTAAATGACGTAGGATCGTCCGTAAGCAAGCGCTCTGAGCAGAGGGTTCCCTAGCTTGCGGTAGTTTTGTGATCTAGGCGAATGTCGGGGCCGATTAGATCGGATAGCTTTTCCACGTCGTACAGCAGCATGGCGATCCGCTCTAGGCCCAGGCCCCAGGCCACCGTTGACTTGTCCCCGTAGCCCAGGGGTTGCAGCATTTCCTGGCGAAATAGGCCCGAGTTGCCTACCTCCAGGTAGCGATCGCTAGGGGCATGGTAGGCCAAGACTTCCAGGGAAGGCTCGGTGTAGGGGTTATAAGCGGGTTTAAACTTGAGCTGCTTGAACCCCAGGCGCTCGTAAAAGTAGGTGAGATAGCCCATCAGAGTGCGCACACTCAAGAGTTCTCCCACCACGACGCCTTCAATTTGGTGGAATTCGGCCAGGTGGGTGCGATCGACGGTTTCATTGCGGAAGACCCGATCAATGGAAAAGTATTTGCCGGTCTGCCCTTGCATTTGGTACAGCCGCCGAGCTGTAGACGAGGTGGTGTGGGCGCGCAGGATGGCGCGGCTGGCTTCGGCCTCGGTCCACTGGCCGCCGTAGTTAGCTTCGTGGATCTGTTTCACCTGGCTTATCAGGTTGGCGTCGTTGGGTAGGGGCAGGGTTTGGGGCTGGGCCAGGTAGAAGGTGTCTTGCACTTCCCGGGCCGGGTGATCTTGGGGGGTAAAGAGGACGTCAAAGTTCCAAAAGGCCGATTCCACCAGGTAGCCTGACATTTCGTCAAAGCCCATGTTGAGAAAAATATCCCGAATCCGCTGGATGCACTGGGTCAGGATAGTGGGGCGACCGTAGGGTACGTCGGGGACGGCGTCGTGGATGTCGTAGGGCTTGAGCTGCACCTGCTGCCACTGCCCTGACAAAATCAGCTCGCTGGTCAGGGTAGTGACCACGTCGCTCAGCTCCAGGGTTTGCAGGGCGGGCAATACCGTCAGGCGATAGTCAGCCTCCACCCGGCGGGTGATGTAGCCCTGCTGCTGTAGCCAGCTCAGGGGCTCTGCGGCCTGGTCGTCGGGGGAGCCTCCCTGGGCGATCGCGGCAAAGACCTGCTGCCGCTGCACGTAGTCTTTCAATACCCCAGGCTTCAGCACCGTCACCAGGGCGGTATTGCCTTCATCAATTAAATCCACCGCCTGCTCGCGCCGCAGAGCTCCATAATTTTGGCTAAAGCGATCGCCCAGCTGGCCTTGCAGGGTAACGCGATCGCGAATTCCCTGTAGCAGTTGTTCTGCCAAGGCCACCCCGGGCACCTGGCCCCCCACCTCTTCCCCTTTCGGGGTCAGCACCCAGGCTTCAGTGGATTGTTCTTGCCATTCCACATAACCATCTAGTGCTCCACTGAGCAAAAAACCATTGATGAAGTTGAAGTCAAACCCATGGCGGGCACAGTGCGATCGCAAACTGTCCACCGTTGGTTGCTGCTGCAACAGTTGAATAAACTGTCGCTGTTTGCCAGTCAGTTGGGGCAAATCGAGCATAGGGAGGCTCCAGGGGACTTTTCCTAAGATTATCAAAGGGAAGAACCAAGGTGATCTCTAGAAAAGATTGTCCCTTTATGTAGGATGGGCAAAGGGCCTTGCCCATCCTACGGGGGTATTTTGTTATCCAGAGATCACCCAAGACCATTGAGCTAATTGATCTGCCCGATAGAAGTCGGGTCGCCCTGGGTTGAATCCTGTACAATATTATGTACAGTCAAGAGGTCTCCTATGGATGCGATATCTTACACCGCTGCCCGTCAAAACCTAGCTAAAACCATGGATCGGGTTTGCGCGGATCATGCCCCCATCATTATCACCCGCAATAATCAACAGTCCGTGGTGATGATATCCCTTGACGATTTCAACGCCTTGGAAGAAACAGCGTATCTGTTACGCAGTCCCCAGAATGCCAAGCGGCTGCTTGCATCCATTGCCCAACTTGAGGCCGAGGAAGGCCAGGAGCAGGAGTTGCACGATTGAAAATTATCTTTGCAGAAGCTGCCTGGGACGATTACCTGTATTGGCAAAAGACCAACAAAAAAATAGTCCAGCGGATCAACGAGTTGATTAAAACCGCCATGAGAACCCCGTTTGAAGGGATGGGTAAGCCCGAACCCCTTAAGCATGGCTTGCAGGGCTACTGGTCGCGCCGCATCACGGACGAGCACCGCCTGGTCTATAAGCTGCAAGATCAGGCCATTCTGATTGCCCAGTGTCGTTACCACTATTAGCCAGGGGGCTATCAAAACGGTAGCCGGGGCAGGGGAAAGGGCAGGGGAACCTGTCGCCGGATTTCCTGCTCGACCCGATTTTGAATTTGATTGACCAGGGTAGAGGCGATCGCATCCACCGCCCCCTGCACAAATCCGGGTTGGCCAGTGGCGGCCACATCAAACACACAGCCCTCCATCATCCACTCATTCACCCCGGCCTCCTGGCACAGGCGGGTGGCTTGCTGAATCTGGGCTGGGGCTACCCCCACCAACGACGGAAACTGGCTGGGAAAGTCTCGCCGGGTAAAGGTGTCGGTGGACTGGCCAGGGCCATAGTCAAACAAGGATTCCGCCGCTGTGATCCGCCAACTGTCGCCAAACTGGCGGTAAAGCTGCTGAAAGAAGGCCGTTTGCACCTGGTTAAGGGGCACCGGGCTGGGAATCAGTCCCCGCACCAGGCGGGTGATGGGGGCATAACCATCCTGGGGGAGCACCACCCCGCCGCCGCGAACCTGGAGGTCATCCCCAGGACTGCCGTTGAAATTGCCTAACAGGCCCTGGTACTGACTGCTAGAGCGAGGTACCTCCACCGTGACGGTCAAAAAGGCCGTCCCTCCCAGGGTGGTTGGGGAGACCTGCACCGTTTCCCCGCTGGGCCAGTTCACCTGGTAGCGCTGGCCCTGGCGCAGCAGTTGACCGCCACCGGGCAGGGCCAGGGTAGGTTCGTTCAAGGTCAGGGGACGACCATCTAACCACAGGGGCGATTGACCATCGGGTGAATCCTGGGCGTAAATGCTGAGGCTGTGGCCCCCCACCTGCATGGCCACAGCGGTATTCATCGATAGGGGTCGCCCGGGAATTTGGCCCTGGCGCGCCTGCACCTGAAATTGGCCGTTAGAGGTCTGGCTCAGCCAAAACTCCCCCAGGGTTTGGAAACTATAGCGATAGCCGTCGTAGGTGATGATGTGGGGGTCGCCATAGCTGGTGCCTCGACCGCGATCGCCCCCAGGCCAGGGGGTACTGGGACCACCACCCCCCTCAGGCTCCTCTGGTTCCTCCGGTTCACAGGGGTTTTCGATCGGGTCAACCCACACCTGGGCGGTGTCGGGGTAGCCAGTCAGGGCAATCAGCCCTGGGCTCGCTTCCACAGATGTCACTCCCGGCGGCTGGGAGCCATCGTCGCACCGGCAGCTATCCCCCAGGCAATACCGCTGGTTAAAACTATCGCTAATGCGGGTGGTGGTATTCCCCCAGCGCAGCCCCCCATGGCCACCATTCACCACATCGACGGCAATCACCTGCCCCGCTGGCAGGGGGATCTGGTACAGCCGCTGCACGGTGCGCTGAATTTGTCGCCCTTGCCCAATCGGTAGGGGTTGAATCTCCCGCCGCTCCGGGGTGATGCCAGGACCGCTGGTGTTCCACGGCCGCTGGCTGGGGTGCCGCTCTAGGCCCATGGCCCAGGTTTGCAGAAACTCGTTGCGGTTGGCCAGCAGACCTAAAATGCGATCGGTCCATTGTGCCTCAGCGGCTGGTGGGGGCAGGGGTGGGGTAAAGGCCCGGTCCAGCATCTGCCAAACATTGGCCTCGCCGCTATGGGCCATGTGGGCAAAGACCCCCAGGGCATCGTAGCTGCGCTCGTTTAGCCGGGCGGTCCATTGCAGATAGCGGGGCCAGGTCGTTTCACTGCGGGAGGAGCCGCCGGTGTAGGTTTCCCCGGCCCACACCGCCGACCCTTCCAGTACCCAGAGGGGGGCACGATAGCTGGACCCCCACTTTTCCCGCTGGTAACAGTGAAACAGTTCATGGGCCACGGTGCTGCGTTGGGCGGTGGCATTTTGGTGGGTCCAGGCCTCGGAAAACACCACCAGGCAAGCTTCCCAGGCCTCCGGCAGCTCTCTGCCTGCCCGCCCTTCCAGGATGTTGAGATCAATCCAGCGACCGGGGTGATCGGGGTCGCGGGCGGCGGCCCGACTGGTGGCTAGGTGGTAACCATCGTCGCGGATATATAGCCCCTGGTAGTAAGGCTCTCGGGTGGCAATGATCGGCTTGGTAAAGCGGTGGCCGGTCTGGGTTTCCAGGTAGGTCTTGGCCTCTGCCACTAAGCTAACTAGCTCAGCATCGGCAGGGGCCGGTCGAGCCCCCAGGCCCAACAACAGCCCCAGGGTTAAAAGGATCAGGAGTCCGTACCGCAGCCATCGGCAGCGAGATATACCCATAGCCATCTATCCACCGTCCTGTTAGCCAAAGAAGAGTCCAGGTATGTAGAGGTACCTGTTGTTTCCGAACTTCTATCCAGGGGAGGCTAATTCCGGAAAGATTCACGAAACGATAGACTTTATCTCGAAGTATGACATTACTGAGCAACCGCTATGCTAACCCTCTATCACACTCCGCTTTCGATCAACTCGCGCCGGGTTTGGGTGGCCCTGCTGGAAAAAGGATTGGACTTTGAAACGGTGGAGGTGGACCTGGGGGGCGACCAGTTTAAGCCGGAATTTCTCACCCTGAACCCGTTTCACCACATTCCTGTGTTGGTGGATGGGGAGCTGACGGTGATTGAATCGTTCGCCATTTTGGACTACATCGACGCCCAATATCCCCAACCGCCGCTGCTGCCGGAACAGGCCGCAGATCTGGCCACCGTGCGAATGGTGCAGATGGTGACCGTCAACGAACTGTTGCCCGCCCTGGCCCCCCTGACCAAAAAGATGATGGGCTTCGGTGAACCGGATGCCGAGGCGATCGCCCAGGCCCTGGACCGAGTGGGTGGTGTTCTGGCCTTCTTGGAGCAAAAGCTAGGTGAGCGTCCCTACTTTGGCGGCGATCGCCTAACCCTGGCCGAGCTGGTTTTGGGCACCGTCACCGCCTGGTTCCCTGGCATCGGGGTGGATTTAGGCCCCTATCCCCAGTTGCAGCGGTGGGCTCAGGCCTTGCTAGAGCGAGACGCCTGGCAACGGACTCAGCCGACGCCCGAGGCGATCGCCGCCTTCAAGGCCCGCATGGCCCAGCGCATGGCCCAACGTCAGTAGGGGCAGTCCCCAACCGTTCCCCGAGGACCTGGTATGAGGCCACAATCAAACAGCGATCTGTAAAACTATTAACGTTATTGAAGTATAGGGAGACACCCATGGCTAAATCCCGTCGATCATCCCGTCGCCGTGGGTCCGCTTGGTCTAAACAGTTGCGCGATAAAGGCTGGTTGGCCATCCCCCTCAGTATCGTGGTGGCGGTGGCGGTTCTGGCGGTGGTCAACAGCGGTCAACAAACCTCTGCCAGGGTGGACACCTTTGTCGCCGACTCCCCTGGAGTGCCGCTGCCGCCCCAAGAGCCTGCCCCCCCAGGCGAACAGTTTCCTGATGAGGGCCGCCAACATGTTCCCGAAGGCCAGCGGGTGGAATACAACACCAACCCGCCCACCTCTGGGGCTCACTATGATGCCTGGGCCGTTTGGGGCATCTATGCTGAAGCCCCCGAAGATGAAAAGCTGGTGCATAACCTGGAGCACGGCGGCATTGTGATTTACTACGACCCTGACCAAATCGAAGGGCAAACCCTGGATCAACTAAAAGGCCAGGTGCGGCAATTGAGCCGTCGCAACCCACGGATTATTCTGACCCCTCGGGAGAATTTTGAAGGGGCGATCGCCCTAACGGCCTGGCAGTACCTGCAGCGGCTAGACCACTATGATGCCGCCGCCATCGAACAATTTTATGACGCCCATATTGCCCGTGGTCCAGAATGCCAAGAAGGTCTCTGCCCTCCTTAACCTACTAAGTACACACATCTTGGCCCTCTCCCCCAAGCCCTCTGGGCAGGCTACGCCAACAATCCCCTTCTCCCAAAATGGGTGTAGCTTGCTTCTCGAAGAGCGGGGGAGGCTAGACAAGGGTTTCAAAATGGGCAAAAGCAAGACCAGATAAGAGTTTCCGGCTCCCCTTACTCCCGCCCTGGGAGGAAGGGGCTGGGGGATGGAGGGAAAGCCCAAACGGGAGAAACTCACTCTCGGCTGAGGTCTTCCCTCTCCCCAAACCCCTCTCCCAGAAGGGCGAGGGGCTTTGAAAGCTCTACTCCCCTACTCTGCGAGAAGCACAAGGTGCTACCTCCCGCCCTGGGAGGAAGGGGCTGGGGGATGGAGGAAAAGCCCAAACGGGAGAAACTCACTCTCGGCTGAGGTCTTCCCTCTCCCCAAACCCCTCTCCCAGAAGGGCGAGGGGCTTTGAAAGCTCTACTCCCCTACTCTGCGAGAAGCACAAGGTGCTACCTCCCATTTTGGGAGGAAGGGGCTGGGGGATGGAGGGAAAACCCTGCCCACAAGGGCTCACAGGACTTATGTGTACTTAGTAGCCTCCTTAAGCGGTTGAGCAAAATGCTGACCCTGTATCGTTATCGACTGCCTTTCTGTCCTAGGTTGCGTTGGGTTCGCCGTTGCCGTACAAAATCCGCTTCAGGGCCGTCATGTACATGCGTTCTGGCACAGCCTCTGGGTCCAGGCAAGTTTGCAGAAACAACCCCGTCCCCATGGATGTGATCGCCCAGGCCAAATGTTGAGCTGACATGGGCTGGGGCAGATGGGCCTGCTGGTAGTGTTGGGCCAGCAGCTTAGCCAACACCTCGTAGGCGACCCGGTAGCGCTGGGCCAGCTTTTGCCGGGCCGATTCGTTGCGCATGGCATACAGAAAAAACTCCACTGTAAGCAGATTGAGGGTGCGGTTTTCGGTCAGATCCCGCTCAAATTCTGCCTCCCAAAGGGAGAGGTCAAGCCCATCTCCCAGTTTTTCCAGTTCTACCGCCAGGTACTGATCAATCAAGGCCAGAAACAGATCCTCCTTGCTGTCAAAGTTGGAGTAAACCGCCCCCTTGGAATAGCCCGCCGCGGTCGCAATGTCCTCCACCGAGGCCCCATTGAATCCCTGTTCGGCAAACACCTGGGCGGCGGCGGTCAGCAGCCGTTCACGGGTTTGGCGGCGACTTTGGTCACGGGAGAGTCGCTGTCTGGCCATCGGTTTGTTTCCTTTCGCAACGCTAAATTGACAGGCCTGCAGGCCGTCTTATACTTGAAGATATACAGATACTACCCAGTATTTTGATTCCAGGTGGTCTTTTAGTAAAGAAAATTGTCAAGGCAACGGTTTACCATGACTTCCACCGCTACGGCCGCTCCAGCTATTTTCCATGGCCACCACCTCGTCAAAACCTATCAGATGGGTGAGGTGGCGGTGCATGCCCTGCGGCAAGTGGACATTGACCTGTACGAGGGGGAATTTGTGGTGCTGCTGGGGCCGTCGGGCAGCGGCAAGTCGACCCTGTTGAATATTTTGGGCGGGCTGGATGTGCCCACCAGCGGGGAGGTGTACTTTCGCCAGCAAAACTTGAGCCAGGGGGGCGATGGTCTGCTCACCCGGTTTCGGCGAGAGTCCATTGGGTTTATTTTTCAGTTCTATAATCTGATTCCCAGCCTCACCGCCCGGGAAAATGTGGCCCTGGTCACCGATATTGCCCCCCACCCGATGCGGCCCGAGGAGGCCTTGGCTCTGGTGGGTCTGGGCGATCGCCTGGACCACTTCCCCTCCCAGCTCTCGGGGGGGCAGCAGCAGCGGGTGGCCATTGCCCGGGCGATCGCCAAACGCCCGGAAGTCTTGTTCTGCGATGAGCCCACCGGGGCCCTGGACTATAGCACTGGCAAGCTGGTGCTGGAGGTGTTGGCCCGGGTGAATCAGGAGTTGGGCACCACGGTGGTGATCATTACCCACAATGCGGGCATTGGGGCGATGGGCGATCGCGTGATTACCATGCGCGATGGTCAGATCCACACCATCGAGCACAACCAGCGGCGAGCCAGTCCAGATGAGTTGGAGTGGTAAGGGCCATGCTATCCTCCCTACTAGCCATTGATCGTAAGCTGGTGCGAGACCTGATCACCCTGCGGGGGCAGGTGATTGCCATTGTGCTGATTGTGGCCTGTGGCATTGCCAGCATGGTCACCATGACCAGCACCTACCAGTCGTTGCAGCTCTCCCAGACCCAGTACTACAGCCAGTACCGCTTTACCGATGTGTTTGTGCAGCTGAAGCGGGCCCCCGAGGGGGTAATGGATCAGATTCGGCAGATTCCTGGGGTGGGGCAGGGGCGATCGCGGGTAGTGGAAACCGTCACCCTGGATGTGCCGGGACTGGATGATCCGGCTACCGGGCGGCTGGTGTCGATCCCCGAGCAGCCCCAGGCCATCCTCAACGACATTGCCCTGCAGTCGGGTCGCTACATCCAGCCCGATCGCCTCGATGAGGTGATTGCCAGCCCCGCCTTTGTGGAAGCGAACCAGTTGGCCCTGGGGGATACCATCAGTGCGGTGATCAATGGCCGCTGGCAGGAGTTGCGGATTGTGGGTACGGCCCTATCCCCCGAATACCTGTATGAAATCAGCGGCACCGAGCTGTTGCCCGACAACCAGCGGTTTGGGGTGTTTTGGATGGGGCGACCGGCCCTGGCCACCGCCTTTGACCTGGATGGGGCTTTTAATGATGTAGTGTTGACCCTCACCCCTGGGGCCAACGAGCAGGCGGTCATTTTTCGGCTCGATCAAATTCTCGATCCCTATGGCGGGTTGGGGGCCTATGGCCGCGATAACCAGGTTTCCCATCGGTTTTTAGAGGATGACCTGCAAGGGCTGCAGGTGATGGCTGTGATCTTGCCCGTGATCTTTCTGGGCATTGCCGCCTTTTTGCTGAATATGGTGCTGGCCCGGTTGGTCAGTACCCAACGGGACCAGATTGCGGTGCTTAAGGCCTTTGGCTACAGCAACCTGGAGGTGGGGCTGCACTTTTTGAAACTGGTGCTGGTGGTGGTCGCCCTGGGTGCCCTGGTGGGGTTGGGCCTGGGCCGCTGGTTAGGGGAAAACTTCACCCACTTTTACGTGCAGTATTACCAGTTTCCCTCGGTGCAGTATCAGGTGGGGATCAGGGTGATGGTAACAGCGGTGGGGGTCAGCGCGATCGCCGCTTTGATCGGCGCCTTCCAGGCTGTGCAGGGGGTGGTCTCTTTGCCCCCCGCCGAGGCGATGCGTCCCGAGCCCCCCGCCAGCTTTAAGCCCACCATCGTTGAGCGCATGGGCCTGCAGCGTTTTCTCTCCCCCGCTGGACGCATCATTCTGCGCAACCTGGAGCGACGACCGTTGCAGGCCCTGATGGCGGTGGTCGGCATTTCCATGGCGGTGGCGATTCTGGTGGTAGGGGGCTACTTTAGTGACGCCACCGATCAGATCATGGCGGTTCAGTTCCATACGGTGCAACGGGAAGATATGACCCTCACCTTTACCCAACCCCTGTCAGGCCGGGTCCGCCATGACCTGGCGCAGCTGCCTGGGGTGCTGCGGGTGGAGCCCTTTCGGGCGGTGCCGGTGCGGTTCCGCTATGGCCATCGCACCCGCCTGGGCAGCATCACCGGCCTCAGCTCCCCCAGCACCCTGCGGCGGCTGATTGACCAGGACTTGCAGTCGGTGCCCATTCCCGATGACGGCATTGTCTTGACCAGCAAACTGGCAGAGTTGCTGCATGTGCAGATCGGCGATCCGTTGACGGTAGAGGTGCTGGAAGGGGCGCGTCCCACCCGCCAGGTGCCCGTGGCTGGCCTGGTGGACGAACTGATGGGGCTGGCCACCTATATGAATGTGGATGCCCTGAACCGGCTGATGCAGGAAGACACCAGCTATTCAGGCGCCTACCTGCTGGTGGATCAGCAGCAGATTACCGCCCTGTACAGCCAACTGAAGCAAACCCCGGCGGTGGCCAGTGTAGCCCAGCGGGAAACCGCCCTGCACCAGTTTGACGAAACCATTGGAGCCACCTCCGGGGCGATGAACGCGGTGCTGATGCTGTTTGCCACGATCATTTCCGCCGGGGTGATCTATAACGCGGCCCGCATTGCCCTGTCGGAACGCAGCCGCGAACTGGCGACCCTACGCATCATTGGCTTTACCCAGCGGGAAATTGCCGTCATTTTGCTGGGGGAACAGGGGGCCCTGGTGCTGGCGGCGGTGCCCCTGGGGTGGGCCCTGGGCTATGGCCTGTCCTGGGCCTTGAACCGTTCCCCAGCGGTGGATTCTGAAATGTTGCGCATCCCCTTTGTGATTCATCCGGCCAGCTATTTGTTTGCCCTGCTGGTCACCGGGCTGGCGGCCGCTGGCTCGGCTCTGTTGATTGGCCACCAGTTGCGACGACTGGATCTAATTGCCGTGTTGAAAACCCGGGAGTAAGGGGTGGGATGGGTGGATGGGTGGATGGGTGGTAGACGCGGGGCGGCTTCCCGAAGGGTAGGGTGGATGGGTGAAGGCGTGGATGGGTGAGGGCGTGGATGGGTGAGGAGGGGGCTGGAATCGAGGCTGATTTCGATACATCAAGGGAGGGAGCTAAATTATGACGTCTACCAATAATGCCAATGCCGAGACCCTGACGGCCCAGGACCAAAATGGCAAAGGCCCGCCTACCGGCAACCGCAACCGGTCCCGGCGGTGGCTTTATGTCCTCGGTGGCTTGGGGGTGGTGGGCCTTGTAATCTACGCCTTTCGGCCCCAGCCAGTGGAGGTTGACCTGGCCACGGTAGAACGGGGCCACCTGCAAGTGACGGTGAATGCCGATGGCAAAACCCGGGTGCGCGATCGCTATGTGGTCGCTACCCCCGTGGCTGGCGAGCTGCAGCGGATCACCCTAACCGAGGGGGATACCATCGCTGCCGGGGCCGCTGTGGCCCGGATTGACCCCCTACCCCTGACCAGCCAGGTACAGGCTACCCAGGCCCGACGGCGGTCCGTGGCAGCCCAACTGGCTGGGGTGGACACCCAGCGGCCCAAGCCCGAGGCCCTGGCCCAGGCCAACAGTCGCATCCGGGCGGCCCAGGCCCAACATACCCAGGCCCAGGCCCGAGTCAGCGAGCTAGAAGCAGCCCGCACCCAGGCCCAGCGCGATCGCGATCGGATGGCCACCCTACACGCCCAGGGGGCTGTTGCTCGCCAGGACCTGGAAGCCATGGACCTGGCCCTCACCCAGCGCCAGCAGGAACTGGAAACGGCCCGGCAGCAGGTGTCTGTGGCCCAGGCCGATATTGAAGCGGCCCAGGCGGAGCGCGATCGCCTCAGGGCCGAACAACAGGACCCCGACTACCTGATTGATGTGTACCAGGGGGAAATCGCCGCCCTGGATGCTGAACTGGCCAGCCTGACTGTCGATGCCAGCCGCACCACCATTGCCGCCCCGGCGGCGGGTCGGGTGCTAGAGATTCTTGAGCCCAGCGCTCGCTATGTGGCGGCGGGCACCCCCCTGCTGACCGTGGGCGACCCCAACGGCCTGGAACTGGTGATCGATATTCTGTCCACCGACGCGGTGCGGGTATCCCCAGGGGACCCGATTGTCCTGGATCGTTGGGGGGGCGACCACACCCTGGAAGCCACCGTCCGCCAGGTGGAACCCGCCGCCTTCACTGAAGTATCGGCCCTGGGGGTGGATGAACAACGGGTCAACGTCATCGCCGACTTTGTGGACCCCGACGTGCCCCTGGGGGATGGCTTCCGGGTAAATGCTCAGATTGTGGTGTGGCAACAGGAGGATGTGCTAAAGCTGCCGATCAGCGCTCTGTTTCGCTGCGACACCGACTGGTGCACCTTTGTGAAAGACAATGGCCGGGCCCAGCAACGCACCGTTGAGGTTGGCCCCCGCAGTGACTTTGAGGCGGTGGTTGAATCTGGACTAGAAGCGGGGGAACAAGTGATTCTCTACCCCGGCGACCAGATCGAGCCAGGAGTGAGGGTCCGGGGGCGCTGAGGGAAAGAGGGAAAATCGAAAATTGAAGAGAGAAAAGCGGAAATAAAACATCTGCTGTCGTCTGCTTAGAGCTTGGCCCGATCTGCCCGGTGTTGCGGCTACGCACGGGCTATGGCCCTAAAGTTATGAATTATTTCAGTTGGGTTTTTATCCTGAGCCAGACGTTTGGGAACGCTAACAATAACTATGCTGTTGCCCGCAAGCCGATTGCTGTAACGTTTTGCTACTCGAAATTACCAACCTCGCCCCCGGTCAAGTTCAAACCTTCCTCTGGGAAGGGGACCCTGACAGTTGGGCTCAGATAGCCCTGGCGGAGGACTTGGGTCAGGGGCCACGGGTGGTGTTTCACCGGTGGGATAGTTTACCGGATAGTAGCGATATTATTGCCAGCGTGTTGCAAGCCCTGGCCAGGGTGGTTGAAGGGCTTTGGCCCAATTGGTATGGTCAGGAAAATTTGTTTGCGGCTGAGTCCACCGCTGAAGCGGACCTACTGAATCGATATCGGTGCCTGGACTGGCAGCAGCACCATGTCGAGATATCGTTGCCCTGGCTCAGGGCGGCTGTGCGAGCTCGACACCAGGGGCAAGTGCCTGTGTTAACAGCGTTTCCCCATAGTCTGCAATTGGCTCAACTGGCCTTGGCCATTGAGCCCAACGGCATTGCCTTAGTTCTCTGGCTGGCAGATAGTCAACCGCCGCCGCATCGGTTACTGGCCCTGGCCCAGGCGGTCCACTGGATAGCGACCCACACCCAGGCCCGAATCGCCCTGGCCCTGCCCCAGTCGCTGGCTGGAGATAGCGCCCTCGATGCTGTGTTGTACGGGGCTAAGCCCCTGGCTGGTCTATCCAGCCCTACCCCCACCGCTGAGGATGAAGCGAAACATGTGGTGTTCCCCATCCAGGGACGGCCCCATCCGTTTAGCCCAGGGGAGGCCAAGTTGGCCCAGTGGCTGGCCCAGGATGCTGAATTAGGCTCACTGTTTCGATTTAATCAACTGGTCAAGACGGTCCGTCAACAAACTTACCTGGTGGATTTACTCTGGGCTGAGGGACGGTTGGTTGTAGAAATTGATGGTTATCGCCACCATGGAAATCGGTTTGGGTTTGCCCAGGACCGTCATCGTGACTATGAGCTGCTGATCAGTGATTATGTGGTGCTGCGACTGCCCCATGATCAGGTGATCAGTGATGTGGAGGTGGCGGTGGAAAAGATCCGTGATGTGGTCCGGTTTCGTCGCCAGCAACGTTGTTATACCCGGGAGGTGTCTCTGTGACGATTGAGTTAACGCCTAAGTTAGACCTGGTGGTGTGGAGTCTCCTGATTACAGGAGATGAGCCGATGATGTCTAAAGTGAAGCCCGGCATCACACCGACTGAACGCCGCAAGTTAGTGGATGCTGGTTTGATCAGGGTAGAAAAACGAGGCCGGGCGTCTCACATTGTGTTGGAAGACAAAGCCTGGGACTGGCTGGCCATGCGCCTGCAATCCCCAGATTTTGGGGTGCAGTTTCCCAGTCGGGCCACCACGGCTATTCCCACGTTTCAGGTGTTGCTGGAAAAGTTAGGGGCTTTTCTGCGATCGCGCCAAATCTCCCTGGCGGACTTTTTGACTACAGCTAGTCAGAGCAACTTGGATCGAAGCCAGAAAAACGAAGCTGCTAACCATGACTTGATTGAGTGCATTCGTGACACCTATCTACAAATCACTTCAGGGAAACGTAACGTCAGAGTGAAATTGGCTGCTCTCCGCCATTCTCTAGTTAACTTTTCCCAAAAAGAAGTTGATCAGGCACTAGAAACCATGGAATTAGCAGGAAATCTAGTCCTAATGCACTTAGATGATCCAGAAGAGATTACACCAGAGGATGATAAAGCAGCTGTTATAGCGGTTCTTGAACGCATAAGGTACACCTCGACTGAGAAAAGATTTGGAACGCATAGACCTGGACAACTGGCTTGTACTTTATCCAAGTGAGAACCGCTATATTATTAACGGCCATAAAAGTCACATCATTTATCTAAAGTCTTAGGATAAAATCAGTGAAAGATCCAATTGCTATTAATGCTCTTCAATCCGTTGACCTCAACTGGACCATGCATATTAGAAGTGTATGGCAGAATATGACGGATGATGTTGATGGTCTTCACCGAGATGAGCGTCAAGAAATTTTCGCTAATCTAAAGAAATTGAAGGATTTTCCCCAAGTCCAATCACCACTTGGGATCGTAATTATAGGTGAAGGAGGATCTGGTAAAACACATCTGGTTGGTATCACTCGACAGTATGCATTAACCAACGGACTTAACTTCATTCTGGTCGATATGACTGATGTCCGTGACTTCTGGGAAACCGTGCTTCAGGGATATATTAGCTCACTGCAAGAAGATGCTAACGATGGAAGAACCCAATTTCAGCTTCGAGATTTGATTGTTCACTTAGTGTCTTTGACAGGTAAATCAGTGTCATCTGAGATTATGGCAGACTTACCTGTTAACTCCTTAAGAAATGCCATCCGGCAAACTTTAAATGCTTTAGCTCAAATTAATCGGGCTCTTCCGGTCTGGTTATGCTGCTTTAAACGGAAATACCCACGGCAACAAACCTCTTAACTTGAAATTGTCGAAATTAGAAAAGCCATAACCCAATCGCTTAATCAACTTAAGCTTATTATTTATTCCCTCTACAACTCCATTCGTTATTCTCAA